>JAKOZG010000030.1 GCA_029780115.1 Thermotogota bacterium
TCATTTAACCTTTTTAAAATAATCATTTTTTGTTCTAAAAAAAGATAATACAAACCACCTTTTGATAATCCTTTTATTACTTCTTCTATTTTTTCCAGTGCTTCTTCATATTTTGTATCCCATTTTAATTTCAATACATCAATGTAATCAATAATTTCTTCACGTTGTTTTGTTGATTCATTCTTTAGATAATCAACTATATAATTTAAAAATGGTCTTGAAAATTGTCCATAGTTAATTATCTTCACTAAAGATTGAAGAGTCAATTTTACTAACCTACCTTAGTCATCTAATGTTTACTATTTTGATACATTCATCATTTATTATTTACCTAAATTCAACTTAGATAATTTCTCAAAAAAGAAGTTTGTAACTCAAAATTAATTATAACATAACTATCATCAAAAAAGAGAAATCGAAAATGGCGCATAAAACATGATAAAAAATATCTTAATTAAAGTTTACATAAGGTTTTTTGAGGCAATCTCTGAAAATATATTTTGATCTATATTTGAGGCAAATAAAAAAATTGCTTGTTTATCATATGGAAAAGGGTATGATAGATAATGAAAAAATAAATCATACAAAAAGGGTGAAAGTTAGAATATGGAAATATGATATTCTCTTTTTCTAAAGGTGATTTGAAAAAATGAATCCTTAAAGATATGTTATTAGAATATATTAATGACTTTAATAAAGATAATTATTAACAAAGTTATGGACTTTAGAAATGATAATTTTCAGAAAATAAAGTTTTGAATTTAAAATGGGTCCAGGGTAGAGCGCTTTCCCCTTTCTCGGCGGTACTTGTAGCGAGAAAGGTAAAGAAATTAAGAATTAGTGAGTATTGAAAGTGGGGGTATTTTTGAAAAAATTTAAAATTAAAAGATTGACAAAACTTGAATTTTAGAATTTTTAAAGTAAGTATTTTAATAGTTTATGTGGAGGTAATGTAATATAATAATAAAAAAGAAATTATGTAGATGAAAAAGGAGTTTTCCCATGAACTCAACAATAGTTTCTAAAAATGTTAAAAGGTTATTTAAATATTCGAAAAAATATAAAAGACAAATATTCAATATTTATCTCTTAACTTTTTTCAGTTATCTACTTCTTGTTGCAAATCCTTTCATTCTAAGATTCTTAATCGATAATGTAATAACTGCTGAAAGGTTTTCTTTAATTCCTTCAGTGATGGCAATATTCTTAACAATAATAATTGGGCAATTTTTGATTGGACTTGCAACAGATTATTACTCAAATATGTATCAAATAAGCGTAACGAAAAAAGAACAGATTATTCTATATAACAAAATTCAGAAAATTCCTTTTTTATATTCTGATAAAACTTTGTTAGGCGATTTTTTAACAAGAATAGTATCTGATGTATCTGAAGTTGCTAATTTTCTCATACTAACAAAACCTTCTATATACCTAAACCTTCTACAACTTGCACTTATTTTAACTGTGTTATTCCTTTTTAGTTGGCATCTTACTATAGTGGTGCTTGCAACAATACCTTTTTATTATTTGATATTGAATAAATTCAGCAAAAACTTTCAACAATCTTCATCTGAAGAAAGGAAAGAATACAGCAACGTTATGGAAAATTTGAGAGAAAAGATAGAAAGTATAAATACTGTAAAAATACTCACTAAAGAATCTTTTTTTCAGCAAAAGGTCAGTGAAAGAACTGAAAACTGGAAAAATAGCATGAAAAAATACGTACGGGATTTTCTTAAATTAGATCAGGGAATATATTTAATCATATCTATCACCACACCATTAATACTTGGAGTTGGTGGATACCTAATGATGTCTAATATTTTAACAATTGGGACTTTACTTGCCTTTTATCAATTTTCTACGTGGCTTTTTGTTCCTCTTAAAAATATCAACGAACAGCTTGCACAACTACAACGAGCAGACACACTTTCACAAAGATTCTTTGAAATTCTTGATCTTCCTGAAGAAGAAAGTGATGGAATTTATTCTTTTCCTAAAAATTATGACATTAAATACAACAAAGTTTCATTCACATACAAAGATGAGTTAGTTTTAAAAGATATAAACCTATACATAGACAAAAACGAAAAGATAGCCATAGTTGGAACAAGTGGTTCAGGTAAAAGTACCATGATGAATCTACTTGTTAGATTGTACGATCCAACAAGTGGAGAAATATTGTTAGAAGATAAAAACCTAAAAGAATATAACCTGCAAGAGATAAGAGAACATATAAAACTGGTAAGAGGTAACGATCCATTATTCAACATGAGTGTAAAAGAAAACATAATGCTCGGTGATGAATTCAGTGACCAAGAGTTCAACAAAGCTGTCAAAAAAGCAAAGGTAGATAAATTCATAAACTTATTAGATGAAGGATACGATACGATGGTAGGAGAAAGAGGAAGTAAGTTATCAGATGGACAAAGACAAAGGGTAGCCATAGCAAGGGCATTGATAAGGGAACCAAAGGTATTGATATTAGATGAAGCGACATCAGGAGTAGACTCACAAACAGAAGAAGAGATATTTGAAGAAATAAAAGAATACGATATGACGTTGATAATAATATCTCACAGGTTATCGACGATAAGAAAAGCAGATAAGGTAGTAGTATTAAAAGATGGAGAAATAATAGGAGAAGGCACACACAACGAATTAATAGAAAGTTCTCCTGTTTACAAAGAGATTATTGAAAGTCAGTTGGTAGTGTGAATATCTCAAATGGAGTGATTCTAAGTGATAAGTAATTTTCTTTCTTCCAATACAAAAAGGTTATTTAAATATTCGAAAAAATATCAGAAAAAGGTTTGCAATATATTTGCTTTTTTCTTATCCATAGAGATACTTCTTCTTATCCAACCTTTTGTTTTAAGATACCTAATTGACGATGTAATGATGCAAAGTAATTTTTCGCTTTTATTACCTTTAATAGTGATATACTTGTTACTTGTAATCGGGCATATTACTCTCAATTTTTTTGGAAATTATTATATTATGAGTTACGGAGCAGATGTAATAAAGAACGAACAACTTATTTTATATGAAAAACTTCAAAAGGCGCCTCCCATTTTTTTAAATTTTAAGATTGGAGATATATTAGCTCGTTTAACTTCTGATTTAGAATATATCTCTAACTTCTTACTAATGACAAAACCTTCTATTATTATAAATATTATTCAATTTGGTCGTGTTTCTCTAATTTTATTCATCTTTAGTTGGCCGCTCGCACTGCTAACCTATGCTACAATTCCAATATATTTTTGGATATTGAAACATTTCAAAACTAAATTAATGGAAACCTCAAAAGAAGAAAGAAAAGGTTACAGTAAAGTCATGGAAAGTTTGAGAGAAAAGATAGAAAATTTAAATACAATCAAGCTTTACAAAAAAGAAGAATTCTTTCAACAAAAGCTAAAAGGAGAAATAGAGGAATGGAGCGAAAATAAAAAACAATATGTGTGGAATGAAGTAAGTTTAAATAGAGGATTGATATTTATTTCTGCTATCATGACTCCGATTATCTTAGGTTTTGGTGGATACATGGTAATGAAAGACATACTTACGTTGGGGACCCTAATAGCTTTTTTGGGTGTTTCACAGGGGTTATATGGACCGTTAAATTTGATTAGTGGTCAATTAGCAACTTTACAACGAGCAGACACACTCTCACAAAGGTTCTTCGAAATTCTTGATCTCCCAGAAGAAGAAAGTGATGGAATTTTGCCTTTTCCTAAAGATTATGACATAAAATACAATAATGTTTCTTTCACATACAAAGATGAATTAGTTTTAAAAGATATAAACCTATACATAGACAAAAACGAAAAGATAGCCATAGTTGGAACAAGCGGCTCAGGTAAAAGTACCATGATGAATCTACTTGTTAGATTGTACGATCCAACAAGTGGAGAAATATTGTTAGAAGATAAAAACCTAAAAGAATATAACCTACCAGAAATAAGAGAACATATAAAACTGGTAAGAGGTAACGTTCCATTATTCAACATGAGTGTGAAAGAAAATATCATGCTTGGTGATGAATTCAGTGAAGAAGAATTCAACAAAGCTGTCAAAAAAGCAAAGGTAGATAAATTCATAAACTTATTAGATGAAGGATACGATACGATAGTAGGAGAAAGAGGAAGTAAGTTATCAGATGGACAAAGGCAAAGGGTAGCCATAGCAAGGGCATTGATAAGGGAACCAAAGATATTGATATTAGATGAAGCGACATCAGGGGTAGACTCACAAACAGAAGAAGAGATATTTGAAGAATTAAAAGAATACGATATGACGTTGATAATAATATCCCACAGGTTATCAACGATAAGAAAGGCAGATAAGGTAGTAGTATTAAAAGATGGAGAAATAATAGGAGAAGGCACACACAACGAATTAATAGAAAGTTCTCCTGTTTACAAAGAGATTATTGAAAGTCAGTTAGTAGTGTGAAAAGAAGAGTTATCTTAGCTTTTTTATTTTTCTTCGAATTACTATATGTGATATAATTTAATTGATTACATTTATATTGGGCCTGAAAGTCCAAAAATTTCTCTTTTTTAAGAAAAAGGAGATTTTATGACTACAATACCTATATCTTATTAGTTCAATACAGTACCAAATTTGAAAATGAAGAGATTGGGGATTTGATGAAATGAGGAACTTAAAAAACGTTGAAAAAGAAATCAATGAATTGATATTATATTTATCTAAAAATTCTAATGTTATCGCTTTTTTTATTTTTGGTTCTTTTGGCACTCAATACCAAAATCAAAATAGTGATATTGATTTTGCTATTCTATACGATAAAGATGTTACTTTAAAGGAAGAACTTATGTTAGAAGTTAAGATAAGTGAAATATTTAAAAGAGACGATATTGACGTTGTTAATTTAAACAAAGCGCCAATAAATTTGCAACACAGAGTTATTTATACAGGAGACTTATTGTATTGCAGGGATAAAATAAAATTAGCAGATTTCAAAGAAAGGGTATTTAAATTTTATGGAGATTATGGAATCACTCTAAAATTCTTTTATGAAGACTATTTAAAAGGATTGATTGAGAAATGAGCTTAGATAAAGAGAAAATAATAAAAAAGATGAATGTGATTAACAAAGCCTTACAAAATCTTATGAAACTTTCTCGCGTTTCTAAAGAAGAGTTTTTATCTGATTTTAAATATTATGATTCCGCGAAGTACAATCTACAAGTTGCTATAGAAGCTATGATAGATATAGGAAATCATATTATATCTAGATTAGATTATGAGCCTCCAAAAACTTATGCTGAAACTTTTGAGATTCTGAGTAAACACAATATCTTGCCTAACGATAAGGTAAACAATTACAAACTTATGGCAAGATTCAGAAACAAAATAGTCCACTTTTACGACGATATAAACGAAGAAGAAATATATAATATCTTATTAAATAACTTAGAAGATTTTGAGGATTTTTTGAAATATATTTCCCTTTTTTTAGAAAAAAGCAAATAAACACAATTTTAGTTTTTAAAATAGAAAGTATAGTATCTTAAATTAATAAAACACCCTTAACATTTCAACAAACTTCTCTCTTTCTTCACCTTCAAAAACATAAAAAGAAGTTGCTGATAACCTTCTTTTTAAAGAGTACTTCTTCACAAATACATTAATATCTTTTGGTACTTTTGGTCTTAATTCTTTTGGTATGTTTTTTATCTCATAATACCTTCCATAGTTCATTACGAACTTTTCTATTGTAAAAGGTAAAATAAAAATGTAGGAAAAGTTGCAAATAAAGATGTACATAAATGTACATAAAAATGGCATCCTTCAGCAAGATTGCTTACAAAACTTTAAATCTATCATATAACTTTTTATATAATATTAACTATGACGTTGCTATGTTATCAATGATTCCATTGCTTTCTTTCAGTCAGTATATGATAAACAAAGAGCAATAGAAGAAGATTTTGTATCTCTTAGAAATGTTTTTTACAATGGCATTGTAGATGTCAGATACAATCTAAAATTAAAGGATTTAATAATGTTTGTTATAAATTCGATTAATCAACTTAAAAACCATTCAAAAAATTCAAAACTACAGTTGAAAATTCAACATCTTCTGTGGGATTTGAAGAATATTGGTCGTAGCAAATAAAGTGCTCATCGCCTTCTCTAATAAAAACTTCGATGTTTTTCCCTATATCGTTATTAACTACTTTTACAATTCTCTCAAAGTTTGCATAAGGAACTTGAGAATCTTCTGTTGAATGCATCAATAGAGCTGGTCTTCCATTCAATTTTTTAATTTCTTTTTTAGGGTTAATTTTAAGGTTGTTGAATCCTAGTTTAAATCCTAAATATATTGTTACAAAAGGTTTTTCTAAACTAGCAAAAAAAGTTGGTATTCCCATTGCTTTCATATTGTCATAAAAAACATCTGGCCATGAAGAAAATGCTGAAACGCTTATCAATCCGTCTATTTCTTGTATTTCACCTATAGAATTTATAGCAACTGTTCCTCCCATAGAAGTTCCCCACACAATAATGGGAAGATTTTTATATTTTTCGTTATTTTTAATATATTCCACGCCAGCTTTTACATCAAGATATTCTTTATATCCTAAACTAATTGGTCCTTCACTATATCCATGCCCCCTCATTTCGATCAATAAAGAAGCATATCCATTATCAGATAACATTTTAGCATATCCCCAAAAAGCTGTTACAGAAGGATTTTCTGCGCCTTATAACAGAATAACTATTGCCTTTGGATTTGTAATTTCAACTTCCCAAGCAGCGATATTGAGTTCGTCTTGCGTTCTTAGAATAACATCTTTAGGTATCAAACCAAAATTATTTGGGGAGACAACTTCAACGTCTATACAATAATTATCAATATCACCCATGATTTGGAAAGGAATAATTGCTAAAAAAACCAAAAAAACACACAAGAAAATCATTATTATTCCAACCAAAATCTTCCATTTTGAATGGCGTTTTTTCAAAAATACCTCCCCTTTTTTATAAGGAACCCAAAATAGTTTCTAAAAGTTATATAACGTTTTTCTAAATCTTAAAACAGTATAATTATACGATATGTCGATTGAATTCAAAAATCCTATTAAATCTCCATTATTGCATTTGCAGCTAAAAGGCTTATAAAAGAAATAAGCATGGTGATTCTTGCTAAACTACTTGCTAGTTCAGAATCATAATTGTTTTTTTACAGAGTAAACAATTGTCATTATTGCCGTGTATCATTGCAATAAAAGGAGGAAATTTTAATACATCAAAAAGTCTGACTTTTTCTCCTTTTCTTTCGGCAACGGATCAAAGATAATAAAGCTATTGCCTGAGTTTTGTAGAGCAAAATATGTCATAGATTGGATAACCATAAGATTTCCTCCAATGGAAAATAGAATTGAGATAAGATTGAAAGGTTTTGTAAATACAAAGTACTTTTAATAGATGAGCTTTGTTCACCTGGATATTGACTTTTACAATATTAATAAATTATATGTAATTTACTATAAGAATGAAATTAGTTATTTGTCAGTAGTTTACTACAAGTTATATATAAAAAGCACTGATAACAATAAAGTCATAAAAATTGTTCCTATTGTCGCAATTACATTAATAATTTTCTGTGCCTTAACATCGTTTTTGATTATTTTTACAATAACTTTGTATATTGCTATTCCAATAATTCCACCTATCATATTGTTAATTATATCTGTAATATCAGAAGCTCCAACCCCTAAAATAAACTGGGATACTTCACATATAAAGCTGATTAAGAAAACAAAGAATATTTTTCTGCCTGTAGAATACTTTTTAAATAAAATTTCCAAATATATTCCAAGAGGTAAGAAGATCACTGCATTCATAATCATTTCTCTAAAATTGAGTTTGTCATTTATTATTAGAGATTCGCTAAAGGGAATCAAATTTATACTTCTCATATATCCCAGGTTAGAAAATGGAATATCAAATTTGAATATTATTATCCAAAATAACGCAATCATATAAATAATAAATAGTATTTTAGTTAAGTTATTTGTTTTATTATCATCATTTGTTTTACTCACTTTTTTAGTTCACCTTTCTTTTTTAACTTGGACGATACGACGATACTTCGATTGAAGGGGAGATAAGAGGGCACCGCCCTGAACCTACTATAAATCAAAATCTCTTTTTAAAAAGTTGTTTTTAAAGTCAGTAACTTGGACGATACTTCGACTGAATGGGGGATAGGAGGGCTCCGCCCTGAACCTACTATAAATCAAAATCTATTTTAAAACGTTATTTCTAAAGTCAGTAATGAAGATTAGCACTCTCTTCGCTAAAAACATCACTTTTCTTGATGGTTTTCAAATGTGGCATTGTTCTAGTTAACTATAACACATAATTTCTATATTGTCAACTTATAGATAGGGACTTTTGTGAGTTTTGTATAAATGGGAAGATTTTCGTGTTTTTCTACTAAGGTTTTGTGAAAAATAAATAATTAAAAATAGGAGAAGTATACAATAAAAAAATTGAAGATCTAGTAAAGCCTTCTTCTAGTTAGCGAGTGATTCAATAAAGTAGGCACTGCAAAAACTAAATTAATATTGTTTTTTCTTTACTTGAGACCCAATAAAGAATTCTATTCTCTAATATTGAGAAATTCGTCCTTTAATATGTCCATAAAAATAATATCGTATCGTTTATTATTAAAAAATTTTGCTTGTCTCCTTTTACCAATTACTTTAAAGCCAACTTTTTCATATGCTTTTATTGCCCTTTTATTATAATCAAATACCTCGAGCATTATATTTTGTAAATTAAGAGCGTTAAAGCCATAGTCTAGAAGTAGTTCCATGGCTTCTGTCCCATATCCTTTTGATAGATATTCTTTGTCTCCTATGAATATACCTAGTGTAGCTGTTTGATTGATGTTGTCGACATTGTTGAGTGAGCAATTACCTAGAGGTTTATCTGTAGCTAAATCAACTATGGTAAAGGCTGTGTCGTTGTTTTTTGCCATATCTTCTAGAATCTCTTTTTCTCTTAGGAGGGATACTATTTTATCATCTACCAAAAGATATTGAGATATTTCAGGGTCATTTAGCCATTCAGTATACTTTTCAAAGTCGTCTGGGTTTACCGGTGATAAATAACATTTTGTTCCAACCATCTTTTTAAAGTATCTTGCCATGCTATTCGCCTTCTTTAATTTTCCCATCAGTTCGTAAATTTTTACTACTTTCCACTTTTTTGATATTATTTTACACCAGTTATTATATCTTTTCTGTTTTTAATTTTTTAAGAAGTTTTTGCCATTTTCAGTTAAGCAAGTTACATTTATAGATTGGAAGTTTTACCAGATAAGAATGAAGTAGAAGTTGTAAAAAAGTGTGTGTTAAAAAATAAAAGGGAGTTTTTATCTCCCTTTTATTTTGCAAGTTTTAAAATATTTAAAACGTCTTCTTTATATAGTTTTACAAAATTTCCTATAGGTCCTTTTTCAGTCGCTTTTTCAGCCATTTCTTCAAATCTATCATCTGGTACTTTTAGACCACTTAAGGTTATAGGTAAGTTTAATTCTTCTTTATAAAATCTTTCTAATCTGTTTATTCCTTCAAGGGCTGTTTTTTCAAGGTTGAAAAAGTCAGGTTCAACGTTCCATACCCTCGTTGCATACTGAGCAAATCGATTGACGTCATGTCTATATACATACTTCATCCAGGCAGGAAATAGTACAGCTAAACCTGCTCCATGAGCTACATCGTAAATGCCGCTTACTTCGTGTTCTATATCGTGGGTTGCCCAGTCTTCTTCTCTTCCTGTTCCTAATAAACCGTTGTGTGCAACAGTTCCCGCCCACATGATTTCTGCTCTGACATCATAGTTATATGGGTTTTTTAAAGCTAGAGGTGCATTTTTTATAATAGTTCTCATAGTTGCTTCACTGAGTCTATCTGTTAAATCAACATTTCTTATATTGGTAAAATATCTTTCCATCACATGAGTTAGCATATCTACTGCTCCAACTGCTGTTTGGAAAGGTGGTAGAGTGTAAGTTAATTCTGGATTCATTATAGCAAATACAGGTCTTAAGATATCATAGTTGATAGATCTTTTGTACCAACCATCTTCATTGGTAATTACTGATCCCATGCTAGCTTCACTACCAGCTGCTGGTATTGTAAGGATAACCCCTACAGGTAAGGCTTCTTTCAATGTTCCTTTTCCTTCATATAGTTCCCAAATATCTCCATCATATTTTACGCCGGCTGCAATTGCTTTTGCGGAATCTATAACGCTTCCTCCTCCGACAGCTAATATAAAATTAATGTGTTCTTTTTTGCAGATCTCAATACCTTTTCTTACTAGACTTAATCTAGGATTAGGCTGGACTCCACCAAGTTCAATAAACTCAACATTTGCATTTTTTAATGAGTTTACAACTTTATCGTATAACCCAGTTTTTTTGATACTTCCTTGTCCATAGTGAAGCAAGATTTTATTTGAATATTGTTTAATAAATTCTCCAACTCTTTCTTCAGTGTT
This sequence comes from Thermotogota bacterium, assembly GCA_029780115.1. Lineage (GTDB taxonomy): Bacteria > Thermotogota > Thermotogae > Petrotogales > Petrotogaceae > Defluviitoga. The sequence continues at coordinate 10,552 of JAKOZG010000030.1, forward strand.
TTTTCCGAAAATTATTCGTGTAGGACATACCCATTCAAAGTTGTTCATATAATATCACCTCTTTATATTTTAGTTTTATGCCAGGTTTTACCCTTTCATATTTTTAAAAAGTTGCAGCTTTAAATCACTGGAATATACCTTTTTCTTTTTCATATCCTCACCTCTTATTTTACCATTTCTTTCATTTTTCTCCAATCTCCATGAGGGATGATTACGTTAACAGCAGTAGCTCTTTTTACATGAGTTAATTCACAATACTGAGTTATCATCTGACTCTTTTGTTTCTTATCTTGATTTTAAATACTTTTCAATCATTCTATTGGTTAGTTCCATATCAAATGCCTCCAATTTTCCTTGCCCCCTTTAAAAAGAGTCAAGGATATGATATCATTTCAAAGACATCACTTAAAAAATCTGATAAAATAAAAATGTAAATCTTAGTTGAAAGGAGGTTTAAAAATGGTGGAATATAGGAGAAAGAAAGGCAGCGATACCTGGCATTGGTGTAGAAATTGCAGTAAATGGCCTAAAAGTGACTATATTACAAATACTAAGCCTACACCAGGCGAGCGTTGTAATGAATGTCTCTCAAAAGAAAAAAATAATAATTGTAAGAAATAATTACAATCAATATTAAGACTCAAATTATTTTATTAGTTAATAAGAGATATATTAAAAATATTGAATAAAGCAGGGAAATAGCAATAAAGAAAAAATCAGATTAGAGGACCATCTTTAATTTGAAATAAAAGGCTTATATGTTGCTTTTTGTATTGAACAATTTACCGCTATTTTTTTATAGCCAAAATCTCATTAAGTACTTTTAGATTATCAATCATATCGTTTCCTATAGTTTTTATTAGTGTAATAAAAGGGTTTTCTTTATCTTTTGCATATTCTTCAGCTCCTACCGGAACTACCCATCCACCCCAAATGGGGAGATAATATTTTCCTTTTCCATCAAATATATAAAGTAACATTTCATGTTTTTCGCCTAGTATATCATTAGTAAAAGTGATGCAAAGTGATTCGGAAGGGTAACATGAATGTTTTAAAGAATTATAAATATCCCATAAACCAAATTTTTTCACTCCCGCTTCACCTTTAAACATTAGTCCTGAAGGATTTTTCGAGGCTGGAAATGGGTATTTTTTGTTTGATAAAATTTTTCCCAGGCTCTCAACTGTAGTCCTGATTTGTTGCTTTTGCTGATCAGTATATTTATCGTTTAAATATTTGTCAAATTCATCCTGAATTTTATCTTTTTTAATACTATAAATATCACTAAAATGTTTAATTTTAGCAGGTTGTGAATCGTTTTTTTCATAATCTTCAAATACGTTGTTCCTAATTATATCCAGGATACTTCCTACAGAAAATATAAAAGCCCTGAATTCAGCGACTTTTTTATTAAAATTGTTCTCTTCTTTATCAACAGCTTCACAAGCTTCAATTCTATATTTAATATCTTCTATACAGTAATCTAAAACTCCCATTTGTTAATTCCCCCTTTAGTTGAAAATTTTATATAATTCTATTATAACAAGAAATTAATTGTTCAGCGAGCAGGAAGTAAAAAAACCAAAACAAACAAGATCTTTTTTTGATAATTTTAGGTTTGATAAGGATACTTATCGGAAGTAGAATTATTAAAGCAGTATAAGAAATGGAACATTTTTAAAAGTATAAGTTTTACAAGAGAAAAGGATAGGAAATGATAAAATAGAAAATGACGAAGTTTAAGTTTATTAATAATTTTAAAGGAGAGTAGATACCATGAAAAAATATTTTATTCTTGTTTTCTTAGTTTTCTGCTTATTAGTATCTGGTGAAACATTTGATGGTATAACAAATATCCAAGATAATTTTGAAAGACTTCAGTCTTATGACAACTTAGTAGATGAATTAATAAAGATAAGAAATGAAGAAAGCGACTTAAAACGACTAGAATTATATGATAATTTTTTTGAAGAAAAACTTGCGATAAGCCCGATAAAATTAGAAGAAGGAGTAGTAACACGAGTAATAGATGGAGATACCGCTGAGATTGAAATAGAGGGTATTCCTTACAGAGTTAGATTTATCGGTATAAATACTCCAGAAAGTACTACAAGAATCGAACCATATGGGCAGGAAGCCTCGAATTTTACCAAAGAATACTTAACAGGAAAAACTGTTTATCTTGAAAAAGATGTTTCTGAAACTGATATATATGGTAGATTATTAAGATATATTTGGTTAGAACCTCCGAAAGAAATTACTGATGAAGAAATTAGAACTAAGATGTTTAACGCGATTCTTGTTTTGGAAGGCTATGCAGAAGTAGCCACCTATCCTCCAGATGTTAAATATCAAGAATATTTCATTAAATATGAACAGGAAGCTCGTGAGAAAAACGTGGGACTTTGGGGCTTACAAAAAAAGATCACACAAGACTCAACTTCTTTAAGCAACTTAACTGAAGCTGCTACAATCACAGATTCTTCAACAATTACTCAAAAACTATATATTGATGAACAAGGTAGAGGTTTGATAAAAGGGAACATAAATTGGCAAGGAGAAAAAATATATCATCTTCCAGGTGGAGTGTATTACGATAGGACAGATCCAGAAGTATGGTTTAAAACAGAAGAAGAAGCTCAAGAAGCAGGCTTTAGAAAATCCTTAAGATAACTGGAACTTTATCGATAAGTACCCACAAAGAAAAAATCCGTGATTCTCCTTTGGCATAGAACCAAATCTCAAATCACGGAAAGTCCTTATTTACATATCTTTTACACTCTTACTCATTAACCCTTGACAGAAGAACTACTGATTCAACGTAGCTCGAGCGGATAGGCTGAATGTCTTTGCCAATTTTACAATCGGGGGAACATATCCATAGCCTTTTTTGTACTTTTGCCGTTTGTGGGAATATATCCACAAAACTGGAATTTTACTTTTCTTCCTGTTTATCCTTTAAATGAGAAATCGATATGCTCGCCAAACCAATTCCTAACATAATAAAAGCTGTATTCGTCTCCAATTCACCGAGAATAGATAATACTGTTACTGCAATACCCATTGCCATACCTATTCCTTTTAAAACTGTATCAACGATTTCGTCCACTTTATTCTTACTCATATTTTCCTTTGTTTCTGTCTTTACCTGCATCAAATCATCAACAGAGATTTCAAAGATTTCTGCCAGTTTAGGAATAGAATTAATATCTGGAAAAGATAAATCTCTCTCCCATTTAGAAACGGTCTTATCCATTACACCCATTTTCTCTGCAAGTTCTAACTGGGTCATTCCTTTTTCTTTTCTTAATGATGAAATCATCATGCCAAGCGTCTGTTTTTTCATTTGCTCGTTCCTCCCTGTATTGGAAGTTGTGGGATATTCTTCTTTCTTGCGAACTTTTCTATTTTCATAGCATTTTCTATGAAATTATAGTATTCCGTCTCCCCAAGTACTATAAGAACCTTATTATGAGATTCAGTCATAAGTCTCAGTTCTTGTTTGTCTATCTCACTTGTTGCAGTAGTAAGGATTTCTAATTTCATTCCTTCAACTGGATTACCATAATTTACGCCATCTACCTTCTTATCAAATTCAAAGTCATATTTCTTTTCATAACGGAACTTCTTTGTTCTATATATATTTTCAAAAATCATTTCAGAAATTTTTCTTGTAATCTCGATTGGTTCCATTATAGATTCAAGGCCTTTGTTGTCTATTGCTGCTCTTTCTGCTCTCTCTATTACTCTTTTGATTGAACTATCAAGAAAAGCATGAGCTGTGTCATAAAACATCCAAAAAGGAATCATTGCATACTCATACTCATCCTTATCCTGAACTTTTTGTGCAGCTTCCTGAAAACCTGAAAGCATAGAACGTTCTCCACCTGATAAATGCTTGTCAGCGTTACCATGTTTCCTAATTTCAGAAAATACCTTCTGCATAAGAATAAACTGATAAGGTATCAGTTGTCCATTTAAATTATACCATGTTTTTGAGAAGTATTTTAATTTTATTCCCCTTCCTCAAAGGGGTGGATACAGCGTTTTATGCTGCAGCCGGGGTGGTCACTCTAATTCAAAGGCCAATTCAAAAGCAACTACCCCCTCTGTGACAATAACCGTCACAGCCACCTCAAAGCTCTTTTAATAATACCAGAGAATTTTAAAAAATCAAGAAAAAAGTGTCTTAAAAATTAAGACACCTGTCTTAAAAAATAAGACACCTGTCTTAAAAAATAAGACAAAACTGTATGAAATTTTAAGACAGAACTGTCTTAAAAAATAGGACATTATATAATACATAATACAAGAATACATATATTATTTTCAAAAATTCTATTTTCTAATTTTATCTCACACAAAATTTATCAAAAATTTACACAAAAGACTAAAATTTTGCGGATATTACTTATGAGAGGATACAAAATTCTTACAAAAAACTATGAGGTGAAATTATGAATATCTTCGATCTAGTAAACAATTTCTTTGAAGAAGACAAAAAAAGTAAACTTTCTTCTTCTACTGCAAAGTTATACTTTTTCTTAATTTATCAAGCTAATAAGCTATTTTGGGAAGGGCCCTTGACATATTCAATTCGGTATCTATCAAAATCATTAAGTCTAAACAAAAACACAGTTATAAAATCATTAAAAGAATTATACGAAAGAAAACTAATAACCTACTACCCCTCAGAATACTTTCAAGGAGCTATTCCTACCTCTATTTGGTTTCCACAAACAACTCCAAAACCAAAAAACAAGAAAGAGGTGAAAAAACTTGCTAAACACACAACCTCCAAAGAAAACAAATACATTGACTATTTCTAGCTACAGAAGTCAAAAAAGCCTAATAATATCAACAAACCTAAATCCTCAAGAATTAATAAACTCACTAGAACTAAGAACTGCATCAAGACTAACAGAACTCGTTTCAAAACAAGGAATTAT
>JAKOZG010000034.1 GCA_029780115.1 Thermotogota bacterium
AAATTAATTTTTGGCGTAGAGATGTTCATTTTTATACTTAAATTCATTCAAACAGTGATTTATTTGTATATACAACCAATTTAGGCATCTTAAAACTTGATTAAAACGATGTACCAAGGATAATCTAATTTTGCATCAACTAAAAAACTGCAAGCTAGATTTCCAAACCTTCAAGACGCTTACTTAGAACGTCTCTACGATTAAAAAACACCAGTGATATACGAATTACAGAACAATAAATTAATCTTTGTTTATTCCAGGTTAACAATTGATAACAAATTTTATTACATACTAATAAATTAGTAGGAACGATTTCATTTCAAAATATTTTATATATAGTTATAAACATATTATTAACCTTTGACTGCTACGGCTCTCCCTGTTTCAACAAATTGATTTTGAAACGAAAGAAAAATAATGATCATCGGGATTGTCATGATTATAGTTGCAGCCATCATATAAGGCCAAAAAGTATAATATGAGGTCTTAAAAAAGTTCAATCCTAAGGTCAATGTATACATTTCTTTTCGGGAGGTAATAATCAGCGGCCATTGAAAATCATTCCAAGCTCCTAAAAAAGTATAAATTGCTAAAGCACCGATTGCAGGTCTAGCGTTGGGCAAGACTATCCTAAAAAATGTCCCAAAAACTCCTGCTCCATCGATCCTTGCAGCCTCTTCTAATTCTTTAGGAAAATTCATGAAAAACTGTCTCATTAAAAATAAGCCAAATATATTTGCCAATTTCGGGAAAACCATACCAGAATAAGTATTAACAAGACCCCAATTTACCATAAGTGTATACTGAGGTATCATAGTAACCTGTCCTGGAATCATCATCGTGCCTAAGAAAAGAGTGAACCAAAATTCTTTAAGCGGGAATCGTAACCTCGCAAAAGCGTAACCACCTAGCGTTCCTATTAATATGTTGCCAATAGTCACCAAACCAGCATAAATGAGCGTATTTAAAAACCACCTTGAGTATAATGGAACAACTTCAAAAACTTTTACATAGTTTTTTAAAGTTAAAGGGGCACCAAATGCCTTAGGAGGTATTTCAAATAATCTAATTTTAGGTGGCCAACTCATCACATCGGTTCCCTTCTTAATTCCATTTTCATCAAAATAAGTAAGGGGTACAAAAGAAACTAAAGCAGCCCATAGAAAAGGAAAAAGAGAAATTAAGGTATATGCAATTAAAATAATATATGAAACAATTCTGGCAGCTTTCCATTTGCTTTTAGTCATTTACTTTCACCTCAATATTCCTCGGGAATATATTTTCTCTGCAAGAACGTTATAAGCAAAATAATGCCAAAAAGTATAATTGCCAAAGAAGAAGCATATCCCATGTTCCCATATTCAAATGCATTTTTATATATGTAAAAAGAAATAGTGATGTTTCTCATATTGTTTATCAAAAAATAAATCTGATCAAATACCTGCATACAACCAATAGTTCCCATTACTATGACAAATAATATTTGTGGTCTTAACAAAGGTAAAGTAATTTTCCAAAATTTTTGTGTGCCTGACGCACCATCAATATCCGCAGCCTCATACAAAGTAGAAGGTATATCTTGTAATCCTGCTAAAAATGTAACCATAAAATATCCTGCTGTCGACCAAATATTCATTAACATTATTGCAAATAATGCAGTATTGGGATTATTAAGCCAATCTACTGGCTGAAACCCAAAACCACCAAAAAGTGCAACAAGAATTCTATTTAGAATTCCTGGTCTTGAATAAATTAACCAAAAGATCATAGAAATTGCCGCTGAGGATGTTATAGCCGGTAGAAAAAAAACCACTTTATAAAATTTAACTCCTTTAACCTTTAAATTAGCAGCAACTGCTAGAAGAACAGCCAAAAAAGTTTGAACAGGAACTACTATTGCTGTATAAAGCAAGGTATTTACTAAAGAAATTCTTACATATTCATCTTTAAACAACCTTTTAAAATTATCAAAACCTACTAACTGAGGTGTATATTTTTTAAAAAGATTCTTTTTCTTAGCCATATACGTTGTCATAAACTCCGATGTTGTCAAGATCTTATTTAATTTACCATCTACAAAATCTTCTAAAAGTTTTTCAACCTCAAAATATTCTGCAACTGCTTGTTTTTGCTCTTCATTTAAATTTAAACCAACATCATATTGGACAAATGAAAAAAGATCAAAGCTATCTTTTATTTCATCCACAGACCGGACCTCGTCTTGAAACATTCCTACATGAAATTCAATACTCTCTTGAGGATTAAAGGGATATTTAAATTTCTGTGTTTCTAAAGGATTGTAATTAGTAAAACTATAGTAAAATACCATAATTATAGGATAAATTGTAAATAATAGTACAATGATTATTACTGGTGAAGCAAATACATAACCAAATATAGCTTCTTTTGTTCTATGCTTCATTTTTTTCACCTCTTTTTAAATAATGATGAGGGTATGACCCTCATCATTATTTCGTTACATATACGATATGTTTCAAAAATTGAAAGCAAAATTTTTTATTTTATGGTTTTACCCAAACATCATAATTTTTTTCTATGGTATCGACAGCTTTTTCAATGGTGATTCTACCAGCAAAGAGGTCATTCAATAAAGAATTTATATAATCGTCTGCCTTTGCAAATATACCTGTAGGAGTTGGAACTCTCCAAGGATAACCAAATGCCACTGAATCATAGAATACTTTTTTCATTGGGTCCGTGTCTTTTGAAGCTATACTTTGTCTTGAACCAAGAACTCCTGCTTTTTGTACAAATATTTCTTGACCTTCTGTAACCAAAAATTTCAAAACTTCCCATGCTTCATTTTTATGTGGCGATTGTCTATTCATGCTCCAAGCAACTGTATATATCATTGAGGACTTTTCCACTAATCCGGGTAATTCTACTATTCCTGTCTTGGTCTCAACATTTGGAAATTCCTCTCTTATATAACCTAATGCCCAAGGTCCTTCCATAACCATAGCTGTTAATTCTTTTGCGTAGGCGTCGCCTAACCAACCAGCTCCCAAAGTAGTTGGTAATAAAGCAACCTCATACTTAGAAGCCAAGTCTATATAAAATTTTAGTGCTGCAACTGCTTCTTTTTCTGTCAAGGCTGTCGATAAATCTTCTTTTACCAATCTTCCACCAAAACTATGAATCACAGGTATCAATCTATTAAAGTCTGCTGCTAGAGACATAGGAGTTTCATATCCTCTTTCTTTGAGCAAAGTAGCTTTGTACAGTAAGTCGAACCAGGTGTCATTACTTGTCGGATATGCAACTTCATATTTGTCGAATATCTCTTTGTTATAAAAAAGAGCTAGTGTAGAAAAATCTTTTGCAATTCCATAAACTCTATCGTTAAAAGTGAAAGCTTCGACCAAATTTGGATAAAAATCATCAATATCAAACTTATCTCTTGAAATATAAAGATCTAGTTGTTGTAATACGTTGGCTCTTGCTAATTCTTCAAAAACATAAATATCTACATAAAACAAGTCTGGGCCTTGACCTCCTGATAATCTGGTCATCAATGTTTGTTTGTAATCTCCAGCAATTGGATCCCATCTAACTTGTATATCTTGATGAGAAGCATTAAATTTTTGAACAATTTCACTAATTGCTGCTTCCTCTGCTGGATTGCCTGGCCAACCCGTGATGGTTATAGTCACAACTGAAAAAGATGAAACTACCAATAAAATCATTAAAACAGACAATACTAACTTTTTCATGTAACTCTACCTCCTTTATAAAATGTAGTTTTAGACACTTTAGAACTTTTGAAACTTAAAATTAATTTTTGGCGTAGAGATGTTCATTTTTATACTTAAATTCATTCAAACAGTGATTTATTTGTATATACAACCAATTTAGGCATCTTAAAACTTGATTAAAACGATGTACCAAGGATAATCTAATTTTGCATCAACTAAAAAACTGCAAGCTAGATTTCCAAACC
>JAKOZG010000035.1 GCA_029780115.1 Thermotogota bacterium
AGTCAGATACTAGCAAACATAACGCAAGGCACAAAGAAAGTGAACGACTCAACGAACAAAGTAGTAGAAACGATAGAAGAAGTGAATGAAAAGATGGTAAATGTCCTTCAAAGTTTTACCAACATAAGAGAAAGAATAGAGAAGATGAATCAAGGAATAGAAAACATGACAGCGAGTGCAGAAGAACAAAGTGCGAGTGCCGAAGAGATGAGTTCAGCGATAGAGAGAGTAGCAAGGGCGGTATCAGAGATAAGTGAACAGCTAGAGAATTCAAGAAAGGTGATAGATAGACAACTAAGTCAAGCTGTAGAGATAAACGAGAGTGCAAAAGAGTTAAGTGAATTATCATCTGAATTAGAAGCTTTGGTTAAAAGGTTTAAAATGTAGATATGTGAATAGAAAGTCTATATTTCAGTTTTAGAGATTTTCATATACAATTTGTTTACGACCTAAAGTTTAACAAGTTTAACAAAGGAAGTGATGTATTTGAAATTTCAATTTGACCATCTTGCAATCACTGTTTCAGATTTACAGCAATCAATTGAGTTTTATAGGGATATTTTAGGCTTTAAAGTACTGGGACAGCTAATTCAAGATAATGGAAATTTTATAATAGTTTATCTAGATATGGGAAACAATAAAATTCTTGAATTGTTTAATTTTTCAGAGAAAGGTGAACCAATAACAACATACAACGACAAAAATATAGGTATTAAACATTTTGCTTACAAAGTAGCTAATGTTGATGAAACTTACAGATATTTAAGTGACAAAGGTGTTGAGTTCTCCATGGAACCAACTGATGCGGAAGGCGGTGTCAGAATAGCCTTCTTCAAAGATCCAGACGGTATTCTTATTGAAATAATTCAAGGAGAACTCGATTTAAAACCTTATGAAAATCTATTTTAGGAATGGGTGATACATAATGGCAACAATTAGAGATGTTTCGCGGGTTTCTGGATATTCTATAGCAACTGTTTCAAGAGTTTTAAACGGAAGTGACAACGTATCGCCAGAAACCAGAAAGAAAGTGTTAAAAGCTGTAAAGGAGTTGAACTACAAAAGAAGCGATAGCATGAAAGGTAGTTCGTACAAGGTTGTTGGAGTGCTTGTACCAGATTTATTTGGCTATTACTATGGAACAATTGCTGAGGGTATTGAAGAGGTTTTAATAAAAAGCCATATAGAAATGTTTCTTTCTACCTTTAGAAATTCTATTGAAAAAGAGAAAGAGGCGTTAGATGAATTTTTCGGCAGAAAAGTAGATGGTATTATAGCATGTACAACATATGATGATGAAGAATACTTGGAAAAATTTGTTACCACCGGAATACCCGTTGTTGCATTAGACAGGGATCATTCCGATTTGAAAATAGACATTATAACAATAGAAAATTACAATTCGACCTTAAAGATAGCGCAATATTTATATGACATGGGTCACAGAAGAGTAGCTCATGTAGAAGGGCCTCAGAAGATCTATTCTGCACTAGAGAGAAAAAGGGCTTTTCAGGATTTTGCACAGAAAAATAAAGATTTTGAAGTGATTTTCATCCCTGCTGCATTTGACGCTCAATCGGGATACACATCAATAAAACAGTATCTTAAAAAGAACGGAAAGGACTTTACCGCAGTATTTTTTGTTAACGATTGGGTTGCTTTAGGTGGCCTGAAAGCTTTGAAGGAAGCGGGTTATTCGTGCCCAGATGATGTTTCCGTTGTTGGATTTGACGATTCTCCTTTTGCGCGATATTTACATCCCTCATTGACTACAATATGTCAGCCTATGTATGAAATGGGATTGAATGCTGCCAAACTTATGGTAGAAAAATTAGAGGGTAAAAAGGAAAGCAGGGTTAAAAGAAGAATAATCTTACCTACAGAAATTGTTGTTAGAGACTCTGTTAAGAAAATATAAGATGGCAATTATATGAATTTAGAATAAAAAAGAGGCTTTTCAGCCTCTTTTTTACTCCTTAGGTTTCACTAGAAATTTAATTGCAGTTCTTTCTTCTCCTTCAATTTCTACGTCTGCAAAAGCAGGTACACATACTAGATCGATACCACTTGGTGCAACATATCCTCTTGCTATAGCTATTGCCTTTACTGCTTGGTTAACCGCACCAGCACCAATCGCTTGCAATTCAGCGACTCCCTTCTCCCTGATAATAGCGGCAAGAGCCCCTGCAACTGCAACAGGTTTTGAGTTCGCAGCTACCTTAAGTACTTCTATCTCTGCCATGAACGATACCTCCTTGTGATGTTTTGATTTTAACTTTGACTTGTTTAGGACTGAATGGCGCATCTGGTGGGATTCGAACCCACAACCTTCGGATCCGAAGTCCGACGCTCTATCCAATTGAGCTACAGACGCTATACTCATTATTTATTATACCTTAAAATGACCGTATAAATCAAGAGAAAAATTAAAAGTTAATCATGGTATAATTTATGATACGGAGGGAAGCATATGCTTGAAATACAAAACAAAGTTTTTTTGGCTTTTGATTTGGAAACAACTGGGTTACATCCAGAGTTAGGCGATAGAATTATAGAAATTGCGGCTATACCTATCTTTAACAAAAAGATTAAATTCAAGTATTCTTTTCATACTTTGGTTAACCCAATGATTTATATACCTGGAGAGGTGTCAAGATTTCATAAATTAAACAACGAAGATGTGTCTGAAGCACCCACATTGCTGGAAGTTTTTCCCAGATTTAAAGAGTATGTTGATGATGCGATATTAGTATCTCACAACTCTAAGATGGATTTTAGATTTTTAGATATGGCTGCAAAAGAAAGTGGGATGTTCTCCATAGATAACTATTATATTGATACTTTAGAAGTATCAAAATATTTTTTAGAGAGCGGCCCATACAATCTTGAATATCTTTCAAAAAAATTTAATTTAGGTGTTAAAAATTTTCATAGGGCTTGGGATGATGCTTTAGCGACAGCACGGTTGTTTCAAAAGTATATTAAGCTTTTTTCTCTAAAAGCTCTAGAAAGCTTCATTCGAAAATGGGGTGATTAATCTTGGTTAAAAATTATATATTAGATACAAACGTATTAATTCACGATCCATATTGTATATTTAAATTTGAAGATAACAATTTAATTATACCTTTCCCTGTTATAGAAGAGATCGATAAGCTTAAAACAAGAAGTGATAAAGTTGCCAAATCAGCACGAGAAGTGGCAAGAATACTGGATGGTTTAAGAGAGAAGATGTCTCTCCAAAAAGGGGTCAAATTACCAAATGAAGGAACGTTGAAAATATTGGCAATAGAAAAGAACGATCCTAGATATAAAATGCCTAGTTATTTGGGAGAATCAAAGGACAATTTTATATTGTATTACGCACTTTACTTAAAAGAAGTTGAAAAAGATTTAAAGACAATTATTGTTAGTAAAGATTTAAACCTTAGAATTAAGGCTGATGCTCTTGGAATAGAAAGTCAAGATTATTTAAGTGATAAGATAGATATTAAGCTGTTACCTGATGGATACATAATAATAGATGAACCAACTAAGGCTTTAGAAACGAAAGATGTTTATACTCTTAGTGAGTTAGATCTCGATTGTGAACTTTATCCTAACACCTATTTAAAATATGGAGAAAAATTACTCAGGTACAACAAGAAGAAACAATTGTTTGAAAAGATTTTTGTAAATTTTAATACAGAAATCTTTGGCATAAAACCAAGAAGTGCCGAGCAGGTTTTTGCCTTAGATGCTTTGTTAGACCCTGACATTCCATTTGTAACCTTGGTTGGGATAGCTGGTACAGGTAAGACTCTATTAGCACTAGCTGCAGGCCTTTATAACATTCTAGAAAAAAAGTTATACAATAGATTGTTAATATCTAAACCAGTAATTCCTATGGGAAAGGATATCGGATACATTCCGGGTAATATTGAAGAAAAAATGAGGCCATGGTTACAATCAATTTATGACAATTTAGATTTTTTGTTCAAAGGAAAAGGTAAAAGACCGGAAGAGTATCTCACAAAAAAAGATTTGATGGAGATAGAAGTCCTGTCTTATATAAGAGGTAGAACAATACCTAACCAGTATATGATAGTAGACGAAGCTCAAAACTTAACCCCCGGTGAAGTTAAAACAATCTTAACAAGAGTAGGAGAGGGTACCAAGATCGTTTTAACAGGTGATCCCTATCAAATAGATAACCCTTATTTAGACAGTTCCTCAAACGGCCTTGTTTATGCGGCTTCAAAGTTTAAAGAAATAGAGCTTGCGGCAAACATAACGATGAAGAAGGGAGAAAGATCTGAATTAGCAACTATTTCAGCAGAAATATTATAATAAGTTGAAGCAGTAACAAAGAAAGCTTCAAAAGTAGGAGGGAAGACCAGCAGATGCCCTATGATAACAGTATTCCAGAATTTGATATCTTCATAGATATTGCAGAAGAAGATATTCATTTATTGATATACATGGTGGAAGCTGAGGCACATATAATGAATGTGAGAAAAAAGCAAAAAAATGGATATTTTAAGATAATTGTTCCTGCCGGCTTTTTGGAGGAAGCTCTTGTCTTACTTAACTCTTTGGAAAATTCAGACATAAAATTGGAGGTTGTAGGTGTTGAACCGCATGACGGGCTTATTTAAGTATATCCCCATCCCTAGAGAACATAGCCCAGATATATATTCTGTAGACTATGAGAATCTAAAAAAACTTGGTTTCACAACTATTCTTATGGATTATGATTTTACAATTACTGGGTGGCGAGATGATAATATAACTGATAAAACTTTAAAGCTTTTTGATAGTTTGATAGAACAAGGTTTTAAAGTAGCAATTGTGACAAATACAAAAAGAGAAAAAGTTAAAATTATAGAAGAATTAACTGATGGAAAAGTTAAAGTTTACACAAGCATGAAAAAACCCGACACTAAAAAATTAAAAGAAGTCTTGGAAGAATTGGACTCAAAAGAATCTGAAACTGTAATTATAGGAGATTTGTTTATCACAGATATAAGCGCTGGAAACAAATTAGGTTTGTATACAATATTAATAAATCCTTATACTTATGGACTAGAAAGTAAGTTCAAGAAGTTTGTCGCAGCCTTTTCAAAGTTTGCTTATAATGTGTTTTTTTATACTATCGGCTGGTTCTTTAGACTTATAGATTTAGCTGGACCTAATGAGTTTAAAGAAACAGTTTTTGATATTGATTATGAGCAGTTAAAAGAGAATGGATACAAGATGCTAATATTTGATTTTGATAATACCTTAAATGAATACCATAAGGATTTCTTAACCCCAGAAGCTACAGATTTGCTTATAAGGCTCAAAGAAATGGGGTTTTATATTTTAATAGCAACCAATGGAAGAAAAAAACGTTTTAAAGCGTTAGAAGCAGATTTAGATGAGTTAGGTGTTGACCTTCTTGCAGCGGCAAGGAAACCTTTAAAATTTAAAATAAAAAAGAAAATAAAGTATTTGGGATATAAACCTAGTGAGATAGTTATGATTGGAGATCAACTTTTTACAGATATTGCATGCGGAAATGTTTTTAAATTTTACACCATAAAAGTTGAGCCACTAACTGAAAATGAAGGAATTTGGACAAAGACGGTGCGGTTCTTTGAAAAGATTGCCTTAAAATGGATAAGAGAAAAACCGACTCTAGGTAAAGATGAAGAAGAAACAGAAGTAGATGAAGAATCTCCAAGTTATGTAGATAAATTAACAAAATAATCATTTATCTACATAAAAATTAAGAAAAACCAAGAAATATTAACATAAATGTATATATTTGCTTCTAATCGAAAATAAATGACAATAATCGGATTTCTTTTTTAAGAATTTAAATTATATAATATATGTAATCGATTACATATATTGAATTCAATTAAACCTTTTCTATTAACTAATACTTCGTTTGATATTTCATAATTCTCCCCACAATTTAAGTAAAAATGCCTTTCAAGAACAAATATGAAGATTCTACTAGATTTTTTGAAAATTTTCAGTTTTAATGTAATCGATTACATAAAGAGAGCTTTTAAGGGTAAGATTTTGAGGTTAAGTTTTTAGCATGCGATAGTCTTCTACCTTTCGTTAAAATAAAAAATATTTGTAAAAATATATAAAAACATTGATTAGATGAAGCTTTGACGCGTGAATTTTCTGTAGAAGAGAAAATTTAAAAATTCTTTATTAAAAGGGGTGCAATTTTATGAGTCTTAAAATTAAAGATATTGCAGAAAAAGCTAATGTTTCCGTTGCGACCGTTTCTAGGGTATTAAATGGATCAGATAAAGTTAGCCAGGAAACCAGAGAAAAGGTAATGGAAGTTATAGAAAAGTATAATTACCAACCTGATAAAATAGCTACCTCTTTAAGAAGAAAGAAAACAGGCATATATGGAATCATCTTTTCTGTGAAAGGAGGAAAGGTACTCGAAGATACCTATTCAACTAAATTTTTGAAAGGTGTTTTAAATTATCTTTCTAAAAAAGGACTCAAGTTAATCGTTGACATACATGAATCTTCTGACATTGTCGAATATTACGATAGTGTTATTCAAAGCAAAATAATAGATGGGTTTATTCTATTGGATTTAAGAAAAAATGATGAAAGAATAAAATTTCTAAACCAAAAAAAGTTTCCATTTGTGGTAATCGGTAGAAATGATGAAAATGATTTTGTTTATGTTGACAGTGACAACGTTTCGGGGGCTTATATGGCAATAAAGCATTTAGAAGAACTAAGATGTAAAAGAGTACTTTATATCAGTGGAAATGAAGGAATACCAGTTTCTGAGCAGAGATTAAGAGGAGTAGAGAGTGCTTCAAATGATTTAAATGTTTCTGTGGATGTAGTTTATGGAGATTTTGATGAAGAAAAGACTGTTGAAATTTTGAAGTCGATATTAAAAAAAGGTTTTGATTACGATGGAATATTTTGTGCTTCAGATACAATGGCTTATGCGGCTATAAAGTTTTTGAAGAGATTTGGTATTGAGGTTCCAATAATTGGTTATGACAATATCCCCCTTTCCGAAGTCGTGGGATTGACCACTGTAGATCAGAATATTATTAAGATAGGTTATAGCGCGGCTCAAGCTTTGGATAAAATGGTTAATGGCGAAGAAGTAGTTTCGTTAGTAGTTCCATCAAAATTGGTTAAAAGGCAAAGTACTTTAAATTTTAGCAAAAGGTATTTTAAGTAAAGGGCTTACGTTTAATTTTCCCGATCGTAGAGACGTTCTAAGTAAGCGTCTTGAAGGTTTGGAAATCTAGCTTGCAGTTTTTTAGTTGATGCAAAATTAGATTATCCTTGGTACATCGTTTTAATCAAGTTTTAAGATGCCTAAATTGGTTGTATATACAAATAAATCACTGTTTGAATGAATTTAAGTATAAAAATGAACATCTCTACGCCAAAAATTAATTT
>JAKOZG010000001.1 GCA_029780115.1 Thermotogota bacterium
ATTCAGCGGTACAATAATCACATCGATTGTTTTAAATTTACCAACAATGGGTCCCTTTTTTTATAACGCATTGCTAAATCATGATCAATATTTAGTAATGACTTTTTTAATGTTCATAGCCTTTATGACTCAAATAGGAAATTTAATTGCAGACATTGCACTTGCGATGCTTGACCCAAGAATTAGAATCAGTTAACCTATATAGATTCGGAAAGTTAGCAGGCGACTTTGCAACCAGAATATTCTTTTTGTGGTAACCTAAAAAATAAATTTAGGTAGAATCTATTGTCAAAGATCTTTTACGGAAAGAAGAGTTATCAATTGAAAAAATCATTTGAAATCCAAAACGATTTATAAAGAGGATTTCCTTGATAAAAAATAATTAAAATTGGTTAAAGTAAAATATTATGAAGCGTATTATTTGTAAAATTAATGTGATTGGATTAATAAAAAATAAACAAATAACCAAGTTCTTGAAGACTGAAAAATAAATAAATCAGTAAGTTAAACTTAGTTTTAAGAATACAAATAGATGATAAAATATTGTAGGTGAATTGAGTTGCCTACGATATTTTTTAGTATAGCATCATTTCAAAAATTATATTTAAATTTTGAAAAAGTATTAAAATGCCTTCCCAAGCTTTATCCATCTACGAAACAATGACTAGAAAGGGCCAAAAACTCTATTAGAAGTAATAAAAAATACTATAGTTTTGAACAATAAAACGATTATAATAAAATGTAAATATTACAATGTATCAATATTTTAGAATACATATTATGTTTATTTAGACATTTTAAAGAGGGAGATTTCGAGAGATAAATTTTTGCATTTATAGTTCACATGGAAAAGATCTTTCCTTCCTCTTTTTGTACAAGTATCAATTTCATACAAAAATTAATAATTAACGAAAATTAGATTAAAAGATATTTTTTAATAAGTTAGAATTAAAATTTTTATAAAACCTACGTTTAATAATTTCTAAAGTAATTAATACTTATTTATGAGGAGGTACTTTTGTGAAGCTATTCAACGAAGAAAACAACTGGTATAAAGGAAATCTTCATACTCACACATATTTATCAGATGGTTTGCTATCTCCAAAAGACGTTGTTAATGTTTATAAAGACGAGGGTTATGATCTTATAGCTATAACAGACCATAGAAAAGCTTCAGAATCAAGGGAATATCAAGATTTTTTAGTTCTTAGTGGCATAGAATTAGATGTTAATGATTTTGTTACAAGAAGAGCCTTTCATATTGTAGGAATAGGTTTTGATGGAAATATAGAATATCAAGAGGGTTTATCTGCTCAGGATTTAATAGATATGGTAATACTGGATAATGGTTTGGCTATTTTAGCGCATCCTTCGTGGTCATTGTTAACTCACGAGGATGCCCTTACTTTAAAAGGATACCATGGTATTGAAATTTTCAATACTATTTCAGAAACTGAATCGAATAGAGGAAGCTCAATTGATTATGTAGATACAGTAGCTTCGAAAGGTCTTATAAAACTTATTTTTGCAGTGGATGACACTCATAATTTTTCTGATGATTTATTTGGTGGATATATAATGGTTAATAGCCCATCATTAAACAAAAATGATATTCTCCTCAACATTAAGAAAGGAAATTTTTATGCAACTCAGAGTCCATTAATAAATCAAATAATAGTAGAAAGAGATGAAATATTTGTAGAAACGTCACCTGTTGTTAAAATTTCTTTCATGAGTGATGATTTTTATAACAATAAACGAGTTGTAAAAAGCAAAAGTAATTTTTTGACTAGCGCAAGTTATAAATGTAGTGAAAGAGATAATTGGGTAAGAATAGAGTGCATGGATGATGAAGGTAAAAAAGCTTGGAGTCAGTATATAATAATTTCCGAAAAAAATTAAAGTTAATAAATTGTTTCGATTCTTAAATTACTAAAATAATGAGAAATATCTGTTTACTGAAAATAAAAGCAAATTATATCGAACTAATAACGAATATCTATGAATTTGCAATTTGGAAATAAAAAAGTTTTATGATATTATTAAAACGATGAAAACGTTTACTTTAAGCTTTCCTAGTTAGGTTAAATTGGGAACGTTTTTATACACGTTAGCCAAAGGTATTGATTGTTATTTAGAATCTTCTTAATGTAAAACAAGTGCCATCCTTTTTTGATAATGCTTTCTTACCAAAAGTTACAATTTTTCACCTAATATTTTTTGCTAAAATGTAAAAAGATTTAGATTTGTTGTTTTGGTCATTTTTAAGGTTATTAAATCCGAATGAAATGATCAGTATTATCAGCAATGTATTCGGGTTTAGCATTTCTAACGTCAAAATCTAGAAGCTAGTTTTTTAAAAATAAATATCGCAAATTGTTAACTAGATTAGCTTTATTGTGTTTATTTACAAAAAGTAACCAAAAGCTACCAAAAAATTTTGGGGTTCTTTACATTGAATTTTTACATTGAATAATAATGATAACAACTACTCTCCCTATTTTTTAAAATATATATATAGGCCGATATTACGTCTATATAATGAAGCCTTGAAGTTCAGAATTTGTAAAATGGATATCCCAAATTCAAAGAGGAGGTGTAAAGTATTATGATCAGAAATAAAAAAGTAGTGATTGTTTTTATTGCTGTTCTATGTATGATTGTAGGACTTTTTGGGAAAACTGTTGAATTAGTTTTTTGGACTCATGAAGATCCAAATAGAACCCCTTTGGAAGAAGCCTATATAGAAGAATTTCAAAAAATGTATCCTGAAGTAAAAATTACACGAGTTACCTATCCTTCGTCAAAAATTAAAGAAGTAGTCTTAACAGCTTTTGCGGCTAGAAAGGGGCCGGATATCTTTAACATGGAAATACAAGATGCTTATCCCTATGTTGTGAAAGAAAGAGTTGCACCAGTTGACTTAAAAGCCATTGGCTTAAAAAGTTATGATGAATTACTATCAATGTATGTTGAAGGAACTATGGACCCTGTTATATACAATGGCAAAATTTACGGACTTCCTTTGGAAGTAACCAATTGGTGCCTTTATCTAAACAAAAAATATTTTAGAGAAGTAGGGTTAGACCCTGAGAAAGATTATCCTAAAACATGGGAGGATATTGTAAGTACAAGCGAAAAGTTAGTTATTAGAGACGGAGAAATATTACTTAGAAGAGGATTTGATTTTAGATATCCATACTATTTTACCGAATGGTTACCTCTTGTAGTACAGTTAGGTGGAAGTTTGTTAAGCGAAGATGGTAAAACCGCAATAATAAACGATGAAGCATGGTTAAAGGCACTTCAATTTATGAAAGATTGGGGTCCACAAGGGAAAAATTTAGGATCTCCTACTTATCAGCCTGCTAGAAATGAATTTAATAGAGATAATAATTCAGTAACAATGTGTATGTCAGGACTTTATCAGATCGATAGAATAAAAGCGCAAAATCCTGAATTTTATGAAAGTGGAGAATGGATGGTTGTGCCTTTCCCAGTTTTTGAGAATGCAGTGAATGATGTCAGATGTAATTACTATGGTCATTACTATATGGTAAATGCAGAAAGTTCCAAAGAGAAACAAGAATATGCCTGGAAATTTATTGATTTTATGTTGAGTCACCCAGAGGATTATCTTGTACAAGTTGGTTTAATACAGCCGAAGAACACGTTACTAGACTCTGAAGTTTTCAAAAATTATCCTTATGCAGATGTCTTTATGTCTGATTTAGCAAAATCTCAACCAGTTCCTTTACATCCTAAAGGGCCACAACTAGAACAACTAATTAGAGAAGCTATCGAAGATGTAATGTTAACAAATGTTACTGCAGAACAAGCTCTTGCTACACTCAAAAAGAAAGCGAACGAATTGTTGCAAGAAGATTAAAAAAAGCACAGTCATATAGTATTCGTAGGCGAGCATAAGCTCGCCTACTTTTTAAGGAGTGATTTTTATTAAGAAGAAGACGGGAATAGAGAAGAAAAAAGCAAGATGGGGTTTCATTTTTACAATACCCGCTATTATTTTTTTCTCAGTTTTTAGTTTTTATCCAATTATAAATGCATTTATAACAAGTTTTTATAAGAAAGATCTATTATCTTTATCGAAACCAAAATTTATAGGACTAGGAAACTATAAATATTTAATACATTCCGAATCTTTTTGGAATTCAGTGAAAGCTACGACTATCTTTACTGTAGGAACTTTTATTCCTTTAGTTATTATAAGTTTAATATTAGCTGTATTTATTTCTTCTAGAAAAAGATTTCAGAAATTTTTTCAAATGTCTTATTATTCTCCTGCTTTACTATCTTCAGTGGTTGCTGCAACTATATGGCTTTTAATGTTTGATCCAAGGGGACTAGCAAATCAATTTCTTAATTTTATTTTGAATACACCGGGAAAAGATTATAAATGGTTGACAAGTTCTGGAATGTTAAGGTTGGCCACTATAATAGTATATTTTTGGAAGTATATCGGTTATTTCACAGTAATTTTTGTTACTGGAATTGCAAGTATTCCTCAATCAATTAATGAGGCAGCAAGAATAGATGGTGCAAACAGATGGCAAGTTTTTAGTCGTATAACTCTTCCCCTTATAAAACCTACAACGCTTTTAGTTTCAGTGATGGCGATGACTCAGTGTTTAAAAACATTCAGTACACAATACCTTTTTACACAGTCGGGAGCTCCTTTAAAACCAATTGATGTAATTACTCTCAATATTTACAATACAGCCATTAGAGATCATCAAATTGGTCGTGCTAGTGCCATGAGCATAATATTATTTGTAATAATAATGGTCTTAACCCTTATTCAATTTAGAGTTTCAAAAGCTGAGGAAGTTCAGTACTAAGAATAAATTGAGGTGATATCATGCCAAAACAAAAAAGTTATTTTTTTTCAACTGTAGCTGACATATTAATTTGGATATTTCTTACAGTTTTTGCAATTATAGTTTTAGTACCCCTTGTTTTTATGTTTACAGCCTCTTTTATGCCAGCAAAGGATATCATGTCCATCCCCTATCCTTGGATCCCAAAAACTTTTTATATAAAGAATTATTGGCAAGCATTAAGAGGGAATGACGGAAGTTTTATTTATGTTCGAAATATTTTAAATTCTTTTTTAGTTGCAAGTGTGACTTCAATAGGGACTATCTTGTTGTGTTCGATCACTGGATATGGCTTGGCAAAGTTTCAATATAAGGGAAGAAATTTTATTTTAATGATGATATTAAGCACAATGATGATTCCATTTGAAGCAATAATGATACCTCTTTATCTAATTGTAACTAATTTAGGATGGCAAGATACTTATTGGGCTTTGATAGTACCTTTCTTGATGAGCGCTTTTGGCGTTTTTTTGATGAGACAATTTTTACTTACTTTTCCAGATGAGTTAATAGATGCAGCTAGAATAGATGGCGCCTCTGAAATAGGTATATTTTTTAGAGTAGTTTTACCTAACAGTGTACCTCCAATGGCTACATTAGCTATTTTAACTTTTAGGTCACAATGGGATAGTTTATTATGGCCACTTCTTGTCATTCAGTCTCCAAAAATGAAAACAATTCCACTATATATAGTGCAATTTGCTGAGGAAAAGTTTACCAACGAGGGAGCACTAATGGCAGCGGCTGTAATAGCAAGTATTCCGATGTTAATTCTATTTTTATCATTAACTAAGTATTTTATAGGTGGATCAAATGTATATACTGGAGGTAAAGAGTAAATAAATAGAACACTCAAAGGAAGGAAAAAATATGATTAAATTTGGAACAGGTGGTTGGAGAGCAATAATAGGAGAAGAATTTATAAAGGAAAATGTACTTTTATTGGCTCAAGGATTGACGGATTTAATGTTAGAAGAAAAAGTAGATAAAGAGGGTTTCGTAATTGGATATGATAGGAGATTTTTATCAGACAAAGCTGCTCGATGGATAGCTGAAGTTCTTGCAGCCAATAATATTAAGGTGTATTTTATTGAACAGTACGTTCCTACACCTATGGTCATGTTTGCGGTAAATCAATATAAAACTTATTATGGTGCGGCCGTTACTGCTAGTCATAATCCTTATGACTATAATGGTGTTAAGATAATAACTTACGGAGGTCGAGATGCTAGTGAAAGTGTGACACAGAAAATTGAAGAAAAGATAAATTCATTAAGGAAAGAGCAAATAAAACATTTAGATTTTGAAAAAGGTATTGAATATGGATTAATTGAAAACATTGATCCCTTTAATAATTATATTGATGATATTATTTCAAAAATAGAGTTAGATCCTATTAAAAAGAAAAGATTAAAAATCCTCTTTGATCCAATGTTCGGAGCTTCGACGATAACTTTAAATACAGTCTTCAACATATTGCGTTGTCAAGTTGAACTCATAAACGCTAGACATGATCCTCTCTTTGGGGGAAGAATTCCTTCCCCTAGCTTATTAACATTGAAAACACTTATGAATTTAGTTCCTGAGAAAGGGTATGATTTGGGATTAGGAACTGATGGAGACGGAGACAGATTAGGAATAATCGATGAAAAAGGTGATTTTGTTCATCCAAATGAAACTTTATGTCTTTTGTATTATTACTTTTTAGAATATAAACAAATGGAAGGTGCAATAGTAAGAAATATGACTACAACACATTTATTGGATAGAATAGCTAAATTCTATGGACAAGATTGTTATGAAGTTCCTGTCGGTTTTAAACATATAAGTCAAAAAATGGAGGAAACAAATGCTCTTATGGGCGGAGAAAGCAGTGGTGGAATTGCTTTTAGAGGACATTTAAAAGGAAAAGATGCCACTGTGATAGCATGTTATGTTATTGAAATGATTTGCAATACGGACAAAATGATAGGTGATTTACGTACAGAATTACATTCTAAATTTGGCTATCTTTATTATGAAGAATTTAATATCCCTTTAACTTATGAAGGTAAGTCCACTTTAACAAAAATACTATTTCAAAAAAAGAAACTTCCTTCTTTTGATTTCGAAATTACACAAATAAGATATTTAGACGGGGTAAAAATTTACTTTGAAAATGGTGGGTGGGCTGTGTTTAGATTTTCCGGAACCGAACCTCTTCTAAGACTTTCAACAGAAATGCCTTCTAAGAATGAAGTTTCATCGGTACTAACGACGATGAAAGATTTTATTATTGAGCTTTTAAATTAATAAATCAAAACTAAGCTTTAAATGAATTATTTTTCTATGTTATCTTTCCTTTACTATACTATCGTTACATTGGTAATAACAATATATCCAATTCAAATATCCTTATTTTGAGCTAATTTTCTTTAATATAGGTGATTATTCTTCTTTATCTATATTTTCCTTTGTTTTTCTAATTTGATTTTAATGAAAACTTTATGAGATAATTTGAAGTAGTAATAATATTGTTATTACTTTAAAGCATTGATGAATAATAAAATTACAGATTAAGAAAGAAATATTTTAGATTAAAAACTAAAACGGATAACAAGGAAGGACACTCCTATTAGATCTTGTATTAAAGCTTAAATAAGGGGTTACAATTCCGTTGAGATGGGCTTTTGAAGTAAGTAAGTCTATAAAAAGAAAATAGACTTTTTAATTAACACTCATAACATTCTTAGAGTTTGAAAGCTATTAATAATATATGGACAATATTATTTAAACAAAGGAGAGTTTGTGAATGAACATAGCAGTTTTAGTAAAACAAGTGCCATCTACAGATAACGTCAAGATAGATGAAAACACAGGAACTATGATAAGAAGCGAGTTAGAATCAGAGATGAATCCTTTAGACATGTATGCAGTAGAAGAAGCAGTAAGGATAAAGGAACGATCTTCAAACACAAAAATCACAGTAATATCGATGGGTCCGTTATCTGCGGAATATGCGATAAAAGAAGCGATCTCGATGGGATGTGACGAAGGGGTATTACTAACAGACAGGAAGTATGCAGGTGCAGACACACTGGCTACTGCGTACACTCTAACTCAGTTTTTGAAAGGTAAAGAATTAGATCTAATCTTTGCTGGAGAAAGGGCGACAGATGGAGAAACAGGTCAAGTAGGTCCGATGGTAGCAACACTACTTGAAATACCAGTATTAACCTATGTAAACAAGATAATAGAAATAACGAAAGACGATATAACAGTACAAAGAGCGATAGAGGGAGGAAATGAAATAATTCGAACAACACTTCCGGTACTAATAACGGTAGTAAAAGAAATAAACGAACCCAGACTACCAAATTTAGAAAACAAACTAAGGGCAAAGAAAAGCAAAATAGACATAATAACCAACGAAGACTTAAAGGTAGAAGAAGACAAAATAGGATTAAAAGGATCACCTACAAGAGTAGTAAAAGTATTCTATCCAAAGATATCAAGACAAGGAGAAAAAATAGCAGTGAAAACACCACAAGAGGCTGTAGCGAAGATAAATGACTTCATAAAAGAAAAAGGTGTGATTTCATGAAACAAGAACACACAGGAGTATGGACGATATCAGAGATTGAAGATGGAACCATAAACCCAGTATCCTATGAACTACTAGCATGGGGAAAAGGACTAGCAGAAACCTTAAAAGTTGAATTAACAAGTATAGTACTAACAAACAAAATAAAAGACATAGAAAGCCTGATACACTATGGAGCAGACAAAGTCTACTATGTAGAAAATGAGAAGCTAGAGCATTTCTACCCAGACACATACACAAAGATACTCCACCAACTTGTAGAAGAAATGAAGCCAGAAATAATACTCGCATCAGCTACAACTAAAGGAAGGACACTGATGCCATGTCTAGCGGCAAGATTAAGGACAGGACTAACAGCTGATTGTACAGACTTTGAAATAGAAGAAGAAACAAGGTCACTGATACAAATAAGGCCAGCAATAGGTGGAAATGTAATGGCAAAAATAAAAACAATGACAAGGCCTCAAATGGCGACAGTAAGGCCGAAATCCAAACAGCCATTACCAAAAGACGAAACCAGAAGAGGAGAAATAATAAAAAAAGAGTTTAATGAAGAAATGTACCAAAGCAGATACGAATGGATAAACTACAAAAAAGATGAAAGCATAGACCAACCGATACAACAAGCAGACGTAATAATAGCTGGCGGAAAAGGATTAAGAAGACAAGAAAACTTCAAATATCTAAAAGAAATAGCAGAAAGATTAAATGGAGCAGTAGGAGCGACGCGAGCAGTAGTTGATATGGGCTGGATAGACTACTCCCACCAAATAGGGCTATCAGGAAAGACAGTCAGTCCAAAATTATACATAGCAGTAGGCATATCAGGAGCGGTTCAACACATAGCAGGAATGTCGACATCGAAATACATAATCTCGATAAACAAAGATCCTGAAGCACCTATATTTAAAGTATCAGACTTAGGAATAGTAGGAGATGCCACAGAAATCGTACCGCTACTTGCAAAAGAGATAAAACAAGGTGATAAAAAATGAATGAATACAATAAAGTGACACCTAAAATAGTTGAAGAGATAAAAAAGATAGTAAAGAATGAAAATCTCATAATATACCAAGACGAAGAAAATCTAAAAAGCTACTCAAACGACGAATCAGGAGGAGAATACTACGCTCACATGCCAGATTTAGTAGTAAAACCAGAAACGAAGGAACAAATATCAGAAATAGTAAAACTATGCAACGAAGAACATATACCAATAACTCCAAGGGGAGCAGGAAGTGGGTTAGCTGGAGCGAACATACCAATATATGGAGGGATAGTCATCTCCCTTGAAAGGATGAACAACATAATAGAAATAGACACAAAAAACCTAGTAGCGGTGGTAGAACCAGGTGTAGTAACCAACGACTTATGCCGGATAGTATCAGAAAAAGGATTGTATTATGCTGGATACCCAATGAGTGTAGAAACGAGTTTCATAGGAGGAAACGTAGCAACAAACGCAGGAGGAAGTAAAGTAATAAAATATGGGAATACAGGTCATCACATATTAGGATTAGAAGTAGTAATGCCAGATGGAGAAATAATCGAATGTGGAGGAAAAAGAAGGAAAGACTCAAGCGGGTACAATCTTCTCCACCTATTCATAGGATCGGAAGGAACATTAGGTATTTTCACGAAGATATACGTGAACCTAATCCCTCAACCTGGGAAAGTAGTAGATTTACTAGTACCGTTTAAAAACATAGAAAAAGCGATAGAAAATGTAGCGCCATTAATGACAGAGACGAAAGTATTACCGTCAGCGATAGAGTTCATAGACAAAGAATCGATAGAGTATACATCAAAATACACAGGGATGAAATTGCCATATCAAGACGAAGTAGAGTCGTATCTAATAATACAGTATGAAGGGAACAATATACGAGAAATAGAAGATATATATGAAAAAAGTGGAGTTACGTTACAAAAGAACGGAGCAAAAGATGTATTCATAGCAGATAACAGGACGAATTCAGAAAAGATATGGCGTATGAGAAGGAACTGGTTAGAAAGTTTAAAAGCAATAGATCCCTATGTACCGACAGGAGATGTAGTAGTACCGACATCAAAGATACCAGAAATAATGGCATACATAAACGAGGTATCAAAAGAATATAAAGTGGATATACCTGTAGCAGGTCATGCGGGAGACGGTAACCTACATCCAGCACCCTTAAAACCATCAAAAGTATCGCCAGAAGAATGGAAAGAGTTATCGGAAGAGATATTAGGAAAGATAGCCATAAAAGCAGCGGAAATGGGAGGGGCAATAAGTGGGGAGCATGGGATAGGATTCATAAAGAAAGAATTATTGAAACAAACAAAAGAGAAAGAGTATGCTAGAATGAAAGAGATAAAGAAGATATTAGATCCAAACAATATTATGAATCCTGGTAAGTTGTTTTAGAAGAGAGATTTTCTCAACAAATTCATAGGAGGGATGTAAAGTGAAAAGAAATGTTTTGTTTCTATGTGTTATGGTGTTAAGCATTTTCTCCTTGGCAAGTACCTTATCAATGATCATGGATGTAACAGGCCCATTTTCACAGAATTTCAACCCATTTTTTTCAGGAGGCACAAACTATTCAGCCCGTGGATTCATTTATGAAACTTTATTCTACATAAATGGATATACTGGCGAAATTGTTCCTTGGTTAGCAACTGATTATAGTTGGTCAAATGATTTTCTGGAAATTGATGTTACATTAAGACAAAATGTTAAATGGTCTGATGGTAAAAGTTTTAGCGCTGATGACGTGATGTTTACTTTTGAACTGATTAAGAATTATGCAGCATTAGATAGTGGAGGAATATGGCAAAAGGGATTAAAAGAGGTGAAAAAAGAAGACGACTTTCACGTAAAGTTTGTGATGTCCAAAGTTGATACCTTAATTTACACCGACATTTTTTCTGTTTATATAGTTCCAAAACATATATGGGAAACAATCGCAGATCCGACAAGTTATACAGATAGTAAACCTGTTGGGACTGGACCATATGTTTTAGGACAGTTTACAAGCCAAGTTTATACATTACAGAAAAATCAAAATTATTGGCAAAAAGAGAAGGTTAAAGTAGATACAATTAGGATTCCTGCTTTTACTGGAAATGATGCTGCTCAATTAGCTTTGATGAATAAAGAAATTGACTGGGGCACTTTATTTTTTCCTAATATAGATGAAATCTTTGTCAAAGCTGATCCAGAACATAGGGGTTATTGGTTGCCTGAAGGTAATCCTGTTCTGCTCTTCTTCAATTTAGATAAAGAATTATTTAAAAATCCAGATCTAAGAAAAGCAATAGCTTTAGGAATCGATAAGCTCCAATTGGTACAAATAGGTATGGCGAACTTAGCAACTGTTTCAAATCCTGTGGGAATAAAAGGAGGTTTTTCGTATTTAGAGAACGATAATTTAAAACATATGTGGTATGAAAGAGACGTTGAACAAGCTAAAAAGATTCTAACAAATTTAGGATATAAACTAGGAAAAGATGGAATATTTGCTGATAGTAAAGGGAATAAGTTAAGTTTTGAATTGATAGTACCAGCTGGTTGGACCGACTGGATTGCTGTTTCACAAGTTCTTTCCTCCCAATTAAAACAAATTGGAGTAGATGTTCTTGTTTCACAGGTGGATTTTGGTTTATATCTAGAGAGAATAAAGAACAAGGATTTTGAACTAGCTGTAAGTTGGGTGAATTATGGAATAAATCCATATTTCTTTTATGAGAGATGGTTACATACAAGGAATGCATTTAGTGGAGATAATAGAGGAGGATGGATTAGTTTAACAACAGATTCGCTTTTAGATGTGTTTAGAAAGACTTCGGAGGAAAAAGAAAGAGAACTAGCTATTTCCGCGTTGCAATTAATAGTTCTTCAAGAAATGCCATCTGTTCCTCTGTTTTTCAATCCTACATGGTTTGAATATACAACATATAATTTTGTAGGATGGCCTAATGCTGAAAATCCTTTTGCTTTGCCTACTATTACAGGGATGGACAAAGCTTTCATAATTATGCATTTAGAACCTGTTCGTTAGAATTTATAACTTTTCAGTATATAAACCCGCCCTTTTTGGGCGGGTTTTGGAGGTATTTCATGAAATATTTAAGAGAAAAAATAGTTTTTTTTATAATTGCTTTATTGTCGGCATTGATTATTAACTTTGTTCTTCCGCGCTTAATGCCTGGAGATCCTGCAGAAAGAATATTATTGAAAATGGGAGGAGATATTCAACCTGAAGCAGTTGAGGCGATGAGAATAGCATTGGGTGTTGATAAAGAAACTCCCATTTTGAAACAGTTTTTCTCTTATTTAAAAAACACTTTAACATTTAATTTTGGAATATCTTATTCATACTATCCCGTTCCTGTTAAAGATCTGATACTTGATGCTCTGCCTTGGACTATAGGTCTTGTGGGGATTTCTACTTTAATAAGTTTTGTTTTGGGGACTGCTTTGGGTATTCGAGCTGGATGGAATAGGAATAAGCCGATTGATTCTTTTGTTACTATATCCAGTTTAATAATAAGAGGGTTTCCATATTTTTGGTTAGCTTTAATTTTACTTTATGTGTTTGGATTTTTATTAAACCTCTTCCCCCTTTCAAATGCATATTCTACCCATGAATTTTTAAAAGGTTGGAAGTTTTTTGGAAGTGTAATATATCACGGATTTTTACCTGGATTGACCCTGGTCCTGGCTTCACTTGGGACTTGGATATTAACGATGAGGAATAATATGGTATCCGTACTTTCGGAGGATTTTATCTTAGTTGCTGAGGCAAAAGGATTAAAAGATAAAGATATTATGAATAAATATGCCGCAAGAAACGCTCTTTTACCTAGCGTAACCTCATTTGGGCTTTCTTTAGGGTATATCGTCGGAGGAGCGCTGTTAACTGAGATAGTATTTTCGTATCCAGGAATTGGTTACTTGATGTACAAAGGAGTTACAAGTCAAGATTATCCTTTAATGCAAGCAATATTTTTTATCATTTCTCTTTCAGTTTTAATAGCAAATTTTATGCTTGATTTTGTTTACATGTTCTTAGATCCAAGGACAAGGGGTTGAAAATAATGGTTCGAAGGTTGAACAAAAAAGCAATAGTTGGTTTGTCGATATTTTTCTTTTTTGTAGTAATTGCCTTTTTTGCTCCTTTTCTAGCTCCCTATGATCCAAATGAATTTGTTGGTATCCCCTACAGCAGACCTACATCCGAACACATTTTAGGTTTAGATAGGATGGGAAGAGATATATTATCTCAATTAATATATGGAACGCGTCTTTCTCTAATAGTGGGATTAACAACTGGAACTTTAATGACAACTATATCTTTGCTGATAGGTATGACAGCAGGATATTTTGGTGGGCTCGTTGACAGAATACTATCGACTATAATAGATGTATTCATGGTAATTCCAGGGTTACCTTTAATGATAGTAATAGCTTCATATATCAGATTTAGAGGAGTTGTACCAATTATTTTGGTTATATCATTTACAAGCTGGGCACCAGGGGCAAGAGTGATAAGAGCTCAAACTTTAACTATGAGAAATCGAGAGTTCATACTAGCTTCTAAAATCACTGGAGAAAAAAGCAGGCGGATTATTTTTTCGGAAATTATGCCTAACATGTTATCTTTGATTTCCTCCAATTTCTTTGTGGCTTGTTTAACAGCCATTGTAGGAGAAGCGTCTTTGGAATTTCTTGGATTTGGTGATGTAAGCGCAATAACTTGGGGAACTATGTTATATTGGGCTCAAAATAGTAGTGCTTTATTAAATAACTCTTGGGGCTGGGTTTTAGCACCTGGAATAGCTATAGCAACTTTAGGGGCTAGTTTTGCTTTGCTGAATTTTTCTATAGATGAGTTAACTAACCCTAAATTAAGAGGGGTGTAAAACTTGCTTTTAGAAGTTAGAAATTTGAGTGCAGGATATAAAAGTCAAGGAAAAGAGATAGAGGCTGTAAAAAATGTTAGTTTTAGTTTAGATGAAAACGACTTTTTAGGAATTGCAGGAGAATCAGGTTGTGGAAAATCGACTTTACTTTTTTCTATTCTCAGGCTTTTAAAAAGACCAGGAGAAATTTTTGATGGAGAAGTTTTCTTCAAAGGTGAAGATATACTCAAGATGGACGAAGAAACACTTAGGAAAAAAAGATGGAAAGAATTCTCCCTTGTGACACAAAGTGCTATGAATGCTCTTAATCCAGTTTACAAAATAAAGGATCAAATTATGGATGTTATTCTTGAACATAGTGATTATACAAAAATTGAAGCCTTAGAAATAATTGAAAGAGTTTTACAAATGGTGGGAATTCAAAAAGAAAGGATGGATAGCTATCCCCATCAATTATCAGGGGGGATGAAACAAAGAGTGGCCATTGCTATGGCTCTAGTTTTTTCTCCATCACTTGTAGTAATGGATGAACCAACAACCGCTCTTGATGTTGTTGTTCAAAGATCAATAATGGAACAAATAGATGAAATAAGAAATACAAACAAATTTTCAATGATTTTTGTTACCCACGACATATCTTTATTGTTTGAGATATCAAAAAGAATAGCAATTATGTATGCAGGTGAGCTGGTGGAACTTGGTCAAACAAAACAAGTTTATTTAAATCCACTTCACCCTTATACAAGTGGATTGATAAATTCATTTCCAAAGTTAACAAAAGAGACTAAAGAGTATAAAGGAATTCCTGGTAAAATTCCAGATCTTTCAAAACCCATAATAGGTTGTTCTTTTAAAGAGCGATGCCAGAATAGAAAAGAGTTGTGTAACACAAGGCCAGAATTTAAAGAGGTAATTCCAGGTAGGTGGGTAGCTTGTCATTTTCCCCTATAATTTCTTTTGAAAATATAACTAAAAAGTTCCCTGTTAGAAAAGGATTTAAAGTTCAATATGTTCATGCTGTTCGGGATGTTTCTCTCGATGTATTTCCAGGAGAAATTATTTCAATAGTCGGAGAAAGCGGGTGTGGGAAAACAACTCTACTTAGATTATTATCTAGAATCTATGTAGAAGACGAAGGAAAAATAGTTTATGGTAGTGAAATTGTTCCAAAAAAATTTAAAAGAAAAGAAGAATTAGAGTTTCGTAGGAAAGTTCAGATGATATTTCAAGATCCTTTCTCATCTTTAAATCCTGTGAAAAAAGTACATCAAATTTTGGGAAGGCCACTGGAACTACAGAAGTTGAATAACATAGATGAAAGAATATATGAAGCGCTTGAAGAAGTTGAGCTCACGCCCCCTAAGAATTTTATTAATAAATATCCGCATGAACTGTCAGGAGGAGAAAGGCAACGAGTTGTTATTGCAAGAGCAATAATTACAAAGCCTTCTGTAATATTGGCTGACGAACCAACTTCGATGTTAGATGTTTCGATCAGAGCTGGTATAATGAAGCTTATGTTGAAGATTAGAGACGACTTTAATACAACATATTTGCATGTCACACATGATTTAGCTGCTGCAAGGTACATTTCTGACAGGGTTGCGGTTATGTATGCTGGCATGTTGTTAGAAGAATGCACAGCGGACGACATCGTTTTAGAGCCACTACATCCATATACACAGCTTCTTAGGAAAGCTGCTCCAGATCCAGATAGATTAGTTTCTGAAAAGCTTGGATATACAGGAGAAGTTCCGAATTTGATCACTCCACCGAAAGGATGTCCATTTGAACCAAGATGCAAGTATGCAATGAAAAAATGTAAAAATTTTGTTCCTCCTTATTTTAGAGTAAACAAAAGAAAAGTAAAATGCTTTTTATATGAGAAAAACAATTAAATATATAGCTATTAAGTATTTGAAGTTTAAATGTTCTTTCAGACAGTGATCATGAGCGAAAGCAAAGTGTATTTCGAAAAATAAATACAGTAAGACATTTTTTAACCTCCTTACAGGATAACAGGATAATATATTTGTGTGTGGAATATGGAATCAAATAGATTATTTAAAAGGGGTGAATATATTATGTCTTGATTTAAGGGATATAAGATAGAGAAAGTTAAAGTTAAAGTTTCTTAAAGTAATTTTCATAAATTTTTAGGAGGGGAAAAAGATGAAGAAAATTATTTCAATGTTACTCATAGTTATTATTGCTTTATTTGGTTTTTCTAAACAAAAAGAAGGAGGAACTTTGTTAATTGGTATTGAAACAGAACCAATAGGTTTAGATCCGACTATAGTTACAGCGTTTTCTTCTTTTAGAATATTAGAAAATGTTTATGACGGGTTATTGAAATTTGATGAGAATATGAATTTAGTTCCAAATATAGCTGAGAAATACGAAATTCCCAGTCCTGATACAATAATTTTTACAATAAGAAATGATGTGTATTTCCATAATGGCGAAAAACTAACAATAGAAGATGTGCTTTATACTTTTGAACGAATTATGGATGAAAAAGTTGGTTCTCCTGCAGCCGCGTATTATTCAGAAATAGAAAGTGTGCAAATTTTAGATCCAAATACAGTATGTTTCAAATTGAAAGTTCCAATGGCTAGTTCTATAATTATCAATTTTGCAAGTGTAAATAGTGCAATAGTGTCTAAGAAATTTGTTCAGTCTGGTAAAAATTTGCAGTTGGAAACAAATGGAACAGGGCCTTTTCTTATTTCTGAGTTTGTTCCAGGTGATCATATAACTTTGAAAAAAAATCCCAATTATTTTATTCCCGAACAACCTTATTTAGATCAGATTATTTTTAAAATAATTCCTGAAGAAATATCGAGATCTACAGCATTAAGAAATGGTGACGTAGATTTAATTGAAGTCAAAGAACCTCTAACATTAAGATCCCTTGAAAGTCCCAAGTATAAAATATATCGTCAACCAGTGTTAAGTTATTATCTTTTAGGTTTCAACACTAAAAGGAAACCATTTGATAATTATTTAGTGCGTTCTGCCTTGAGTATGGCGATAAATAGAGAAGAAATTATTAATATGGTTGCTTTTGGTGAAGGTACAATTACAGGACCTTTAAATCCCACAGTTAAGCCTTGGGCTTTAACTCCAGATAACTTTGAAGAATATGAATATAATCCTGAGAAAGCTAAGAGAATTTTAGCTGAAGCTGGTTATCCTAATGGTTTTGAATTTAATATTCTTACTTCAAGTAGATATAGTTTTGATAAAATAGCTCAGGTTGTTCAGTCTCAATTATCAAGAATAGGAATAAAGGTTAATATTGAATTAGTGGAATGGGGTATCTTCATTAGTAGATGGGGAAAAAGTGATTTTGACTCTTTTATTTCTTTAAATGCTGGCTCAATAGATCCTGATGTTCAATTTTATAGGACCTTTCATTCTGGAGGCTCAACAAATGTATTTTTGTATAGTAATGATATAGTAGACAAGTTATTAGAAGAAGGCCGAAAAGAAATAGATATGTTAAAAAGAATGCAAATTTATAATCAACTGCAATATATTTTAGTAAAAGAAGCACCTGTTTTATTTTTGTATTCTCCAAACGTTTTATACGCTAGTCAAAGTTTTGTGAATGGTTTTAAGCCCCTTGCCAATGAAAGTTTAATTTTCCTAAGAGAAACTTGGATTGATAAATAAAAAGTGGAGGAACGTCCATGAGCTTTAGTTATTTAGTTCGCAGATTATTACTGTCTATTCCAACCATTCTAATTGTAACAGTTATTGTTTTTGTTTTGGTAAGGCTTGTACCAGGTGATGTAGTTGATCTAATCATTGGCACTCAAAAATTTTTATCTGAAGAACAAATACTTAAAATGTACGAAGATTTTGGACTTGATAAGCCTATATTTGTTCAGTATTTTATTTGGATGAAAAGCATGCTTTCAGGAAATCTTGGTATTTCACTTAGAACTGGGGAAGACGTTGCAACTATGTTGTTGCAACGTCTTCCTGTTACTTTGGAATTAGCTTTTTTATCAATATTTGTTAGTATAATTATAGGGATACCGCTTGGAATTATATCTGCACGTAAGAAAAATACCTTTGTAGATAATTTAATTAAAGTTGTGGGCCTTGTTGGATTGTCTTCACCGGCTTTTTGGATAGGGACTATTTTCATAGTTATATTTTCATTTTATTTTGAAAGTTTCACAATATTTGGATATGTAGCTTTTTTTGAAAATCCAATGAAGAATCTCCAAGTTTTTTTGTTACCATCTTTTACATTAGGATTAATGATAGCTGCCCAAATTTTAAGAATAACAAGAACCAGTATGATAGAATCGCTTTCAATGGATTATGTGAAAGTAGCATATTCCAAGGGTCTTGGTAAAAATAAAGTAATCTATAAGCATGCTTTTAGGAATGCCTTGTCTCCAATAATAACAGTAACAGGAATTCAATTAGGATATTTATTTGGCGGAAGCATAGTTATTGAAAATATGTTTGCTCTTCCTGGATTAGGTAGATTATTACTGCAATCCGTAAATCAACGTGATTACCCAGTTATTCAAGCTATAATTTTGTTTATCGTAATTGTTATTATCATTTTGAATCTTTTAATAGATTTTATTTATACAATAATTGATCCGCGTATCACTTTGGGGTGAAAGGAAGTAAGTATATGAAAAGATTTCTAAAAAACTTTATCAAAAACCCACTTAATATGATTAACCTGATCATTATATGTGCATTAATTTTTGTATCATTCTTTCCTAGTGTTATTGCTCCTTATAATCCTTTAGAAATGGATTCTAGAAGCATTTTAGAACCTCCAAGTTTCACTCATTTTTTTGGAACTGATCAATTTGGTAGAGATGTTTTTTCTAGGAGTATTTATGGAATACAAAATAGTATGATAATAGCTTTAAGTTCAATGATAATTTCTGCTTTGTTAGGTACCCTTTTAGGAATCTTGTCTGGTTATTATGGAGGATGGATAGATCAAGTCATATCGAGAATAATTGACGCTTTTTTCGCTTTTCCTTCTTTGGTTTTAGCGTTGTTTATAGTTGCTTTATTTGGATCTTCAACTTTTAATTTAATAATAGCCATTGGAATTGTTTATATACCGATTTTTGCAAGAACTTTACGAGGAGCAACAATTTCGATTAAAGAATTAACGTTTGTTAAAGCATCAAAAGTTGTAGGGAAGAATAACTTTAAAATTATGTGGACTGTCGTTTTTCCTAACGTTTCTTCTATTTTTATCGTTACTTTTACGACGAATTTTTCAACTGCTATATTGACTGAGGCTTCTTTGGGATTTTTAGGTTTGGGTGTGCCTCCTCCTGAACCGACGTTGGGGGGGTTAGTAGGTCAAGGTACAAATTTTATT
The DNA here is from genome assembly GCA_029780115.1 of Thermotogota bacterium. GTDB lineage: Bacteria > Thermotogota > Thermotogae > Petrotogales > Petrotogaceae > Defluviitoga. The sequence continues at coordinate 19,769 of JAKOZG010000001.1, forward strand.
ATTGCTGCTCCATGGTTAACCCTGCTTCCAGGTTTACTTATCGCAGTTATTGTTTTGAGTATAAATATCTTAGGAGATGGATTAAGGGATGTTTTAGATCCAAAGTTTCAAAAATAAGCCCGTTTTAAAATATACCGAAAATTTTTTTAAAAAATGATTTTAATTTTAAATCTGAATGAAATTCCACACATATACTTTCTTTCGGTATCCAGTATAGAGAATATGGTAAAGAATTTCCTAATTGATAATAATTGAAGTTTAGAGAGGATTTGTTAAAAATGAAGAGGAGGGGGAAATAGACGTGTATTTACCAGAAAATATGCAAATTTCTGAACAAGGCATTCTGAAAATTAGCGGAGTAAGTTGTGTTGATTTAGCTAAAAAATACGCAACTCCCCTGCTGGTATTAGACGAAGTACAAATAAGAGACAATATTAATAAATTTAATGAAGCTTTTATCAAAAGTGGTTGCGAGACTTTTTTTATTGCTTATGCTTCCAAAGCTTTTTTAAATTCAGAAATGTGTAAAATTATCGACGATGAAGAAATAGGTCTAGAAGTTGTTTCTGGTGGAGAGTTATATATTGCACTTAGAAATAATTTTCCTTCCAAAAAAATTTATTTTAATGGAAATAATAAGTTGGGCGAAGAAATTGAAATGGCAATAAAAAATGACGTATCCACAATTGTAGTTGACAATGAAGAAGAATTATACAAAATTAATAAAATTTCAAAAAAATATGGTAAAAAGACTCGGATTCTGTTAAGGATTATTCCTAAAATTAATCCTAACACTCATAAGTATCTTTCGACAGGGCAGATAGATTCTAAATTTGGGATTCATTCAGAAGATTTATTGAAAGTAACCAAGAATATTAAAGGTTTAGATAATTTAGAATTGAACGGTATACATTCTCACATTGGGTCTCAAATAAGTGAACCTATGTATTATTTAAATCTTGTAGAAACTTTTTTTGACTCTTTGATAACTCTAAAAGAAAGAGAGAATGTTGTTTTAAACGAAATAGATATTGGTGGTGGATTTGGAATCTCCCATTCATCTAATGAAAAATCGATAGATATTTTTGAAACAATCAATAAAGTTGTAAGTTGCGTAAAAACTCTGACAAAGAAGTTCGAGTATCCTATGCCGAAAATAAGTATAGAACCTGGAAGATCAATAATTTCTACAGCCGGCACCACTCTTTATACGGTGGGTTCTATTAAAAAAAGTGCTAATAAAAAATATATAATAGTTGACGGTGGTATGACTGATAACATCAGACCTTGTTTGTACGATGCAAAGTATCAAGTCTATGTAGCAAATAAAATGAAAGAAGTTGAAAATTTTGAAAAAGTTACAATAGCAGGTAGAGCTTGTGAATCTGGAGATATTCTCATAGAAGAAACCAGTCTTCCCAGATTATCTGTAGATGATTTATTAGCTATTCCTTTTACAGGTGATTATACATACTCTATGTCCAGTAACTATAATGGATTTCTAAGACCAGCTATTGTATTAGTAAATGAAGGTAAACACAAATTGATAACGCGCCGAGAGGTTTACGAAGATTTGGTAACAAAGGATATTACAAACAATATTTGGCAAACTTTTTAAGTTATTTGCTGAAGATCTAAAGAGGAGTAAAGTGTAATGCATAAAAAACTTTTTTATGAGTTCATTTATTCTTCTTGAAAGGTGGAAAATAGAGCTTTGTTTGATCCAAACTTCTGGATTGATAGGATGCAAGAACCTAAAAAGATTATGTTTGAACCAAAGGAACAAGTACTATTAGTTAAAGAACCGCCATAAGAATGCAAAAAATCATTTAGAAAATGATTATTATAATTTTGAAGAATGGGAGAATCAGACTTTTTAGACAAATTATCTAGTGGCGATTTAATTTTCGGGAGGGGAGTTAATTTGGAGATAGTTGATATTAAAGTTAAACCTTTAAACTTAAAGTTAAAAAGTCCCTTTATAACTGCTGCGGGACCGTTGAATGAAGTAAAAAACGTTTATGTAGAAGTTCATACAAATAGTTCACTAATCGGAATTGGAGAAGCCGCTTTCGAGCCGAGAGTTACTGGTGAAACTCAGGAAAGCATTATATCAGTGATCAATGAATATATTAAGCCGGCTATATTAGGCGAAGATCCTAGGGATATAGAAAAAGTTGAAGAAAAAATTTCAAAAGCTATACACGGAAATGAAAGCGCTAAAGCAGGTGTAGATATTGCTTTATTCGATATTTTAGGTAAATGCTATAATGTTCCATTATATAAACTTCTAGGTGGTTATAAAAACTCTCTTGAAACAGATTTTACCATAAGTTTAGATGAACCGGAAAAGATGGCATATGACGCAAAGGAAGCCGTTAAAGAAGGTTTTAAAATATTAAAAATAAAGGTGGGAGTTGATTCTACTAAAGATTACCAAAGAGTTAAAATGATTAGAGAAAATGTTGGTGATGATATTAAGATCAGGCTTGATGCTAACCAGGGTTGGTACGTTAAAGAAGCTGTATTTCTTATGAAAATGCTGGAAGAATATAACATTGAATTATTAGAACAACCTGTAAAAAGTTGGGATATTGAAGGATTAGAATATTTGAAAAATGTTCTTTTATTGCCAGTAGTTGCTGATGAATCAGTTTTTACTGTGTATGATGCTTTGAATATAATTAAATTAAATGCAGCAGATATGATTAATATAAAACTAATGAAGTGTGGAGGTATTTACAATGCAATAATAATAAATAAAATCGCTGAAGTTGCTGGCATTGAATGTATGATTGGTTGCATGATTGAGTCTAAAATATCTATTACCGCTGCTGCTCATTTTGCAGCAGCCTTTAAGAATGTTACAAAAGCTGATTTAGATTCGCCTTTATTTTTTGAATCAGATCCTGTTGCTGATGGTATAACTTATGATTCAGGAAAGGTTATTTTGCCTAACTCTCTGGGCCTTGGAATTTCAAAAAGAATTTTATAATTTTTAATATTTGGAAATGAGACTTTGTTTGTATAAATTATGAATTTAGTATGAATTTAGTATCAATAGTAAAAAGTTTGTGTCTTCTGGAACTAGCAATTTAAAGATTAAAAGGAGGTATTTTTTACCTTGAATTCTGTTTTGAAAAATATGAATCCATCATTGAAAAAATTGTTTTATGAAGGAAAAAATATAGAATATGAGTGCTCAAGAATGAAGATTTGTTGTAACAATTATGAAAATTTTTTCGCTGATAATTCTTTCAGTGATTATTTTATTTTAGTAGATAAACCCTCAAAAGCGGATTTAACAATTAAAGAAGTTATTTTTTCTTCTATAGAAGAACTTAAGAAATTTTTATATGAAAAGAAGTTTGAGCTCAGCGTAGAAGATTTAAATCAAGATGGTTACATGTTGAAAGTACATGAGCATAAAAGAGAAGTTAGTATTGGCTCGACATCGAAGCGGGGTTTTTTTTACGCTGTGCAAACTCTAAAAAAATTGATCAACACTAAAAATAAATTATTTCCTATAGTTGAAATCATTGATTTTCCTTCTTTTAAATTAAGAGGGGTCATAGAAGGTTTTTATGGTGAAACTTGGAGTCATAAAAATCGTGTGGATATAATAAAATTCTGCGGTGAGAATAAAATGAATGTTTATTGGTATGCCCCAAAAGACGATCCATACCATAGAGAAAAATGGAGAGAACCATATCCACTCGAAGAAAAGGAAAGAATATATGATTTGATAGAGGTGGCAAAAGAAAATTATGTGGATTTTGTGTTCTGTGTTAGTCCCGGTCTAAGTATGAAATTTGGCGATGAAAAAGAATTTTCTTTGTTGTGTAATAAGTATGAAGAAATTCTTAGTAAAGGAGTTACAAATGTTGCTATTTTGTTTGATGATATACCTCAAAAGTTGGAACACGAGGAAGATGACAGGATGTTTAATAATAATTATGGGTTAGCTCAGGCATATGTAGCAAACAAATTGTATGACTTTTTAAAAAAGAAAAATTCAAAAGCAAGATTATATTTTTGTCCTACGGAATATTGGCAAAAAGATGATTCTCTTTATAGAAAAACTATAAAAGAAAATTTGCATTCAGATATAGTAGTAATTTGGACAGGAGATGGAGTATTTTCTCGTAAAGTTAGTAGAAAAAATGCAGACGAGATTTCTAATCAATTTGGACATAAGTTAATATTATGGGATAATTATCCAGTAAACGACGCCGATGAAGGGAAATTATTTTTAGCGCCATTAACAAACAGAGAAAACGACCTTTATAAATCTATAGAAGGAGCTATGGCCAATCCTATGAATCAGCCCTATGCTTCGATGATTGCTCTGCAAACTATATCAGACTATCTTTGGAATTCTGAAGCTTATAATCCGTGGATTTCATGGGAGAAAGCAATATTAAACATAGCAGGTGAAGATTTTTCAGAAGAATTAAAATTGTTCAGTGAAAATTTTCTTAAATCGCGCTTATTTGAAGGAACTTCTTTTAGATTAAAAAAACTAATGAAAGATTACAAGGATGATCCTTTAAATAAAAATAGAGAGCTTGTAAGTTATTTAGAAAACTTATCAAGACTTGAAGAAAAGTTGAGTAAAATTAAGGTTAAAAAATTTTATGAAGATATTGAGCCATGGCTTACTAAACTCTCAGAACTTTCAAAAATAGCTATAAAGATAACTACTTCTCCAGAATCAGAAAAAGTACGATTAAAAAATGAAGGTGAAATAAGAATCAAAGAATACGAAAATTATTCTGTATGTGGGGATATTTTAGATGAATTTATTAGAGAGATATAAAAGATTTTCTTTAACTCTATTTTATTGAAGAAAGGTGAGGAATTTGAAAGAGATAAATGCAAAAATTTTAGATGACATAGTGCTTTCCGGGCTGAATGATGTGTACACAGCCGCTTCTCTCTTAGTTGGGAAAGGAGAGAAAATTCTATTTAGAGATTTTTTTGGTACAAAGGACGAAATAGAAAAACTTACTCAGGAGGACATTTTTGATTTAGCTAGTGTAACAAAAGTTGTTTCGACTGCTACCGCTATAATGAAACTCATTGATGACAAGAGGATAGACTTAAATGATAAAATTGGTGATTATTTAAATGTTTCAAATAGAAAAGCTGAAATTACAATTTTTGAATTATTAACCCACACCTCTTTAATGCCGCCCTATTCAACTCTTTGGAAAGAATATAGAGGTCAAGAACTTCTTGAAAAGTTAATTCAGATTCAACCTCAAAAAGGACCAGATAAATGTTATGAATATTCCTGCCTAAATTTTATTACTTTGATGAAGATTGTTCAAGAAGTTACTCAAATGAATTTCAAAGATTATATAGAAGAAATTTTTAAAGAATTAGGAATGAAAAATACTTGCTATAATCCTGTTGACAAAGAAAAAGCTGTCGCCACTTCTATAAGAGATGGGAAAAGGCTTCAAGGAGATCCTGATGACGAATTAGCGTATTATTTAGGTGGAGTTAGCGGTAATGCGGGTCTTTTTTCAAATGTAGATGATTTAAGAATTTTTATTTATAGTTTGTTGAGAGGTAAAATTGTCTCTGAGAAAACAGTGGATTTATTTACAACAACAGTTGTAAAAAAAGGTGAGAACGTAACTCATATAGCGTGGATGGCTCCTCCTGCTGTTGGATGTCAGTATTCTCTTGATAGTTCAGGATTTGGGCATAATGGTTTTACAGGAACTTCTATTTGGATTAGAAAAGATGGTTTGTTTTCTATATTTTTGACAAATTCAGTCTATTATGATAGGTATTTAAAAAAACCCGAATTAAACGTAATAAGAAATAAGGTAAACAATGTCGTTTTTAGAGAAAGCTAAGAATACGAACAGTTCAAAAATGTTTTTTCAATTTTTTAAATAAGGGGATAATAAATATGTATGTAGTTGGATTGATGTCAGGTACGTCAGTTGACGGAATCGATGTGGCTTTAATAGATATCAGTGAAAAATGTGCAGAGGAATTAAATGTAAAGGTTGTAAATTTTATTAACAAACCTTACAATAATGAAATAAGAGAAAAAATTTTAGAATGCTGCGATCCAAAAACTAGTAGCGTAGACAAGATATGTAGAGTGAATTTTGAGTTAGGGGAATTATTTGCCAGTAGCGTAAAGGAAGTAGTTTCTTTATCGAGTTTAAAACTACAAGATATACAACTAATTGGATCTCATGGTCAAACGGTTTATCATGATGTTGAAAATGATTTCATCTCAAGTCTTCAAATAGGAGAAGCTGCTGTAATTGCTCAGCGAACAGGAATAACAACTGTTAGCAATTTTCGAGCAAGGGATATTGCTGCAGGTGGTCAAGGAGCACCCTTGGTACCATATGTTGATTATATTTTATTTAAAAGCCCTGAATTTAGTCGGGTACTACAAAACATTGGAGGAATAGGAAATTATACTTATATTCCTAAAAATGCAAAATTAGACGAAATTCAAGGTACAGATACTGGACCAGGTAATATGTTGATAGATGGGGTTGTGCAAATATTGACTAATGGAGAAAAGACTTTTGATAAGGATGGAGAAATCGCTAAAAAAGGTACAGTATCGATAGAACTACTTAACGAATTAAAAAAACATCCATTTATACTCAAAGAAGCTCCTAAGACCACGGGAAGAGAAGTTTTTGGTTTGAACTACGCAAAGGAGATTGTGAATAAAGCAAAAGCTTTAAAGTTAAAAGATGAAGATATTGTAGCTACTGTTACAAATTTTACTGCTTTCACTATCGTTGATGCATATTGTAGATTCATTGGGAATAAAATCGATCAAATTATCATTTCTGGGGGTGGTGCTTACAATCCATCTCTAGTCGAAACGATAAAATCATACGTAAAAAATTTATTAGGAAATGATATATCAGTAATGCCTCTTGAGCGTTTAGGATATTCTAGTGATGCTAAGGAAGCCGTAGCTTTTGCAGTTTTAGCTTATCAAACATATAAAGGTCGTTATAACAATGTTCCTCAAATAACAGGGGCAAAAAGTTATGTAACACTTGGAGACATAACACCAGGATTTGCTCTTTAAAGTAAGTCACTACTTACTCAAAATGTGCAACCCAGTCGTTAGTCGTCATTGACTGATGGAGTTAATTTCGTGGTGGAATTTGAGAAAAATGAAGAAAATGCTAAAATATAAAATGTAATGAAATATTTAGTTTCAATAAAATTTTTAATTTAAACAAATTAAAAGATATCCTATTTTTTCAAGTTAATAGGTTTTTAAATTTCTTAAGGAAATTCAATTGCTTTAAAAGAAAGGAGGACTGTCAAAAAATTGACAAACAATCATGCTTAGTGATGAACTAAAGATGTTAGTAGAATTTATGGGGGTAAACTTATTAAAAAAGGATAATCAAACAAAACTTGAAGAACTTATTTTTAGTAGGATTGAAAGCAAGGACGATTTCTACTATATTAATCAATATCTTAAAACTATAGAAAATTATAGTTTACGCAAGTTTTTATTCTCAAAATTATTAAAGAGTTATTTTGAGAAGTTTAATTTGGTTTACGAAGGAAATGTTTTACAATATGGTGAAGAAAAAATAAAATTGGATATAGATAATGACATTTTTGATTCACTAATTGATTTACTAGAAGAAACTGAAGTAGACGGAGAAACTTTGTTTTATTTATTTTCAGATGATTTAGGAAAAAGGGTGGAAGTATTAAAAACATTGTTAAAAGATAGATCGAAAAAACAGTGGTCTGAGGAAGAATTGGTAAGCTTTTTAAATAATCTAACGCCTTTGACTAAAGAGTTTTTAAAATTAGTAACAGAAAAAGGGAAAATAAAAACTGAAGATATTACACAAATCCTTGATTTAAAAAGCAAAAAATCAGTTTCTGCATTAGTTAGTGCAGTATCGAGAAATGCACCTATAGATAAAGAAAAATTAATATTCAAAGATAATGATTATATAACAATCAATGAAAAATATCGAGATAAGATTTATCGAATATTTAATAAATAAAAAACGGGAGATTTAAAAACGAATCTCCTGTTTTTAAATTGGTGGGTGCGGTAGGGATTGAACCTACGGCCTCTTCCGCGTCAAGGAAGCGCTCTCCCACTGAGCTACGCACCCTCTTTTATTTACTAAATAAAGTATAACATAAAATTTGCGCAGTGTCAATATTATTTGAGATATTGTTAGTTTACCTAACAATGAAATTTTTTTCATTATTATGAAAATTAACTATAATTAACTATAAAAACATCTAGATCGCTCTAGTTTGTGCGGAGTATTTTTTTTCAAGTTCTGAAAATAAATAAAAACAATGTAAAATAGAAATGTAAAGTATTATAAGTTTCACATAATTATCTACTTCGTGCCTTTATAATATTAAATTAACGTTATTTGGAGGTGGTTTCATTATGAAATTTAAAGGATTAACTATTGGGGTTCCCAAAGAAATTATGGAGGGTGAAAATAGAGTTGCAGCCATTCCAGAAACAGTTTCAAAAATGATAGATGAAGGTGCCAGAGTGATCATTCAATCGGAAGCGGGAAGGGGCTCACATTTTGATGACATTGATTACAAGCAAGTAGGTGCAGAAATAGTAGAAAACGCAGAGCAAGTTTATCAAAACTCTGATATTATCTTAAAAGTTAAAGAACCTTTATTTAACAAGGAATTAAATAAGCATGAAGTAGATATGATGAAAAAGGGACAGTATTTAATTACTTTTCTTCATCCAGCTTCTCCAGAAAATCATACAATGATAAAAAAACTGGCTGAAAAAGGGGTTATTAGTTTTACTTTAGATAGTATTCCTAGAATCTCAAAAGCTCAACAAATGGATGCATTAACTTCAATGAGTACAGTTGCAGGCTATAAAGGATTTCTCATGGCGGCAAATTATTTACCAAAGTTTATACCTCTAATTACTACAGCAGTTGGAACTATAAAACCAGCGAATGTTTTGGTAATAGGTACAGGTGTAGCAGGTTTACAAGCATTAGCCACTGCTAAACGATTAGGAGCTATCGTTTATGCTATTGATGTACGTTCTGATGCAAGAGAACAAGCTCAAAGTTTAGGGGCTAAAATAATTGATGTGGGTATACCTGAAGAAATAGCAGTTGGAAGTGGCGGATATGCAAAAAAATTGCCAGATGAATGGTTAGATAAAGAAAGAAGTATAATTAAAGAGCATATCTCAAATTTTGACATTATTATTTTAACGGCTCTCGTACCGGGTAAAGTTGCACCAATACTAATCACAAGGGATATGGTAGAATCTTTAAAAGGAGGCTCAGTAATAGTTGACATATCAATTGATCAGGGAGGTAATTGTGAATTGACCGAACCTGGGAAAATAGTCAAAAAAAATGGGATTACAATTATAGGTACCAAGAATATTCCGGGTATGCTTCCCTTGAGTTCGACTTGGTTGTTTTCTAAAAACATTTACAATTTCTTGAGTTATATAATTCAAGATTCAAAAATAAATATTTATAGAGAAGATGAGATTATAACTTCAACTCTTGTCACAGATGGTAATAAAATAGTCCATCCAGGGGCATTAGAAGCTATGGGGATTTATAAATAATAAGGAGGTAGTTGCCAAATGAATTTTTTGCTCTTATTAGTTTTATTTGTCATTGCAATGATTGTTGGATATAAACTTATAAGTGATGTTCCTAGCCTTTTACATACGCCGTTGATGTCTGGTATGAATGCCCTGTCAGGTGTAACAGTTTTAGGTTCTTTGGTTGCAACTGCCGCAGCTGTGAACACTGGTTATAAAATTTTAGGTTTTATAGCTATTGTATTAGCAACTATAAATATTGTTGGAGGTTTCATGGTAACTCATAGAATGCTTAAAATGTTCAAGAAAGACAAATAATTTTTGAGAGGAGCTGGTTAAAAAAAGTATGATTACAATTTATACTGTTATTGGTTTAGTTTTAACTTTAGGAGTACTTTTCGGTATTAAATTGATGAGTTCACCAAAAACAGCTGTTTTAGGCAACTTAATTGGCTCTATCTCAATGTTTTGCGCTATTATATTAACGTTGTCCTATAATAATATTTTAAATGTTTCTTTATTATGGATTGCTTTAATAGTGGGAGGGGTAATAGGTATTATTTTGGCAGTAAAAGTAACTATGGTTCAAATGCCTCAAATGGTCGCATTATTGAACGGTTTAGGAGGTGCTTCTTCTGCTATTGTTGCTTTAATTATTCTTTTCAATAATTATGGAGATTTGAATTTAGTCAGCAGGTTATCATCTGGTTTAGCTTTAACGATAGGAGCAATCACCTTCAGTGGTAGTTTAATTGCAGTCGCGAAGCTTAGTGGAAAAATGAAACAACAGCCAATAGTTTTTAAAGCCCATGCCTTTTTAAATACTATTTCTATATGTTTTATTGTTTTTTCCATTATAATTATTTCATTGCCAAACATTTCTAGAGTAGTTCATTTTACTTTTACAATGATGATTTTTTTTGTATCGATTTTTTATGGAGTGGCTTTTTCTATTCGAGTGGGCGGAGCCGATATGCCTATCACGATTTCATTACTTAACTCTTTTTCAGGATTAGCAGCCTCGGTTGCGGGTTTTGCACTATATGATCCTCTTCTTGTAGTTATTGGAGCAATAGTAGGCGCTTCTGGGTTGATATTAACTCAAATTATGTGTAATGCAATGAATAGGAGTTTAAGAGATGTAATAACAGGAAGGACACTAGTTTTGAAAGCTGATAAAGTAATTGAAAACGGCCATGTTAATCATGTTAATAAAGAAGCTACAACTAAAGAAAGCAAGTCTTTTAATGTATTTGAATTTGATGATAAGCAAAATCAAATTGTTGAATCCTTAATTGGCCCGATATTAAAAAATGCTCAGACTGTAATGATAGTACCAGGATATGGAATGGCCTTAGCTCAAGCCCAATATATAATAAAAGAGCTGCATGATAAATTTGTTGAAAAAGGTAAGGAAATAAATTTTGCAATCCATCCAGTTGCAGGAAGAATGCCTGGTCACATGAACGTTCTGTTGGCCGAAGTCGGAATTCCTTATGATAAATTGTTAGATTTAGAAGAATCAAACGCTAAGTTTTCAAACACAGATCTAGTAATAGTAGTTGGTGCAAATGATGTTGTCAATCCAGCCGCAAATACAGCAGAGGGTACACCAATTTATGGCATGCCTATTTTAGAAGTGTATAAGGCAAAACACATCCTTATTTGTAATAAAGATACTAAACCTGGTTACTCGGGAGTTGATAATCCTCTTTATAACGATGATAACGTAATTTTGTTATTAGGAGACGCGAAAGATTCTCTTAAAATTATCATTAATAGTTTTTAAGAAATGTGATTTTGTAAAGAATTTAATTTAATTTTAACTTTAATGAAGAGAATATTTATGAAAAAAAATTCATGGTTTCTCATTTTTGAAATGTTTTTCACATATAAACAATATTCTGTTATAAAGACTTTAGTAAGTATGTAACGAATGGGCGAAATATTTAACTTTTGTTTTGCTTAAATCAAGATTGTTGAGGATAAAACACATTCAAAGTATTTAATTATTCGAGCATTTAAAATCATTAATTTTATTGCTTGAATATTACAAGTGAATATGATATAATTCAAACATCCGGTGGAATTATTAAGTTAGAAAACTTGTATTTTTTAACCTGTAAGGGAGGTATTGGCATGAAAAAGTTTGTGTTTATTTTGTTAGTTGGTTTGTTGTCAGTTTTTGCTTTTTCACAAGTAAAGAATCCCGATATGATTTTTGATGCTACATTATCGGAACCTGACACTTTAGATCCTCATCATGCTTATGATACAGCAAGCGGAGAGGTAATTTTTAACGTATACGATAACCTCATAGCTTATGATGGCGGGAGTATGACAGATTTTATTCCTATGCTTTCTACAGTCGTTCCAAGTGTTGAAAATGGTTACTTAAGAGATGACGGCACCACTTATGTTTTTCCAATCAGAAAAGGTGTAAAATTTCATAATGGCAATGATTTAACTCCTGAAGATGTTGAGTACACATTTGAAAGAGGTATACTCTATGATCCTGCCGCTGGACCAATGTGGATGTTGATAGAGCCCATTTTTGGTGCTTTTACGGTTAGGGACCTTGTGGAAGAATACGTAGGAGCTTCGTGGGATAAGATATTCGATAGTAAAATGAACCCGACTTCTAAGGAATATGAAACGGCTCTTGTTAACTTTTATTATGATGTAATTGATCCAGCAATTGAAGTTGTTGGTGATGAAGTTCATATTCATCTGGTAAGGCCCTATGCACCATTTTTAAATATTATTTGTAACGGTGGTGGATGGGGTGCTATAATAGATAAAGAATATTCTATTCAGATTGGTTTATGGGACGGAAAGGCAGAGGGTTGGTGGAAGTATCATGGTTGGACTAAAGAACAATCTCCACTGTTTGACCATGCTATGGGAACTGGCCCATATAAGTTAGTTGAGTGGGACCATGCTCAGCAAAGAATTGTTTTAGAAAGATTCGATGGTTATTGGAAAGGACCAGCAGCTATCAAGACGGTAGTAATACAAGGTATAGATGAATGGTCAACAAGAAGAGCCATGCTTGAAAAAGGAGATGCAGATATAATTGCAGCTCCAGTACAATATTTAGATGTTCTTAAATCTATGCAAGGTGTCACGGTCATAGAAGGGCTTCCCACAGTTCAAATAACTTCTTTGGGATTTAACTGGGAAATAAAACCAGAATCTCCATATATTGGTAGTGGTCAATTAGATGGAAATGGTATACCCACTGACTTCTTTGAGGATGAAAACGTCAGGTTAGGATTTGCCTACGCCTTTGATTATGAAGGTATGATTGATGAGATATTAAATGGTTTAGGAATACATGTACCGACTGCTTTGCCTGAAGGCTTTTTGGGATTTGATGCTTCTCTTCCAAAATATACTTTAGATCTTGAAAAAGCAGAAAATTATTTCAGAAGAGCCTACAGAGGAAGATTATGGCAACAAGGATTTAAAATGGATGTTCTCTATAATATAGGTAATGAAGAAAGAAGAGTTGCCGCAGAAATTCTAAGAGATAATTTAGCAAAGATAAATCCTAAGTTCCAAGTAGAAGTAAGAGGAGTTCAATGGCCAACTTATTTGGATGCTAGAGAAAATATGATTCTTCCTGTATATATTATTGGTTGGTTAGCTGATTTTCCAGATCCTCACAATTTCATTTTCACTTATTATCACAGTCAAGGTGATTATGGACATTATTATGGAACAAAATTTGTAGAATTTGCTACACTACCAAGACCAGAATTTGGTGGAAAATCATTAAACAAAATGATAGAAGATGCATCATTAGAAACAGATCCTTACAAGAGAGAACAAATGTATGTAGATATTCAAAAGTTTGTCATTGATTATGCTTTAACATTGCCTTTGTATCAGCCGTTGGCAATACGAGTTCATAGAGATTGGCTAAAAGGATATGTTTATAACCCAATTTGGCCAGGAGATTATTATTACTTGTATTCTAAATAAAAATTAAATAAGTAAGTTCCAAAAAAGGAACAAATTTATAATCATGGGTGGTAAAATAATGGAGAGGGGAATTTCCCCTCTCTTTTTAGGTAAATACTTTTTAAGTATTATTATAATTAAATCAATATATTAAATATATTATTAGATAACTATGGAGGTGTTGACTTTTGACGACGTATATAATAAGAAGACTTCTACTTTTACCGTTAATAATTTTAGGGGTTACATTAATAGTATTTTCTATGTCTCAATTGCTTGGCCCTCTAAAACTATTGTCAACATATGTGGATCCTAATACTTATGCAAAAATGTCAGAGAGAGATATACAGATTTTAATGAAACAATATGGCTTAACAGATCCTTTTCCGGTTAGATATGGGAAATGGGTGAAAAACTTGTTGAAAGGCGATCTTGGTTGGTCTGTAGTTGGGAAAGAACCAGTTTTAGATGCCTTAATTCATAGATTTCCTTATACTATTGAATTAGCACTCTACGCATTATTTCCAATTATAGGAGTCGGTATCTGGCTAGGGGTGACAGCTGCTGTTCATCATAATTCTTTTATTGATCAGTTTATCAGAATATTCGCTTTGATTGGATGGTCTCTGCCTGATTTTGTTTGGGCAATTCTAGTTTTGTTAATTTTTTACATAGGCCTTGGTTGGTTCCCTCCAGGAAATTTAAGTATTTGGGCAAATCAAATAGTTAAAAGTGCGTCATTTAAAAATTACACTCATTTGTTGACTATTGATGCGTTATTAAATGGTAGGATAGATATATTTTGGGATGCTCTTAGACACATTATAGGACCAGTTATAGCTATTTCATGGTTATGGTGGGCAAATTTGCTTAGAATAACAAGATCTTCAATGTTGGAAGTTTTGAGAAAAGATTATGTTAGAACAGCTCGCTCCAAAGGGTTACCTGAAAAAGTTGTTATTAACAAACATGCTAGGAAAAATGCATTAATTCCTGTAGTAACTACCGCAGGACAGATGGTGATTGGGTTGTTAACTGGAGTTGTTATAGTAGAAATGGTTTTTGTTAGAACCGGCCTGGGTTCATTTGCAGCTACGGCTGCACAACAGCTGGATTATGCTTCTATAATGGGAGTACTTTTATTCACTTCATTACTATTGATAATTGGAAATTTAATAATTGATATATCATATGCAATAATTGATCCAAGAATCAGGCTAGGGTGAGGTGAAAAATTGTGAGCGAAGAGTTTAAAAGGACTTTAAAACGTTTTTTTACTAATCCATCTGCTTTAATAGGAGTTACTATATTAATATTTTTTATAATAATAGCTATTTTTGCACCTTGGATAGCACCCCCAAAAATTCCAGTAAATAAGAACTTAGAAAAAGCTAGAAATCTACTAGAAAATTATTCTGAAGAGAATAAATATCTTATAATTAATGAGTTAAAAAATTTTTGGGATGATACGTATTTCTTTGCAGAGGATGATTACATTGAATTATCTAATTTAATGGAAACAATTGCAAAATTTCATAATAAAGAAGTGTCATCAAATGAATTAAAAGCACATATAAAAGAGTTAACGGATTATTATATACTAAATATTACTTATTATGAAAAATTTGATGAAGAAACCAATAAAGTTATAAAAAATCTTAAGAAAGAATACAATAAGATTGAAAAAAAGTATAAAGAATCTGTTATTAGTTTAAATTTAATAAACGAATTAGAGAAAATAGATGGCGAGGAATTTGTTAAACAAGCGATTAAGGTAGTTTCAAGATTCGATAAAAATTTTCATGAGGCTATAGGCTTTAATCCTTATATCATGCCTAATGTTACGACTACAAGAACTCCTATACCCCCTTCAAAAGAACATCCGTTTGGAATAGTTAATCAAAAAGATATTTTTTACGGAGTTATTTGGGGTACGAGAACTGCATTTGAAATTGGTTTGGTTGTTGTGGCAATTTCCACTGTAATAGGATTATTTATAGGATCGGTTGCAGCTTATTTTGGTGGATGGTTAGAAGAAGTTTTGATGAGAATAACAGATATATTTATGTCTATCCCTTTTATGTTAGCAGCTATGGTACTCACAACTATCTTGGGATTAGGTATAAAAAATATGATGATCGCGCTTATTGTATTTGGATGGATGGTTACTGCGAGACTTATAAGAGGGAATATACTTCAAGCTAAGAATGAACAGTATGTTATGGCAGCAAAAGCATTAGGGGTTAGTGACTTTTTCATAATAGTTAAGCATATTTTGCCTAATACAATCTTTCCAGTTTTGATAAATGCTACAATGAGAATTGGTTCTATGGTTATAACTGCGGCTGCCTTGAGTTTTTTGGGTTTGGGAGCTCCTCAAGGTTATGCAGACTGGGGATCAATTTTGTCTTATTCAAGAGATTGGATAATTGGAGGAACTAATCCTACTCAATATTGGTTTACTATATTATATCCGGGAATTGCAATGATACTTTTTGTCATAGGGTGGAATTTGTTAGGAGACGCCTTAAGAGATGTTTTTGATCCGAGAATGAGACATTAAAGCGAAGGGAGGATAAATGTTGAACAATAATGAAAAACCCTTACTTAAAGTAGAAAATTTACATGTGCATTTTAAAACAGAAGATGGCATAATAAAGGCCGTTAATGGCGTTAGTTTCGAATTATATCCTGGAGAAACACTCGCCATAGTAGGAGAATCAGGATCAGGTAAAACTGTAACGGCTTTAAGTACTATTAGATTATTAGACGAGAATGGATGGATAGAAGAAGGTAAAATTCAATATAAAGATAATGATGTTTTGTCTTTATCTGACAATCAATTAAGAAAGATACGAGGTAAAGAAATATCGATGATATTTCAAGAACCTATGACCGCCTTGAATCCAGTTTTTACTATTGGAGATCAAATAATAGAATCATTAGAATTGCATCTAGATATGAATAAACAAGAAGCTCGGAGAAAAGCCATAGATTTATTGAGAAAAGTTGGAATTCCTGAACCAGAAAGAAGGATTGATCAGTATCCTCACGAGTTATCAGGGGGAATGAGACAAAGAGCTATGATAGCAATGGCTTTATCTTGTAATCCTTCAATTTTGATAGCGGATGAACCAACAACTGCATTAGATGTAACGATACAAGCCCAGATATTGGAATTAATGAAAGATTTACAAAAAGAATTTCAAATGTCAATAATTTTCATTACACACGATCTTGGTGTTGTAGCTGAAATGGCGGATAGAGCTATTGTTATGTATGGTGGAGAGGTTGTTGAAGCAGCGGATATTATTACTATTTTTAAAAAGCCCAGACATCCATATACATGGGGGCTTATGAATTCAATTCCGCGTATTGACAAGGATGAAGAAAGACTGCTATCAATACCGGGTGTTGTTCCAAATCCTTTAAATTTTCCTAAAGGGTGTAAATTTTCTAACAGATGTTTCTTTGCTGATGAGAAATGTGTCGAGGAAAATCCAAATTTAGAAGAAATTGAGGAAAATCATTTTTCTAGATGTTGGCACATTGACAGGATGCTACGAGAAATGCACAAGGTAAAAGAAGGTGAAAGATGATGCCTGAAAATGAAAAGGTTATATTAGAAGTTGAACACTTAAAGAAATACTTTCCTGTCAGAGCTGGGGTATTTAAGAGAGTTGTAGCTCAAGTTCAAGCAGTAGATGATATTTCTTTTAAAGTTCATGAAGGCGAGACTTTAGGCTTAGTGGGAGAATCTGGTTGTGGAAAAAGTACAACTGGAATGACTATCTTGAGACTCTACGAACCTACTTTTGGAAGAATAATTTTAGAAGAAGAAGATACCACTCCGTGGTTTATGACAACCACTGAAGCAAAACGATACATAAAAATAATGTACGCTGATAGATTTGAAAAGATGAAACAAGAGTTTGGTTCACTGGATGAAGTTATAAAAAATCTTAATAAAGAAATTGACAAGAAGTATGCCGAGATATATTTTGAACAAGGAGAAACTGGAATTAGACAGGATATGATGAAAGATCTTACTGAAAAAAGAAGATACTTCAGGAAAAACGCTCAGGTTATTTTTCAAGATCCCTATTCTTCATTGAATCCAAGATTAAGAATTATTGAAATAATTGGAGAGGGAATGAAAGTTAACAAAATGGGAACTAATCAAGAAATACGTGATAGAGTTGCACATTTGATGGAAATTGTGGGATTGTCTAAAGATTATATTTATCGTTATCCCCACCAATTTTCAGGTGGCCAAAGACAAAGAATTGGAATTGCTCGTGCATTAGCTGTCAATCCAAAATTAATAATTTCAGACGAGGCAGTATCTGCATTGGATGTTTCAATTCAGTCACAGATTATAAATTTGTTAGTGGATTTAAAGAATGAATATGGTTTAACTTTTGTATTTATAGCTCATGATTTAGCTGTTGTTAAACATATTAGCGATAAAATTGCCGTGATGTATCTTGGAAAAATAGCAGAATTGACTTTAAAAAAAGAGCTTTTTGATAATCCTCTACACCCATATACAGTATCTTTGATGTCAGCTATTCCTATTCCAGATCCGGAAGTAAAGAAGAAAAGGGTAGTACTGGAAGGAGATGTTCCCAGTCCGTTAAACCCACCATCTGGTTGTAGATTTCATCCTCGATGTCCCGTGGCAAAAGAAATTTGTTCAAAAGAAGAACCATCATTAAATGAGATATCTGACAATCACTATGTGTCATGCTTTTTTCCTGGTGAATTTAAGATTTAGCAATAACCAAATTCATTTAATAACATCTAACATTATATTTATAAGGACACTCTGGCACTTGTGTATCTCCAGAGTGGTTGTAATATTAATGTGTTTTTATCTATTTGTTTTAGTTTAGAGTGTTTCAGTTTTCCTCAAATTTCTCTATAATGGTAGGAAGATACTTATTTTTGATTTTTTTCTTGTCATATATTCGAATAAATATATATATGAAACAAGTACATAGTAAACCAATTAGAAATGAATTTAAGTCGGAAAAACCCAAAAGATAAAAGAGTATAACAGACGCTAAAAAGACAATCAAGGGTAGTCCATAAGCAATAAAAGATAATTTTACTACAGGTACATTTGGCAACTCTACAACGACTTTATCTCCAATGTTAATATTATTTAAATTGTCGGTTTTTTTCGCCTTGAGTTTAAGTTCGTTAGAACTTCCTAAAATGTTACAACTATTTCTAATTGAGCAACTACCACACGCTTCTGTTCTTAAAGTTTTTAGATAGATGTAATCATTGTCTATATCAATTACGTCCATTACTTCCTTCACTGCACTGCACCTTCTTTATTCTTGTGAAGCAATTTTAAGTTTCACGTTTTCCAAAATGCTTTTTTCGCATGAAAAGTAGCAGTTAATTAATTGATAATATAAGTTTGCTAATTTTCTGCAATGCTCATCTAATTGACTTTCTTTTAATTTACCGTCTAAAAAATCAAACCACATTTGTTCATCTGTATTGTTCATATTAAATTCGCCTCCTCAATCAGTTTCTTAAGTTTCTTTCTAGCGTAATGAAGTTTGCTTTTAACGGTTCCTAAAGGGAGATCAGCTATTTCAGCTATTTCATTGTAGCTTAAACCATCTATATCTCGTAATTTGATCAGCAATCTTTCATCTTCATCTAATTGTTCCATAATTTCTAATATCATTTCATAGCTAAGTTCATTAAAAACTTCTTTTTTAACGTTTGTATCGGATACTGGCTGTACATTATAGGTTTCAGGCTCTTCACTATCCAAATCCATAGGTCTTTCAATTTCCTTACTGTAATTTCTTGAATAATCTTTACCAACATTTACAGCTATTCTATATATCCAAGTGGACAATTTAGAGCGACCTTCAAAATTATTTATACCTTTTAATATTCTTACAAAAACCTCTTGAAGAGCATCTTCAAGTTCATTGGGTCTAACGTAATTTTTTAATATACCATATATCTTAGGAGCATATTCATCGTAAAGTATTTTAAAAGCATTTTGATCGCCTTTTTTTAATGCTTCCACTAACTTCTCATCAGTCAAAAAAATCAACTCCATCATGAATTAGTCTAAAATAATTATAGCATACTTTAGGAAGAGCTGTAAAATTTGATCACTAAAAGTGGTTAAACTTCGAGAATTTTTTTAAAATTTTAAATAAAAATGATAAAATAATAAAAACTAACTTTAATACAAAAAAGAAGTTATCTTTTTTTGCCTTTTAGTCTTATAAAATGTTTTCTAAAAAGTTAAGTTGATAGGTTTTTAAAAGATTGAAAATTGTAAAGACGACAAAATGAGCGATAGCAGATTTTAAAAATATCTAAAATTTGTTAAGGGGGTACTTATAATGCAGGAAGAGAAAAAAGTTAGTATGTTTGATAACGCTGTAAAACAATTTGATAGAGCGGCAAGCATTATGGAACTAGATGCCAACCTTAGAGAAGTTTTGATAAAACCTAAAAGAGAGTTAATTGTAAACTTTCCTGTGCGTATGGATGACGGTTCAATAAAAGTTTTTACAGGATATAGAGTTCAACATAATATGACTTTGGGGCCAGCCAAAGGAGGGATTAGATATCATCAGAATGTTACATTAGATGAAGTAAAAGCTTTAGCTTTTTGGATGACATGGAAATCTGCAGTAGTAAATATTCCTTATGGTGGAGCTAAGGGAGGTGTTACAGTCGATCCAACTCAGTTATCGATTTCAGAACTAGAGAGATTGTCAAGGAGATTCTTCTATGAAATACAGATAATATTGGGTGAAGAAGTTGACATACCAGCTCCAGATGTAAATACCGATGGGCAAGTGATGGCATGGTATATGGACACTTATTCTATGAGTAAAGGACATACTTCACTAGGAATAGTTACAGGAAAGCCTGTAGAAATAGGTGGATCCGTAGGTCGAACTGAAGCAACTGGAAGAGGGATTAATATATGTCTTCAAGAAGCAGTAAAATATTTAAGAAATAAAGGCAGATTAAATAAAAAAGACGAAGAAATTACCGTTGCTATTCAAGGTTTTGGGAATGTAGGCTCAAATTTAGCATTGACTTTAACAGAGGAAACTAAGATGAGATTAATCGCAATTTCGGATATAAGTGGTGGATTATACAATGAACACGGATTTACTTCAACACAAATTAGAAGATTAATGGAAAGAACTAAAAGCAGGAAAAAATTATTATTAGAGGTTAATGAAGAAGGTTTTAAGGAAATATCAAATGAAGAACTGTTAACTTTAGATGTTGACATACTTTCTCCGTGCGCTATGGAAAATGTTATAACACATGAGAACAGTAAAGATATTCGTGCAAAATTGATAGTAGAAGGCGCCAATGGTCCTTTAACTCCGGAAGCCGACGAAATTCTTTTATCTAAAAATGTTTTTATAGTTCCTGATTTTCTAGCTAACTCTGGAGGGGTTACAGTTTCCTATTTTGAATGGTTACAAGGTATGCAGTGGAATTTTTGGGAGTTAGATGATGTCAGATCTGCCCTTCAAAAAAAGATGATCAATGCCTTTTATGATGTGGTTAAAACAATGGAAAAATATGAAATAGATATGAGAACTGCAGCTTATATTAAGGCTATTGACAGGGTAGCAACTGCAACAAGATTGAGAGGTATTTATCCCTGATAAATATAAGAGACAATAAAATATTCAAAAAACGTCCCTTTCTTTTTATGAGAGAAAGGGAGAGGTTTTTAATTATTAATTTTGTATCTTCTTGTATAAATTTACTAGGATATCGTCTACTAAAAGGAGTGACAAAAATAAGATGGCTTCTCTATTAATTTTCGTTTTTGTAAATCTTGGGCTTGCCTACTTTCTTATTAGTTTACCCTGTTGGATTTTTTCCGTGGTTTTACTTTCTTTTTTGCTTTTACTTTGTTATAAAAAAAAGCATTACAATAAACTTAGTAATGTCTTGTTATTAATTTCTTTAGTTTTTTCTTTTTTTGCATATTTAAATTCTTTCAATCCATCTATTTTCTATATTTTAATGAACTTATCTGCATTATTTGCATCTTTAAAAAGTATTTACTATAACAATATTTTCTTACTAATTTCGTGGATTTTGAATGCGGTCTCATTTGGATATTTAATTTCTGGTTTAAAAAGTTTAACTTTAGGAATAATTTTTTCCATAATTATATTTTTGTTAGGAATAAAAGATGTTTTTTCTACTAAAAAGATTCAAAGAAAAAGCGAAAAGTAACTGTTGCGTTAATTTCATTTAATTAATTCTTTTATACAAATAGCCAATCTTTTTATTCCTTCTTCAATAGTTTTTTCATCAGAGCAAGAATAATTTAATCTGAGTGTATTGACATCAGATTTTTTCACATAAAAAGGATCTCCTGGAACAAAAGCGACCTTTTTTTCTATAGAATGATTTAAAAGATTAACTGCCGAAATATTTTTTGGCAAGGTAACCCATAAAAACATGCCACCATTTGGTTTTGTAAATTCTACAGATTTAGGAAAATATCTTTCTATGCTTTCAATCATAGTTAATCTTTGTGAATTGTACGTTGCCTTTATATCTAAAATGTGTTTATCAAGATCTGTGTCTTTCAGGTATTGATATATTATTCTCTGCCCAACATAATTAGAGTGTAAATCAGCCGCTTGTTTTGCAATCACAAATTTATCCATAATTTTATCAGGTGCAATCAGCCATCCTATTCTAAATCCGGGAGCCACTATTTTGGAGAATGAACCAAGAAGTATTGTTTGTTCTGGCAATAATTTACCAAAAGATTCTATTTCTTCATCTTCATATCTTAATTCTCCGTAAGGATCGTCTTCGATTATAAATGTATTATAGCTTTTTAATAAATCAACGATCTTATTTCTTTTTTCAAAGCTATAAGAAATGCCAGTAGGGTTTTGAAAATTGGGTACAGTGTATATTATTTTAGGAGAAAAGTTTTCATATGCAATATGAAGTTCTTCTAAATTTAAACCGTCATTTTCTAATTTTATAGGAACAAAGTTTTTAGAAAAAATTGATAGGCACTGAATTGCGCCAAGATAACCGGGTTCTTCTATTGCTACGGCATCATTATCATTAAGAAAAACTTTTCCAATTAAGTCTAATGCTTGTTGAGATCCATGGGTAATTAGAACGTTTTCTGCCGAAATGTTTAGGTTCTTATTTTTGTTATATCTTTCGGCAATAAATTCTCTTAAAGGAAGATAACCTTCTGTTGTGCTGTACTGTAAGATTTCGGTTCCGTAATTTTCTAATTGATAATTTGCAGCATTTCTGATTTCCTTTACAGGGAAAAGATCTTTATTTGGCAGGCCGCCTGCAAAAGAAATAATCTCTGTATCGTCTATTAACTTCAGAATTTCACTGATAAAAGATGAAGGAACGTTATCCATACGTTTCGCGAAAATATTTTCCATATCCACCCCACCCATCTAGTTAATTTTATTTAACTTTTGATATTAGAATATATTTTGGTTTCTGAACAATTATTAATATACAGGCCATATTCAATACTATCTATTAAAGCGTCCCAACTTGCTTCGATAATATTTGACGAAACACCCACAGTAGTCCAAGTTCGTTCAGAATCTTTAGTTTCGATTAACACGCGTACCTTTGAAGCAGTGCCAAGAGAACTATCTAATACGCGTACTTTGTAATCTATAAGTTTTATATCTTTTAAAATAGGGAAAAATTCCTCTAAAGCTTTTCTTAATGCACAGTCCAAAGCATTTACCGGTCCATCTCCTTCTGAAACAGCATGTACAACTTTATCTTTAACCTTTAATTTAATAACAGCTTCAGTGCTTGTTTCTTCACCGAAATTGTAACTAAGAATTTTGAAATTTTCTACTTGAAAGTCAGGTATATAATCATAAAATTCTCTCATGACTAACAACTTTAAAGAAGCATCTGCTCCTTCGAATTGGTACCCTTGATGTTCATATTCTTTTATCTTTACAGTTAGATTTTTAATTTGTACCTCAGAGAATTGTGACAAGTCAAAACCCAATTCTTCCAATTTTGATTTTAAATTGCTTTTTCCTGATAACTCTGAGACAAGGATTCTTCGCTCATTTCCCACTAATTCTGGAGCTATATGTTCATAAGTTAGAGGATTTTTTAAAATAGCGCTGACGTGAACTCCACCTTTATGTGTAAAAGCACTTCTTCCTACAAATGGTTTTCTATTTTCCGGCGTTAAGTTCGCTATTTCCATGACAAAATTATACAAAGATGTTGTTTTTTCAAGTTTTATATTTTCTAAATGTAGATTATATTTAAACTTTAAAACAGGAATAAGTACTGATAGATCTGTATTGCCGCATCTTTCTCCTAATCCACCAATTGTTCCTTGTATTTGTTCTACTCCTTCCTCAAAAGCTGATAAACTATTTGCAACTGCTAAGCCAGAATCATTATGAGCGTGTATTCCCAATGGCACATTAATTTCTTTTTTAACAGTTTTGATAATTTCCTTTACTCTCGAAGGTATTTGGCCTCCGTTTGTATCACATAAGATTATTGTACTAGCCCCAGAATCTTGTGCAACTTGAAGAGTTTTCATAGCATACTTTGCGTTATTATTGAATCCATCAAAAAAATGTTCAGCATCAAAAAAAACATTTAATCCGTAGTGCCTTAAATATTTTATGGTGTCTTCGATAAGTTTTAAATTTTCTTCACAAGAGATATTTAAAGCTTCAAATACATGAAAGTCCCAGCTTTTGGCAAATATTACTACAGTTTTTACCCCTGCGGCAATTAGTTTGTTAATATTAACATCATCTTCAACATTGATACCAATTTTTTTGGTAGAACTGAAGGCTACTAATTCACTGTTTTTTAAGTTGAGGCTTTGAGCTTTTATAAAAAATTCTTCGTCTTTTGGATTAGAACCTGGCCATCCTCCTTCAATGTAGTGAATTCCATAGTCATCTAATCTTTGGGTTATTTTTATTTTGTCCCCAATAGAAAAAGAAACTCCTTCACCTTGACTTCCGTCTCTCAATGTAGTATCGAAAAGTTTAGGTTCAAAAATTTGAATCACCCTCTTTTTAAAACTTTTAATATCTCATCCCCAACTTCGTTAGTTCCGAGTTTACCCCCCATGTCAGGTGTTAATTTATTTTCTTCAATAACAATTTTAATTGCATTTTCAATTTTTTCAGATAAATCATTTCTATTAAAATATTCAAGCATCATAGATACCGCTAAAATAGCCGCTATTGGGTTAGCTATTCCTTTACCAGCTATATCGGGGGCTGAACCATGTATCGGTTCGAACATTGATACTGTTTTTGGATTAATATTTCCCGATGCGGCTAGGCCCATTCCACCTTGTAATTCCGCACCTAAATCAGTTATGATGTCTCCGAACATATTACAAGTCACAATGACATCAAACAGTTCGGGATTTCTTACCATTTTCATAGTTATAGCATCAACGTAATAATGGTCTGTTGCAATATTCGGATATTCAGTTTTTACTTCTTCGAATACTCTTAACCATAGATTGTGAGAATAAGTTAATACGTTGCTCTTGTCACATAAAGTGACTTTTCCATTTGTTTTTTTGGCATAATCAAAAGCATATCTGATAATTCTTTCTACCCCTTTTCTAGTGCACACCATTTCTTGTATGGCAACTTCATCTGGAGTCCCTTTTTTTAGAAAACCTCCAATTCCTGCGTAAAGGCCTTCAGTATTTTCTCGAACAACAGTAAAATTAATTTCCTCAACCCCTTTGTTTTTTAAGGGTGAAAATCGGTTATTTAATAATTTAATTGGTCTCAGATTTACATATTGATCGAAATAAAAACGTAATTTAAGTAGTATTCCGTGTTCTAAAATGCCCGCAGGTACTTTAGGATCTCCAACCGCTCCAAGATAAATAGCATCAAAAGTTTCTAACTTTTTCAATATATAGTCAGGAATTAATTCTCCACTATTTAAATATCTTTTTGCTCCTAGATCAAATTCTTCGAGCTTGAAGCCCAATTGGTATTGATCATTAAAATAATTTAATATTTTTAAACCTTCCTTTACAACCTCTGGGCCAATTCCATCTCCGGGTATTATTGCAATTGATGGCAATTAACTAACCTCCCTTTTGATTTTTTCTATTAGACCACCAGCCTCAATTATTTCCTGTAAAAATTCTGGATACGGTTCGGCTTTATATTCTTTATTAGCGTTAAGATCTATTATGAGGCCTGTAGATAAATCTATTTCAACTATAGCTCCATTTTCAATGTTTTGGGAAGCTTCTTTAGATATTAGAATTGGTAAACCAATATTTATAGCGTTTCTATAAAATATTCTTGCAAAACTTTCGGCAATAACACACGATATTCCAGCTGCTTTTATAGCAAGCGGTGCATGTTCTCTTGAACTTCCTGAACCAAAGTTTTTACCCGCCACTATAATGTCACCTTTTTTTACTTCTTTTACAAAATTTTTATCAATATCTTCCATACAATGTTGTGCTAATGCTTCAGGTTTAGGATTATTTAAATATCTAGCTGGTATAATGACATCTGTGTCGACATTGTCTCCATATTTAAAAACTTTGCCTCTTAATTTCATTTTAAGACCTCCTCGGGATGTACAATATAACCGACAATGGCAGAGGCAGTAGCAACGGCTGGATTTACTAAGTACACTTCGCTTTCGGGATGACCCATACGACCAACAAAATTTCGATTTGTGGTAGAAACGGCTCTTTCTCCTTTTGCTAAAACTCCCATATGTCCACCTAAACAAGGCCCGCAGGTTGGAGTACTTACCGCAGCACCAGCATCTATAAAAATTTCTATAAGTCCTTCTTTTAATGCATTTTTGTAGATTTCTTGGGTTCCCGGAAAAATGATACATCTAACATCTGGATGTACTTTATGACCTTTGAGTAATTTTGCTGCTATCCTTAAATCTTCCATTCTGCCATTGGTACAAGATCCTATAACGGCTTGATCAATTTTAATATTTTTAGCTTCTTGCACAGCTCTTGTATTTTCTGGAAGATGAGGAAAAGCAACTTGAGGTTCTAAATTTGAAACATCGAATTTAAGAATCTTTTCGTAAACCGCATCACTATCACTTGTTACAGGTACGTAATTTCGAGTAACTCTGTTCTTTAAATATTCTTCAGTTTTCTCGTCATAATCAAATAGGCCACACTTTGCACCAGCTTCAATAGCCATATTTGCCATAGTCATTCTTGAATCGATTGATAGATTTTTAATAGTATCTCCCATAAATTCTATAGATTTATATAATGCACCATCCACTCCAATTTGTCCAATGGTATATAATATAAGATCTTTTCCACTAACCCATTCTCTTAATTTTCCTGTATATATAATTTTAATTGTTTCAGGAACTCTAAACCATAAATATCCTGTTGCCATAGCTGCTGCAATGTCAGTACTTCCTACACCCGTGGCAAAAGCATTTAACGCACCATAAGTACAGGTATGGGAATCAGCACCAATAATTATTTCACCAGGTGCTACCAATCCTTTTTCAGGAAGTAAACAATGTTCTATTCCTACTCTCCCAACTTCAAAATAATTAGTTATTTCCATTTCTTTTGCAAAATTTCTCATCATAAGAGAATTTTCAGCTGATTGAATGTCTTTATTAGGCGTGAAATGATCAGGTACAAGTGCAACTTTATCTTTATCAAATACTTTACTAATTCCTATCTTTCGAAATTCTTTGATAGCTACCGGAGCAGTTACATCATTTCCTAAAATTAAATCTACCTTAGCGTTAACTAATTCTCCTGGCCTAAGCGAACTTTTATTAGAATGTAAGGCTAAAATTTTTTCTACAATTGTCATATCATATCCTCTCTTTCTCACACATTATTGAATCTTCTTTGTTTGTTAGCAACATATTTGTTTAAAGCATTTATATACGCTAAAGTGCTAGCGTAAGTTACGTCTGATTCAACGGAACGTCCTGTATAGACTTCATCTTCTATTTTAAGTTTTACAATTGCTTCACCAAGAGCGTCAGTTCCTTCTGTAATAGCCTCGATTTTGTAGGAAACAAGAGATATATCTGGAATCGCAACAACTTCATTTATTGCTTTAAAGATCGCATCTATCGGTCCGTCACCGCTACATGCTGCTTTTTCTACAAAATTATCTCCAACTTTGATTTTTATTGTTGCGGTTGGTAGTACAGTATTTCCAGTATTAACAGAGACATATTCAAGAATAAAATAATCTTCAACTTTATAAATTTCGTCACTAATTAAGGCATCTATATCTGCATTTGATAGATTTTTCTTTTTGTCAGCAAGATTTTTGAATTTGTTAAATAATTTTTCGAAAGTTTCTTCATCTACTTTATATCCTGAAGCATTCAAGTATTCTTTGAAAGCATGTCTACCAGAATGCTTTCCAAGAACAAGGGCGTTATTTTTTAATCCTATGCTTTTAGCATCCATTATTTCATAAGTAGTTCTTTCTTTAATCATGCCATCTTGATGAATTCCTGATTCATGAGCAAATGCATTTTTACCTACAATTGCTTTGTTGGGTTGAACAGGCATTCCTGTAAAATTTGAAACCATAGTGCTTAATTTTATAATTTGAGTAGTATCTTGAGTGACAATAATGTCTTTGAAGAAGTCTTTTCTAGTAACAAAAGTCATTATTACCTCTTCTAAAGCGGTATTTCCAGCCCTTTCACCGATACCATTTACTGCAACTTCAACCTGATCTGCACCATTTATCACGGCTGCAACAGTGTTAGCAGTAGCCATTCCGAGATCATTATGACAATGCACGCTTAGTTCAACTTTATCTATCCATCTTGTATTTTCTTTAATTTTTTTGATTAATTCTCCGAATTCTTGAGGAATTGCATAACCAACGGTATCAGGAACGTTAATTACAGTAGCACCTGCTTCTATAACCTTTTCAAAGATCAAGTATAGAAATTTTAAATCACTTCGTGACGCATCTTCAGCAGAAAACTCTACATTTGGAGTATATTTAGAAGCATATTTGACTGCATCAACCGCCTTTTCTAAAACTTGATCAGGAGTCATGTTAAGTTTATATTTCATGTGAATTGGGGATGTCGCAATAAAAACATGAATTCTGGGGTTTTCTGCATCTTGAAGAGCTTCCCAGGCACAATCAATATCCTTGTAATTTGCACGAGCTAAAGCAGCAATTTCTACATCTCTAATTTTTTTTGCTATTGTTTGAACACTCTCGAAGTCGCCGCGTGAAGATATTGGAAATCCGGCCTCAATTACATCTACTTTAAGCATTGAGAGTTGTTCAGCAATTGCTAACTTTTCTTCCTTAGTTAAATTTACTCCAGGAGATTGCTCCCCATCTCTCAAAGTAGTATCAAAAATTTTAATTTTTTTCAAGAGATATCACACTCCTATTCTTCGATCCAAGGCATCATAGCTCTCAATTTTTCTCCTACTTCTTCTAAAAGAGATTCATTATCTTTTTTCGTTAAAGAGTTAAATACAGGCCTATTTGCATGATTTTCTAGTATCCATTCCTTGGCAAAATTTCCATTTTGAATATTTTCTAAAACTTCCTTCATTTTTTTCTTTACATTTTCGTCAATTATTTTAGGACCAACCGTTAAATCTCCATATTGTGCAGTATCACTTATCGAATACCTCATCTTTTTAAGTCCACCTTCGTAAATCAAATCAACAATCAATTTCATTTCATTTAGACATTCAAAATAAGCAATTTCTGGTTGGTAACCAGCTTCTACTAAGGTTTCAAAACCAGCTTTTATTAAAGAAGTTAATCCACCGCATAGTACTGCTTGTTCCCCAAATAGATCGGTTTCAGTTTCTTCTTTGAAGGTAGTCTTTATCACTCCTGCCCTTGTACATCCAATTCCTTTAGCATAAGCTAACCCTATCTCTTTGGCTTTTCCGGTAAAATCCTGTTCTATAGCTAACAAACCTGGTACACCTTTATTTTCAACAAACATTCTTCTAACCAAGTGTCCAGGACCTTTAGGAGCGACCATAAAAACGTCTACATTTTTTGGAGGGACTATTTGACCAAAGTGTATATTGAAGCCATGAGAAAATCCAATTGCATCTCCTTCTTTTAGATTAGGTTCTATATCTTTTTTATATACATCACTTTGAACTTCATCAGGAATAAGTATTTGAATGATATCTGCCATTTTAACTGCTTCAGCGGTGTCATATACTTCAAAGCCATCTTTTTGAGCAATACTTCTGCTTTTACTTTCTTTTTTTAATCCAATAATAACTTTTAAACCACTATCTTTAAGATTCTGAGCTTGTGCATGTCCTTGACTTCCATAACCTAATACAGCAATAGTTTTACCTTTTAAAACATTCAAATCTGCGTCTTTTTCATAAAAAATTTCTAACATTCCTATCCTCTCCTTTTTCAAGTATTTATGTCTGTATTTAAATATCAATGAGTAATTAATTTTTTACTTTCGTTGTAGAGGGAAGTTCTCTATCTAAAGCCACTATACCTGTACGAACCACTTCCTTTATACCGAAATCTTTTAGCAATTCTATTAATGCATTAATTTTACTTTCGTCACCTGTAACTTCAACCGTAACAGTTTCTGGCGAGAGATCAACTATCTTCCCACGAAATACATTTACCACTTGAATTAATTGAGTACGCATATTTTTGTTACAATTAACCTTTATCAGAGCCATATCTCTTTCAACCATATTAGCTTGATTTAATTCAGTAACTTTTATAACATCTATTAATTTATATAACTGTTTTTTGACTTGTTCAAGGGTATGATCGTCTCCTTCTACCACAATAGTCATCCTTGAAAATTCAGGTTTTTCAGTTTCACCTACGTTTAAACTTAGTATATTAAAGTTTCTTCTACTGAATAATCCTGAAATTCTAGCAAGTACCGCAGGTTGATTAGAAACAGTTACAGAAAGTATATGCTTCATCATACATCACCTCATATTTCCGTTTCTTTAAGAACTTTTCTATAATCTAACATTTCCTCCAAGGAGGCACCTTCAGGAACCATAGGAAATACATTCTCATCTTGTGGGATAACAAAATCTAATAACATTGGGCCATTGTAATTTAAAGCTTCTTTTATAGCCTTGTCGACGTCATTTTTGTCAGTAACTTTTAAAGCTTTAATTCCATAAGCTTCTGCTATTTTTATGAAATCAGGATTTTTAATCAATGTATGTGAATACCTTTCATTAAAAAAAAGTTCCTGCCATTGTCTTACCATGCCTAATGTACTGTTGTTAAAAATGATCATTTTAATTGGAAGATTATTGTTACTTATTGTTGCTAATTCCTGTAAGTTCATTTGAAAACCTCCATCTCCTGATATACAAATAACTGGTCTATCAGGATTTCCGAACTGAGCTCCTATACTAGCTGGAAGGCCGAAACCCATAGTTCCAAGCCCACCAGAGGATATAAAAGAGCGAGGCTTTAGGAATTTAAGATATTGTGCAGCCCACATTTGATGCTGCCCTACGTCAGTTACAACTATCGAATTTTCACTTAAAACTTCGTTTAACTTTTCTATTATATATTGAGGTTTGATATTTGAATTCCTGTGTTCATAAGATAAAGGATAATCTCTTTTCCATTCTTTGATTGTTTCTAACCATTCCGTTCTTTCTACGGTTTTTATTAGAGGTATTAATTTGTTTAAAATTGTTTTTGCATCACCAACGATTGGAATATCAACCTTGATGTTTTTGTTAATCTCTGCAGGATCAATATCGATATGAATTATTTTTGCTTTAGAAGCAAATTTATCCACTCTACCAGTTACTCTATCATCAAAACGAACCCCAATTGCTATGATTAGATCGCTTTCAGAGATTGCATAATTTGCATATTTGGTACCATGCATGCCAACCATTCCTAATGAATACTCATCTGTCAAAGGAAATGATCCTAAACCCATTAATGAATTAGCAACTGGTATTTTTCCAGTTTTAGATAGAGTTTTTAATTCATCAGAAGCATTGGAAATTATTACACCTCCTCCAGCAAAAATTACCGGTCGAAAGGAATTATTTATAACTTCTGCAGCAGCCTTTATTTGCATATAGTTGCCTTCATATGTGGGTTGATATCCAGGTAGGTGGACTTTTTCAGGATAGTGATAATCAAAATTTGTTTTTATCACATCAACAGGCAAGTCAATAAGTACTGGACCAGGTCTACCAGTTCTGGCTATATAAAACGCTTCTTTTACAACTCTTGCAAGATCTTTTATATTTGTTACCATATAATTATGTTTAGTAATTGGAAGAGTTATTCCTCTAATATCAATTTCTTGGAAAGAATCAGTTCCAATTAAATGTGTTGGAGCTTGTCCAGTAAAAGCAACAACTGGTACTGAATCCATATAAGCGTTAGCAATTCCTGTAACTAAATTTGTTGCTCCTGGCCCAGATGTTGCTATGCAAACACCAACCTTTCCAGTGCTTCTAGAATAACCATCAGCGGCATGAGCAGCCGCTTGTTCATGCCTGACTAACACATGCGTGATTGGAGCATCGTATAATTCATCATAAAGTGGAATTACTTTTCCTCCTGGGTAACCAAATATAATTTCGACACCTTCTTTTAGTAAAGATTCAATTAGAATCTTCGCTCCGGAGAGTAAAGCCATAAAAACACCTCCACAGATTTACATTAAAAAAGCACCTTTATTTGAAGGTTGAACCATTCTGCTGTATCGTCCAAGGTATCCATTGATCTCAGAAATAATTGGTTTGAATGTATTGATTCTTTCCTTCATTTCCTTGTTCGAAATTTCCAAATTAAGAGTTTTCTCAGGAATATTTATGCTTATAATATCTCCATCTTTTACAATCCCTATTGGGCCACCGTCTGCTGCCTCTGGAGACACATGTCCAATAGCTGCACCTCTAGTAGCTCCAGAAAATCTTCCATCGGTTATCAAGGCGACACTTTTATCAAGGCCCATTCCAGCTAGGGCTGAGGTAGCTGCAAGCATTTCTCTCATACCTGGTCCACCTTTTGGTCCTTCATATAAAATAACAACAATATCTCCTTCTTTAATTTTGCCTTCAAATATTGCTTTAATTGCTTCTTCTTCTTTGTTAAAAACTTTAGCAGGACCTTTATGAATTAGCATTTCTTCCGCAACAGCGATTTGCTTTACAACAGCTCCCTCAGGGGCTATATTACCTTTTAAAACAGCTATTCCTCCATCTTTGTGATAAGGATTTTCGATAGGTCTTATAACATTATGATCAACAAATTTAACCGAGTCAATTGTTTCCTTAAGAGGTTTTCCAGTTACTGTTAGACAATCTAAGTGCAGTAAACCTTTTTTAGACAATTCTTTCATTACTGCGGGTATTCCGCCAGCAAAATAAAGGTCTTCGATATGATTTATACCAGCAGGGGTTAAACTGCAAAGATGAGGAGTTCTTCCACTAATTTTATTGATAATGTCCAAGTTAAAATTTATTCCTGCTTCATGAGCTATAGCAGGCAAATGTAGAGCTGTATTTGTTGAGCAACCAAGGGCCATGTCTAAAGTTAAGCCATTTTCAATAGATTTTTTTGAAATAATATCTAAAATTTTGATTCCCTTATTTACGAGTTCGACTATTTTTTGTCCACTTTCTGTAGCCAATCTTCTTCTTTCTGAAAAAACTGCGGGTATAGTTCCGTTTCCTGGTAGAGCAATACCAAGAGCTTCTGTAATGCAATTCATGGAATTAGCAGTGAACATTCCCGCACAGGAACCATATCCTGGGCAAGCAGACTTTTCTAACTCTTCCAACTCTTCGAGAGAAATTTTGCCAGCTTTTATAGAACCTACAGCTTCAAACATATCATGTAAATCAACTTTTCGTCCTTTATAATTACCAGCAAGCATTGGGCCACCACTGACGAGGATTGTAGGAATGTTCAATCTTAATGCAGCCATTAACATTCCTGGGACTATTTTGTCACAATTAGGTATTAAAATAAGACCATCAAATTGATAAGCTCTTACAACGGATTCAATGGAATCTGCTATTAAATCGCGACTAGGCAAAGAATATTTCATTCCAATATGTCCCATAGCTATGCCATCACATATTCCAATAGTTGAAAAAGAAAGAGGAACTCCTCCTGCAGAGGAAACACCTTTTTTAACGAATTCGCACAATTCGTTTAGGTGCTTGTGTCCAGGAATAATTTCATTTCCCGAATGAGCAATCCCTATTATGGGTTTGTTAAGATCGTCTTTTGTTAGTCCTAGTGCATATAAGAGAGACCTATGAGGAGCCTTTTCGACTCCTTTTTTGATTTGATCACTATTCAACTCAACACCTCCCGCTTTTTGAAAATAAAAACAAAAAACCCCCGGTAGAATTCATTTCAAATAAATAGAAAATTAAATAAAAATAAAATAATGTAAATATTTTCATGGTTTTAATAATATTGAAAAGATTTTCATTTTAGCAAATTATTAGTAACTATTGAAGTTTATTTGTAATTATTTGTGATTATACACTAAAATCTCTAATTTTGCAAAATTTTGAGCAAAAAGTTATTAACCTTATTAATACGCTTATACACAAGATGTTATAAGAAGTTAGCAAATGTTAACGAAGTTATTGTAAACAAATATTTACAAAATTAACAAAAAAGTTACTTCAGAAGGGAACCTGAAGAGTTTATAGAAATGAAGTTTTTTGAAGTTTAATGGTTGTTTATGAAAATTTAGAAAAAGTATTAATTATCCAAATTTTATTCTTCCCATTTATTATAACTCCCCAATATTTTGAAAAAAGAACTCATTTTCTCGATATTGTTTAAAGCTTTTTGGACTTTTTTATCATCGATCGATCCTTCTAAGTCTATATAAAAAGAATATTCTCCTAATTGTTTTTTTGTCGGCCGAGATTCTATTCTCGTTAAATTAATATTTTGTTTTTTGAAATTTTTTAAAATGTTGTACAAAACTCCGGCTTTGTTGAATTTTGGACAGCAAATGATAGATGTTTTATATGAGCTATGTTTTGATCGACTTTTGTGAGTTAATGAATTATCTTTTAAATTTGATATTATGAAAAATCTAGTAGCATTCACCATGGAATCTTGAATGTCTTCAGCTAATACGAATAAGCTATAAATTTTAGCAACATTTTCAGATGCAATTGCTGCACTATTTGGAATGTTTTTAATTAATTGACACGCACTTGCCGTACTTGCAGTAAAAATAATCTCAGGATTGTTCAAATAATTTCTAATAAACTTACTACATTGTCCAACTGCTTGCTGATGTGAGTAGATTGTTTTGATATTATTTAGTTCAATTTTTTCGTAAGATAAGAGAAAATGTCTAATTGGAACGATACATTCAGCTACCACCTTTATTTCAGAAATCTCAAATAGTAAATCCATTGTGATGCTAACTGAACCTTCGACAGAATTTTCTATGGGAACTACACCGTAATCAGTCTCGTTAATTTTAACACTTTCGAACACATCGGCGATGGTTTTTTGGGGAATAAAAATGTTATTTTCGCCAAAATACTTTTTAGCGGCTATTTCACTATATGTACCAATAGGACCTAAATATGAACATTTAATAGCTTCATCGTTTTTCAAAGTTTTTAAAAACTCCTTATTTTTTTGCGATTATAACATATTGAATAAAAAAATACAAAATTTCATAATTATTTCTTGCGAATTGAATCAATCCTTTTTTTAGAAAAAATATTTTAAAATTTGACAAATAAATTTTTATTTGATATAATAAACAAAATTTACATAAAAGGAGACTTCCTTTTACATGTTCGAGATTTTAATTCATAATGAAGTTCCTTTGTTTTCAGCCCAAAAAATTATAAAATTCACAAATTTAAATAACGATAGGAGGCGCCAAGACAGCCGGTGGATTGTAAGCACCGGATCTTGGTGCTTACTCATGAATTAGGGTAAATTCCTTTTCTAGTCCACACGGCTGCATCTTTATAGATGTGGCCGTTTTTTTTATCTATTTTTTCAGTTAATTAAATTGTAATAATTATTTTCTTTAAGAATGTCAAGCCTTTAATATAGTTCAATGATTTAACGTTACCCCGATACATTGAAGTTATTGTTCCGATTTAGATTTTAAAGTAAGTACTAAATTGGAGTTTTAGAATTTTTGAAGTATCCCCTGTAAAAATTATTTTAGGAGGTATTGATAAAAATGGAAAATCTAGAAGTTATTGAAGAAATAGTTTCTATACCGACGGGGTTCAAAGTTACAGGGATCCATGCAGGTATAAAAAAAGCTAAAAAAGATTTGGGATTAATTTATTCAAAATCAAAAGCGAATGCTGCTGCTGTTTTCACTACTAATAAAGTCAAAGCAGCTTCGGTGTTATTGAGTATGAACAACGTTATAAATAATGAAGCTCAAGCCATAATTGTTAATAGTGGCAATGCAAATGCATGTACTGGAGAAAAAGGTTATCAAGATGCAGTTAAAATAGTTGAAAAAACCGCTTCCATATTAAATTTAAGTTTTGAAGATGTGCTAATTTGTTCCACAGGGGTAATAGGTGTTACTTTGCCTTTAGAAAGGATATTGGTAGGTATTGAGGAATTATATAAAAATCTTGATAATAACTCTAATTTAGAGGATTTTGCATATTCAATAATGACTACTGATACTTTTCCGAAGATTTATTCAAAGAAGGTACAAATTAACGACAGGATAATAACATTAACGGGAGTAGCGAAAGGATCAGGAATGATTCATCCTAACATGGCCACCATGCTCTCTTTCATATTAACCGATGCTAATATTTCAAAAGACGCTTTGTGTTCTTCTTTAAAAAGATCTGTTAACAAAACATATAATATGGTTTCGGTGGATGGAGATACAAGTACTAACGATACCACAATTATTTTGGCAAATGGTGAGGCCAAAAATGATGAGATAGTTCAAGATACTTGGCAATTTGATATTTTTCAAAGCGCGTTGGATGAGGTTAATACTCATTTAGCAAAAATGATTGCAATGGATGGTGAAGGAGCTACTAAGGTCATTGAGATTCAAGTTTTAAACGCTATTTCAAAAGAAGATGCTAATTTGATAGCTAGATCTATTGCGAAGTCCAATTTGGTAAAAACGGCTATATTTGGGCAAGATGCAAATTGGGGAAGGATTATGGCGGCAGCTGGTTATTCAGGGGCAAACTTCAACCCAAATAAAGTGGACATCTGGTTTATAAGTTCGAAAGGTAAGGTACAAGTTTGTGAAGATGGCCATTTCATAGTGTTTAGTGAAGAGCTAGCAAAACACATATTGAGTTGCAAAGAAATTGTAATTGTATTAGATTTGAAAGAAGGTAATAGTCAGGCAATTGCTTGGGGATGTGATTTGACTTATGATTATGTGAAAATAAACGGAGGATATAGATCATGATATTAGAAGAAATTTATAAAGAAGAGATTGAAAAAGCTAAGATTTTGGTTGAGGCTTTACCTTACATTAAAAAATTTTCTGGGAAGATTGTGGTTATTAAGTACGGTGGTAAAGCTATGGACAATGATCAAATCAAAAAGATGATAATGCAAGATATTGTATTGATGAAATATGTGGGGTTACATCCAGTTATTGTTCACGGTGGCGGTCCGGAAATAAATAAGATGTTGAAAAGGGTAAATATTGAGTCTAAATTTGTTAATGGATTAAGGATTACTGATAAAGAAACTATGGAAATCGTGGAAATGGTGTTAGTAGGAAAAATTAATAAAGAGATAACTTCTTTAATAAATCAACTCGGAGGAAGTGCGATCGGTTTAAGCGGCAAAGATGCAAACTTATTAATTGCAAAGAAAGATATATCAAATGGGGATATAGGCTATGTGGGAGAAATAGTTGATGTGAATAAAGAGTTTCTCATAACCATACTAAAGGATGGTTACATTCCAGTAATAGCCCCCTGTGCAATTGGAATAGATGGTAATACATACAACGTAAACGCAGATACTGCAGCTGGAAAGATTGCATCAATATTAAAAGCAGACAAATTAATTTTGTTAACAGATGTTGCTGGGATTTTAAGAGATAGAAAAGATGAGAGAAGTATTATTTCACAAATAAACTACCAAGATTCAAAAGAACTTTTAAATTCAAATTTGATCACAGAAGGCATGATTCCAAAATTAAAATGTTGTATCCAAGCAGTTGAAGAAGGGGTAGAAAGAGCTCACATAATAGATGGTAGAATTCCACATTCTTTAATCTTAGAAATATTTACAAAAAAAGGGATAGGGACAATGATTACAAAGGAGAGTTATAACAATGAAAATTTCTGAAAATTGTAAATATGTAATGAACACGTATACAAGATATCCAATTAAATTGGTAAGGGGTGAAGGAGTTAAAGTATGGGATGATGAAGGGAGAGAGTACCTTGACTTTGTGGCCGGTATAGCTGTGAATTGTCTAGGATATTCACATCCTGAAATTATTTCAACAATTGTTAGTCAAGCAGAAAAAATAATTCACTGTTCTAATCTATATTGGAATGAAAGTCAAATTAATCTTGCAAAAATATTATGTGAAAAATCTTTTGGTCATAGCGTGTTTTTCTGTAATAGTGGAGCGGAAGCAAATGAAGGAGCATTGAAACTTGCTAGAAAGTATGGACGTTTAAAATATGGAGAAAAACGATACAAAATCATCACTACTTTGAATTCATTTCATGGAAGAACCTATGGTGCACTTACTGCAACGGGACAAGAGAAATATCATAAACATTTTGAACCATTGGTAGGAGGTTTTAGTTATGTTAAATACAACGATATTGATGAGTTGCAAAGTGCAGTTGATGAATCTACCTGCGCCGTGATCCTAGAAGTTATCCAAGGTGAAGGAGGAGTGAATGAAGCTGACGAAACTTATTTAAAGGAGGTCAGAAGACTGTGCAATGAGCATGATATTCTTTTGATTTTTGATGAAGTACAGACAGGTATAGGAAGAACGGGTAAACTTTTTGCATATGAACACTCTGGTGTTGAACCAGATATTATGACGTTAGCTAAAGGTTTAGGTGGAGGGATACCAATTGGTGCATTAGTTGTTAATGAAAAAGCAGATGTTTTCTCTCCAGGAGAGCATGCTTCTACTTTTGGAGGTAATCCATTAGCTTGCGAAGTTGGTATAACTGTAATGAATCTTGTTTCTCAACCCAATTTTCTAGAGACTGTACAAAAACAAGGTGATTTTTTAAAATCGAAACTTCTCGAACTGAAGAAAAAATACAATGTTATCAAAAGAGTTAAAGGAAAAGGTTTAATGATAGGTTGTGAACTAAATATTGAAGATGCACAAGAAATTGTGAAACTTGCTTTAAAAAAAGGCCTTCTTATAAATGCTGTTAGTAAAAATATTTTGAGATTTGTGCCTCCTTTAATTGTAACTCAAGAGGATGTTTCTAAGGCTATAGATATTTTGGAAGAAACTTTTATAGAAATGGATTTTAAAAGTAATATGTAATTATTGTACTTTAAAAAACAAAAATTTATTAAAGAGGTGAAATATAAATGGACTTGAATGGAGAAAAAGTCATTTTAGCTTATTCTGGGGGTTTAGACACTTCAGTTATTGTTCCTTGGTTGAAGGAAAATTACAAGTGTGAAATCATAGCCGCATGTATAGATGTGGGTCAAGGTTCGGAAATTGAAACCGTGAAAGAAAAGGCACTAAAAAGTGGTGCAAGCAAAGTATATCTTGAAAACGCTAAAGAAGAGTTCGTTACTGATTATATATATCCAACCTTAAAGGCTGGAGCGATTTATGAAGGTAAATATTTATTAGGAACATCTTTTGCAAGACCTTTAATGGCGAAGAAATTAGTGGAAATTGCTCATAAGGAAAATGCCAAATATATTGCTCATGGTTGCACTGGGAAAGGAAATGATCAAGTAAGATTTGAAGTTTCTATAAAAGCTCTTGATCCCTCAATTCAAATTATTGCTCCTTGGAGAATTTGGGATATTAAGTCTCGAGAGGAAGAAATTGAATATGCCTTAATTAAAGGAATTCCGATAAGTGTTTCAAAGGAAAAAATTTACAGTGTTGATAAAAATTTATGGCACATTAGCCATGAAGGAGGAGATCTTGAAGATCCAAAAAATGAACCTAAAGACACACTTTTTGAAATGGTTGTACCGCCCGAAAAAGCTCCTGATTTTCCTGAATACATAACAATTGAATTTAAAAAAGGCATACCAATAAAAGTTAACGAAAAAGAATTAGGACCGGTACAGCTTATAGAAGAAGTTAATAAGATAGGTTCAAGAAACGGTATAGGGATTGCAGATGTAGTTGAAAATAGATTAGTAGGAATGAAATCTCGAGGTGTTTATGAAACCCCTGGAGGAACAATTTTATATTATGCTCATAAAGAGCTAGAATCTTTGGTTCTTGACAAAGAAACAAGTAGATTTAAAGATTTAGTTGCGCAGAAATATGCAGATTTAGTCTATAATGGATTATGGTTTTCACAACTGAGGGAAGCTTTAGATGCTTTTGTTGATGAGACGCAAAAAGTTGTAACTGGGAAGGTTCGATTAAAATTATACAAAGGAAACATTATTACATCTGGAATCGATTCTCCTTATTCATTGTACGACGAAGAGTTAGCAACATTTGGTAAAGACAATGTATACAATCAAAAAGATGCTGAGGGATTTATAAACTTATTTGGTCTTCCTTTAAAGATGCGAGCGTATCAACTTCTCAAATTAGGAAAGGAAAACAGCTTGACAATAACAGATGAAAAAGAAGTTCAAAAGAAAAAGGTTAAACTGCAAAGATAGAAATACTTATAATGAAATATATTAAATTTAAGTATATTACAGAAAAAGTTCTACATAATTATTAAATGAAATTTTTAGAATTTTTAGTAAATATAAAGATAAAATTGATTAGGAGGAATAGGATGAAACTGTGGGGTGGAAGATTTACTAGAGAAATAGAAGCTGAAATGGAAAAGTTTAACTCTTCGTTATCTTTTGACATTAGGCTTCTGCCATATGAAATAGATGTTTCTTTAGCTCATGCAGCTGGATTAAAAAAAGCAGGGATAATAACTAATGAAGAGTTCGACCTTATTAAAAAGGGATTGGAGGAAATAAAAGAAGAAAAATTTAATTATTTACCAGGTATAGAAGATGTTCATACTCTAGTTGAGCAAATTTTATTTGAAAAGGTAGGTGATGTTGCAAAAAAATTACATACTGGTCGAAGTAGAAACGACCTCATCGCTACTGATGAGAGACTATATTTGAAAAGAGAAATAGAAGAAATAATAGATCTTTTAGAGGAAATAAATTTTAATTTAAACGATTTAGCTAATAAACATAAAAATATACTGTTTCCAGGTTATACCCACCTACAAAGAGCACAGCCTATAACCTTTTCTCATCACTTATTAGCTTACGTAGAAATGTTTAGTAGAGATATATCACGGTTAAAAGATTTATATAAAAGAGTAGATGTGATGCCCTTGGGATCTGGGGCATTAGCGGGGACATCATATAATATCGATCGAGAATATGTTGCTTCGTTACTGGGTTTTAGAGAAATTTCTAAGAATAGTCTTGATGCAGTTAGTGATAGAGATTTTATAATAGAATTTTTATCAGGTTCTTCGATAATAATGATGCATTTAAGTAGATTTTGTGAAGAGATTATATTATGGTCGACACAGGAATTTAAATTCATTGAGCTTGGTGAAAAGTATTCTACCGGCAGTAGTATCATGCCCCAGAAAAAGAATCCCGATTCTGCAGAACTAATCAGAGGTAAAACAGGAAGAGTATATGGAAATTTAGTTACTTTGCTCACCATTATGAAAGGATTACCTCTTGCATACAATAAAGATATGCAAGAAGACAAAGAACCACTATTTGATACAGTCGATACTCTAAAAAGTTGTTTAAAAATATTTGTTGGTATGATAAAAAGTATGGAAATAAAACACGAGAACATGGAAAGAGCAACCAGGGATGGTTACATGAACGCTACAGATCTTGCCGATTATCTTGTAAACAAGGGCATACCTTTCAGGGATGCTCATGAGGTTGTTGGAAAGATTGTTAGATACGCAATTGAAAAAGACAGCCCTTTAGAAAAATTAAGTTTAGAAGAGTTTAATAAATTTAGTGGTTTAATAAATGAAGATGTTTATGAAATTTTAAATCTCAAAAATATTTTGAAAAATCGAAAGACTAAAGGGGCTGCAAAATGGGAGGAAATATGATGAAAGTGGGAATCCTTGGAGCTACTGGATATACTGGATTAGAATTAATTCGTTTGCTATCAAAACATCCTTATGCAGAAATAGTGTATATAACTTCACGAACTTTTGATGATAAAACAATATCGGAAATTTATCCAAGTTTGAATAATTTTTGCGATTTATCCCTTGAAAAATTAAATTTAGAAAAGGCTGTTTCATTATGTGATTTAATATTTACGACGTTGCCTTCCAGCTACGCCTTTAAATTAGCAGAAATGATAGAAGGTTCTCAAAAAAAGTTAATAGATTTGGGATCAGATTTTAGGTTTGATAGTTTTGAAACCTACGAGAAATGGTATTTTCCAAAAGAAAAAGTTACATCATATGAAAATTTCAACAGAGTTTATGGATTACCTGAAATATATAGAGAAAGAATAAAAAATGTTCAAATAGTTGCAAATCCAGGATGTTATCCTACAAGTGTATTGTTAGGCTTAAAACCCTTGTTGACGAACAATTTAATCAAAGATAACATAATAATTGTTGATTCAAAGTCAGGGGTATCTGGTTCAGGGCATGAACCCAAACTTGGGAATCTCTTTTCCGAATGTAATGAGAATTTAAGGCCATATAACGTTGTAAAACATAGGCATGTTCCAGAAATGGAGCAAGAATTATCAAAATTAAAAAAGACTGAGGTAAATGTTATTTTTACTCCGCATCTAGTACCTATGACTAGAGGAATACTAAGCACTATTTATACTAAACTTGATTCAAACATCGAAATTGATGAAATATACTCTCTTTATAAAAATCATTATCTAAACGATGGTTTTGTCAGGATACTTAAACCAGGATTATATCCCTCAACTAAAGATGTTTATGGCTCAAACTTTTGTGAGATAGGTTTTGAATTAGATAAAAAAACAAATACTTTAATTATAATGTCGGCTATAGATAATTTGGTCAAAGGAGCCAGTGGCCAAGCTGTACAAAATATGAATATTTTATTTGGATTCCTGGAAAATACTGGTTTAGATATAATTCCCATTTATCCATAGAATTTATTAAAAAGTTTTTACTACTCTTGATAATTTTAGGTCTTTAATATATAATAGAAAAAATTTCATGCCTAAAGCATTAAATTTTTTATCTAAAATTTTAAAAAGTGTATGACAGTTTTACAAAAAAGAAAAAGGAGGGTGGGTACGTTTTAGATCGTTGAAAAGGCGTACCGTTAATTATGAGAAACGTCTTTATCGTTGATACCACTTTAAGAGATGGAGAACAAACTGCCGGGGTTGTATTTGCCAATGAAGAAAAGGTTCAGATCGCAAAAATGTTATCTGAATTAGGAGTATACCAAATAGAAGCTGGGATACCAACAATGGGTGGGGATGAGAAAGAAGCTATCAAAAAGATATGTAAGTTAGATCTTGGAGTAAGTATTATGGGATGGAATAGAGCGGTTATAAGTGATATTGATGAATCTATTGATTGTGGAGTTGATGCTGTTGCTATTTC
This sequence comes from Thermotogota bacterium, assembly GCA_029780115.1. Lineage (GTDB taxonomy): Bacteria > Thermotogota > Thermotogae > Petrotogales > Petrotogaceae > Defluviitoga. The sequence continues at coordinate 63,172 of JAKOZG010000001.1, forward strand.
TATATCTACTTCTGACATTCATATAAAACATAAATTAAGAAAAGATAGAGATTGGGTTTTGAAAAGTATGGTAAACGCAACAAAATATGCAAAAAAGCGTGGGTTATATGTTTCTGTTAACGCCGAAGATGCATCAAGAAGCGATATGGATTTTCTTCTAAAGTTTGCTAAAGAAGCAAAAGAAACTGGTGCTGATAGGCTAAGGTATTGTGATACTGTAGGAATGGAAGATCCTTTTTCAATACATGATAGAATAAAAACAATTATAAAAGAAGTTGGCATAGACGTTGAAACTCATACACATGATGATTTTGGTATGGCTACCGCAAATACCTTGGCCGGTATTAGAGCTGGTGCGAGGTATGCCGGTGTAACTGTGAATGGTTTAGGGGAAAGAGCAGGTAATGCTGCATTAGAAGAAGTTGTAATGGCATTAAAATATATATATAAACTGGATTTGGGTATAAAAACCGAAATGCTTAGAGAAATTTGTGAATATGTTGCTGCTGCATCTAGCAGACCTCTTCCTTTATCAAAAGCAATTGTGGGTCACAATGTATTTACTCATGAATCAGGAATACATACTGATGGAGTTTTAAAAGATTCTAATACATATGAATCTTTTAGTCCCGAAGAAGTTGGGTTACAAAGGCAGATTTTGATTGGTAAACATTCTGGAAAACATGCAATCATAGCCAAGTTTAGGGAATATGGTATAGATCTAACTTCCGAAGAAGGAGAAGAACTATTAGAAAAAGTTCGAGCTCTTTCGGTACAATTGAAAAGATCGTTGTTTGATAAAGAATTGATGTATTTATATAACGAAATGAAGGAGGAAAAAAAGAAATAATGAGAAAAGCTAAAACAATTTCTGAAAAAATCTTTAGTGATCATTTGGGAAGAGATGTTGAAGCAGGTGAGTTAGTTATAATTGATGTTGATTTTATGATGGGGCAAGATGGTACTAGTCCTTTAGCAATCAAGACCTTTGAAGAGGTTGGAGCTAGTTCTGTTTTTGATTCCAAAAAAATAGCCATGGTAATCGATCATAACGCGCCGAGCCCTTCAGAAAAAGTTTCAGCATTACATAAATTAATGAGAAACTTTAAGGATCAAAATAAAATATATTTTTATGATATTGGAGACGGTATTTGTCATCAACTTATGCCAGAACAAGGTCATGCCCTTCCTGGACAAATTGTAATTGGTGCAGATTCTCATACATGTACTTATGGTGCCATTAACTGTTTCTCAACTGGAGTAGGGTCAACTGATTTAGCAATAGCAATGGCAAGTGGTAAGCTGTGGTTTAAAGTTCCAGAAACTGTTAAAATAGTTTTAAATGGTGATTTGCCTTTTGGTGTTTACTCCAAAGACGTTATTTTATTCATTATTAAAGAGTTGACTGCAAATGGTGCAACGTATAAAGCTGTAGAATTTGAAGGAGAAGTTATAGACAATCTATCTGTACAAGCAAGGTTTACAATATCAAATATGGCTGTAGAAATGGGAGCGAAAGTTGGACTAATGAAAGCTGACGATAAAGTTTTAGAATGGCTAAAAAATCGAACCTCTGATGAGTTTAAAACTTACGAATCAGATTACGGAGCCCAATACGAAAAAATTTATAATTTCGATCTTAGTGATTTAGAACCACAAGTTTCAAAACCACATACTGTTGATAATGTGAGTTCTATTAAAGACGTAGAAGGTATTCCAATCCAGCAAGGTTTATTGGGTACTTGTACGAACGGTAGACTTGAAGACTTAAAAATTGCTGCTAAAATCTTGAAAGGTAAAAAGGTTAATTCAGATGTTCGTCTAATAGTTGCTCCAGCTTCCAGATCAACGTTGCTTGAGGCAATAGACGAAGGTGTCATTCAAACTTTGATCAAAGCAGGTGCGACTATTGTTGCTCCGGGATGTGGACCATGTGTGGGTACACATAACGGTGTTCCCGCAGATGGTGAAAATGTAATTTCAACAGCTAATAGGAATTTTAAAGGGAGAATGGGAAATAATAAAGCTTTTATTTATCTTGCTTCACCAGCAACAGTTGCAGCTTCTTGTATTGAAGGAAAAATTACAGATCCTAGAAAATACCTATAACTAAAATTATTAAAAAAGTTTCTGAGGAGGTTCAACTATTATGCAATTAATAGGGTACGCACATAAGTTTGGAGACAATGTAAATACTGATTATATAATATCTGGCAAATACAAATTTGCCACAATCGATATGAATGAACTGGTCGTACATTTAATGGAGGACTTAAGACCTAATTTTTATTATGAAATTAAAAAAGGAGATTTTATTGTAGCTGGAGAAAACTTTGGTTGTGGTTCCTCTAGAGAACAAGCTCCTTTAGTGATAAAACAAGCAGGAATTGGAGCAGTTTTAGCTAAATCATTTGCTCGTATTTTTTTTAGAAATGCGATAAATATAGGGTTACCTGCTATAGAAGTTTCAACCGATAGTATTGAAGAAGGAGACTCCTTAAAAGTGGATTTGGAGAAAGGAATTGTAGAAAACATTACAAAAAATCAGGTTTTAAAGATACATCCTCTTTCTCCTGAGATGCTTGAAATTTTAAAGTTAGGAGGACTTGTTAACTTCTACAAAAAATATGGTTCTTTAGAATTCAAAAAGTTTAATTAAAATTTTCAATTATAATAAGTAGGTGATTTAATGTATAAGGTAACATTGATCCCTGGAGATGGAATTGGTCCAGAAATAACTCAAGTTGTTGTAGAAATATTTGACAAATTAAAAGCACCAATATCCTGGGAAATAGTTGAGGCTGGTGCTGGAGCTATAAAAAAGTATGGTACACCTTTGCCTGAAACTGTTTTGGAATCTATAAAAAGAAACAAAGTTGCTTTAAAAGGGCCTATCACGACACCTGTGGGCGAAGGTTTCCGAAGTGTAAATGTCACTCTTAGAGAAAAATTAGACTTGTATGCCAATCTTAGACCGGTTAAAAGTTTACCCGAAATTAATGACAAATTTGAAAACATTGATTTAGTGATAATTAGGGAAAATACTGAGTGTTTATATAAGGGAATTGAATATAAAATTGATGAAGATACTGCATGCGCTGTTCGAGTAGTTACTAAGAAGGCTAGTGAAAGGATAGCTCGATTTGCCTTTGATTATGCACGTAATCATAACCGCAGAAAGGTCACAGCTGTACACAAAGCGAATATTCAAAAAATAACAGACGGGTTATTTTTGCAATGTATTAGAGAAGTTTCAGAGTATTTTCCAGACATAGAATACGAGGAGAAAATTGTTGATAATATGAGCATGCAACTTGTTTTAAATCCAGAAAAGTTTGATGTGATCGTTTGTCCGAATTTATATGGAGATATTTTATCTGATCTTGCCGCGGGACTTATAGGTGGATTAGGATTAGCTCCAGGAGCGAATATTGGTGAAGAGATAGCTGTCTTTGAAGCGGTTCATGGTTCAGCACCTGATATTACTGGTAAAGGAATTGCTAATCCTATAGCCCTATTGCGTTCATCAGTCATGCTTTTAGAGTATTTGAAAGAAGAAAATTTTGCCAAAAAATTAGAACTAGCCATTGAAAATGCTGTAGCCGATAAAAATATTCTTACTCCTGATTTAAATGGCTATGGAACAACTGAATCATTAAAAAATAAGATTATCAGTTTATTAAAAATTTAATAAACGGTTGGTGATTTTTTTGAAGGAGAAGGTATCTAGAATAGTAATAAAAGTAGGAAGTAGTTCTTTAAGCGATGAAAACGGAATAGATGAAGAAAAAATTCGAAACATTGTTGAACAAGTAAGCACATTAAAAAATTTAGATAAAGAAATAGTTATTGTTTCGTCAGGGGCGATTGCTGCTGGTATGGCTGAGTTAGGTTATAAAAAGAAACCAACTTCTATTATCGAAAAGCAGGCATGTGCAGCTGTAGGTCAAGGACTGTTAATATCGACCTACAATAAGTATTTTAATGAAAAAAAATTAAAATGTGCCCTAATATTATTAACTGGAGAAGATTTCGCTAACAGGCGACGATATCTTAACTCTTATAACACAATTAATCAACTTTTAAAGTTTAATTTGGTTCCAATTATCAATGAAAATGATACAACCGCTACTTTAGAAATTAAATTTGGAGATAACGATATTCTATCTGCCCAAGTTGCAAGTTTAATCGAAGCTGACTTACTTATTATACTTTCTGATGTACCAGGTTTGTTAAAGGATTTAAACGATCCTAATTCAATAATTAGAGTCGTGGAAGAAGTCAATTTAGAGATTAAAAATTTAGTCAATAACAAGATTGGAAAACTAGGAACTGGCGGAATGAACTCAAAGATAGAAGCAGCAAAAATTTCGCTAAGTGCTGGAATACCGATGATTATTGCTCCTAGTTATGATAATAATGTAATTCAAAGATCAATAGAAAGCCTGATTTCTATGAGTTATAGTGTTGGGACTACATTTCTTCCAAAAGGGAAAAAATTGAGTAAAAGAAAAAGATGGATAAACTTTAGTTTAAAGCCCAAAGGTGAAATAATAATAGATGAAGGAGCAGAATTAGCTCTTTTAAGTGGTAAAAGTCTACTTGCTGTTGGAATCAATGAAGTAAATGGAAGTTTTACTGCTGGGGATTTAGTGAAGATTCTCAATAAAGATAAAGCAATTTTAGGAAAAGGTTTAGTAAACTATTCCTCTAATGAAATAAAAGTGATGATAGGGAAAAAAACTGAGGAGATTCATTTATTCAACGAAAAAATTGGACCTGAAGAGATAATTCACAGGGATAATATGGTGATTGAAAAAGAATTTTGAAATATAATGGAAAATAATAAGCAAAAAATAAAAGCACCTATCTTTTTACATAGGACAAGTGCTTTTTTGTTGATGGAGGCAACGGAGGGATTTGAACCCTCGAATAGCGATTTTGCAGACCGCCGCCTTAGACCCCTTGGCTACGTTGCCACCTGATATAATTAAATATTAATTTAATTTTGGCGGGGACGACGGGACTCGAACCCGCGGCCACCGGTGTGACAGACCGGCATGATTACCAACTTCACCACGTCCCCATTTTGCTCACATGTATATTTTACCAAAAAAAAATGCTTTTGTCTACTCTTGTGTAGAATCTTTCATGTTTTGTTCATTTATATTTCTTTCGACTCATGATTTTCTTGCACTTGATTTTCTTCTATGTTCGAATTATCATTATAATTAGTTGTGTCACTATTTTCTTCATTTTCTTGAGCTTTTTCTTTTTCTTCTTCTTTATTTGTTGATTCAAATTCTTCAATTTTGACCTTTTCTTTAATAAATTTAGCAACCTTAATTCGTAATTCATTCCACACCAATTCTTCAAAGATTTGTGGATTGGAATTAACTATTTCTAAAGCCCTTCCATAAGGAAGTCCGTACATATTTCCGAAATTTTTTATGGCTTGATTAAGTTCTTCTTCTGTTACTATAATATTATTTTCGTCTGCAATATGTTCTATCGTAATTATCTCTTTTATCCATTTTAGAGCTGATTTTTCAATATCTTCTCTGAATTTCTCTTCGTCATTATTAAACTTTTCTAATTCATTTTCATAAGTGCCTCTTCTTTTAAGATCATTTATGGTCCTTTCAACGTAATAATTTAAAGTTTCTGGAGATATTTCTATTTCTACATAGTTTGGAAGTTCAGATAAAATATAGTTGATAATAAATTGTTCTTCCCACTCCTGAACAGCTTCTTCCCCTTCTTTTCTGATTTTTTCCTTTAATTCGGAAAGTGTTTCAACTTCAATATTAAGTTCTTTAACAAAATTATCGTTTAACTCGGGAATTTTTCTGGAATAAATTTGAACAATTTTAATTTTTTGGATAAGTTCTTCCCCGTCCTCAGTTTCTTCTGCTTCTATCAATAGTTCAAATTCTTCACCGTTGAATTTTCCAATCAAAGCCTTTGTTAGAGGTCTTGGGTCTTCTTCTCTTACTACTACTTCGTATTCCATTTCTTCTTCAATTATTGTATCTTCACTATCTACAACGGAATATAAAAATCTAACAAAGTCACCATATTCAATTGGCCCATTTTTTGGTTCTAAAATAACATTACTTTCCAAAAGTTCATTAAGTCTTTGATTTATGTATTCTTCTACTATATCTTTTGAATTCGGTACCTTCACAACCATATCTTCGAAGTTTGTTTTGCTTATTTTTGGATAGGTATGCAATATTACCTCGAATTCAATAACATCATCCTCTATAGAACTTGATTCTATAATCACAGGAAATAGAATCTTTTCTTCTTCGGATAATTTATGTTCTAATTCATGTTCGGCTTCTTCTAAAAGCATTTCTTGAAATTCTGATCCTAAACGAAGTTTAATAATCTCCCTTGGTACTTTACCTTTTCTAAATCCTTCGAAGGTATAATTATTATTAATATACTGGGCAATTCGATTTTCCATTTTTTCAATTTCTTCTTTATAGAACTTTACTAAATATTTTTTAACGTTTTTGTCTTGATAAAGTAATGTTTTTTCCATTTTATGCCTCCTTGAATTAATAAAGAACGTTATAATTCTAGTAATTAATATCAATAGTAAATTAATATTAAAATCAATAAAAAATGTTCTCGAAGTATTATACAATTTATAGAAGCAAATTTGGTTAATTTTAGGTCAAATTTTATTTTTCATCTGTAAATGTTTAAATATATCTTTTATTTTAGTTAGAATTATTTTCTAAATAATTTATGTAAAGTATTCATTATTTAAGGTTAATTATGTTAGAATATCTTCTGAAAAGCATTTTTAAAAGTAAATCTTTACTTTTTACAATCTAGCGATAAAAACTGTTTTATGAGGTGAACATTTTGCCAACTCAATATGTGCTAAATAATCTATCTATCTTATGTGGTGAAAAAGACGAAATATACACTTACATAGCCGAAAGGTTAAAAGAAGATAAGCTATGGATAGTAACTTTAAATGCATTGATGTATATGGAGTATCTGAAAATGAATGAATATTCTGAAGCGTTAAAAATGTCCACGTTTTCTATTCCTGATGGGGTAGGGATAGTTAAGTTATTAAAAAAGAAAGGGATTGAAACTGAACGATGCCCAGGTTTTGATACAATGGAATTTTTACTGCATTTGTCTAAAGAAAGAAATTACAATATATATTTATTAGGATCTAAGGAAGAAGTAGTTAAAAAAGCTTCTGACAATATTATAAAAGATTTTGGAACCTCAATAGTTGGTTATCATCATGGATACTTTGATTGGAGTCTAGAAGAAGAAGTTGTAAAAGATATAAATGAAAAAAATACTGATCTTCTTTTCGTAGGAATGGGCATTCCAAAGCAAGAAATTTTTATTAAGAGAAATATAGAAAAAATTAATGCAAGGTTATTAATGGGAGTGGGAGGAAGTTTTGATGTTCTTGCCGGTGAAGTAAAAAGGGCTCCTCAATTTTATCAAAAACTCGGGTTAGAGTGGTTGTATAGAATGATAAAAGAACCGCATCGGATAAAAAAGATTCCTGATTTAATAAAGTTTTATTTAAGAATATTTCAAAATAAAGATTAAATAGTTTATCAATAGCAAAATTATCCCCTCATTAAAGAGGAAAGATGGTTTTTTATTTTCATTTTCACAATTTGATTCAAAAATAAACAATTTTGTAAAATGTAAAATACTAGCAAATTTGATATAATCAATGGTATAATATTTCAATAGGATGCGTTCAATTCGTTCTACTTAAATTTGTGATTTTTATATAATTTTTAAGTGTCTTCTTCGACTCTTATCGATCAAAAAAATGAAGGAGGATTTTTTCATGGCAAAACATACACCAAAATGGTTAAAAAATTGTGTGATTTATGAAGTATTCATAAGAAATTATTCCAATGTTGGATGTTTTAATGATGTTTATAATGATATTGAGAGGATAAAGGCTTTGGGTGTTGATATTATTTGGTTTATGCCATTTTATCCTGTGGGAAAGGTGGAAAGAAAAGGTACTCATGGAAGTCCGTATTCTATCAAAAATTATGAAGAAATTTCGCCTGAATATGGAGATAAAGACTCTTTCAGAGAATTAATACAAAAGGCGCACTCTCATGATCTTAAAATAATGATTGACATTGTTTTTAATCATACATCCATGGATTCAGATTTATTAGAAAAACACCCTGAATGGTTTTTAAAGGATAAAAACGGTGATTTTACTAGAAAAGTTGGTGAATGGAATGATATATACGATCTAGATTACAACAATAAAGAATTATGGGATTACTTAATAGATGTTCTTGAAATGTGGGTGGATCTTGGAGTCGATGGTTTCAGGTGTGATGTAGCTCCTTTAGTTCCTTTGGAATTTTGGGAAAAAGCTAGAGAATATCTATCACAAAAGAAAGAGTTAGTTTGGTTAGCTGAAAGTTTAGATCTTAACTTTTTAAATAGTTTAAGAAGCAAGGGTTATAATGTTTCATGTGATGCCGAACTCCACAGAGTATTTGATATAACTTATGACTATGATGGTTATGATTATTTAAAAGATTATTTTAGGGGAGAAAAGGGTTTAGATTATTATTTAAATCAACTCTTTCTTCAACAAACTATGCTGCCTGTAAATTCAGTTAAAATGAGATTTTTAGAAAATCATGATAATCCTCGAATATCCTATGTGTTAAATGGTAAAAACAAAATTAAGAACTGGTCGGCTTTTTACTCTTTATTACCAGGAGCAACGCTTATATATGCTGGACAAGAATTGATGCTAGATAAGACTCCCAGCCTTTTTGAAAAAGATCCTGTAAAATGGAGTAGAGGCGATTATGAATTTATGAATTATTTTAAGAAAATTATAAACATATCTAAAGAAATAAAATCTCGATGTGATTTATTTTCTATTCGTGAATTATCTGAGGGAATTGTTGAATTAAGATGGAAGGGTCGCAGAAGAGAGTATCTGTCGATTTTAAATTTAGATGATAAATTTGGAGAAATACCTGTTGATTTAAAATTATACGCGTCAGATCTTTTAAGTGATCAAATAATACGAATTGACAAGAGTTTTAAAATAAGTAAGTCACCTCTTATCTTTAGATTAAAATGAACGTAAGGGAGGTGAGATTCGTTACAAAAAGCGACTTTAAGGAGGATATAAGATGAGTATCAAAGAAAAATTTATGAACGGACTAAGTAAAACTCGAAAAGCTTTATTTAACAACATAAAGACTATTTTTTCTGGAAGAACTTTAGACGAAGAAACATTAGAAGAACTTGAAGAAATACTCATAATGTCTGACATGGGTGTTGAAGTTGTTGATAAAATTTTAGAAGAATTAAAAGAAAGATATAACAAAGAAAAGTCAGATCAAAAAGATCCCTTAATCTTGCTGAGAAATATAATGGTTAGTCATTTAAATACAAGTCCATTAGTTTTAGATACTTCAATAAAGCCTTTAGTTATCTTAATAGTTGGAGTTAATGGAAGTGGAAAGACAACTACAGCTGCTAAATTAGCTAAAATTTATATAGAATATGGTAAAAATGTTGTATTAGTGGCTGCGGATACCTTTCGCGCAGCTGCTATAGAACAACTTAAAGAATGGGGAAACAAATTAAATACCACTGTTATAGCTCATCAAAAGGGATCGGATCCAGCTGCAGTAGTTTTTGATGCAATTAATCATGCTAAAGCCAAGAATAAAAATGTAATTATTATCGATACAGCAGGTAGGTTACATACAAAAAGTAATTTAATGGAAGAATTGAAAAAGATAAAAAGAGTTGTTCAGAGAGAAATCGAAGGTGCTCCCCAAGAGATATTACTTGTACTTGATGGTACCACAGGACAGAATGGAATTGTGCAGGCCAAGGCCTTTAAAGAAGCGATAGATATTACCGGAATTGTGATAACAAAATTAGATGGAACAGCGAAAGGGGGAATTGCATTCGCTATAAATCATGAATTGAATATACCGATAAAATTAGTAGGATTGGGTGAAAAAGAAGATGATTTACAAATTTTTGATCCAATTACCTATTGTAATGCTTTATTAGGAATCGAGGAATAAATATGGAGGATTTTATAAAAGATTTTGCTCAATGTCCAATTTGCGGTAAAGAGTTTTCGTACAATAAAGTTTCTTCCCCATCTATAAAGGTAAGTTCTTATGATTTAGATTTAAAGCCTGAATATAGAACGATTAATGTTTCTCTTTTTAGTGTGATAACTTGTCCTAATTGTTATTTTACTTTTCAAGAGAAAGACAAATCGGATATAATAAATTATGTTAATAATAATGAAAATTTTTCAAAAATTGTGCAATTTCTTGAATACATAGGAAAAACTTATAGTTCCAAAGTTGATAATTCATCAAATAAATCATCCGATTTTTATAGAGATCAGCTATTTTTAGCAGGAGAAATCTATTCTATACTAGGTCTTTCGTTAGAAGTAGTAAAAATTATGATAAAATTAAGTTGGTATTATCGAGAGAAAAACGATGAGGAAAAAGAGTTAGGTATTCTATATTATTGTGGGAAATTGTTGGAGAGAGAATATCAGAACATTTTAAACGAGGATGATTTTATTTTTGCTTTATTTTATTTAGGGTATATTAACTATCGACTAGATCGAAAAAAAGAAGCGGCAAAATATTTAGATTATCTATTAAAAAAATATAAAAGTTCCTCAAATCCATATTTGAAAGCTGCAAAAAATCTGAGGGGTGAGCTAAGGTGAAGAAAGTTGGTATAGAGTTTTTGTTACTAGTAACTTTTGTGATAGTTTTTGTTTTTTCTGGATGTACTTTTTTTCAACCACAACAACAACCCACTTCTTCTCTGCCGAGTGAAGAATTGGAAGCTATAAAGAACCAATTATATGCCATAGAATATCGTCTGGCTCAAATGGAAAGTCAAGTTATCAATTTGTCCGACAAAATTTATCAAACTTCAATGAATTATAGTTATGATAATGAAATGGTAAAAAGTTTAAAAGATCAGTATACTTATGTTGAGAAAAGGATAGTGACATTAGAAAATTATTTGTATGAAGGAAGAAGTTATGAAGATATTGATAGACTACTGGATTTAGATGTAAGGGTGAAAAAACTAGAAGACGCAAGTAATTTAAGTATCTTTTATACAAGTGATAATTATGATTCTTCTGGAATAGAAGCAAGAATTTTAAAACTAGAAAATCAAATAAATGAATTAGAAAATCTTCTTGTCAATATTCCAAAAATGGATCAAAAGTTAGTTTTGGATAACATAAACGAATTGAATGAAAAAGTTAATTACTTAGAGAAAAGTTTTAAAAATTCGGATTTTTATTTTTTACAAAATGGGAATGTAAAAGAGCTTATTGAAAATGAAATTAAAGAAGCAGATCTAGAAGGATTTGTGGAAAGTATCGTTGATTATAAAACAGAAGAAGCAGTTTCAAAATTATATTATCAAAATCAGTCAGAGAATATTTTAAAAGTTAAATTACTCGAAGATAAAGTTATGAATTTAGAAAATCAAATTAGTGGTTTAAATAATGAATTGCAAAAAGCATTAATTCAACCTCCTAATTCTCTAAATGAAGTATATATAGGTCAAATACAAGATTTAAATTCAAAGATAAATGATCTATATTATAATCTCGGAGAAAAAGAAGTAACTCAACTATTAGGTAGTTCCAGTGAAATTAAATATGTTGTTAAGTCGGGAGATACTCTGATAAGCATCTCTAACGCCTTTAACCTTGGTAATAAGGGTGTTCAAATTATCATGCAAGCAAATAATTTACAATCCACAAATATAAGAGTAGGACAAGAACTTAAAATCCCAGTAGGGAACGTTGAAGAACTAATAAGATGGCCATTTGAAAAAACCAAACCATCCGATTATGATAGAATTGTTATTAGATTTGGTGAAAGAAATGTTAATGGTGTTTCTAGTGGTATTGGAGTTCTTGTACAAGATGAACAAATTTATTCAATTTTGCCTGGCAGGGTAATTGAATCAGGAAAACTAACAAACAATAATTATTATTTAAAAATTGACCATGGTAATGGAATTGTAACTGTTACCAGTAACCTAAAAACTCTTTATGTTTCTCAAAATTCTTGGGTTGATATAACGAAATCATTGGGAAATGGGAAAAACGGTGATATTGTTAATATTGAATTATGGAAAAATGGTGAACCAAAGGATCCTTTAAGACTTTTCTATAAGAAAATTGGAGATTTTAAAGCTACCTACTACACAGAATGGGACGATAAAATAGTTTATTCTCCAACTTTCAGATTAACAAGATCCGGAGATAAACCTATTTCTTATCAGACGATTGCAGCAGATCCTAAAGTTTTACCATTAGGTACTGTAGTGTATATTCCTGAACTTTCTACTTTGCCAAATAATGGATATTTTATAGTTCAAGATACAGGATCGCAAATTGTTGGTAATAAAATTGATATTTATGTAAACGATGTCAGATTAGCTAATAAAACAGAAGAAAAGATTACGGTATACGTTGTTTCATATTCATCCTAATTAATAAGAGGAAAATGTTTAATAAAATTATGAGGTGGTTTAAAAATGGCTCTTACAGTTAAAAGTAGTTATGCCTTAAGAGCATTGTTTGAATTGGCGGTGTTAACTAAAGAAGAAGGAAAAGATAGAGTAACTATTGCTGAATTGGCAGAAAGGCAAAATATTCCAAAAGATTTTCTTGAGAAAATATTTAGTGAATTAAGGGAAGCAGGAATATTGAAATCAATAAGAGGAAAATATGGAGGATACGTTTTGGCTAAAGATCCTAAAGATCTTAGACTAAGTGAAATAGTTCAAGTGCTTGACAATCCTTTGCAATCTTACGATTGCATTACAGGAGAATGTAAATTGGAAATAAACTGTGCTGTAGAATTTGTATGGAAAAGGGTTCACAATGCGATGATTTTGGAATTGGATAAACTTACTCTGCAAGATATAATAGATTACGGTACTACTATTGCAAACTTAGAAAGAGCGAAAGCATTAGATGAGGAGAGTAAAGTAGAAGTTGACTGTGAATGAAAAAGTAGTTGTGTTAATGAGTGGTGGAGTTGATAGCTCAATAGCAGCTTATTTATTAAAAAAACAAAATTATAAGGTATATGGGCTTCATTTTAAAACTGTGAACGATATTATTTTTTCGGCGGGTCCGGAAAAACAAAAGGTTTGTTGTAGCTCTTCAGATACAACAGATGCATTAAAAATTGCAGAAAAGTTGAAATTAGATGATTTTCAAATTGTAGAAGTAAAAAGTGAATTTAAGGGAAAAATCATTGATTATTTTATACAAACTTACAAATCAGGTAAAACGCCAAATCCTTGTGTTCTGTGTAATAGGTATTTTAAGTTTGGTAAGTCTTTAGAAATATCCAAAAAAATTGGGGCAAAATATATATCAAGTGGTCACTACGTAATAAGAGAATATTCTGAAAAATATTCAGATGAGGTGTTGAAAAAAGGTGTGGATAGTTACAAAGATCAATCTTATTTTTTATCTTACGTAAAAAAAGAAGCCGTTCCTCATCTTTTATTTCCCCTTGGAAAATTGTACAAATCTGACATTAGGGAACTAGCTAGAGAGTTAGGATTAAGTATTGCGGACAAAAAAGAAAGTCAAGAACTTTGTTTTATACCTGACAATGACTATCGAGGTTTTTTAAGGGCTAATGGTATTCAAGTTGGAGAAGGTAAAGTTTTGGATTTAGAAGGAAATGAAATAGGGATTCATAGTGGATACATAAATTATACTATCGGGCAACGTTCTGGTATAAGGTATTACAAATCGCCCTGTGAGAAGCTTCATGTTTATAAAATTATTCCTGAGAAAAATATTTTAATAATGGCTCCAACTGAAAAACTTTATTCAAATGAACTTATTGCATCTAAAGTAAATTTTCTTATTGATTTTAAAACGTTTGAAGGTTTGTGTAGAGTAAGAAAAAAGAGTGAAGAAAAACCGGCTATTGTTACTAAAATTTCGGATGACGCCATAAGAGTTAGATTTAAAGAGCCAATTTTTGCCGTTACTCCAGGTCAATTTGCTACTATTTATGATGAAGAAGGTGTCGTTTTAGCATCAGGTATAATTACTAGCTCAACGTATATGGAGGACAATAACGATGGGTAAACGAGATGCTGCATATCCTGGAAGTTTTGATCCTATTACAAATGGACATGTTAACATTGTTGAAAGAGTTAGCGAAAGATTTAACAAAATATATGTTATCGTTATGAATAATCCTAACAAGAATTACCTGTTTTCCCTTTCCGAAAGGTTTGAGATGGTTAAACAAGATTTTGAACATTTGAAAAATGTTGTGGTAGATGTTTATGATGGTTTATTAGTAGACTATCTTAAAAAACACAAGATATATAATCTAATACGTGGCCTAAGGGCTGTTAGCGACTTTGAGTATGAGTTACAAATGGCACATGCAAATAAAACATTATTACCTGAACTAGAAGTCTTTTTTTTAATTGCTGACACAAAATATTCTTTTATATCTTCTTCGATGATTAAAGAAATTGCACAATACGGAGGAGACGTAAGTAAATGGGTTTCAAATTCAGTAGGCAATAAATTAAAAGAAAAATTGTTACAATAATAACAAAAATATTAGATTTTGTAATTGCAATTTCTTATTAGTTATGTTAGAATATCTAAGTATAAATTCTTCCAAAAGAAGTGAAAAATATAGGAGGTTGAGTCAATGGAAGTATCAATTGAAAAAATAAAAGCTTTAAGAAGTTCTACTGGCGCTGGTATACTTGACTGTAAGAGCGCTCTTGAAGAGGCCGGTGGAGATATTGATAAAGCTATTGAAATACTGAGAAAAAAAGGTGCTATTAAGGCTGCAAAAAGGGCTGATAGAGTAACTCCGGAAGGTATAGTATATTCATACATTCATCACAACGAAAAGATAGGCGTACTACTTTTGTTAGGATGTGAAACCGATTTTGTTGCTAGAACAGAAGAATTTCATGAACTAGCCAAAAAAATCTGTTTTCAAATCGCTTCAATGAATCCACAATGGATATCTAAAGAAGATGTTCCAGAAGATATAATAAATAAAGAAAAAGAAATATACTTAGAAGAACTTAAAGACTCAAATAAACCCGAAAATATAAAAGAACAAATAATTGAAAATAAGTTAGGAAAATTTTATGAAGACAACTGTTTATTGGAACAAGTGTATGTTTTTGGAGAAGGAGAAAAAATTAAAGATTTAGTCACAGAATTAGCTGCGAAAGTTGGAGAAAATATTACTGTAGCTAAATTTGCCAGATTTGCTGTTGGTGAATAAACTTAAAATCAAAAAGGACGGACATTTCCACACTTTTTGATTTTTGATTGTGGTTATTTACATTTTTTCGAAAGGAGCTTGTCTAATTTATGTATGAAAGAATTTTATTAAAATTAGGTGGAGAAGCTCTATCCGGGGAAGGGAAAAAAGGATTTGACGTTAATTTTTCAAACTATCTAGTGAATGAGTTAAAAAAAGTCGCGGATTTAAAAGTAAAAATTGGTATCGTAATTGGTGCCGGTAATGTATTCAGAGGTAAAGAACTAGAAGATTTTAAAGTAAAAATGGCCGATCAGTTAGGCATGCTTGGAACAGTTATGAATTCTATTTATTTGAAACATGTATTAGAAAAAAATGGTTTAAATAGTGTTGTTTTTTCAAATATAGTCGATCTACCTTCTGTTATTCCTTTAAAATATGATTTGATCGATTTTTATTTAGAACAAGACTATATTGTAATTTTTTCTGGAGGCACTTCTAATCCCCTTTTTACTACTGATACAGCTGCAGCTTTGAGAGGGGTTGAAATGGATGCTGATGTGTTAATTAAAGCTACTAAAGTCAATGGGATATACAACAAAGATCCAAAAATATACACCGATTCATATAAACTAGATAAAATAACTTTCAATGATGCAATTAGTCAACAATTAAAAATTATGGACACTGAAGCATTTTCAATTTGTCAAAGAAATAAACTTCCAATAATAATTATTAATTTCTTTGATAAGGGAAGCCTACTAAAGGCTGTTAAAGGAGAAGAAATTGGAACTTTAGTTTATTCTGAAGAATAAAAATCTTTTATTAAAGCGGTTTCTAAAGGTTCTGAAAAACCTTAGATTTTGATTCAACAAATTTTATTTTAATGTTGGAGGTGTTTCTATTGTTCTATAGTTCCTACAATGATATTATTTTAGTGAAAGCTAGAGAGGTTTTAGATTCCAGAGGAAATCCTACAGTTCAAGGAGAAGTGCTTTTGTTATGTGGGACTAAAGCCACTGCCATCGTTCCGTCTGGGGCATCTACAGGTAAATTTGAAGCCTTAGAATTAAGGGATGGAGATCCTGAATACTTTCTTGGTAAAGGAGTTACTAAAGCTGTAAAGAATATTAACGAAATTATATCCCCTGAAATCACAGGATTAAATGCATATAATCAACTAAGAGTAGATAAAACCATGATAGAATTGGATGGTACCGAAAATAAACGAAACTTAGGAGCCAACGCTATCTTAGCGGTTTCAATGGCCGTAGCTCGAGCAGCTGCCAAATCTTTAGGAATTCCTCTTTTTAGATATATAGGAGGAGCAAACGCGAAGGTGTTACCCGTTCCTATGATGAATATCATTAACGGAGGAGAACACGCTGATAATAACTTAGATATCCAAGAGTTTATGATTATGCCTGCAGGCTTTTCTAATTTTAGAGACGCTTTGAGAGCAGGGGTAGAGATTTTTCAACATTTAAAACAATTGTTAAAGAAAGAAGGTCATATTACTTCTGTTGGAGATGAGGGAGGATTTGCCCCTAATCTTAATTCAAACGAGGAAGCAATTGAATATATAATTAGGGCAATTGAACTTGCGGGTTATAAACCTGGAGAACAAATTTTCATTGCCTTAGATGCGGCTGCCTCTGAATTCTATAACGAAGAAACAAAAAAATATTTTATAGATGGTAAAGAAATGACTGGAGATGAACTATCTGATTACTATATAAATTTGATAAATAAATATCCAGTAAAATCTTTGGAAGATCCATTTGATGAAGAAGATTGGGAAACCTACGCCAATTTTACCTCTAAGGTAAGAAATAAAATCCAAGTTGTTGGCGATGATTTATATGTAACTAATGTAAAAAGATTACAGAAAGGTATAGAGTTAAAAGCTACAAATTCTATTTTGATTAAGTTAAATCAAATAGGATCATTAACCGAAACTCTAGATGCTATCGAGCTTGCATACAAGAGTGGAATGACTGCAGTTGTTTCACATAGGTCAGGAGAAACCGAAGACACCTTCATAGCTGATTTATCCGTTGCAACTAATTCAGGTTTTATTAAAACTGGTTCACTTTCAAGAACAGATAGAATTGCAAAATACAATAGATTATTAAGAATTGAAGACCTTTTAGGTGACTTAGCAGAATTTAGAGGTTTAGAAGCTTTTTATTCAATTAAATAGTAAATTAATTTTGTTTACAAGTAAGCCAGCATCCTTTATTCTATCTGGCTTACTTTTTTTTGTTTATTTAAAATTGTGTAAAAAATAATATATTTTATTTAATACTTGAACGATAATTTTTTTATCATACAAAAAATTCAAATACACTAAAAAACTTTTATATATTCAACCTCAATTTCTTTAATACTCAATAAATCTTTCAACTCTGGTAGTTTATTTAAAAAATAATCTCTATTTCTTTCCACTTCGAAACTGACAAAATTTTTATCGTTTATTATTTTGATGTGGCAGTCAACAACACCAAATTTATTTGTCAATAAGATTATTGATAGTTCATAGTTCTTATCATTATTAGTTTTATTGTATTTCTTGTTATATCTACTTTCGATTTGCATAAATATTGGCAAGTTTAAAATAATCGTAAAAATTAAAGGAGTTTGTTCTTGGATCACTAAATTTTTTATAGTTAGATATGAGTCAATATTTTTAAACCGTCTATCTTTTTCAAAAGACGTAATTTCTTTATTTAAATCAATTTTTTTTCGAATTATTTCTTCATCTAACGTTTGTTGAATTTCTTTTTTCATACCCTCTAATTCGTTTGATGACATAAAAAAAACATCTTCCTGTTTAAAGAGAAAATATTTGATATAATTAGCTAGTTTATTTGAAGTTTCAACGGGAGAAGGAAAAGAGAATGTACTTGAATATATAGAATTTATTAATTTTTCCAAGACTTTTTTCACAAACAATCCTGATGAATTTAAATCTTCTTTATTAATTTTATTGTACAAAATATCATCAGTATTTTTTTCAAATTCGTGTATAAAATCATTTAACCATTTGATAATTCTTAGTTTTTGAGTATCTGTGATATTTTCATTGTATATTTTTAAAGTATCTCTATTACTCAATTGTAGAATCTTTAAATTTAGTTTTATTTCATTATTTAAAAATTGACCAAGAAGTTTCATCTGAACATTTGTCTTTGGACTATTAAAATTGTTAGTAAAATTTAATTTTACTTTAGTTCCGATTTTAATAATCTGCTCTCCATGATGCTCTAAAAAAAGGAGGGAATTTTTGTAATTAATTACTGCTAAATTATTTTTAATAAATATAATTTCTCCGATACTAGTTTTTACTCTATCGGGTTCATTTCCTTTATAAGGGCTTGGAAACAGTATTGATTGATCTGATTTTTCTACTAACAAATTAATAATTGGTTGGTGCATAATTCAATCTTGCTCCCTAAAATCGTCGAAAAGCTCTTTGTCTCGCGACTTTTTTACATAATTATATCTTTTAATTTTTGATGTGACAATTTTTTCTGAAGTTAATAATTTTTCTTTCATCATTAAATATCTTACTTTATCTGGAGTGGTAAAGTACCAACTACCAGTACTTGAAGAATATTCTGGTACATTGACTTTAAATTTCGTGCCTATTACTGCTCGAGATTCAATTTTTTCAAGAGCTCCGATTTTTTTAAAGTAGGTTATGGCGTTTTGAGTTCTTCCAACACTTAAGTTTAAATTATCGGCGATTTTTCTTACACTAGTATGGGTAATTGTATAGTCAAGACCTACACCATAACTTAAATTATATAAATAAAGATAAACTTTTGCAAAAGAAGAGGGGGTAAGTTGTAAAATATACATCAGCACTTTTTCGGGTATTTGAAGAAAAGGTCTAACAGGTCTATATTCAAATATATGTAAATTTGTATCTTTCTGTTGACTCATTTTTCTACACCTTTCTCCCACTCTTCTTTAGAAATGAGTTCTCCATTTTCTAATGTATATTCTATTAAATTATAATTTCTATCGAGAATAGCATGTAGATGAATACGGTTTGGACATTTTGCTCCAATATATTCTTTAATAATTAAAAACCCGTTATTATCATAATCATTAATCAAATCATAACCTTTTCTAAGATAACTTCTAAACAATTCTCCACATTTAGAACATTTCAAGTATATTACAATTGCATCCTTTTCGTTATAAAATACTTTGTTGCTTTCTGATTTAGTTTTAGGTTCTTTTTTCTTAAAAAATTTGAAAATAAACATACGCCCCCTCCTCTTTTTAATTCTCATTATTTGTTAATTTCTTTTTTGTATACAGATGTAAAAAAGTTTTTTCGCAAAGATTAGTTAATAGCATATTTGATTAAATAAATTATAGCATACAATACATGAAAATATTATATACATAATACTTGAACGATATCTTTTTATTTTCATACAAAAAAACAAAAAAAAATGATAAAATATAACTAACTATCAATCTTAACTTCAAATAATACTAATAGGAGGGGTCAAATGAGTAGTAATAAAAAAGAAAACATTTTAGAAAGATTGTTCAAACTTAAAGAAAACAACACGGACGTCAAAACAGAAGTATTAGCAGGAATCACAACTTTTATGACTATGGCCTATATTATTTTTGTTAACCCTTCAATTTTGAGCGATGCAGGAATGCCTTACAATGGAGTATTTATAGCTACGATTGTTGCTTCAATTTTAGGAACTTTAGCAATGGCTTTCTTAACAAACTACCCGTTTGCTCTGGCTCCTGGAATGGGGCTAAACGCATTTTTTGCATATTCTGTTGTTATTGGATTAGGAGTTAGTTGGAGAGCAGCTTTAGGGTTGGTGTTTATTGAAGGCCTTATTTTTATTATTTTAAGTCTAACACCTGTGAGAGAAGCTTTGGTAAATTCTATACCTATGTCTTTAAAAACCGCTATTAGTGCTGGTATAGGTTTGTTTATAGCCTTTATAGGTTTACAAAACGCAAAAATAGTAGTAGCCGATCCTTCTACATTAGTAAGAATGGGTCATTTATTTTCAGGCCCCGCTCTAATTGCTCTTTTAGGACTAATAATTACTGGAATTTTATATTCTCTAAAAATAAAAGGAGCACTTTTGTTAGGAATCATAATATCAACTATTCTTGGTCTGTTCAATGGTGTTACTCCGATTCCGAAAGGTTTTATAGCTATTCCTAAACTGTCTGATTGGTCACAAGTTCTTTTTAAACTAGATTTACGATCTGCTTTTAGCTTCGATATGCTCGGTGTAATGATATCTTTCTTGTTCGTTGACATTTTTGATACAGCTGGAACTTTAATTGGTGTTAGCCAACAAGCAGGTTACTTAAAAGAAGATGGAACACTTCCTAAAGCTGATAAGGCTCTGCTTGCTGATGCCATAGCAACAACAGGGGGCGCTCTTTTTGGAACTAGTACTGTAACTACATATGTTGAGTCTGCCGCAGGGGTATCAGTTGGAGGTAGGACAGGTTTAACGGGTATAGTGGTTTCAATTTTATTTTTTCTTTCTTTGTTTTTCCAACCTATTATTGCAATTGTTCCTTCGGCTGCTACTGCACCAGCATTAATTATTGTTGGAGTAATGATGTTATCAAACATCGTTAAAATACAATGGGATGATTTTACTGAAGTAATTCCTGCATTCGTTGCAATGATTTCAATGCCTTTAACATATTCCGTTTCAAACGGTATTGCACTTGGTTTCATAACTTATCCAATTTTGAAATTATTTACTGGAAAGGGTAAAGAAGTTCATTGGTTGGTTTATCTGTTATGTATCTTGTTCATATTATATTTTATTTGGTTGTAACAAATTTTTTTCAATTAATATTTAGTAGGTGTATATTATGGAGAATAAATCAATGAAATTCAAAGTTTCAAATGGTAAACCAATATTAGGGGTAACTCTCAGCAAGGAAGGGGCAAATTTTGGTGTATATACTAGAAACGGTTCGTCTGTTGTAATCGAGATATACGATAATTATTATGATGACAGACCTTCCTTTAGCTACAAATTAGACAAGAAGATTAATAGAACTGGAGATATTTGGCACGTTTTTATTGAAGGTTTACGTCAAGGTACCGTGTATGGTTGGCGAATAGATGGACCATATGTACCTAAAGTTGGTTTTAGATTTAATAAGAATAAACTGTTATTAGATCCGTATGCACGAGTGTTGTCTGGAGAATATGATCCTTTCGATGATTTGATTTATGGGTATGATAAAAATAGTCCTGAAGAAGATCTAAGCTTTTCTGTCTTAGATTCTGCTAAATCTAATTGTAAGTCTATAATTTGGGATACTGGCACTTATAATTGGGAAGATGATGAACATCCACGGCATCCCTTGAATGATTTAATCATATACGAAATGCATGTTAGATTATTTACTATAAATCCAAATTCCCAGGTTAATCATCGTGGAACTTTTCGTGGTGTAGTTGAAAAGATTGAGTATCTAAAAGAACTTGGGATAAATGCCGTTGAGCTAATGCCTATCTTTGCCTTTAGTATGAAAGATAATATAAATGTAAACCCTATAACAGGAGAAAGACTTAAAAATGTATGGGGGTATAATCCTATAAATTTCTTCTCTGTTACAAATAATTATAGATATGGCTTAAAAATTGGGGATGAAGTTATTCAATTTCAAGACCTCGTCAAAGAACTACATAAGAACGGTATAGAAGTTATCTTAGATGTTGTATATAATCATACCGCTGAAGGAAATGAATTAGGACCAACACTCAACTTTAAAGGTTTAGAAAATTCAGTTTATTACATGCTCAAAGACGATAAAAGATATTATGAAAATTTTTCAGGTACAGGCAATACCATTAATTCCAGTCACTATGTTGTTAAAGAAATGATAATCGAAAGTTTGAGATTTTGGGTTTCTGAAATGCATGTCGACGGATTCAGATTTGATTTAGCTTCTATTTTAGGTAGAGATGCAAAAGGGAACTGGATTGGTGATCTTTCTTTGTTAAAAGATATCGCAGATGATCCTTTATTGGCAGGTACTAAATTAATTGCTGAAGGTTGGGATGCAGCTGGAGGTTATTATGTAGGTGATTTTCCAACTGGATGGGCAGAATGGAATGGAAAGTACAGGGATACTGTAAGAAAGTTTGTAAGAGGAGATAAAGGCACTGTTGCTGACCTTGCCACTAGAATTGCTGGAAGTCCGGATCTCTTCGAAAAAAGAGGAAGAAAACCTTACCACAGTGTAAATCTAATAACGTCTCATGACGGCTTTACAATGTGGGACCTAGTGTCTTACAATACAAAGCATAATGAAGTTAATGGTGAAAATAATCAAGATGGAATGAATGAAAATTACAGTTATAATTATGGAGTCGAAGGAGAAACTGATATTCCCGAAATTAATTCTTTAAGGAAAAAACAAATTAAGAATTTTTTTACTATTTTAATGGTATCTCAAGGAATCCCTATGATTTTAATGGGAGATGAATTTTGCAGGACTCAATATGGGAATAATAATGCTTATTGTCAAGATAATTATATTGCGTGGGTTGACTGGTTGAGAAAGGATCAGTTTAATGATATTTTTGTTTTTGTAAAAAAACTTATTGAATTTAGAAAGCAACACCCTGCTTTAAGAAGAGACAGATTCTTTACTGGAACTGACTTAGATGGAAATGGAATCGCAGATATTACATGGCATGGAGTTAAGCCTTATCACCCTGATTTTAGTTATTTTTCACATAGTTTAGCTTTTATGATTGATGGGGAAGATGTCATCTTGGGTTGTGAAGAAAAAGACAATGATATTTATGTTGCTTTAAACAGTTGGATAAACGATTTAACTTTTACTATTCCTCAATTACTTAAGGATAAAAGATGGTACAGAGTAATTGATACATCACAAGATTTTCCTAACGATTTTCTCGATGAACCTGCCCTGTTGACAAAAAGCTCTTATCTAGTTAAATCTAGAAGTTCCTTAGTTCTAATAAGTAAATAACAAAATGCTCTTTTAAGGAGGATAAAATAAATTGAGAGATTATCTTGGTGTATATAAAACATGGTTAGAGAGTCCCTATATTAAAGAAGCTGACAAAATTGAATTGGAAGCAATAAAAAACGATATAGATGAGATTAAGGAAAGATTTTATAAAGACCTTGAATTTGGAACCGCTGGATTAAGAGGTAAGATTGGTATAGGAACAAATATGATGAATATATATACAGTAGGAAGAACCACTCAGGCTCTAGCCGATTACATAAAAGATCTAGGAGAAGAAAGATGTAAAATGGGAGTGGCTATTGCTTATGATGTAAGACATATGTCGAAAGAATTTGCTAAACTTTCATCTTTAATTCTTGCAGCTAATGGAATAAAAACATATTTATTTGACGATATCAGACCTACTCCTGTGTTATCCTTTGCTGTAAGATTTTTAAAAACTACAGCTGGCATCGTTATTACTGCTAGTCACAACCCAAAAGAATATAACGGTTATAAAGTGTATTGGGATAAAGGTTCACAAATTCAAGACGATATTGCAGAGGGAATTGTCAAAAAAATAGAAAAAATTGGATATGATTTCGGAAAGATTAAGAAAATAAGTGAAGAAAAAGCTCTGAACAAAGGATTAATACAATATATTTCGAAAGAAGTTGATGAAGAATATATAAGACGAGTAAAAGGGTTGGCTTTGAGAGATGAAGAAATAGATAAAAATATTCGTATAGTTTATACTCCCTTGAATGGAACAGGCAATTATTTTGTTAGACGTATTCTTAAAGATAGAGGATTTGAAAATGTTTTTATCGTTAAAGAACAAGAACATCCAGATCCTGATTTTAGAAGCGTCCCAAACCCAAATCCCGAGTATGAAGTTGCTTTTGAATTAGCAAAAAAACTTGGTGCAGAAAAAAATGCTCATCTTCTAATAGCGACAGATCCCGATTGTGATAGAGCTTCTATGGAAGTTTTAGATAGAAATAACAACTATATAATGTTATCTGGAAATAAAACCGGTGCGCTTTTAGTAAACTATATTCTCGAGAGTATGAAAGAAAAGGGCATGTTAAAAAATAACTATGCTATAATTAAATCGATAGTTACAGGAGACCTTGCTACGAGAATTGCTCAGAAATATGGCGTAACTGTGTTTGAAACTTTAACCGGTTTTAAAAATATATGCGGTAAACAAAATGAACTTGAAGAAGAAGGTAAATATGAATTTTTATTTGGGTTTGAAGAAAGTATAGGATATGTTATGGGTGAATTTGTTCGCGATAAAGATGGGGTAATTGCCTCCATGCTTATCACGGAAATGGTCTCTTATTATCAAAGTTTAAATAAAAATTTATTAGAAATACTTGAAAGTATTTATCAAGAATTCGGATACGAATTAGAAAACAATTATTCTCTAATTTTAGAAGGCATATCTGGTGAAGAAAGAATTAAAAGAATCATGAAACATTTTAGAAAGGATTTTCCTAGATATATAGCAGATTTAAAATTAACGAAGTATGCAGATTACTTAGAACAAAAAATTTATTGCTTGACAGAAAACAAAATATCAAAAATTGAAGATATAACAGATATTCCTAAATCTAATGTACTAAGATTTTGGTTTGAAGATGGTTCTTGGTATGCAGTTAGACCTTCTGGCACAGAACCCAAATTAAAAATCTATGTGTATGCCTTTGACAAAAACAAAGAAAAGGCTGAATGGAAAAAAGATATAATAAAAAACACTATCGATGAAATTATTTCAAGAATTCCGTAAAATGAGCTATTAAACACTATTATATAATTTTTAAAAAGTATCAATTAGTTATTAGCTAAATGGGGGACTTACTATGAAAGAATCAGGTATTAAAAAACTTAACAACCTTACAGAAATAGAAATTGATGAATATATTGACGAATTTCTTTCTTATTTAAAGTTTGTTAAAAGAAGAGCTGATTCCACTATCTATGAATACAGTAAAATATTAAAAAATTATAAAAAATTTGTACTTAAATATGGACTTAACAAAACCTGTTTTTTTAAGTATTTAGAACATATATCAAACCTATCTCAACGAACAATAAAGTTAAGAATTGTTGTTTTACGATCATTTTTAAATTATCTTTACGAAAACGGAGAGATAACTGGGCATAGATATTGGAAAGATGCAAACACAAGAGTTCCAAGTGAAACACCAAAAGGCTTAACTGAAGAACAATTAGAAATTTTATTTTCCGTCATAGACGATGAGTTTGATAGGGCTTTTTTTAATCTTTTATCAACTACAGGAGTTAGAATTTCAGAAGCTTTATCTCTTAAGGTTGAGCATATTATTTTTAACAAAGACCACGCAGAATTAATTATTAATGGAAAAGGCAATAAAGAAAGAATTCTCAAGATTTCTAAAGAGTACGCCAACGAGCTTGTAAATTTTGCAAATGGGAAAAAATACATTTTTTCAAAGACAGATGATACTCCTTACAGTTCTCGAACTATGGAAAGAAGATTCAAAAAGTATGTTATAGAAGCAAATAAAAGGATTAAAAAAATGATTACAGAAGAAAATATTAACATTAACTATCTCAATGCAACGCCTCACGCTCTAAGACACACCTGCGCTAAAAGACTTTTAAATTCCGGCAAAAATATAGAAGAAGTTAGATATATTCTAGGTCACACTACAATTTCAACAACTGGAATATATGTAAGATCCGACAATCATAGTTCACTGTTAGATAAGATATAAGCTTTGTTGCATTAAATATTAAATTAAAACACTTCTTTGAAACTCCCTTTTATTATGAAAATTTTTTGCAGATTATAAGCTTTTGAGCAGAAAGGTAAAGAAAAGTTAAATAATTTTGATCATTTTTCAGTGATAAATTTCGCAAACTACTATATATTCTGGATATTCTGGACTTATAATTTAAGAGAGGAGTTCGATAAATTAGTGCAAAAACTGTTAGAAGGAACCGTGGAAATCCATGAGTTAATCCCAACTAATAGTTATAGAGCCACTAAAAGTCACTTGAACTCCAACCTGAACAGGTTATTTATGGGAGATATGAACTCAAAACCAATGGAAAGGAAAGAGAAAATAAAAGTGTGTTTTTTTCAGCAGTAAGTCTTTCAGATGCTCTTCGTCATGCTACATCGAAAGGTGATGAAGGAGAGGAAAATCGTTTGATCGGTTTTTCAAGCATACTTGCAAACAATCCGATAGATCCACCTGAAGTTTATATCGACGGGAAGAAGACAACTATGAACTTTACACCTAATCGTTTTCCAGAAGAAGAGACTACATTACTTGAGTACGGAATTCAGTTTCATGACAAGTTATTCGCACGCATTGCTAACGAAGGTTGGGATTTGTCAAAAACATTTAACATTAAAAACCTAAAATTCGTTACCATCCCAGGATTTACATTTGAACTTTCCTTAGTAAAAAAAGATTAAATATCATCAAAATGATGGTTGTGAAATTGTTAAAAGTGGGAGATCGAATTCTCCCACTTTATTCTTTAACATAAAACATTTTTATATATTTTTATCCAATGCGGCTTTGAAAACATTCCTTATTAAAATTAAGGAGGTAACATTTCCCACTCCTCCGGGTACTGGAGTTACTTCACATTTTTCTGCTACATCACTAGAAACATCTCCAACAACTTTACTTTCTAAGACATTTATTCCAACATCTATTACTATTGCTCCTTCTTTAACAAAATCTTTATTTATAAAATTTGCCTTTCCAACAGCTACTACTAGAATATCAGCTTTCCTAGTTATTTCTTGCAAATTTACAGTTTTCGAATGAGCTATAGTTACGGTAGCATCTCTTCCTCTTTTTAGCAACAAAATACCTACAGGTTTACCGACAGTTGTACTTCTTCCTATAACGACAACATTTTTACCTCTTATTTCGGTAGTATTTTCAATTGTTTTTACAACTGCCTCAGCAGTGCAAGGGATAAATAATTCCTCTTCATAATACATTGATCCAATGTTAAATAAACTAACTCCTTCAACATCTTTCAAAGGATTAATATTTCTAGCAATATCCAACTCTGAATACCCTTTTGCTAAAGGTCTTGCCACAAATATACCGTCAACTGTAATATCTTGATTATAATGACTTAAATCATCGATTAAATTTTCGCTTTCTATTATTTCCAAATTAATGCCATGTTTCTTAGTTGATCTTTTTTGAGATTTTAAATAAGATAATGTTGAAGGGTCGGGTTCAACTACTAAACTTATTAATTTTGGTTCATGTGTAACCTTTTGCTTAAGAAATTCTATTTCCTCGTTCAGTTCATTGATGATATTTTTAATATCAATGTACATGATTTCTTCCTCCTCGTCCTAACCCTTACAATCAAGGTAAAAAATTAAAACTTTATTTAATAAGAACTAAAGGATAGCGGCTTCTATTACAATTAAATTTAATTTAATTTACACTTAAACAGTTTATTTTTCAAAGAATCAATAATATTTAATAGAGACCTACTATATTACCATCTTTATCTATATCAATATTTACAGCATTTGGAACCTTTGAAAGACCTGGCATTCTTAACATATCTCCAGCCAATCCAACAATAAATCCTGCACCTGAAGACAATTCAAAATCTCTTATGGTAAAAGTATAATCTTTTGGAAACCCAAGCTTATTAGGATCATCTGATATTGAATATTGTGTTTTGGCCATGATTACTGGAAGTTTATCGTACCCATATTTCTTTAAAAATTTTATAGATTGAATAGCTTCACTAGTATACTCAACTCTACCTGCTCTATATATATTTTTAGCTAATTTATCAATTTTTACTTCTAAATCATCTTCAAAACTATATATTGTTTTTAACTGGAAAGGTTCCTCACAAGATTTTATGACTTTTTCTGCCAAATCAAGAGCACCTTCAGATCCTTTTTCAAATGACTCGTTTATACTACATTCTATTCCCAGATTTTCCACAAAATCAATGACTAATTTCAGTTCTTCATCGGTATCTGATTCGAATTTATTAATTGCTACTACTATAGGAATATTAAATTTTTTTAAATTTTCAATATGCACTTGTAAATTTGGGAGTCCTTTTTTTAAGCTTTCTAAATCTGGAATAGAAAGATTAGATTTGCTTTGACCACCGTGATACTTCAACGCTCGTATTGTCGCTACTAAAACAGTTGCTGAAGGTTGCAATCCAAAAGTTGGGCATACAAAATCATAGAATTTTTCTGCTCCTAGATCTGAACCAAAACCAGTCTCTGTTACAACATAATCAGAAAGCTTTAAAGCTAGTTTGGTAGAGGTAATTGCATTTGTACCGTGAGCAATATTGGCGAAAGGCCCCCCGTGAACAAATGCAGGTGTATTTTCTATAGTTTGAACAAGGTTTGGGTTAATGGCATCTTTCAGTAAAACTGCCAGGGCTCCTGATATTTCTAAATCCTTTACAGTAACTGGTGCTCCCTCCTTGTTTCTACCGATAACAACTTTTGAAAGTCTCTCTTTGAGATCCTCAAGATCTTTAGATAAACACAGTATAGCCATTATTTCTGATGCAGTAGTTATAACAAAACTATCCTCTCGAGGGTAGCCATTATTCTTTCCTCCTAAACCTACAACTATGTCTCTTAAAGATCTATCGTTCATATCCATAGCCCTTGGCCAAGTAACCCTTGCGGAATCAATATTTAATTTATCATACTTTATGTAAGTATCTATTATTGCAGATATAAGATTGTGGGCAGTGGTAACAGCATGGATATCTCCAGTAAAATGAAGATTGATATCTTCCATAGGCAGAACTTGTGCGTAACCTCCTCCGGCCGCTCCTCCTTTAATTCCCATAACAGGGCCTAATGAAGGTTCTCTTAATGTAACTATTGAATTTTTCTGAAGCTTGTTAATAGCCATGGAGAGACCTATGCTCGTGGTTGTTTTACCTTCTCCCGCTGGAGTTGGAGTAATTGCAGTGACCATTATCAATTTGCCATCATTTTTAAAATCTAATTCATTTAAATAGTGATGAGACACTTTTGCAATGTATTTACCGTGAAGATTATAAAATTCTTCTGGAATATCTAATTCATTTGCAATGTTGACAATCCTTTTTAACTTTGCCGAACGAGCGATTTCAATATCGGATAACATTTAAAATACCTCCCTGTTGAGATTTAAACTTGATTTTTATAATCATTCTTTAAAAGCAATATAAATATTATTACAAGCTTCTGTTAATATTTTTCTCGGACAACCAATATTCATTCTAAAAAATCCTTCACCTTCTTGCCCAAAAATGCTTCCTTCTTCTAATCCTACTTTAGCTTTATTGATAAAAACATTTTTAACAAAAGATTCATTACCATATCTTCTAAAATCTAACCATAATAAAAATGTTCCTTCAGGAGAATTTATTTTAACTTTAGGAAGTTTATGTTTAAAAAAATCGATCGTAAAATCGATATTTTCTTTTAAATAAACGATTAATTCATTTAACCATTTTTCTCCATAATTATACGCAGTGGTGGCAGCCAATAAGCCAAATATATTTATATTCTTACTTGAAATATTTTCTAAAATAGTTTCGTACTCTTCTCTTAATTTTTGATTAGGAATTACTACAAAAGAGGTCCTAAGTCCAGCCAAATTAAAAGTTTTACTAGGAGCATAAAAAGTTAAAGTTGAATCTTGAAGTTCTTTTGAAAGTGAGGAAATTGGTAAGTGCTTGAAATTTTCATAAACTATGTCACTGTGGATTTCATCTGAAAGAATTAGAATATCATATTTTAAGCACAGTTCCCCCAATCTAATAAGCTCGTCTTCCTTCCACACTCTGCCAACAGGATTATGAGGACTACATAACATGAGAAGTTTAGTTCTTTTTTCTGATAACTTAACTTCTAGATCTTCAAAATCTATAGAATATCTTCCGTTTTCAAATTTCAGAGGATTTGTTAAAAGTTTTCTCCCGTTAGATGTAACAATATTAAAAAATGGCCTATAAACTGGTGGTTGAATTACCACATTATCGCCTGGCTTTGAAAAAGCTAAAATTGCTGTTTTAAGAGCATCAACAACACAGCTATTCACTATTATCCATTCTTTATCTAATTTCCAATTATGTTTCTCAGTGATCCAGTTAATAAACGGTTCTACATGCTCGTCTTTTAACATTGGATATCCAAAAATTCCATGACGTGCTCTTTGTTCTAAAACTTTTACAACTTCTGGTGGTGATTTGAAATCCATATCTGCAACCCACATTGGAATAATGTCATCTCTCCCATATACTTGAACAAGGTTATCCCATTTTTCGGAGCTGGTGTTTCTCCTGTCTATTATTTCATCAAAATCATATGTCATTGTAGATCTCCTTTTGTTTTGTTTTTTATTCGTTTATTATATAACTATTTTACCATAAAAATTAATAATAGTTAGTATATTCTTAACTTTTTTTAAACTCTTAAAAAAAGGAAGCCTCCGTTTATAAAGTGTATAAATTTTTTTAATTTGTACTTATACAAATTAATTTGTTTTTTATTTATAAGATGTAATTAAGTTTTTACACCACTTAGTAATTATAAAAAAGTATAATGAAAGTACAATACACGAAGATAATATTTGGTCGAGTTTTGTCAATAAATTGTTGCCAAAAAAAATTAAAAATAAGGTATAATAAATATCAAATAGAATTAAATATAACATTTTTCTTTGTAGGTAATTTATTATTTAGATCATTTTCAGCGATAACATAAAAACTCCTTTGAAATAAATTGTCATGAACACCAACTTTATAAGACGTTGATTGACTTAAATAACGCTTTTAAAGACCTATGTGAACAATTAAAAGTGGAATTTAGCATTTATTTTATTAAAAATATTTTATTGATGTAATTAATAGTATAGCTTAAAAGTGTAAATAAATAAATTTGTGATGTCATATCAAAAATATATTTTTAAAGTGTAAATAAACATATACATTGTATAATAATCTTGTAAGAATACTTTCTAATGTTGTGTGCTTATATAAATTATAGTTTATAATAATTATGTAAATATAAATCTAATATACAATTTATAAGTAACGTGTATATCTTATGGAAAGTTCTAAGATCTTTTTATCCAAAAAACATGCTTTATTTTTTGGTAAAGAATGTAAAACTAGTAAGAAATCCTGAGTTAATGCAACTTTTAGTAAATACGACATAAGATTTCAATTAGTTAAAAGAAACAAAAGTGATGTCGGAAAACCTAAGTTTTCCGACAAGTATTATAAAAATCTAAAAATTGTTGATATTCGTAAGATGAAAATGACCTCCTTTTTATCGCCCTTTTAAGACATTTATCTGGAATGGTCTATATGAAAATATATGTTTGGTTAATAAAATCGAAAATAACGACTTCTACAAGGAGGTATTTGAAAAATCGATCAATATGATTAATATAATGAAATAGTATATTTATATGAAATAATTTTGACAAAAATTCTTTTTGAGTAAACACTACTAAAAGATAATTAATGTACAAAGTATATTGAAAAAACACTTTTAAATGTATTATATTGTGTAAAAAAGGATTTGCAATCATATAGTTATTTTAAAAGAGATTTTTTATTACTTAACTACATAATAATTTTATGTTATACATTTTTTGATTTTAGATTTGAAGGTGAAAAAATGTCTAAAAATCGTGGTACTCAAAAAAAAACTACTGCTAAAATAAATAAACTAATTGATTTGTCCAAAGTAGAATTATTAAACAAGGGGATCTCAAAATTTAATTACGAAAAGGTTATTAAAGATTCTGGCCTGAGTAAATCTACTGTTTACCAAAAATTTGGAAAGAAAGAAGATTTCATTATTTACTTGATAAAGATTATTTTAGATGAATGGTATGTGCCTTTTAAAAAATATGTTGAAAACTTTAAAAGTCTCGAGGAGATATTAGAATACCTCTCTAATTTGAATTTTGATCTAGATACTATATTAAGAGAATATCCCATTGATGACTTCTTTCTTTCTAAAAGGATTTCTTCGTTTATTAACGACTATTTTTATCAAACATATGGGAAGGCGATCATAGATAAAATAAAAGAATTTCAGAAACTAGGAGAAGTTAGAAATGATATTGATGCTAGATACATTTTAGAATTTATGATTTCGGTCACAAAGGGCATGGTTTTATTATTAAAAGATCGTAACTTTAAAGAAGTTGTAATTAACTACAGAAAATTGATAGAGCCTGCTCTCAAACCTGTTAAAACAAAGATAACTAATGTAAAAGGAGATGAAGATATAAATGAGAAACAAAGATAACATAACAAAAATTATACTATTGCTCTCATTATTTATAATTTTATTTTTTATTTCTTTCGGAGCTCCTATCTTAAGTAGTTCACCACTTCCAATAGATGGAGAATCACTGGATTATCTAGATAAAATTGAGGTTATTGAACCACCAAAAGTATATCAAACTCCAACGGAAATAACTAGTTTTTACCAACAACCCATGGAAATAACTCTGGATACAATTATGAAACAAATTAGTTCGTTCGAAGGATTTGTAGGATTTGAATTGAGAAATCTTTCTACAAATCAAGTTATATTATCATACAATGAAAACAAATTATTTACGCCTGCCTCTCTATCAAAAATCATTACCGCATTAGTAACCTTAGAATCTCTAGGTCCTAACTATAGGTTTGAAACGCAAGTGTTTAGATCTCTACCTATTACTCCAGTTTATAATGGAAATATTTATATAAAGGGGTTGGGAAATCCTATATTAACTTCAAGTGAATATAAAAACATATTAAAAAAAGTTACTGTTGATCAAGGAATAAATAAAATTTATGGTAACATCGTATTCGATTATTCCTTTTTGACAGAAGAAGGTTTTGGTAGAGGGTGGATGTGGGATGATCCACAACCTCAAATAGCTGCCTTGAATATTTGGCAAAGTAGTTACGAATCATTTAAATATAAGACTAACGGAGAAATAAAAGATTATATAACCTTTTTAACCACTATCTACTTACAGGAATTAGGAGTTTCCTTCCTAGGTTCTATAGAGTACGATATCGTACCTTATACTGCTGTTCCAATTTATATACATTTTTCTCTTCCTTTAAAAGAAATAGTAAAAATCATGTTAGAAACAAGTGATAATCAAGTTTCAGAGCAGATTTTTAGAAATATAGGAGGAATATATGGAGAAGGTACTATATATGATTCGGAAAAATATTTTAAGCAAGTAATAGAAGAGGTTTTGGGGTACAAACCTAGTCAGTACGTATTAAAAGATGGATGTGGTTTATCAAAGTATAATCTTCTTTCCCCAAAGATGATAAACGATGCAATTTCTTATTTGTATACAAAATATGGCTACAATCTACTTGACTGGTTGGCTTCTTCTAAAGAAGAAAGCACTATAAAGAATAGATTCGATTTTGAGATATATGCAAAGACTGGAACTTTATATTATGATTCAGCTATAGCAGGAATTTTAAGATCTAGAAACGGGAACCTATATTTGGTAACGCTTATCGAAAATAATTTTTCTACAAGTAGACAAAGTGTAAAGGAATTTGAAAATGGTATTATTAATCTAATATACAACAATCTATAAAATATCTAATACCTTTAAAGGACTCAGATTTTTTGATAGAGAAAAATAATAATCTTAATAATCTGAGTCCTATTTTATTTTACATTCTATTTTTGTTTATCACGTAAAGAAAAATGGGCGTACTTTGGTATTCCATTTTCGTAAACAGGATAGCTTTCCCCACTTATTAACGGCTTAGCATATTTGATAAATTTTTCATTTACACCATAACCATCCTCAGTAATAAATTCTTCAGGCATATATTTAGTGTTGTTAGCTACTTCAAATAATGGAACTTTTCCATATTGAACTTGATAAGGTTCGTCCGATACTCTGTTAATAGTTACCATAAATCCAGAAATTCCACTTAGTGCCATTTCTAAAGCCACTTCTCCAACTTTAATAGCTTCTTCATTATCAGTTTTGCTTACAATATGTCCAGCGCTTCTTTGTAGATAATCCGGAGTAGCTACATGAACCTTTAAACCTAATCTGGTTAAAATAATATTAGCAACAACCCTTCCTGCATCGCCTAACTGTCTATTACCAAAACTATCGGTGAAACCCATATCTGACACAAAAGTTCCACTTTTATATCTTATTCCTTCTGATACAGCAATAGTGCAATACCCATTCTTTTCAACTTCATATTTTACTTTATTAATAAATTTATCTTCATCAAAAAATCTTTCTGGTAGCAATATAATATGAGGACCAAAATCACCATTTAATTTCGCTAAGGAAGTTGCAGCTGCTAACCAACCAGCATGACGTCCCATTGTTTCCATAATAAAAATTTTAGTAGAATCTTTCGACATACTTCTAGTATCAATGCTAGCTTCAAGCATAGAAATTGCAAGGTACTTAGCAGCTGAACCATATCCAGGAGAATGATCAGTGCCATATAGATCGTTGTCTATAGTTTTAGGAATTCCAAAGACTTTTAAATCATAACCAATCGTTCTTGCATATTGATCAATCTTGTGAGCGGTATCCATTGAATCATTACCACCGTTATAAAAAAAATAACCTATTTTGTACTCATCAAATATCTGGAATAATTTTTTAAAACTTTCCGCATCTTCTTCCTTTAATCTACGACGACATGACCCGAAGGCACTAGAAGGTGTATATCGCAAGGCTTGAATCTTTTCCGTGGGTTGTTCATTAATTTCAATTAGTTTTCCCTCTAAAATTCCTGAAATTCCATAAATACCGGCGTATATTTTATCGATTTCCTTCGTCCTTAGGGCACTGTTGATGAGGCCAAAGGCGCTGGCATTAATTACACTTGTAACGCCTCCTGATTGTGCATAAAGTATATTTTTTTTCTGCAAAAAGTTCACCCCCAAAATTTAAGATTTAAGGTATAAATTCGTTTTTGTGTTTTTGATTCGTATTAGAACTAAATTCTCTATTTTTCATTTTTCTATTAGCAGGAAAGACCATACCAAAACCTTGAGCATTTTTAGCACCTAATCCTGAGTTAAGAGCTAACTCAATTAAAATAGGGTCTCCTCGTAGTATAAAATATCCTGTCCATCCTTTAATAATTATGTCTTTATAAAACAATAATTTTTCATTTTTTTCTGTTATTCCGTAAGGTTCAATAGAAAAACTATTGTTCTTTGTATCTAATTTTAGAGCCTTTGCCTTTCTTTTAAGATTTTCTTCTACTAGCTTTTTAAAATCAGTTGAGTAAGGGGAGAAGTAGTGAGTATACCTACTCCCATTGGGTAAAAGAATCGTAGAATAAGCGGTTATAGGGGACAACGTTTTTACTAATAATTCACCATCTTCAACTTTATTTTCAATTTTTTCATACTTCACTAAAGTAAAATAGTTTTTTTCAATTCGTAAAACTTTTTGTTCATTTAAACTATTCAAAACTGCCTGTACTAGCTCATCCATAGGAGAAGCAAAAAAAATACTGAATAAACCTTCAAATTTCATTCTCTTGTTATACACCTTAAAAGAGTTATGGGGATAAATTCTAGAATAAGTGAAGAGTTTAAGTTTTTTATCATCAGATTTAGTTCCTTTATCATGGTAATATGGCATTGATTCAGACATTAAACTGTAAAAAAGTCCTTGTAGCGGCCTGTTATAATGAACAGGTAAATTAATCTCTTTGCCGTCTATTGAACTTAACACCAGTTCTATCACCAATAAAATCCCCCCAACTGTTATTAAATTAGATTATTTAGAAACTTAAATATACTTCCCATCGCTAAAGCGATGGGAAGTAACAGAATATGTAACTAAAAGATGGCTATTTCAGTTTCTTTATCGAAGACATGTATCATTTCTAAATTTACTGTAAGATCAAATCTTTGTCCAACTCTAGCTCTCGTCTGAGGACTAACTTTTGCGGTTATAAATTGGTTGGAACCAACTGTTACGTGAAGTAAAGTTTCACTTCCTAAAGGTTCTACAACATCCACTACAGTTGTGATCGTGTTTGTTTCATCAGCGTTTTCACTTTGACTTTTTTCAGTTAAGTCTTCCGGTCTTACTCCAAATATAACTTCTTTGCCTATATAATTTTCTAAAAGATGTGCTTTGTCATTTGGCACATTAATTGAGAACCCATCACCTTTTAACCATATGCCATTTTCTTTAACAACTCGTGCTGCCAAGAAGTTCATAGGAGGAGTACCTATAAAACCAGCGACAAATAAGTTTGCTGGATGATCATACACATCAAAAGGATCTCCTACTTGTTGGATTAATCCTTCATGCATAATTACAATTTTATCAGCCATAGTCATGGCTTCAACTTGGTCGTGAGTAACATATGCAATAGTTGCCTCTAATCTTTGGTGTAACTTTTTTAGTTCAGATCTCATCTGAACTCTTAATTTTGCGTCCAAATTTGAAAGAGGTTCATCAAATAAGAAAACTTTTGGATTTCTTACAATAGCTCTTCCTACAGCGACTCTCTGTCTCTGTCCTCCAGAAAGTTGTTTTGGTTTCCTATCTAACAAATGTTCAATACCTAAGATCTTTGCTGCCTGTCTTACTCTTCTTTCAATTTCGTCTTTTGGAGTTTTTCTTAATTTTAATCCGAAAGCCATATTATCATAGACGGTCATATGAGGATATAATGCGTAATTCTGGAAAACCATTGCTATATCTCTATCCTTTGGTTCCACATCATTAACGACTTTTCCATCAATTTTTATAATTCCGCTTGTTATATCTTCTAACCCTGCAATCATCCTCAGAGTAGTGGTTTTTCCACATCCTGAAGGACCTAATAGCACCAAAAACTCTTTATCTTGAATAACAAAATCGGCATCTTTTACCGCATGAACTCCATTTGGGAATATCTTGTTGACTTTTTCTAATACCACCTCAGCCACTTACATACACCTCCACTTTAATAGTCAAAATCTTTAAAAAATTTTTGTATATCCTTGTATTTATCATAATCTTCCAAATCAAAAAGAGATAAATCTTTAATTTCTTCAATAAATTCCATCATTCTAACAAATTTATCATAATTTATTATTACGCTAACTGGTACGCCGTTTTTTGTTATTATAACATCATGACATTTTGATTCATCCACAACCTTTGAAAATTTTGCTTTCGCTTCAGCGAGGCTATAAAAGACGGCATCACTTAAATTCATTTTATTAACACCCCTTGACTACAATTATAGTCATTTTTATTAACTTTGTCAACCTTAATAAAATAAAGAAGTTTCGTTATAAATCTATTTAAATAGCTCTAATTAGGGATAAAACCTGCTAATGCTGATATTTCAATCTAGCATACTGTTTTATTTCTCTGATTTCCCCTTCGGATAATCCAAAGTTACTCCAATAAGGTAAGTAAGTGTTATTTAATAGTAAAGGATCTATATCTTTGTCAATAAATTTGTTTGAAACTAAGTAGTCAAATTCTTGAGTTCCTGGAATAGGTGTAAATTCATTCAAATTTATGCCAATTCCTAATTCATAACAAAAATCAATTGCCTCTATTACATCCTCCTTATCTTGTTCAGGAAGGTTGAGAAGAATATATGCTGAGATTTCTTCATTTGTAAATCCCGCACTCTTTAAATTATTAACTGCATTAACAAGATCCGTATTGGTAACTTTGAATCCGGTATTTTTTTGTATTTTAAAATCATGACTTTCATAGCCTAATTTAATTGTTTTAAAATTTGCTGTTTTTAAAAGAGAAGAAATCTCAGGAGTAACCATCCTCGCATGAATACCGTTAGGAAGGTGATATCTTACTTTAAAAAAAGATAGTGATTTTAATAATTCATGTATGTCTTTTCTTAGTAAAAAAGCATCATCAAAAAAGGCTATGTCTTTAATATCTGGTCTTTTGCTTAAAATGTATTTTATATTATTTATTATTGCTGGTATGGTTCTAAATTGAAATTGCCACATTTTAGGTGTAACGCAATAAGAACAATTAAATACACATCCTATAGAAGTAATTAAAACTACGTAGGGAAGAACTGAATCATAAAAATCGTAAGTCAAATCTGTTTCCTCGAACCAATCAAAACTATTTAAAGAAGATTTAGATAAATCAAGAATTTGAAGAGCTTGTATCAAAGGGTTCAAACCTGTTCCTGGAAGCACAATAACATCATATTTTGAAAATGTTTCATCAGCATGTTGAGGATATATCGTAGAATAAATTCCACCCAAAAAAAATGGTTGTGTAGGAAAATATTCTCTAAGCAGTTCTATAGTTTTTAATCCTCCATAATACCAATAAGTCAAAGTAACTCCTATAAAAACGGCATCGATCTTTTGTTCATTTTTAATAACTTCTATTTTGTTCTTAGCTACTTTCAGAGGAATTCCATATCTTTTAAACTCTCTTGGGATGTTTTTTAATATAGCGGGCTTTTCAACAACTTCAGTATAAAATTTACCTGTTCCATATTTTTTATCTTTAGGACTTTTAAACTTGAGTAAATCCGTATCGTATCTATTTAATAGATCTAAAAAAACAACATGATGCCCTAATAACTTTAAAATCTCAGCATTATACAGTAAACCCAAAGGTTTTAACCAAAAATCATATGCAGCAGAATCATATATCCACGGGTTTACAACTAAAAAATTCAAGCAAACTCCTCCTTAGACAATATAAGTTAGGGATTTAAGAAATAATAGAATATTTATTAATATATTTTATAGAATTC
This sequence comes from Thermotogota bacterium, assembly GCA_029780115.1. Taxonomy (GTDB): domain Bacteria; phylum Thermotogota; class Thermotogae; order Petrotogales; family Petrotogaceae; genus Defluviitoga. Next base: position 102,342 of record JAKOZG010000001.1, read on the forward strand.
GCTTTTATTTAAGAACTTTATTATTGCTAAATTATACGTTGATCTCCTCTAAATAATATAAAATACCTTTCAAAGTTAAGTATGGATCGTATTTATCAAAATTCAAAAACTTTCTTGATAAAAATTTAGCATCCCCGCCGGTTGTAACTATATAAAAATTTTTCTTTCTCTCTTTTTTAATTTCATTTAGCAATCTATCTAGACCATACAAAGTAGTTTTTACAATTCCAATTTGTATATTATCAATGGTGTTTTTTCCTATATTATAATCTAAAAAGGATATTTCCACCTGAGGTAATTTGGCAGTTTTAGAAAAAAGGGAATTAATAGCAGTGTTAAAACCTGGAATTATTGCACCACCTATAAAATTACCATTTTCTATAACATCAACTGTGATAGCTGTGCCAAAATCTACCGCAATAACATTATCACCATATTCACGTTTTGAAGCAATAATATTAGATACGCGATCGGCACCAACTTCTTTAGGATAATCAACTAAATATGCTATGTTATTAATCTTTTGATTTGAACTTACGAATGTAGGAGTCATCTTCAAGTATTTTCGCGAAAATTGACGTACTATGAAATTGTTTTTGGGTACAACAGAAGAAATTCCTATCCTTGATGTTTCAAACAAATTGATATCTGATTGTTTGCTAAGAGTAAATAGGTTTACAAATAACATATCTTCAGATTCAAAACTACTGGGCCCTAAACGCCATATTGTGAAATTTCCTTTATTATGGTATCCTACAGTAGTGTAAGAATTTCCAATATCTAATAAAAGATCCATTATTTTTCCTTCCTTTATTTATTTAATGATTTTATGAGCAGCTTTTCTCAATCTGTTCATGATAGCAATACCAATACCTTTATCTTCTATTCCTTCTACTATCATTACCTCTACTTTTTCATCGTATTTTCGTAACATTTCAAACAATTTTATTGCAAATTCATAATAATTTTCTTCACTGCCAATGATATCACAATTCATGTTTCTTTCTTTGAAAAAGTTATAATGCTCTCTCAGACAAAGTATTATAGGATTTGAGTATTTATTGTATTCTGTTAAAACTTTGTTTATCATTTGTTCTTTGTCTTGATATTCTATCAATATTACAGGTGTATCAGGAGAATAATGTCTATATTTCATACCAGGAGCTTTAATGTAATCTGCTTCTACGTATCCGTATGCAAAATCGGGCACCACTATATCACCGAAAATTTCCGCTATTTTCTGAGGAGGAATAGGTCCTGGCCTAAGTAATACTGGTTTATTTCCAGCTGTTAAATCTATAACGGTCGATTCTATTCCAAATTCAACTTTTCCGCCAATTATTATGTAATCTACTTTATTTTTTAAATCATGTATAACATGATCAGACAAAGTAGCGCTCGGTTTTCCAGAAATATTAGCACTTGGAGCTGCAATTGGCACTCCAGAATATAAAATTAGTTTTGATGCTATTGGATGTGCAGGCATTCGAATTGCTACAGTATCTTTACCGGCAGTAACGATATCCGGTACAATTTTTTTCTTCTTCAAAACAAAAGTAACCGGCCCAGGTACCAATTTTTCCATCTTTTCTAGTAGTGAGTAAGAAACATAAGCATATTCTAAAAAGGCTTTTATATTTGTCACGTGTAAAATTAAAGGATTATCAAATGGTCTACCTTTTGCTATAAAGATTTTTTTAACAGCTTCTTCAGATAGTCCGTTGGCACCTAAACCATAAACAGTTTCTGTAGGAAAAACAACCGTTTTATTTTCACGAATCGCTTTTGCTGCTTCTTTTATTTTTTCTTCTTCAATATTAAATGGATCTATCTCTAATATAATCGTTTCTGAAGTCTTCATTGTAGACCATCCTTTCGATTTAATTAACAAATTTATTTTGAAAAATTACCATCTATATTATACAAGAAAATCGAGAAAAAATAAAATAATCGGTTTTATTTAGCTACAATTAGGTATAAACACTTATAATCATCCTCAACTATTTGTTATTAGTTAATCAATTTTGTTATAATTTACTTAAACACATAAAAAGGAAAAAAGGAGGAAGTTAATATGAGCTACAATGAACTTGAATTTATCATATCTGAAATAGAAAAGATTGAAAGTGTTTTGGATAATCTTATAAAAAATAGCGATTTTGAAGAATTGTCAAAATCGCTAGATAGAAGATATGCTCTCTTGGAACAATTAGAGGATTATAAAACTGATCCCCGGGTATTAACATTTGTAAATGATATTTTAGAAAAGGATATTCACAGACACAATCTTATAAAAGAACAGATAGAAAAATTAAAAAACAATCAATTAGAAATCCAAAAAAGTAAAAAGGCTATGAAAAATGGATATTTAAAAGTTGAAGAAGAAATTCGACGCCACGATATTGATAAAAGTAGCTAATTTTAGCTATAATTGTAAAAGTTTTTATATGTCTTTTCTATAGTATTTAGAATTAAAATGAATTCTTTCTGCATCTTGATAAACTGCTTTTCTGGCTTCTTCTAAGGTAGCTGCTCTATTTACTAAACTTAATACTCTGCCTCCGTTTGTTACAAGATCTGACCCTCCTTTTTTTACACCTGAAAAGAATATTTTTGAATCAATACGAGGCTCAAAATGAATTTTTTCTCCTTTCATATAAGAAAAAGGATATCCTTCACTACAAAGTACCAAACATAAAGAATATCCATCGTACCATTCTATTTTAGAATCCATAATATTAGATTCAACTATATTTTCACTCAGTTCGAGTATATCGCTCTTTAGAAGATATAAAATTGATTGAGCCTCTGGATCGCCTAATCTAACATTATATTCCAAAACATATGGTTCTCCATTTTCTATTAACAGCCCTATATACAAAATCCCTTTATAGAATATATCTTCTTTTTCTAAACCGTTAATAGTAGGTAAAATAACTTTTTTGTCGATCTTTTTCATTAATCTTCCATCGATACTTGGATGAGGAGTTATTGCACCTAATCCACCGGTATTGGGACCTTTTTCCCCATCAAGCAACTTTTTATGATCTTTTGAAAAGTTAAAAAATTTATAGTTTCTTGCATCTAAGAGTAAAAATAATGAAGCTTCAAAACCATTTAGAAACCTTTCAATCACAATGTTCTTGCCAGCATCTGAAAATCTTGACTCAACCATCATTTCCTCAATTGCTTTAAATGCTTGCTCAAAATTATCGCAAATGAAAACTCCTTTTCCTGAAGCCAACCCGTCAGCTTTTACTACAACAGGATAATTTGTTTTTTTAGCAAAGTTAATAGCATTATTTGCGTTATCAAACACCTCAAAATTTGCTGTTTGAACATTATTTCTTCTCATAAATTGTTTTGAAAAAACCTTACTGCTTTCTAAATGAGCGGATTTTTTTTCAGGACCGATGATTGCTAAATTTTCTTCTCTGAACACATCAACTATCCCATTAGCAAGGTAGTCCTCCGAACCCACAAAAGTCAAATCTATTTTTTTGCTTTTGGCAAAATTTAAGATCTGTTCAACTGTTGTAGCATCAACTACCGAACATTTTTTTTCTAAAGAAATACCCTCATTCCCTGGAGCTACATACACTTCATCAACTTTATCACTTTGGGCAAATTTCCAAGCCAGAGCGTGTTCTCGCCCACCTTTTCCAACAACTAGTATTTTCATAATAACCATGAACCCTCCCCAGTGAGAAACTAATTCTATTTACTTTAATGTTTAAAATGCCTCATTTCAGTAAATACCATGGCAATACCATATTTATTGCACGCCTCAATAGATTCATTATCTCTAATGGAACCTCCAGGCTGAATAATTGCTTTTATCCCAAATTCCGCCGCTTTTTCTACAACGTCGCTAAAAGGAAAGAATGCGTCAGATGCCAGCACATCCGCTCCTTTGTCTTTGCTCCTTTCTAGTGCATCTATAGCAGCCCAAATTCTGTTAGTTTGACCACCACCAATACCTGTGGTAGCTTTATTTTTTGAAACAACTATTGCGTTGGACTTAACGTATTTTACTGCTTTCCAAGCAAATATGAGTTCGTCTTTTAAATTATCTGGAACTTGAGTTTCTGTGACAACTCTAAAATCATTGATAAAACCTTTATCAACTTCTTGAACTAGCATTCCACCGTCTATAGAGATATATTCAAATTTATCCATTGGTTTAGTTTTCATCTTTAAAACTCTCAGATTTTTCTTCTTTTGTAAGATTTTTAGAGCTTCTTCATCAAAATCTGGAGCCATTACTATCTCTAGAAAAATATTTTTTAATTCGTTTGCAGTCTCAACATCCACCTTTCTATTAAAAGAGACTATGCCCCCAAATATCGAGACAGGATCACATTCATAAGCCTTCTTGAAAGCTTCTACAACACTATTTCCAAGGGCAATTCCACATGGAGTGTTATGTTTTACAGCACAGCAAGCTATTTCTTCATATTCATTTACAGCCCTCCAAGCTGCTTGGGCATCTCTTAGATTATTATACGACAATTCTTTACCGCTTAATTGTTCGAAAGTTGTCATACTTCCTTTTCTAACGGGATTCTGATAAAAAGAGGCTTTTTGGTGAGGGTTTTCACCATATCTCATTTCTTGGAATTGTTCTAATGGAAGAGCAATATATTTCTCAAATGTTCCTTTTGCAGAAGGAACAAGATCTTCTAGATAATTATAAATACAAGAATCATAAAATGCTGTCAGTTGAAAGGCCTTTAACGCAAGATATAAACGAAAGTCTTCGGTTATCTCCTCTTCGTTTTTTAATTTATCGATTAAAACATCGGCATCACAATCATCAACAACAACCAAAACATGTTTGTAATTTTTTGCTGCAGATCTAATCATAGTTGGCCCGCCAATATCAATATACTCCACTATCTCATCTAGAGACACGTTTGGTTTTTCTATTACTTCAAGAAATGGATACAGATTGACATAAACCAAATCTAGGGGTTCTATTTGTAGTTTCTCTAATGTATTCATGTCTTCAAGGTTATCTCTTCTTGCAAGAATTGCTCCATGGATTAAAGGATTTAAAGTTTTCACTCTACCTCCCAATATCTCAGGAAAATTTGTTAATTCTTCTACAGATGTAACATTGATTCCATTTTCTACTAATTTTTTAGCAGTTCCTCCGGTCGAAATAATTTCAATGCCTAGATCTTGTAATGATTTGGCAAAGTTCACAATTTTATCTTTTTTGTAGGTACTAATTAAAGCTCTTTTTATCAATTAACTTACACTCCTTTCTATTTTTGTGAGTTAAAAATGTAATTAAAAGATAAAAATTATTACTTTTCAGACAATATTTTTTCAATTACTTTTGGATAGTATTTATGTTCTATTTTATGTATCTTTTTTTCCAAGGTTTCGAGTGTATCTTTTTTTCTAATTCTCACTTTTTTTTGAAAAATTATTTGTCCAGTGTCTACTCCTTCATCAACATAATGAATAGTTATACCTGTATATCTTTCCTTGTTTTCGTAAGCTTTAGCAATCGCATTAAGTCCTTTATAATTTGGAAGTAAAGAAGGGTGAATATTAACTATTTTGCCTTTATAATGATTCACTATATAATTTGGTAAAATTCTCATATAACCAGCTAGAACCATTAAATCGAAATCTATAGACTTTAGATGATCAAAAAGAGCCAGATTATATTCGCTTTTATTTTTAAAATGTTTATAATCAATAATTTTATAATCGATATTTAACCTTTTTGCTCTTTGGATTACAAAGGCGTCTTTATTGTCAGTGATAAGTTGTTTTACCCGTATTGATTTAGATTTTGAAAAATATTTACATATAGATTCAAAATTAGAACCATTCCCGGAAGCAAGTATAATAATCTCTTTCATATAGACATAAACACCTCAGCCATTTTCTGTTTTTTGTTACCTAGATTGAGAATTAAATACTTATAATTATTTTTTTGTTATCGTTTTCTCTTTTTGTTTCCATGATATCTCCAATAATTAAAACTTCTTCAGAAAACTCGTTTTCTAATATTTCTGAAACTGTTTTGAGATTTTCTTTTGAAACTATGTATACCATTCCAACACCCATATTAAAGACATTAAACATCTCTTTAATATCTACACCAGCGTTTAAAATATCCTCGAAAACTTTTGGTGGATCCCAATTGAATTCTACATGTGCACACAAACCATTAGGAATTATTCTAGGAAGATTATCCGTGAGACCCCCACCAGTAATATGAGCAGCACCTTTTAAAAGATCTAAAATCCTTAAGGTTTGGTTAACGTATAATTTAGTGGGATACAATAACTCATTAGTTAGCTTAATCTTTTTTTCATTTAACAATTTCCTAACTAAGGAAAAACCGTTAGAATGAACACCTGAAGAAGTTAAAGCAATGATTTTATCTCCTACTGTTATTTTTGAATAGTCGAATATTTTGCTTTTTTCAGCTATTCCAACGGCAAAACCTGCGACATCTTCGCTGTTTGAATTGAAAACTCCAGGTAATTCGGCGGTTTCTCCTCCTAATAACTTACAATCAAATTTTTGAAGAGTATCATTTAAATATTTAATAAAACTCACAAAATCATCTTTGTTTAAAGAAGATGTTGCATAATAATCTAAGAAAAACAGAGGTTTTGCTGCCATACATACTAAATCATTAAGATTCATAGCAACAAGATCTATAGCAGCAGTTTGCCACATTTTATATTCCCGCAAAAGCTGTAACTTTGTGCCAACTCCATCTGTTGTTGCTACTAATACTGGTTCCTCATAATCTTGCAAAATTCCGTTTATTGGGAATATGCCCGCATAAACTCCTATATTTTCACCTATAAGATTTTTGATCATTGCAATACTTTCATTTGCCTTGTTTATATCTACTCCCGAATCTTTGTATAACATTTTATTCCTCCATTTAAAAAGTTTATAAAAATGCACCCCCTTGTTCCCGTTTCTATTTGTCGTAAAAGTCTTGTTTTAGAATTCATTAGATTTTTGGAGTGTCTAAAAATCTATGTCTGAAAACAGTGAAAACAATAGTTAGCAACCTTTACATCTAGATAGTTTGAAAGATATTGTAAAGATAAAAATTCGAGTGAATCAGCATTTACTATTCTTTTAATATCTTCTTTGCTTTTGTTTGCTCCTATAATATCTTTTTTATCCGGAATATCTATACCCCAATAACATGTGTTCACTACCATAGGAGAAGCTATTCTGATATGAACCTTTTTAGCCCCGTTTTCTTTCAACATCTTTACTATATGTTTCATAGTTGTACCTCTTACCATTGAATCATCTATTAAAACTATGTCTTTATTTTCAATAACTTCCTTTACTGGCGAAAGCTTTCTTCTTACACTTAACTTTCTTTCCTGTATATCAGGGTCTATGAAAGTTCTTCCTATATATTTGTTTCTCATCAAACCTAACTCTAAAGGGATACCGGAAGCTTTCGAATATCCAAGAGCTGCTGAAAAACCGCTGTCCATAACGGGAACAATTATATCTGCTTCAACAGGATGCTCTTTAGCTGTTAACTCCCCTAGCTTTTCTCTCATTAGATGGACATTATCACCATAAATATTGGAATCAGGTCTGGCAAAATAAATATGCTCAAAAAAACAATATCGATATTTGTTGTTTTTATTTATTTTATAACTTTTTAGACCTTCTGAATTTATTTCTATCATTTCTCCAGGTTCTACTTCTCTTATTTTTGAATTATTTAATTTAAAGAATTTAAATGCACTATCTTCTGAAGCTAAATACACTGCATCATCTGTTTCACAGATTGCCAGCGGTCTATATCCATACCTATCTCTTAAAGCAATTATTTTATTTTTAAATAACAAAAGTAAGGAATATGATGGAGAAATATGTTTGTCTATTAATTTTGCAATATTTTCAGGATTCCAAGTTGAGGGCGCACCTTTTAAGTTTGTTACTAATAAATGAGGTATTAATTCTGTGTCTGAAGTAGTAAAAAAAATGGTTCCCTTTTCTTCAAATAGATCCCTCAAAAAAGCACTGTTTTCTATTTGACCGTTATGAGCGACACTAAAAAATTCTCCTTTGTATTTAACCGTTAATGGTTCAGCATTTGCATAGTTTGAAAAACCATTTGTAGAGTATTTTACATGTCCAATACCAAAAGATCCTTTAATTCTTTTGATAACCTCTTTTGGAAATACATCGTTCACTACCCCCATTCCCTTATATGTTTGTATGTTTTCTCCATTAGAAACGGCTATACCTGCCGACTCTTGCCCCCTATGTTGTAACGCAATTAAACCTTCAATAATTTGTGCACTCACGTTAAATGAAGAGTCTTTATGATAGACAGCAAATAATCCACAGTTCTCATTTAACATAAATGGTCCTCCAAAATCTTTGGGATACAGTTAAAATAAATGTTACTCAGAACATTAAAATCAAAATTTTCAATTCCAATATTTATTCCTTTTTCTTTCCTTACTACTTTTCCAAGTTTCCTAAATTCTATGTTTTTTGATTTCGCAAGTTCTTCCAACTTTGAGCTATCTGTAGGTGAAACCGAAACAATAAACATACCTTGATTTTCACCAAATAACTCTTCAACATTGGATCCAATGTATCCCTCAAAACCAAAGTCACTACAAATACAGGATTCTACTACAGCAAACAGTATACCACCCTTTGAAACATCATGTACACTTTTTACCACCCTGTTATCAATCAGTTCAAGAATAAATTTATTAAGCTGTATTTCTCGCAAAGGATTTACAGTATCCATTTCACCACCGATAAAATCTTTTATAATATATAGAAAAAGACTTCCGCCTATTTTTTCCACATTTATTTGTTGTTTCCCAATTAGATAAATTTCGTCGTCAACACTTTTGAATTTCATATTGAGCAATTTATCAACATCTTCAATTTCTCCAACCATGCCGATTACAGGTGTTGGATATATAGATACGTCATTATAAGAATTGTAAAAACTGACGTTTCCACTTACTACAGGGGTACATAATTCTACACTTGCGCTTATCAATCCTTCAATAGTCCGCTCGAATTGCCAAGAAACTTCGTTATTTTCAGGATTTCCAAAGTTCAAATTGTCTGTTATTGCTAAGGGCTTAGCCCCGATAGAAATCAAATTTCTTGCTGCTTCATAAACAACATTTTTTGTTCCTTCATAAGGATCTAAATACGTATAAAGCTCGTTACTATCAATTGTAACGGCTATAGCTTTTTGAGTTCCTTTTAACCACATTGCTGAGGAATCTGCGTCTCCAGGAACAATTAAAGTGTTTGTTCCAACTTGGTAATCATATTGTTCATAAACCCACCTTTTACTTCCTAAGGTAGGATGACCCAATAACTTTTTCAAAACAGAATCGATACTGCCTTCTACCTCGGGAATTTTTCGCCCTCGATTTATATAATACGATGAAGGAACAGTGTTGTTTCGATAGTATTCGGGGGCGTTAACCAGAATTTCAATGGGTAGATCTGCAAGAACCTTCCCCTCTTCTTTTTCCAGAACTCTATATGATGGTGTTTTAATTGTTTTTCCAATTACTGAAAATTCTATCGTGTATTTATCACAGATCTTCTTAATTTGCTCCTCGCTACCTTTCTCGATTAAAAAAAGCATCCTTTCCTGAGATTCAGAAAGCATGATTTCCCACGGTTTTATATCTTCTTGTCTTATTGGGATTTTATCTAAATATAATTCACACCCTAAATTGCCTTTGTAAGCCATTTCAGATGTAGAACTCAAAATACCTGCAGCTCCCATATCTTGACAGGCTTTTACCGCCTTGATTTGCATTATTTCCAAAGAAGCTTCAATTAGATTTTTCTCTGCAAAGGGATCACCCACTTGAATAGAAGGCCTTTCAATTGATTCTTCTTTACCAAATTCTTTAGAAGCAAAAGATGCCCCATGAACGCCATCTGGACCTGTTTTAGAACCAACGTACACCATAAGTTTATCCGGACCATCTGCACGAGAAGACATTAATTTATTTTTATCGGCAACCCCTATACACATTACATTAGTTAAAGGATTATTATTATAAGTGTCATGAAAAGAGATTTCTCCTGCAATAGTTGGAATACCTATTGTATTACCATAACCACTAATCCCTGAAACGACACCTTTAAAAATTTTATTAACTTTTGGCTTAGTAAGTTCTCCAAATTTTAAAGAATTTAATAGTGCTAAAGGTCTTGCTCCCATAGCCAAAATATCCCTTACAATACCCCCAATTCCAGTAGCTGCACCTTGGTAAGGTTCGACTGCACTTGGATGATTATGGCTTTCCACTTTGAAAACAACTACTTTATCTCCTATTTCTACGTAACCAGCATTTTCACTTTCAAAACTAGTATTTAACTTCTTTAAATAATATTTTGAATGTTTATATCCACAATGTTCAGACCATTGTGCAGAAAAAAGATAAATTTCAAATTCATTTGGTTCTCTTCCTAACCTTTCTACAATCAGATTGTATTCTAAATTTGAGAGTCCTAAATTTAAGGCTAACTGTAGAATATTCATCGAATTATTCACGAGATAAAAACCTCCTAATTGATTCAAAAATTGGATTATTTTCACCGTAACCAAATAGAGGATGAGCTGCTCTTTCTATATGGAGCATAGTTCCAAAAACATTCATATCTTTATTAACAATACCTGCTATGTTTTCATATGATCCATTAGGATTTTGAACATATTTTAAAACAATTTGATTCTCATTGATATCTTTTTCATTAACTTCATAACGTCCATATCTGCAAGCAATAGGGAACTTGAAGATTTTCTCATCTGAAATTATTGAATTAGTAAAGGGAGTTTCAAAATTGGTTATCTCAACTAAAACATATTTACATATAAAAGAATTAGATTCATTTAAAGCTAGGGCACCTGGTAATATACCAGCTTCGGTTAAAACTTGAAAACCATTACCTATACCAATAACTAAACCTCTGTTTTTTGAAACATATTTCTCAACGCTTTTTGTAACTTCAGAATGTTTTGCAAATGCACCCGGCCTTAAATAATCTCCAAAAGAGGCTCCTCCAGGCAAGCATATCAAATCATACTCTAAAGATTTATCAAAATCATGCCATATATAATCAACTGAAAAATTGTTCCTTTGTAAGGCAAAGTAAGCGTCTCTTTCTCCATTTGTGCCAGGAAACACCAATACAGCAGCTTTTATTTCCACTAAAATCACTCCTCTTGTATTTGGAAGATTTGATAATATTCTAGCACTGGATTGACTAATACATTAGAAGCTATTTCTTCAGCAATTTCATTAGCTCTTTGAAGATTGCTCTCGTTAATAGTTAATCTTATACTTTTATCGAAATTCACTTGTTCAACTGGATAATTTAGCTTTTTAAGTATGTCATATGTAACGTTTCCTTGGGGATCCAGTATTCCTTCTTTTAGTTTTAGTTTTATTTCAAAAACAAATTTTTTATTGACGGTATCTTTTTTCATATTTTTAGCCTCCCTAAGATCTCTGTGTATGCTGTAATTAAATCTCCTTTATCTTCTCTATAAACATCTTTATCAAAAGATTCCATCGTCTTGGCATCCCAAAATCTACAAGTGTCTGGAGAAATTTCATCAATTAATAGTAGTTGATTATTCTCTTTAGATAAACCAAATTCCAATTTGTAATCGACCAATATAATTCCTACCTTCTCTAAGTAATCAGAAAGAATTTTATTAACCTTTTTAGAAATAGAGATTATATCTTCCAGTATTTCCTTAGAAGTTATTTTTAAAAGTAAAATCGCTTCTTTTGTAATCATTGGATCTTTTAACTCATCGTTTTTAAGAGAAAATTCCACCAATGGAAAATCAAATTTATATCCTTTTGGTACACCGTACCTTTTACAAAAACTACCTGCTGCATAGTTCCTTACTATAACTTCCAAAGGAATCAAATTTGTCCATTTTGCAATGAACGCTTTATCATCGTAATCTCTAATGTAGTGGGTATTCATACCTTCTTGGTTTAATAACTCAAAAAAATGTGAAGAAATTTTTTTATTAATTTTCCCTTTATTGACAATATTATTTTTTTTCACACCATTAAAGGCGGTTACATCATCTTTAAATTCGATTAGAAGTTCGTAGTCATTGTATTTATAAACCTTTTTAGCTTTACCTTCATACAATAGTTCAAATTCATACTCATTTTCCATTATTTTTCACCATCCATTTCAATCAGTCTTTTAACAAAATAAGCAGCATTCCTTACGCCAGTGTTTCCAATACCCATTGTAGCAACGGGTACTCCACTCGGCATTTGAACCATTGATAACAGAGCATCTACTCCATTTAATGGGCCAACGTCTATCGGAACGCCAATGACAGGAAGATCTGTTAACGAAGCAACTATACCTGGTAAGGCAGCAGAAAGTCCTGCAACAGCAATTATTGCATAGTATTCATCCTTCTGTAGATTCTCAACAAAATTCATAAGTTCCTTGAGATTTCTATGGGCACTAAGTACAATATACTCATAGTCAATTTTCCACTCCTCGAAAAGTCCAATAGCTTGTTTTACAAAAACTTCATCGGATTTACTTCCAGAAATTATTAGTACTTTTTTCATTTAAAATCTCCTTTCAGTTTTTTGCTTTTTGATAAAAATAAAAAATCCTACCTTTTTATATAATGTAAATAACAGAAGAGAGGTAGGATTTTTAATCAATTTACCCCTCTTACTGTAGCCAAACAGTTTACGGCTGTTTGGTAGAGACTGCTGAACCCTATTATCAGCATTATACAGAAAGAGGTACAAAAACTTATTTAACTGTGTTATGAAGATATTTTAACAGGGAAAAAGATAGTTATTGTTAACACATTGAAAATATTAAATTTCATAATTAATATTTCTTATTTGTCTTTTTAATTATGTGATTGATTCTCGCTATTTCGTCTAAATCTTTAATTTCTTGCCTTTTTTCTTCCATCTTATAATCCTCTAACCTTTTATCTTTAAGTTTTTGTAAGATATCTTTTTCTCTTTTGGCTTGTAAATAATTTTCTAATGCAGTTTCTTCTTCTTTTACTTTTTTCTCTAATTCAACGAAAAGTTTATTTAATTGCTCATTAAGGTGTTTTTTATATTCTATCATATTAGTCAATTTTGTCACAGAAACGGCTTCTTTTATTTCATTTCTAAACTCATTTGAAAAACTATCTATCTTTTTATTTAATACTATAATATCTTCTTCAACTTTTCTTCTTTCCTCCACTTTTTTTCCTAATTCAATTCTTGCAGAATCTTCGAATTTTTCTTTTAAGTTTTGCACCCTATCTAATCTATATTTGAACCCCATATCTCAATTCCCCCAACCTCTATTATTAACTCACTTTATGCCATACCTGTCAAGTTTGTAGTATAAATTTCTCACTGTCAAACCTAATCTTCTTGCAACCTCAGTTTTGTTTCCGTGACAAACTTCCAAAAGCTCTAAAATAATCTTTTTTTCAAATTCTTCTGTCATTTCTTTTAGAGTACCTTTTATATTTTCATTTGTTTCAAGCAAATCTGGGATATGCGCTGAAGTAATGACAACATCATTCTCACCTAACGAGAGCATAGCTCTATCTAAAACATTTTCTAACTCTCTTATATTGCCAGGCCACGAATAATTAATTAATTTTTCTAAAGCATCATCAGTAAAACCATATACTATTCTTCCATACTTTTGATTTAAACCATGCAATAATTGTTTTGCAAGCTCTGGTATATCATCTTTTCTTTCCCTAAGTGCAGGAACTTCTATAGTTACTACTGAAATTTTATAAAGAAGCTCTTTAGAAAATTTGCCCAAACCCACTAACATCCTAAGATCTTCCGTAGTTGCAAAAATTAATCTGACACTAGGATTAAAAATGATTGAATCGTTTTCTATAGTTCTATCTATTAAAAATTTGAAAAGTTTATCCTGGATCTCTAAATCTAAAGCATGAATGTTTTCCAAAAAAACTGTCCCTTTTTCTCCCTGTATAAGATAACTATTTTCTCCAAAGAGATACTCATACTGCCTTTCTTTAGATAATAAAGATAAATTTATTCGAAGATAAGGCCCTGCTTTTCTTTGGCTTGCATTATGTATTGCTTGAGCTAAAACTTCTTTACCTACCCCAAACTCACCAGCTAAAAGAATATCAACGTCCAAAGAACCAACTTTTGTGGCTTGAGTTATTACGTTTTTCATAGCCTCAGAGTTAGCAACAATATCGTTGAAGGTATATCTTGCACTTTGCTTCTTCAGCATTCTTTTTGTTGCTTCTAATTCATTGATTAATCTTTGTATTTCAGAAATGTCGTGTATAACAGCTACACTACCCTTGAATTCATTTTTAACAAATATTGGTGTAACACTTGCCACTACCTCTTTTTTATTAGTGGCTAGTCTTCTTCGAACATTGAAAATTGGTTTTTTCTCTTTTGCGCACAAAATATGTAAACTTTCCCCTTCTGCTAGATCTACCGTCGCAGGCTTACCAATAACTTCTCTAGGAGTTAGCCCGGTAATTTTTGTATATGCTCTGTTAACCATTGTGACTCTTCCCTCTTGATCGGCAACAGAAATTGCATCTGAAGTAGAATCTATAATAGAGGTTAACAACGCCTCAATTTCTCTTAGATTAGTGATCTCTTCAGCCAACTTTTGTATGGTAGTTATGTCCCTAAAAACCGCTGCCACCGCAATAGTTTCATTTTTACTATTCTTTATAGGCATTCTGGAGGTTAATATAACCTTATTCCCTAAATTTTGTAATTTATCATATTCTGGTTCACCTGTTCGCAAAACTATATGCAGCCTAGTATTAGGGACTGTTTCAACGACACTTTGTCCCAAAATTTTTTCTTTCTCAACTTCAAATATTCTACAGGCAGCATCATTAACATAAATTATATTCTCTCTTTCATCTATGATCATAATGCCTTCCTGTAACTGGTCTAAAACAGACTTCATCAATTCAACTTCTGTCATAAAAGATCACCTCAATAGATAAAATACATCACCTTTTTAATTCTACGCCTTCTGAAGCTAACAAATGAGTTTGTATCCATCCGTTTTTAAAACCAAGAGATTCCATGTAAGATATAACTTCCTCATATTCGGATTTATGTAAATAACGAGAAATTTTCTCATATTGCTTAGCTTTATAAACAGGAACGTATTGGTCCATTAGACTAATATGAACATTCTCAGAAATTTCATATTTAATAAACTTAAGAGCCTCTTTAACTTGGTTTAAATAATTTGGAAGAACCAAGAGTCTAATTATTATACCTCTTTTTAATTCATACGTTTCATCGTCTAGAATGAAAGTATCTCCTATTTGACGATACATTTCTTTTACTGCCAACTGTGCATTAGACCAATAATCCTTTACTCCCGAATATTTTTTACCTACGATATTACTTGTATATCTTATATCAGGTAAATAAATATCAATTATACCTTCCAAAATTTCTAATGTTTCGACTTTTTCATATGAAGATGTATTCCAAATAATGGGAAGACTGAAACCTCTTTCGATTGCATATATTAATGCGTCAAAAATAAATGGAAGGTAGGGTGTTGCTGTAACCAAATCTAAATTAGAGGCTCCTTTTTCAAATTGCAAAATTAGAAAAATTTCTCCTAACTCTTTTGAAGAGATCTCCTTACCTCTTCCTAATTGACTGAATTGAAAATTTTGACAATACACACATCTCATCGTACAGTTACTAAAAAAAACTGCTCCTGCACCCTTTTCTCCTTGCAAAACAGGTTCTTCACCAGGATACAAAACAAATTCAGATACTTTAATTTTATTTCCTACCCTACAACTACCAATATACTTATTTCTGTTAATTCTACATTCGCGAGGACATAGATCACAATTTTCTAGTTTTCTCATTAATTTCTCTTTCTTTTTATTAAGTTCACCTGTTTCATATTGCTTTACATATGAAGGAACAAAATTCACTATACTACAACACTCCTTTTTCTAGAATGCACAACATTCATACGAATATTCAATTTCATAATTCATGTCTATAGCCTTTTTGATTGTATTATTTATTGGTTGTACAATTTTATCAACAATCCCTAATAAACTCTCTTGCAATTTTGCCCTATAAACACCTTTTGGTTGCATGCATCCTAGAATCAAAACTTTATCTGGACATCTTTCTCTTACTTTCGTCATAAATGATTTGACCTTTTCTACATCCGGTGGATTTTCATTAGCAAATTTGGTCCCATTTGTAGGAATAAACACTAAAAATATTATATCACTCAAATTTTTTATATTTTCACTAATTACTGTTAACTTTTCTACCGCCTTAAATTCGTGAGTGATTTGACCATTGTTTAAACCAATAGTTATGTGGGGTTTTACATTGATTCCATTTTCCAAGAGTTCAAAGAAAATATCCCAACTTTTATCAAAAAAATCATGTCCATAAACATTGACCATTGTCTCTTTATCTCCAATCAAATCATAAGAAACTACATCCGCTAATTCTTTTAAATATGGAATATCTTCATAATCCATATATCCAGTATGAAAATTATATTTAAGACCGTAAGTTTTTTTTAAATTATATAATTTATTTTCAAATAATCCAATGGGGATCTTACCGTCTTTCATCAATCCGCCGCTTATTAAAAACGAATTTATCCCTTGCTTTATTAAATCATTCATATCTTTTATTTTTGACATGTTTTTAAGGTAATGTCCATTACAATGATTACAGTTGAATGAGCAGTAAGAGCCTGTTAAAGATATCGATGAAGTTTTTTCAAGTTTTACAAATTCAATCTTTTTTGATCTGTTCATTTTTGAGGTTCCTTCCCTTTTTCTCTTTACTTTTTTCAATGATCTTTTCACATGCAGTCTTAGCTGCTAGTTGTTCTGCAAACTTTTTTGAAAAACCTTCCCCAACTCCAAGGACTTCATCATCTAACTTAACAGCCACTTTATATTTCCTTGAATGTGGTGGCCCTGAAACACTCAATAAGGTATATTCTGGTAGTTTTTTTGCATAGTCTTGGGTAATTTCCTGTAATTTTGTTTTATAATCTAAGAAAAGGTTCCCTTCAACTGCATCCTCTATATATTCTTTCATATTTTTTATGATGTAATCTCTTGCCTCTTCATATCCACAACTTAAATAGATAGCAGCGAATAATGCCTCTAACGCGTTGGATAGTATAGAACTTTTCTTTCTACCGCCTTGCAATTCTTCCCCTTTTCCAAGAAATAAAAAATTGCTTAGACCAATATCTTGTGCTACTTTGGCTAAGATTGTTTCACTACCAATTACTGCTCTAGCCTTGGACATTTCACCCTCAGACAAATCATAATTAATATACAAAAATTCAGAAATGACAAGCTCCAATACTGCATCTCCGAGAAATTCCAGCCTTTCATTGGAAATTAATTTTCTCTTTTGATCATCATTTTCATATGCGTAAGATTTATGAACTAGAGAAACATACAAAAGTTCTTTGCTTACGCATTTAGGCAAATTTAAAGAATCTAAGGCCTTCAAAATAATTTTTTCTTCTTGAGGCAATAATTGAAAAAATTTTTCTTCTTGATAACTCATTTTTTAATAATAAGACCTTTTATTTTTTTGATTAAAGAATCGATATCAAATCCATATAATCTTTGTATATCTTTATTGGTTCCAGAGGGAGCGTAATCCTTTAAACCCAACGGCTCAAAGTATTTAGGGTATATGGAATTTTTTACAATAGATTTTGATAATTCATTAGCTAGGCCACTTTCTACGTTATGATCTTCCAAAGTCAATACAATTTTTCCTTCAACATACTCTCTAAATTTAGTAATATCAAAAAATAGAGGAGTAGGAACAGCTATAATTGAAATTTTAATCCCTTCTTCTCTTAATACCTCTGAAGCCTCAACTGCTATGTGAGTAAAACTACCATAAGTAAAAATCGTTAAGTCTTCTCCTCTTCTTAGAAGATCAACTTCACCATATTTAAATTCATAATTTTCTCCATAAAAAATTTCTCCATCCTCGTCTAACAAAATAGGTAGATTAGATCTTCCTGCTGCTATAACTATATTGCCTGGTGTTTTTGCGGCATATCTCACAACTTTGTCTGTCTGGTTAGCATCACAAGGAACTATTAGTTTTGTATTGTAGAAGTTGCGTACAACACCTATGTAATTGACTTCATGATGTGTTTTACCGTCTTCACCAACATCCGTTCCACAGTGAGTAACTACAGTTTTTAAATTTGTCTTGTTAATATCGTTTAATCTTTGCTGGTTGAACACTTCATCCAATCCGAAAACGCCGAAATCCGCAAAAAAAGTTAACACACCACTTATAGATAAAGCGCCGGCAATAGTTGCAGCGTTGTGTTCCTCTATTCCAATTTGAATATAGCCTTCAGGATTTACCTTTTCAAATTTTTCTAATTTAACAGAAGGCTTCAAATCACAATCTACTGCAACAACAGGAAATTTATCTTTATTTAAAACTGCTATATCAGCAATTGCGTTCCCAAACGCATTTCTGTTAGCAACTTTCTCGCCTTTTTTGTAAATCTTAGCTTTTCCAATTTCAACATCTAATTCTATATTAGAATATTTAATTTCTTCTCTTTTCAAAGGAAGTTGTTTCCTTTTTTCAATATATTTTTGAATGTCATTTTCCAATTCTAATTCTTTTAAAGCTTTATCTAATTCTTCTAAAGTTAAGGCTTTACCGTGATAGGTAGGGGTGTTTTCCATAAAAGATACACCTTTACCAATAATGGTCTTAGCCACTATAACAGTTGGTCCAATTTTTTGATTTTCTGCAACTTCTAATGCATTGTTAATTTGTTTAAAATCATGGCCATCTATTTCTAAAACATTCCAACCTGCCGCTCGATATTCGGCTGCAATATCAACATATAAAATATCTCTTGCCCTACCAGATATTTGAATGTCATTATAATCAAGTAAGACTATAAGATTATTAAGGTTTTCTTTTCTGGCTGTTCTCCTTGCTTCTGCGATCTGTCCCTTTGCACTTTCTCCATCACTAGAAAAAACGTAAACTCTGTAATCTTTGTTAGATAATTTAGCAGCCAAAGCCATACCCACACCAGCTGATAATCCTTGACCCAAATTACCAGTAGACCATTCTACACCAGGTATACCACGAGTAACATGTCCCTCATATATAGTACCAACATGTCTAAAGCCTGATATAACTTCATCAATATTTAAAAAACCCATTCTTGCCAATGCAACATAATAGCCTGGAGAAGTATGTCCGTGACTTACAATAATTCTATCCCTATTTGGATCAAATGGATTCTCAGGAAAAAGATTTGCTCGATTCAATACAGAAAGGTACATATCAATTGAAGACATTGAACCCCCTGGATGACCTGAGTCGGCCACAGTTGTCATTTTTAATATATCTCCTCTTGCGACTCTGGCTAACTCCTTCAATTCTGCTAAACTTTTTTTCATCTAAGAAATCCCTCCTTTTTGATTAGAATGAATCGTCAACAGTTAAAAAGTTCTAAAAGAATTTTTTAATTATAAAAGAGATAAACGTTATAATACCACTTATTATAAGCATAGTCGTGATTGGAATATAAATAATAAAATTATCTTTCTTGATAATAATATCTCCAGGTAACCTTCCAAGTCTTATTTTTGAAGCCAACAAAACACCAATTATGATAAATAAGATACCAATAACTATAAAAAAAAGACCAATTTGCTTCATTATTTTCACCTATGACTCTAAATCATCATCAAAAATAAAATCCTCATCATATTCTTCATATCTGCTTTCGCTTTCCTTTCCCACCTTTTTTACTGGAAAATTATTGAAATAAGAAAAGGGTACCTTTATTAAAATAGGTTGATTTTCTTCGATCACTTGTAAAGTTACTTCTTTAAGAAAAACATTAACAGTTACGACTTTTGCAGGTACGCCATCATACTCAATGATAGAATTCTCGTTTGGAACATTCTTCAATACTTCCTGATAAAAATCATTTTCGTATTTTAAACAGCAAATTAGTTTACCGCATCTACCAGAAATCTTTGCCGTATTTATCATCATTTGCTGAGTTTTGGCAAGCTCCATTTTAATAGAAGAGAAATCTCTGAGAAATCTGCAACAGCATGCTACTTGACCACAAAGGCCTAAAGACCCTATTTTTTTAACTTCATCCCTTATTCCAACTTGCTTTAATTCTATTCTTACTTTATATTTTTTTGCTAATATTTTAACGAGCTCTCTAAAATCTATTCTAATATCTGCCCCAAAAAAAATAATTAATTTTGATCCATCAAAAGTAAAACGTGACTCAAGTATTCTCATCTTGAGCTCTAGCTCTTTAGCTACTTGAGAAGCATATTCAGTAACTTCTTTAGCCTTTTCTATGTTTTGGTGCCATATTTCTTTATCTTCATCAGTTAATTTTCGAAGTATGGCTTTAGGTTCATAGCCCAAATCTTCAAATTTCATCATTCTTGGGCCTAATACTACCCTGCCAACTTCTATGCCATTTTCTGTTTGAACAAGCACATAATCCATCACATCTATTTTTTCTAAATCTAAAGAAGTACAATAATAAATATCGCCTAATTTTTCTACCTCAACCCCATAAACTTGAGCTTCTAGATCTATCATTCAGGTCACTCCTATTATTAATATTTTTAACTTTTAAAACACCTTTTAATTTTCAAAAAATGGCTGAAAATTTCCATTTCGAAATTAAAATTAGATACTTTTGCACTCATTATATTATTTAAATATTCAAGAGTATTAGTTGTTTCATTAATAGACAGTTCATACTTATTAAAACCAAAAAGATAAACAAGAGACTTATTCCAAAAAAATTTCCACTTTGATGAAACTTGAGAAACTAGTAGGTCTCTTAATAATACTGATCCTAAATAACTAATATATTTCAAAAAAGACAAAATTTCAATGTCATTTTTTATCTTCGAAATATTCTTCAAGAAAACAAAAAAATCTTTTTCAGATAACTGGTTAATAATTTCCCAAACTTTAAAATAAGCAAAAGTGATCATTATTTTGTTTTCAGAATTTGTTATTGGTAATTTCATTATTTCTATTATTTCAAACAAATTATTTTCATCAAAACTCAAAATTCTAGAAATTTTGTTTTTAGTTTCTTCCACATTATTCTCTTCGCTAATAAGATAAAAAAGCACATCAAAATCTCTGTATTTAAAAAAATCAAGAGCAAAAAAAAGCTCTTCATATTTATTTTGAACCTCTTCAACTACTTGATTTGTAAAAGGTATATCAAACCTAATAAATCTGCTTTTAATAGTAGGTAACAGATAGTTCCACTTAGATGTGGTAGAAAATATAATAGAAAAGTTAGGTGGTTCCTCAATTATTTTTAAAGCTGCATTAGCTGCTTCTTGAGTTAACTTGTCAATTTCTTCAATTATAATGATTCTTTCTTCCGAAAAATTAGGTTGATATAAAATAAAATCTTCTATTTCTCTTATTTTATCTATTTTTATGTTTCCTCCCTCAGGTTTAATGCATAAGACATCAAGCTTGTTTAAATTTGGAATATTATCTATTAAATATTTTAAAAAAATCCGAGAAACAAAATTATTTTCTGAAACAAAACAAATTGATGAACCTTTGAGATTATCTTTTACCTTTAAAATTTTATTAAGTGTTTCATTGAAGTACATTTTTGACAACAGCTACACCTTCCAAGATATTTTTATAAGATCTATTTCTTAGTTCATTTATAAAGATCCAATATTAAACCATTAATTTCTTCAATTGTTGAAGCATAGATAAGAGTACTTTTCTCTTTTTTTAAAAGAATATCAGTTAGCTCTTTTAATTTTTCATCAACTACCTCAGCTACCATATGTAATTTAGGGATAGAATTTTGAAAATCAACTTCACTTTTTATTATATACCATGATTTTTCTAACCTTTTTAAAAAGTTTCTTATCGAATCTTTATATTCTCTTAGATTAGAAAAAGTTGGAGATTTAACAAACTTATTTCCTTTATTAAGAACATCATCAATCAACAACTTTAATTCTTTTTCAGAAACCTGATTTTCGGTATTTACAAGAACATCAAAGAATCCATTTACCTGATTCTTTTCAGAAGATTCTATATTTTGCTTTTTTGATGATTTTCCTTTTTTACGTTTAACTTCTTTTTCTGTTTTTTTTCTGTTATTTAAAGGATTTATTTCCATACTAAAACTCCTATTTTAATAAAATCAAATAATATCTAATAAACTTAATAAAGCTTCTTTTAACTCATCATTTTTAAAAGTACCGTACAAATCCCCTTTCAAAAAAATAGCTGCTGAGGAATTTTTAGTACCAACAACTGCTATATCAGAGTATTTAGCCTCACCAGGACCGTTAACAATGCAGCCCATAACAGAAATGGTTATGTTTCTGTTCACTTTTTTCCCTTTAACCCATGATTTTACCTCATAAGCCAATTTTTCTACATCAATTTCTGCTCGTGCACATGTAGGACAGGCAACCACTCTGATTCCGTTTTCAAATCCAAGTAATACTAAAAGTTGCTTAGCAAGTTCTACTTCTTTAATAGGATTCCCGCTTATAGAAATTCTAATCGTATCTCCAATATTGTTGATAAGTAAAGATCCAATACCTACAGAAGACAAAACCGCAGCATCCTCATAGATTCCAGCTTCTGTAATGCCTATATGAAAAGGGTAGGGTACTATTTCTGAAACATATTTGTTTGCCAAAAAATTGTCTTTCGGATCGACTGATTTCATTGATATTACAATATCATAGAACCCCTCTCTTTCTAATAGTCTTACTTCTTTTAAAGCACTCTCAGCTAAAGCTTGGTGTCTTGACAAATGTCTAAATTCTTTACCAATAGATCCCGAGTTAGCACCTACCCTAATCGGTACCTTATATTCTTTCGCAACCTCAACAATTTTCCTAACCTTTTCATCGGATCCAATATTGCCAGGGTTTATTCTAATTTTAGCGGCTCCAGCTTTTATTGCTTCTATGGCTAATCTATAGTCAAAATGTATATCTGCAACAATTGGAACGATTGAATGCGTAACTATATTAGAAAAAAAAGGAATATCTCCCATATCTCTTACTGCTACTCTAACTATTTTTGCCCCAACATTTGCTAATTCATTTATTTGGCGTAATGTATCTTCAACATTTGTAGTATCAGTATTGGTCATACTTTGAATTACTATAGGATAATTTCCACCTATGTTCACATTCCCAACATTAACCACTTTTTCTGAAAACATTTTTCCACACCTTTTTAGAAAAATCTCATAATGTCATTGTAGGTTACAAAAATTACTAAGAAAATTAAAAACAAGAATCCTATTGTATTTACTATGGCTTCAACTTTTGGACTGACTGGCTTTCTAGCAATCAGTTCATAGATTGAAAATACTATTCTACCCCCATCCAAGCCAGGAATAGGAATCAGATTAAAAGCTCCCAAACCTATTGTTATTAACGCCATCAACTCTAAAATAGCTTCTAGCCCAAACTTGGCAGCTTCGCCAATAATTACTGACAAACCAACAATTCCTACAACATCTTCACTCCCCAATTTTCCAGTAAATAATTGGCCCAAAGATTGAAAAGTAAGTGTAATAAGGTAATTAGCCCAGTGAATAGGAACTGAGAGAAAGTCAAACCCTTTAGGTTTCCAATTAGGATATGACGGAACCAAAGCGCCAGGTTTTGAAATATCATTCAAAAAATCACCCTTAGAAATCTGTATCTCTGTAAAACCTGTTTCTCTCTCAATTCCAATAAATAAAATGTCACTAAATATTGGTTTGTATTCGTTATCTATTATATTTTCAGTCACGCTAAAAATTACTTCATCGAGGTTTAACTGTATCCTTGTAATCATCTTTTCCAAATCGACGGATTTCTCAATGTATACATCGTTTATGCTGACAATTTTATCTCCCTTTTTGAAATAATTTAAATCCTGATTAATTTCATTAGAAAAATATGAATAGGTTATACCAATGATGTATGTGGGAGGAGTGTATGAATAATATATCAAATTTCCTTTAAAGACTACGCCATTTTTTAATTGTACTTCTATTGGGTCGCCCACATCCATCTGCTTCATAACGGAAAAAATATCTTCTTCGCCGTTAATAGAGAATATTTCTTCACCATATAAGTTCAATTGATCCAGATTTTTAATATAATTTAACATAAACACAGCTCGATCTCCCACAAGTGTAGGAACTACATTAGTAACTATTTCTTCGTCATTCCTTATCAATGTCATTTCAAGAGGGTTTCCTTCAGAAATTTCCATTCCTAAAATCCCTTGATTAAAAATATATTTTCCATTAACTTTTCTAATAATATCTCCAGGCATTAAGCCAGCATCTTCAGCTGGGCTTCCTTGACTCACATCACCAATCACAACTTGAGGAAATCCATATAAACCAGCTATTCCTATAAAAATAAAATATCCCAGTAGGAACGAAAAAATAGGACCCGCAGCTGTTATTAATAGTTTCTGCCAGGGCTTTTTATTGTAAAACAAGGTAGGATCATCTTGTTTAGATTCTTCATCAAAAATTTCTTCTCCGCCTAATTTTACATAACCGCCCAATGGTATACAGTTAAAACGAAAAAGTGTTTCCTTACCAGAAATTTTAAAAATTGCGGGGCCAAAGCCTATTGCAAACTCCTCAACTTTAGTATTAAAAATTTTTGCGAAAAGAAAATGACCTAATTCATGAACAACGACCACTACAGATATTACTATTAAAAACCATATTATAGATATCAAAATAGACATATTTAGCCTCCAAAAAAAGTTATTTGGTCTTCAAAATATAGTCATTATTTCAATTGAACAAATAATATAATTAAAAGATGTTTTTTCACCCGCTTTGTGTAAAATTATATCATAAATACATTTCTTCTAAGTAATTTATCAGTTATATGTGTAGTCACCTAAATTAACAAAAACAGTGAAAATTTCTATTTGCTAACATCCAATAAACTTGTTTAGTTAGGTTTTGAAACTAGAAATTCACTCAATTAATAATCAAATGAATAAAAATTAAAGTTCACAATATTGTAAATTTAAAAATGAGAAATATTTAGTAAGAAGACTTAATAAAAATAAAATATAAACCAAAATATTTAAATGATAGATTATTGGGTGTGGGATTTTTGTTATGATAAAAAAATATCGTTCAAGTATTATATAATTATTTATTTGTACTGATCCATTTTATTGTTTTTATTAATTTCTGAAATAACTTTTTTTGCTACCTTTCTACTATGTTTATCCACTTTTATAATCTCATCCAAAGATCTAAACTCTAAAGAAATTGAGGGAGAAAACATTTTTTCAACTTCATTTACAGTTTTATATATAACCTCGTAGATATCTGTAAATTTTATTTCTCCTCTCAAGAAATTTTCCACAGCCACTTCATCAGCTGCATTAAACGCATTTTGCAAGATAGGATTACCTAAAATATCGAAGGCCAATTTCAGAGAAGGATATCTATTGTAATCAACCTTTTCAAATTCAATTTTCATATCAGCAAGAGAAGGTTTATTAAAATCATATCTTCTTTCAGGATAAGAGAGAGAAAAAGCGATAGGAACCTTCATATTAGGTATACCAAAATGCATTTTAAAAACTCCGTCGCAAAACTGAACTATTGAATGGACATGACTATCCCTATTAATCAATACCTCAATATTCTCTATGCCAAATAAATAATAAGCCTCAAAAACTTCTAATCCTTTATTAACCATTGTAGCTGAATCAACTGTTATTCTTTGACCCATTTCCCAAACAGGATGTTTTAAAACAACGCTAGGGGTAACACTTTCTAGTTTTTCAAGCGGTAGATCTCTTACTGATCCACCACTTGCAGTTAAAATAATTTTCTCTGGTCTCGTAACTTCTCCCAACAGTAATTGGAAAATTGCGCTATGTTCGCTATCAATCGGTATGATAATTTTTCCCAATTTTTTAGCGTAATTTAAAACAAAATTACCTCCACATACAATAGATTCCTTGTTAGCCAAACAAATCCTATCTGAAACATCTATTGAGCTAAGGGTATGTTTTACTCCAGAAAATCCGGAAGTAGCGATCAAAGAAATGTCTGCCTCACAATATTTAATGGCATTTTCAACAGCATCTAGCCCTTTAAAAATTCTGCATTCTTTATAGCTTTCAGGTAAATCGTATAGATCGTCAACAATCCCAACAGCTTGTAGATGATAGGTATCTATTAGATTTTCAAGATCATTCCAGTTAGAATATACGCTACCACCAATTAGTCTAAAATTTTCTTTGAACCACTGAGAATTCAGCACATCTAAGGTTTGTTTACCAATAGAACCAGAAACACCAGCAATAAATAAAGTTTTCAAGTGTAAACTCCTTTCTTTTTCATCGTTTATATTGATAAAATGCTATTTGAATTATACCAGAAATAGAAAATTTATTATAAATCTGTGATACAATTAAAATGTAAATTCTTTAAATAATTATGAGGTGTGAATAATGGGTTGCGGTAGTTTTCTAATAGAAAGTGCAAATTTATTTACCGTATTTCGTTGGAATAATACTCCAGCTATCATTAGGTTTACAGAAGCGGACAATATATATAATACTTTACTCCTTACATTATTCATTTTTTCTGATGAAGAAAAAACAAAGGTCGTTGAAATTCTTCATAATAAGATCTACGAAGCTATTCCGAAAATAATTCTTTCTGATATATCTTTAGAAACTAAGAATAAAATAGAAGAAAAAGGAAAGGACATTTGGGAAAAAACTATAACGCAAACTTATAAAGAATTAGAAAACACTTTAGATAAAAATCTAAGTCACAAATTACTAATAAAATATAACTTTGATCAAGAAACACAAAATAAAATTCGATTAATTAATTTATTTGCTTCCAGAAAAGAAGCATTAATTAATGAAAGGGTTTTTCCTGAATACTATGAAGAACCAAGAATTAAAAATGAAGAAAGAATCTCAAAAATAATAGTAAAAGATAAAAAAATAATAGAAGAAATGGCAGATGAACTGTTAAAAATATCATGCAGATTAGTAACCATGATTAGGTGGAACAAAAATCACAGAAATATTAAAAGTTCTGTTTCCTCTCATTCATTTCTAGTTTTTCTAATCGCATATATTTTAGCTTTATCGGTTGATTTAGATAAACATGAAATATATGAAATCATGGCTTGTGCTATCCTTCATGATCTTCCAGAAGCATTTACGGGTGATGTAATTAGTCCTACCAAAAGAAAGGTAGAAGGTTTAGAAGAAATAATAAGTGAAATAGAAAGAGAATTTGTCCAAGAGTGGTATAAAAGTAACATAATTCTAAGAGATATAACCTCGAAATTTGAAAAATATATCTTTTATCCTTTTCAAAATAACTACGGCAAATTCGTAAGAACAGCAGACTTACTTGCCGCACTCATAGAATGCTATTTGGAAATAAGTACCGGAAATCAAAACACATATTTCATTGAATCATTTAGTCGGCTAAAACAAGAAATAGAAGATATTTCTCCACTCGATGTCTCAGAAATCATAAAAGAAATAGAAGAAAACTCTTCTATCCACCTTTGACATATTTTTTTTCTCCGTTTGGAAGCTTAAATTTGACAACTACACCTTTTTTAGGTTTCTCATATCCAAAAAAGATTTTTCGAACATTTTTTTCATTAACACCGCATTCAGTACCTTCAACTGAAATATGTGCTTCAAAAGGATCTTCATTATATACAAAAACAGTTACTTCCTTTTCTTTCATTAAAATAACCTCCCCTAAAAAAGTTTTTTTGAATCTAAAAGCAGAGTTACTGGACCATCGTTGACGATATTAACTATCATCTCGGCTTGAAAGATCCCGCTTTCTACGTTTATAGGATAATTCATTTCCAAATAAGAAAGAAAATTATCATACATAACTTCAGCAACCTCAGGACTAGCTGATTCACTAAAAGAAGGTCTTCGCCCTTTTCTACAATCACCATACAATGTAAATTGAGAGACTACTAATAACTCTCCACTTTCTTCAAGAAGTGATTTATTCATCTTTCCACGATTATCCTCAAAAATCCTAAGATTAACAATCTTATCACTCATCCACTGAATATCATTTTCGTCATCTTCTTTACCTATCCCCAAAAAAACCAAAAGCCCCTTACCAATATTTGCTACTACCTCATCATTAACAATGACAGAAGATTCTCTAACTCTTTGAACAACTGCTCGCAAATAAATTACACCCTCCTTATTGAATATATACCGTTTGCATTTTGTAATTTGCTACAGACTAATTCAAGGTGTTTTAAATTATGAACTAATAAATATATTTTCAGAGTAAAAAAATTCCCGTCTTTATGCACCTCAAATTTTTCAATATGAGCTCCTTCGTTGTTTATAATATTTCTGATATTATTGATTATTTCCTTGTTTTCCACTTCTATTTTTAACATAGCAGAAAAATTACTTTTCCCAAATTCATTCCATTGTACGGAAATCTTTTTGGAATCAGTCAACTCTTCAATGTTTTTACAATCAGTTCGATGAATACCTATTCCTCTCCTACTAATTACACCGACAATCTGGTCTCCAGGAACCGGCATACAACATTTTGCAAAATAACATTCAACTCCATCTTCTCCGTCTATAATAATTGATATACTACTACTTTTCGCAACTTTTTTCTCGGCCTTCTTGCTTTTATCTTCTGTTTTACTAGGAGTAAATAGATTTTTAATGGTAACAGAACTTACTTCTTCTAACGCGAGCTTAATGAATAATTCTTCATCACTCTTTATATTGTATTTTATATAAAAACCAATGTTATTAAGTGTTTCTATCATTTCATCCATAGATATATTTACTTTCTTCGAAATCTCTCTAAATTTATCTTTTCCTCTTTCTATCAATTCCTGTTCGTTTTTCTGTCGATAAAATTTCTTTATTTTAGACTTCGTCCGTGGAGAATTTGCATATTTAAGCCAATCTATACTGGGACCTTGAAAATTGCGATTTATTAATATTTCAACTATATCTCCAGTTTGCAGTTTATAAGATATTGGTACTAACTTACCATTAACTTTAGCACCAGCAAAATGGTTCCCAATTTCCGTATGGACCGCATAGGCAAAGTCTATTGGAGTAGAATCCTTGGGTAAATGAATGATTTCACCTTTTGGAGTAAAAACAAATATTTCTTGAAAAAGTAAGTCCGTTTCTATGTCTTTCATTTCAAAAGCATTTTGTGCAATATCTTTGTGCAATTCCATCAGATTTTTCAAAAATTTTAACTTTTCAGGACTAACTCCTTCTTTGTAAATCCAATGGGCAGCTAAACCATATTCAGCTTCCTCATGCATCTCCCAATCTCTAATTTGTATTTCTAAAGGTTCGCCTCTATGAGTGATTATTGTAGTATGTAATGACTTGTAACCGTTGAATTTTGGTGTAGCTATATAATCTTTTATTCTGCCAGGAATAGGAGACCAAATCGAATGTATTATCCCTAGAGCAGCATAACAACTGCTCGTATCTTCTGTGATTATTCTTAAAGCAATATAATCGTAAATTTCATCAAGTGATTTACCTTTTCGTATCATCTTTTGCCAAATACTATAAAGATGTTTTGTCCTACCTTCTACGACCGCTTTAATCTTATGTTTGTTTAATTCTTTTTTTATAATTTCAGCGTATTCATTGAGTCTCTCTTCACTGAACTTAAGTTTTTCTTCAACTTTACTCTTCAAGGAGAAATATTTATCAGGATACAGATACATAAATGCTAAGTCTTCTAGTTCCTCTTTTATTTTGAACATTCCAAGTCTATGGGCAATAGGAGCATAAATTTTAAGAGTCTCTTCAGCTTTAGTAACTTGCTTATTCCTATCAACATATTCCAAGGTTCTCATATTGTGGAGTCGGTCAGCGAGTTTTACTATTATTACTCTAATATCTTCAGACATTGCAAATAACATTTTTCGAATTGTTTCTATTTTTTCTAAAGACTTAGTATCGCTCTCATTTAGTTTTTCATTAAGTTTTAAGTTACTAATTTTAGTAACTCCAGAAACAATTCTTGCGACATCAGCACCGAATTTTTCTTTTATTTCATCAATACTAACTCCACAATCTTCTACAACATCGTGTAGAAGACCGGCAACTATTGTATCTATGTCCAGCTTTAATTCTGCTAAAATTAAACCAACGGCTTTAGGATGCTCAAAAAAATCATCGCCAGAGTCACGTTTTTGACCCTCATGTGCTTTTTCAGCAAATTCATAAGCATCCTTTAGTTTGTCACGTTCTTTTTTAGAAAGTTTTCGATTCAAAAATCGTTCTACTTCTTTTTCGTATGTCTTCGGTTCAACTAACATCAAAGACACCTCTTTATCGAAAAAAATCGTTCTTAGTTTTCACTTCAATTATACCATAACCTTTAAATTTCTAAACTTCTAAGAATAATTATCTACGAATAATTATCTTTTTAGACATTAAAAATTTTCTTATTTACTATTTTATAATTTTATGATTAAATAATACATAGGATATTTAATTACTAACTATTGTTTTTAACTAACCCAATTTTTCTTTCGCTTCTAGATAAATTTAGCCATTAATATCCAATAAATAACTATTTAAGGATAATTAAACAAACTCTGTTATAGGAGGTCGGAACTATGAAAAAAATTAGCACTTTTTTTTTGCTTACCACTTGTTTTGTATTTAGTTTTTCTCAAACTTTAGTTATAAAAGGCTCAAACACCATTTTTCCAATTGTTCAACTATGGGTAGAAGAATTAAATAAAATTAATCCTCAATTACGTATTACTCTAGAGGGGGCAGGATCTTCAACTGGAATTACTGCTCTATTTAATGGTACAACAGATATAGCAAATTCAAGTCGATGGCTAAAAGAATCAGAAATAAAACGAATGCATGATGAAGAAAAGTACTTTATCCCAATTGTGATAGGCTATGACGGATTAGCAATTATTGTAAGCCCTGAATTAAAGATTGATGATATTTCGACAGAACAACTTGTAGGAATATATACAGGAAAAATTACTAGATGGAATCAAATTAATCCAAATTTGCCTAATCAAAGAATCGTAGCATACTCTAGAAATAGTGCGTCGGGAACCTATGAAACATTTGTCGAAAAAGTTTTAAAAGGTCAAAGAATGACCCCTAATGTTTTAATGCTCGAATCAACAAGTGCAGAGTTACAAGCCATAGCTATTAGCAAATATGCAATTGGTTACATCGGTGTTGGCTATGTAACCAACGATGTAAAAATCCTTTCTGTGAATGGGGTAATTCCAAATAAAATAAACATTTTAAATGGTACCTATCCTATTTCAAGACCGTTATTTATGTTTTTAGACGCTACTAATGGGTATCCTGACACTGGTCCTATAAAAGAATACATCACATTTGCTCTTTCAGAAAAAGGACAAGATCTTTTAGAGGAAGCAGGATATATCGCTGCGTATGGATATTAATTTTGTTAATCAAATATTAAAATCATGTGGGTATCAAAATAAAAATACGATAAATCTCAGACCAAGGAGTGTTAAATATGAATTGGAGAGATGTTAAAGATAGAGTTAACAAAACCATAATTTTTTTGTTTGCTTTTGTTGGAATAGTTACAGTAATAAGCTTATTTATTTTTATCATTAAAGAATCTATCCCTGCATTAACTCAAGTAGGTAAAGAGATATTTACAAGTATTTATTGGTATCCAACTTATGATCCACCAGAATTTGGAATGCTTGCTATGATCGTTGGATCATTAATATTGACAGGGTTATCTTCTTTATTTGTATTACCTTTAGGATATATTATATCTTTTTTCTTATATAACTATGCAAATTCAATCGAAAGAAGAGTTATAAAATCAACAATCGATTTGTTGTCTGGAATTCCCTCAGTAATAATGGGGACTTTTCTGTTTATATATGTCTCTCCTATTATAATGAAATTAGGAGCTTGGTCTCCTGGAAATCTTTTGACTGCCTCAATAGGTTTAACAATATTATCGTTACCATATGCTGCATCTTTGATGGAAGAATCTCTCTCTTCAGTGGATCAAAGTCTAAAAGAAAGCGCTCTTGCGCTAGGTGCAAGTAAATTTACGGCAGGATTCAAAATTGTTACTAAAGCTGCGTCATCTGGTATTCTAAACTCAGTTATTTTAACTGTAAATAGGGTAATAGGTGAAACAATCGTAGTTTTGATGGTATCTGGTGGAGCTGCTATCATACCAAAATCACTATTCGACCCTGTTAGACCTTTAACAGCTGCTATCGCTAGCGAAATGGGCGAAGTTTCAGTTGGAAGTTTGCACTATTCGGCTCTTTTTACTGCGGGTTTAATTTTATTAACAATTTCTTTTATTCTTACTTTAATATCAAAAACGGTAATAGGGGGTAAAGCAGAATGAAGAAAAAAATAAACGTTGATTTTATTGTCTCCTTAATTTTTAGAATAATAAGTTATATGACTTTTCTTGTCGTCGTCTTAATAATTTTTATAGTAATCGCCGACGGCGTGCGATATTTTAAACCGTCATTTTTTATTGAATATCCTAAAAAAGCAATGACCCAAGGTGGAATAGGTCCAGCCATATTAGGCAGTTTAATAATGATTTCATTAATATTACTTTTTTCCATTCCTTTAGGTTTATTGACAGGTGTCTTTTTATCTGAATATGGTTCAAAATCTTTTATTGGTAAGATCATAGATATTTCAGTGACTTCTCTTTCAGGAGTTCCTTCTATAGTTTACGGACTGTTTGGCTTAGCATTATTTTCCATCACTTTGGGATTTGGAACATCCATATTAAGTGGAAGCTTGACTCTAACAATTATGACCCTTCCAGTAATTGCTTCTTCAGTAAGAGAAGCTTTAGCCGCTCTCCCAAGGGAACTAAGAGAGTCTGCTTACGCCCTTGGAGCAAAAAAAACTGAAACTATTTTTAAAATATTGATACCTGCTGGAAAAAATAGAATAATAACTGCAATATTAATTGGCGCCGGCAGAGTTATTGGTGAAACAGCTCCAGTTTTATTAACTGGTGCAGTTTTTTACTCTACAAAATTACCAAAATCTCTGTTAGACCCAGTTATGACTTTACCAACTCATATTTATTTTATTACAATGTCATATGGAGCCGATGCACAATGGATGGCAAAAGCCACATCTTCTTTTTTATTAATACTTGTCTTAGTAATATATCTGATTGCATTCCAATTGAGAAAGGAGGAAAAAAATGTTTAACCTAACTGCTATAAGAGAACAAACAATATTGAACATAAGAGACTTCGATGGATGGTATGGACAAAAACAAATATTAAAAAACATTAATATGGATATATATAAAAATAAAATAAGTGCAATAATTGGTCCCTCTGGTTGCGGGAAAACCACGTTACTTAGAAGTATTAACAGAATTAACGACGAAATTTCAGATTACAAAACTTCAGGAGAAATTATTTTTGAGGGAAAAAATATTTACGATAAAGACGTTGATTTAACACTTTTGAGGAAAAAAATTGGGATGGTATTTCAAAAACCAGTGCCTTTTCCTATGTCCATATATGATAATGTAGCATTCGGATTGAAAATCCATGGTATCAAGGATAAAAGAAAAAGAGATGAAATTGTAAAGCTAGCATTAAAAAGAGCAGCTCTTTGGGACGAAGTAAAAGATGAATTAGATAAACCTGCAAGAGAACTATCTGGAGGACAACAACAAAGACTTTGTATAGCAAGAGCTCTAGCTGTAGATCCCGAAATTTTGTTGTTAGACGAACCTACCTCAGCTTTAGATCCTATAGCTACCCAAAAAATAGAAAATTTAATTGAACATTTATCAGAAGAGTATACGATAATAATAGTAACACATAACTTAGCCCAAGCTACAAGAATCTCTGACTACATGTATTTTATGTATCAGGGGGAATTAATTGAATGGGGCCCAACAAGAATTATGGTAAGAAGTCCTAAAAAACAACTTACAGAAGACTATTTAAATGGCAAAATAAGTTAATTTGAAGTTTATTCAACAAAATTGAGCTTAAATAAAAAAAATAAAATATAAGAAGGTGAATTTAATGGATCTTACGAGGTTTGAAATTGAACTAACTCAATTGAAAGGTACATTGTCCAAACTTTTATCTGAAGTTTTGAAGATGCTTGAAGATTCAATTTCTTCATTAAAAAACAAAGATTTAGTATTGGCTCAAAAAATCATAGCATCAGATGAAGAAATAGACGAACTAAATCGTCAAATTGAAGAATCTGTTTATCAAATTCTGGCGAGATTTAGACCTATGGGAAAAGATTTAAGGTATGCTATCACTATGATTAAATTAGCTAATGATCTAGAGAGAATTGGGGATTTATCTTGTAATATTGCTGAAAAAACCCAGCAATACGAAAATTACGATATAAATGAAATCTTAGAAACAAAAGAATTAAAACAAATGTTGAATGTAGCTGTTGACATGATAAAAGGAGCTTATAAAGCGTTTGAAGAGCGTGACGTAGACTCTGCAATCGAGATATGGAAGAGAGACGACATAGTTGATGCATTAGAAATTGAAGTTAGAAAAAGAGCTATAAACAGACTATCTGACCCAGATTTTAGTCAAGAACTAGTAGTTCCTTACATCCTGTTAGCAAGAGATATTGAAAGAATCGCTGACCATGCCACCAATTTATGTGAAGAACTCGTTTATATAGAAATAGGAAGAGAAATACTTTACATAGTTAGAGAAGAACAAGAAAATAAAAAATAACATTAACGCCTATTTTCTTACTTTCTTATTTTTATAATCAAACTTGTAAACATGAAACCATTGTTATTCTATTTATATCTTTATTCTTTCACTTATTATTAACCTAAATCTTTTTAGCATTGTAAATATTTTATTTTTTCAGTAATTGAAAGCTTAAACAAATTGTCTTAAAATCAAAAACATAATTTAGTAATTATTTATAGATTTTGTTTATGATAAACAAAATTATCG
The DNA here is from genome assembly GCA_029780115.1 of Thermotogota bacterium. Taxonomy (GTDB): domain Bacteria; phylum Thermotogota; class Thermotogae; order Petrotogales; family Petrotogaceae; genus Defluviitoga. Next base: position 137,512 of record JAKOZG010000001.1, read on the forward strand.
TTCAAGTATTAATGATCTTATAAAAACCTAATAGTTTAATTTTTGTTTGTTAAATAAATTAAAAAATTAAGATTTTTGAACTTTTTGGTTGATAATCTCATACAGATAAATTTAATTAGCTTTAAACAATCGCAACTGAGTTTGACTTTTTTAGAAATTTATATTTTAATTTTAATTGAATAACTTAATACAATTAATGATAAAGGATGGATAACATGCCAAATAATACCTATAATCTTGAACTTGTTAAAGAACAAAATAGAACTATGGTAATTGAAATTTTGAATTCGCTTGGGACCACTACAAGAACAGAACTAGCGAATATAACAGGATTAACAAGAGCTACTATAACAAATATAATAAATGAATTCCTAGAAGTTAATTTGATTGAAGAAATTGGAACGATAGATGGAAATGTTGGAAGAAAGAGAAAACTAATAAAAATAAATGATGATGCTTTTTACGCAATAGGAATTGAGTTTGGTGTAAATATTATTAGAACGGGGATTTACAATCTTAGTGGAAAAAATATTTCATTTTCTGAAAAGGAGATAAACTCTTACGCAAAACCTACTGATATTTTAGAAAATATATACAAAGTTGTTGATGAAACAATTTCAAACTTCGAATTTGATACTGATAAAATAAAAGGTATAGGTGTCGTAATGCCAGGAATAGTAGATAGCGAAAAAAAAGTGCTGGAATCTGTTCATCCTTTTCCGTTGCTTAAAAACTATCCACTTTGTAAGCAAATCGAAAAACACTATAAAATTCCTGTATGGCTAGAAAATGATGCTAACGGTGCAGTATTAGGTGAAAAATGGTTTGGCCATGGAAAAAATTATCAGAACTATGTTTTTGTTGTAGGAGATGCAGGAATAGGAGCTGGAATAATCATCAATGGACAGTTGTACAGAGGGGCCTTTAATTCTGCAGGCGAAATAGGTCATACCATCTTTTCAAAAGACTTCGTTCAATTAGAAAGTGAGGGCGGCTTATATAAATTAACTGAAAAATATAAGCTTCCTATTGAAGAATTGCTCAAACTTTCTAAAACAGATCCGGAGATTCATAATACGCTTTGTGAAATAAATCAAGCTTTTGCAATAGGAATTGTAAATTTAGTTAACACCTTAAGTCCTGAAGCCGTTATAATTGGAGGAAGAATTTTAAATGGAGGATACCACTTAATTAGAGAAATAAAAAGAATCGTCGGAGAATATACTTTTGCAAATGAACTACCTAAAATTCTAGTTGCTACAAAGAAAGAAAGTGCAATTTTAGCTGGAGCAGCTTCTATTGCTATCGAACAAATTGTATCGTCGCCATATCAGTTTTTACTCAAAGACACCTCTTCAAAATGAGATGATTACCAATGCCCAAACTTTTTTATAGCTATCTTCTTAATTTTAAAGTAACTGTATAATGAAAATTCCTACACACTTCAAAAATCGGAAAAGAAGATTATATAAGAGATTTAAAAATTAAAGTTTGTAAGACAAAACTTATTTTCCTACTTCCTTGGAATGATGAAGTATGTTAAATAGAATTTTGATCGGAAAACATTTTGAGGTGAGGAGGTTTTAGCTAAATCGTACATGCTGCAATAACATTGGATCGAACACAGTTTTTGGAATTTTTAAAGCGTTTATTAATACTCAAAAAGGAGGTAAGAAAGTATGAAAAAGTGGTTTGTATTAATTTTATTAAGTTTAGTTAGTGTTATGACTGTATTTTCACAAAGTGGAGTAGTAGAAATATTTAGCTGGTGGACTGGTGGTGGAGAAGAAGAAGCACTTTTGGCTACGATAGCCGATTTTGAACAATTATATCCAAACATAAAAGTCATAAACGCTACTGTAGCTGGTGGTGCTGGAACAAATGCAAAAGCTGTTTTAAAGACAAGAATGCTTGGTGGTAACCCACCTGATACATTTCAGGTTCATGCTGGATGGGAATTAACTGATACATATGTAATACCTGGACTTATGGAACCTCTAACTGATTACCTGAAACTTTGGGACGTATACGACAAATTCCCTGCTGGATTAATAGATATAGTAAGTTATGAAGGTGAAGTTTATTCAATTCCTTTAACTGTTCATAGAAGCAATGTTATCTTTTACAACAAAAAGCTTTTCAAGGAAATTGGTTTAACCAAAGAACCAGAGACATGGAAAGAATTCATAGATGCTTTAGAGAAGGCAAAGGCTGCAGGATACATACCTTTAGCTATGGGAGACAAAGAGAAATGGGAAGCAGGGCAAATTGTAGAAAATCTTATGGTTGCAGAATTTGGAGCAGTCAATTACAATGCCTTATTCAACGGAGAACTATCCTTCAACGATAAAAGGTTAGATAGTGCTTTAGAAAAGATGGTACAACTAATGAATTACGTAAATGTTGACCACGCTGCCTTAGCTTGGCAAGAAGCTGCTAGACTTCTTTACGATGACAAAGCAGTTTTCAATTTGATGGGCGACTGGGCAGAAGGATACTTCAAAACCTTAGGATGGGTACCAGGAGAAGACTTTGGCTGGTTCGAACTGCCAGGGACTCAAGCAGTTTTTGTACTAATATCAGACACATTTGGATTACCTAAAAATGCTCCTCACAGAAATAACGCCATTATATTCTTAGAATACTTAGCTTCAGTAAGAGCACAAGAAATATTTAATCCTATTAAAGGATCCATTCCTGGAAGAATCGATGCAGATCCTGGAGATGATCCATATCTAATAGAAACCGCTGAAGATTTCAGAATCTTAGCAATCAGTCCGTCGATAGTTCATGGTTCTGCAGCACCAGAAGCTTTTGTAACTTCATTCAATGATGCTGTTAACGCACTTGTTACTACAAAAAACATTTCTCAAGCAAAACAAATGATCTTATGGGCAGCTGAAGATGTAGGTTTGGTAACAAAATAATCTTGCTCAAAGATATTAATTGTAGACTCGGTTCAAATGAACCGAGTCTTTTTAAAAATCAAAGAAGGAGAGATATAAATGTCTGTTCAAAAAAAGAAAGCAAGAGCAGGATTTTTTATAATTCTACCCTCGTTAATCTTTATTGGCATATTTGTATATTACTTTATATTTCTAACTGTAAGGACTTCTACCTCTAATTGGAACAGTTTTTCTGCTTTGGTTAAAGGAGAATATCAATTTGTAGGATTAAGAAATTATCAAAGACTTTTCAAAGATCCGAGATTCCAAACAGATTTGTGGAACACCTTATTTTTTACCTTATTTTTTCTAGCCGGATGCGTTGGTATTGGATTATTTCTTGCCAATATTATTGATAAAAAATTAAAAGGTTCTAACTTTTTTCAAAATTTATTTTTATTTCCAATGGCTATTTCGTATGTAGTGACAGGAACGGTATGGGGATGGATATTTGCTCCTGGTAACCTTCCCTCTGATCCACAAGGAATTAATCTATTATTTCAAAAGTTGGGATTATCAAAATTTCAATGGATGTGGTATACAAGTACTAAATCGATTGGGAAGTTTAATTTAGCCCTTATTCCAGTAATTATAGCCGCAGTGTGGCAAATGTCGGGATACGTTATGGCGATGTACTTAGCAGGATTAAGAGCTATTCCTGAAGAATTAATTGAAGCGTCTCAGGTAGACGGAGCTACAGGAACTCAAATCTTTTGGAAGATAAAGATGCCTATGTTAAGGCCTATAACACTAAGTGCGATGATTGTTATTGGACATATGTCACTAAAAATATTTGACTTAATATATGCTATGACAGGAAGCGGCCCTAACAACGTCACAGACATGCCCGCTATCTATATGTTCGAGCAAATGTTTAGGTCCAACAGATACGCTACTGCGTCTGCTATTGCCATAATTATGCTACTTATGGTTGCTGTAGTAATAATTCCTTATCTATATTATTCTTTTAGGGGGTCTAAATAATGGCCGAAAAAGCTAGCAAAACCTCAACAATTGTGTATTATATTATTCTAATTATTTTCACTATATTTTATATTCTTCCGTTTTATGTTACTTTAAGTACATCTTTTAAACCTTTTGAAGAAGTATCTATAGCTACGATGTGGAATTTACCAAAAAAACCGTCTCTACAAGGCTTTAAAACTGCCTACAGGAAACTTCAACCAAATCTAAAAAATAGTTTCTATCTAACAATTCCAGCTACTTTAATTTCAGCAATGATTGGTTCAATAAATGGTTTTGCTTTATCAAAACTTAAATTTAGGTATTCAAATTTTTTATTTGCCTTAATTTTGTTTGGAATGTTCATTCCATACCAAAGTGTATTGTTTCCATTAATACAATTCTTTCAAAAAACCGGATTATACGGTACAATTCCTGCGTTAATTATAACGCACGTTATTTATGGAATTCCTATAACTACGTTAATGTTTAAAAACTACTATGAAGAAATCCCAGATGAACTAATAGAAGCCGCTTCGGTAGATGGGGCAAATGTATGGCAATCATATACAAAAATACTGCTTCCAATTTCTATTCCAGGATTTGTTGTAGTAATAATATGGCAATTTACAAATATATGGAACGAATTCTTATTTGCAGTAACAATTACAAGTGATCCTACTAAACAACCAATTACTGTTGCATTGGTTAACTTAGCTGGAAGCCAAGTTGTCCAATGGAATGTACAAATGGCAGGTGCATTATTAGCTGCACTTCCAACATTGATAGTATATATTATTTTAGGCAGATATTTTGTTAGAGGTTTATTAGCAGGATCAGTTAAAGGATAATTTAAATAACCGAAAATAATCATTTCATAATCACCACGTATAGGAACTAGAGGAAAATGAAGGTTGTTCTTTACTGTTGGTGATATCAAAACTAAACCTCAAAGCAAAAGATTTAAAGGATACTCTTATACTGTTTCTGGTGAAAAAACAGATGATGACTTTATTAAAGAAATTATAACTTCTATTTATGCTAATAATAATCCAAACGACCCTGCTTTTCACTTTAAGTCTTTTGGAGGCAAGAATTTATCTATTATTTTTAAGGATCAATTTGGAATAATTGTTAATCACAAAAAGATTTATAGAATGAGAAAAGAACTCGGTTTTACTAGACCTTACAAAGATCATTTCGAACATTCAAATAGAAGACCAAATAACCATGAAATAAATTCTCCTAACGCATTCTGGGTAGCAAATAACAAATTCATTCCAACTAAACATGAAGGTTTTGTCCCTCTACTTGATATCATTGACACTTTTGATAAAACGATTGTTTCTACTCAAATAGGGCATTCTAGCAAATCAAAGATTTTATGAATGCTGTGAAAAAAGCTGTTTTGTACAGAAACGCTAATCCTAATAAAATCAGGTTGCCTTCATAACCTTTGTAATGTTTCTTAACCGTTCTTCTATCAACCTCGTAATCCTTGCTAATTCTGAATAGTATGGCTTCATTCCTATCACCTTTTTATTTCTAGCTGCTTGATTAAAACTTTCATCTGGTATCCTCCTCTTCTTTCTGATTTTTCTCAATAGAAGGATCCCTTTTCATGTGCAATTTTGTAGATTTTTATGTGCAACTATTACTACTTTTGTATTTTACAATTTACATACATATATATATATATCAAGAATCAACAATTTAAACAAATTTTTTAAAGTTATAATCATTCAAATTTGACATTTAAATAAACAAAATATTAAATTAATAGTGAATTGAACAAATTTTGGTATAATTGTTTAACAATTTAATAAAAAAGTCTTTAAATTTGTAATACTTTTTGCGTATAAAGTACTTAATAATTAAAAATATAAGATTAAAGAAATAATATATTTAGAATAGTAATTTCGGCATTAATAAATATCGATCATTTTTTAAAGTTTTGTTCAATTTCTTTTTTTATTAAGATTTACTATCACAATAGAGCCGATTTTTGGCTATCAATTCAAAAATGAGATGATCCAACTTACGTACGTTAATACAATAACTCTTTTGTGTTGGTAAGTAGTTAACTCAACATAAAAAAAGAATTAGTTTTTTTTGTGCCTTTGAAATTGATGTTACCCTATTTCTATTATACGAGTATACGAGGAGGAAATAAATTGTTGTAAAAATTATATTTAAAAGGAGGTGATTGCAAAAATTAAAACACAGTTATTATCGGCTATATTTAAAAGATCCAAGTTGTTCATAAAGAGCTTAAGTTATTAAAAATAAAGAAAAAGAGGTGGGTTGAATGAAAAACAAATTTAAGAAAAAAACTTTTATAATTATGTTTATCATGTTACTAGGTTTATTTGTTACATTAGGAGCTCAGGAAGTATACTATTACAATAAAGTACAAGAGGTATTTGATTGGGGAACTGGTACAACAAAAGTTGTAGTTAATGTAGAAAAAATCTTGAGCTCAGCAGACGTAAACTGGAGTACATTTGAGGTTTATGTCAAACGTTACGATAAAAGATTAAAAAGTCTATTTTTGGAGGAAGGACAAAGAAAAGTAACAGATGCTTACGTTTCTGATGAGATGGGAAATAAGGTTAAAGAAGGAAATTACATAGCTATAGTGATGGAAACTCGTCCTGGTTTGAGTATCTGCTCCCCATTAAATTATATCAGTGGGATCGGAGGTAATAATTGGGCCGAAGAAGAATATACAATCAAACAAGTAAAAGAGATAACTGCTGCCGAAGAAAAAATAAATGGAATAGTTTCTACCACTTTAAACAAAACATTCAGACCACAAATTGACAAATTCACTTTTGGATCAGAGTTCTATAGAGATGAAAGAAATGGCGATATTACGCTTACTTACGCAGCATATGAACCAGAGATAAAGACTGCAAGTAAGAGCCCTCTAATTATCTGGCTACATGGTGCAGGAGAAGGAGGAAAAGATCCAACTATACCTTTAGCAGCCAATAAATCAGTTAATTTTGCTTCAGAAGAAGTTCAAAAAATTTTTGGAGGAGCTTACGTTTTAGTACCTCAAACACCTACAGTATGGATGGACCCAGGAGCAGAAGAATATGATTATAATATTGAAATCCCATCAAATATACCTCCTATACCTTCCGTGTCTAAATACACAAAAGCTTTAAAAAATTTAATTGATAAATTTGTTCAAGCGAATCCCGGTATAGACACAAATCGTATTTATATTGGTGGATGTTCTGCCGGTGGTTTTATGACAATGCGAATGATACTTGATTATCCTGATTATTTTGCAGCTGCCTTTCCTGTTTGTGAAGGATTCTATCATCCATATTTAACAGATAAGGATATCGAAAAACTAAAAAATCAGAATATATGGTTTGTTACTGCTGCAACAGACTCTACACTCCCCGCACCAATTTTTACTCTACCTACTTATGACAAACTGATTAAAGAAGGCGCAAAAAATGTACATCTCACTTATCTCAAAAGGGTAATAGACACCTCCGGAAGATATCGAGATGAAAAGGGAAATCCATACGAGTATAACGGACATTACTCATGGATATATGTATATAACAATGAAGCTACTGCAGAAATAGATGGTCAAGAAATTGCGATCTTAAATTGGTTGGCTATGCAAAATAAACTTTATTAAACTCTGATTCTATTTCATTTTAATCTAGTTTAAGTTAAAGAATTTACCTTTTTAGGAAAAAATTAAAAACATATAAACGTCAAAGCGAATTCTGAAAGGTAAATGCCCTTTATAAAAATCTTTGAAATGAAAAAGGTAACTTTTTGGTATTAGACATTTCAATTAAATAAAACTCCTGAGTTTGACATTTACAAATCTGCCCTGACCATATCAACTCTACCTAGATTAGCATTAGTATTTTTCCCCTAGCTATTTTTAACAATTCCAAGAATAATAAAAATCACTTGTCTTCGTAATCTTATATACATTACATCAAAAAATAAGTATGAAGTTCAAAACGAGAATTATTTATCTGAGAATAACGTCTAGTGATGAAAAAATTTTTGCTGAAAAATGGCATTATCATCCCTCAAAACGACATTCTGATTTTTCATTTTCCTAATTTTCTCCCTTTAACTGTCAAACTCAGGAAAATCTTTTTTCTTAAATTAGTTTTTCATATGAAAAACTAATTTATCGTTCAAGTATTATGTAAATCATCAAGGGGCTACTATTTCTTTTAAATCTCTTAAAATCTTAATAAATGAATTGATTATAACAAAAAATTCTAGTCTTCCTAAATACATTGCAATAATTTGAGTCCATATAACCCCTAATGGTGCTTGAGCGCTAGTTATTCCAATAGACAATCCAACATTTGACAGGGTCGAAGCAAATTCAAACAATACATCAGGTAAGGCATATCCATACCCGAGCAAAATAAATACTCCTACAAAATAAGTAACAAAATATGCAGTAGTTACTACAACAACATTTTTTATTGCATCTAAATCTATCTTTTTTCGAGAAATACCTTTATAAACTTCTAAATAAAAAGTAGTTCCACTTGGTTTGAAAAAAGATTTTATTTGATTGAACACTAGTTCAAAAGCAATGTATATTCTAAATAATTTTAAGCCACTGGAAGTTGAATCCATCATCCCCCCAAAGATCATTAACAGTGTAATGAGAAGAAGACAGAAAGAATTCCATTTAGTAAAGGATACTGTAGAAAAACCAGTACCTGTAAGTGAAGAAATACTCTGAAATATCGAGTTTATTATTCCATCTTTAACACCATAGATTTCTAGAAGAGAAAACAGAAAAAGCAAAATAGAAAAAATGGTTAAAATAATAAACATCACTTTAGGTTCGGGATTTTTTAGAAAAGGCTCTGAACGAATCTTCTCTTTAAATTCGAACTTTGTAATTTCACCTTTTTTTAATTCTTTTCTATATCTGAAAAAATTCTTAAACATCAAAAGAGCAGCATAATGTACGCCAAATCCTGTAGCACCCATTATCATCAGTAACATTATTATTATATGCACGCTCAAACTACTATATGAACCTATACTCAAATTTTTGGTTGAAAAACCACCTGTTGCTAAGGCAGTAAGAGAATGATTCAATGCATCAAAAAAAGAAAGTTTGCCTATAGTCATTAAAAGTATAATTCCTATAATCGCCCAAGATAGATATATTCTCAGAATAATTTTAGCTGATTCTCTCAAATTGGGAACCAAATTATCCGTTCGGCCTTCCGCTTGATATATTCCTGCCCCTACAGAACCCGCTATAATAACAGTAATGGTAGCAAAACCTGCTCCACCCACATACTGTGTAATAGACCTCCATAATAAAATTGCCCTAGGTAAATTTTCAACTTCTGAAAACATAGTAAGGCCAGTTCCTGTCCACCCGCTTGTGGATTCAAAAATAGCTTGAGTAAAATTTAAAAACCCAGCAAAAATAAAAGGAAGAGAAGACAAAAATATTGCAAGAGTCCATACCAAGAAAACAGTAACGGTAGCATCTTGAAGATTTAATTCTTTCTTCCTTTCTCCTCTACTAATTATTCGAAAAAATTCCCCAATCAAAAAGGTTAAAATAGCTGTGCTAAAAAAAGCCAAAAATATTTGATAACCATCTACTAAAGCTATAAAAGAAATAATAAATATTAGTATCGCTAATCCAATTGTGCTGTTTCCTGTATTTCTAAAAATTAATTTATACCTCAAGATAAGAAAGTTACGATATGAAGACACAATTCCACCTTCTATTTTAAAGCATTTACTACTTCATCAACTTTATCTTTAAGTGACAAAACAATAAGTTTATCTCCTGAAAGGATAACAGTTTCTCCATGTGGTACCAAAATTTCACCATTTTTTCGTATTAAAACTCCTATTATGGAATTTTGTGGCAAATTGACATCTTTCAATTTCTTGCAATTTGCTTTATCTTTAGATTCAATAGATATTTCTAAAATGGATAGCTTATCTACATATGGGTTAAAAAAATCTGTCACATCTTCATAAATTAGTGATGATTCAATGAGCTTTTCCATCCATCTGATTGGTACTATTGTTTCAACTTCAATAGATTGAAACATAATTTCATCTTCAGGTGAATTAACTAAAGCAATAACTTTAATTTCTTTAAAAAATTGCTTTAATAACCATGACACAACGAAATTCAAAGCATCATCTTCAGATATGATTATCATTGCTTCAACTTTTCTATCTAAATCTAAATTTTCTATCCAACAAATATCCGTAGGATCCTGATGGATAAGTTCTAAAGAAGAAAAATTTATTTTCAGTCCATCCAAAATTTCAAGATTAGATTTTTTATCGCTTACATAAAAAACTCTATTTCCTAATAACAACAATTTTTTAGCTAGGGAATAAGCTAATCCAGATCCTTCAATTATATAAAATGTTCTACTCATTCTTATTTCTCCTCTATTTGTTTAACAAGATTTTTTACCGAATCTTCAATTGGACAAAAAAAATCTATATTAGCCTTTGTAAAGATAGTCTTTTTTGCTGGGTCATTTACTCTTGCAGCAACATTTATATCTTTATTTAGTTTTTTTATTCCATAAGCTAACATAAAATTTAAGTTATCATCTGGAGTAACTATATAAACCATATCAGCCTTCTCTAAATCTAAATCCATCAATGCAGCCATGTCGTTAGTGTCCAAAATTTTTGTAAATCCTACAAAATTGTTTTTAGTTAGTCTTTCAAAAGACTTTTCATCTTTATCTATTACAATAACGTTATGATCTTTACACAATTTTAAAGCTAATTCAGAACCCATTTTCCCACAACCAATGATAATAATAATTTTTACTTTATTTGCCATCTGTTCTCACTTCCAATTTAATATATGAATATAAAAATAAATAAAAAATAAAAGAGCCCGCTATTCATTATAACTCTAAAGCCTTATTATTCGAAACTTTTCATAAAGAGAGTTTCTTTCGCTTTAATAAAGCTTGATAGTGGGCTCTGTTCTTTAAAAAGTAAAATATAAATAATTAATTATAATATAAATTCTCGTAGATCTTCATTCAGAACAATATCTCCTAATCTTAAATCTACATAATTTTTGTCAACTTTCACTTCCCATTGTCCGGATGCAGGAGCTTCATAAGATATTTCTTCAAGTACTTTTTCTACTATAGTGTATAGTCTTCTAGCTCCAATATTTTCGACTTTCTCATTTACTTCATAGGCAATATCTGCCATCCTATCAATACCATCCTCAGTAAACACAACATCTACTCCATCAGTTTTTAACAAATATTGGTATTGTTTTAAAATGGCGTTTTTTGGTTGAGTAAGTATTCTGACGAAATCCTCTTTGGTTAGAGGAGAAAGTTCGGCGCGGATTGGGAATCTTCCTTGCAATTCTGGAATCAAATCCGATGGTTTAGAGTCGCTAAACGCACCAGCTGCTATAAATAGTATATAATCAGTTTTAACAGGGCCATACTTAGTTAGGACTGTAGTTCCTTCTACGATGGGTAATAAATCTCTTTGAACGCCTTCTCTTGAAACATCTGGACCTGAAGGTGAACCTTTAGAAACAACCTTATCAATCTCATCAATAAAAACTATCCCTTGGTTTTGAGCTCTATCTAATCCTTCTTGAAAAAGTCTATCTTGATCAATAAATTGTTCTGCTTCGATTGGCTCCAAAATTCGTCTCGCCTCAGATACCTTCATTCGTCTTTTCTTCTTTTTCTTTGGCATTAAACTCTCAAACATTTCTCCAAATTGTATTCCCATATCTTCAAATTCTGGCCCTAACCCTACAAATAAAGGGCTTGCTTGTTCTTCCAATTCAATTTCAATTTCTACATCTTCCAACTCCTTGTTCCGTAGTTTTTGCAGAACTTCTTCTCTTTTTCTAAATAAACTTTCATCTTCCTCTCGTACATTTTTATCTCGTTCAAATTGACTAGGTTGAGTAAAAACTTGAAACATATCAGTAAAAGATGCTTGCTGTTTTTTCTTTTTGGAAGGGACAAGAGCTTCTACAATTCTTTCTTCAACTGCTCTCTGTGCCTTTTCTTTAACTTCTTCCATCATCTCTTTTTTTACCATGTTTATTGAATTATCTACTAATTCTCTAACCATAGTCTCAACGTTCTTTCCTACATAACCAACTTCAGTAAATCTCGTAGCTTCAACTTTTACGAATGGAGCGTTTGCAATTTCAGCCAATCTTCTTGCAATTTCAGTTTTACCTACTCCAGTAGGACCTATCATTAAAATATTTTTGGGAATCACATCTTTTCTAATTTCTTCGTCTAAGGATAATCTTCTAATTCTATTTCTCAATGCAATTGCTACTAATTTTTTAGCTTCTGTTTGTCCTATAATATATTTATCTAATTCTGCAACAATTTTTTTTGGCGTCAATTCATTTTCAACAGCAAATTCCACTTATATCACCTCAAATTTTTTGTTTATATTTCATGAATTTTGAGAAAGTTAGTCTTACTCGAAAATCCATAAGGAATACCAGCAGTAACAATTATACTCTCTCCAGGCAATACTAAACCCATTGATTTAACGATGTTAGAAACATTTTCTAACATATTATCAGTATCTACAAATTTATGCATTATGACTGGAGTAACTCCCCATACTAAAGCTAATCTATTATATGTTTTATATCTAGGAGATGCTGCTATAATCTTAATATTTCTTCTAAATCGAGATAATGCTCTAGCAGTGTATCCACTATAAGTTGTTGCTACAATTACTTTGATTCCTAATTGATCAGCTACATTTATGGCTGATTGAGAAATTGCATTTGTATCATGGTCTCCTCCACCATAGATCGAATAGTCAAACTTGTACGAATAAGCATCAAGATATTTTTCAGTTTCACAGGCTATGCTACTCATAACCTTTACAGCTTGAATTGGATATTTTCCTATGGCAGTTTCTCCAGATAACATTATTGCATCAGTTCCGTCTAATATTGCGTTAGCAATATCTGTAGCTTCTGCTCTTGTTGGAAAAGGATTGTTAATCATGCTTTCCAACATTTGTGTTGCAGTAATAACTGGCTTTGCCATAGCATTAGCAATTTCTATTATTCTCTTTTGTAATAAAGGGATTTTCTCTACAGCAACTTCAACGCCAAGATCTCCTCTAGCAACCATTACACCATCAGCCTCTTCTATTATCGGTTCCAAATTATCAACTGCCTGAAGAGTTTCTATCTTTGCTATTACTGGAAGATCAGGAATACCTATTTCGGTGAGAAACCTCTTTGTAGAGGTTATATCTTCTGGTTTTCTCACAAAAGACTGAGCAACATATTCTATATCCCAATCAATAGCTTTCATAAGAAATTCTTTATCTTTTTGAGTTAAAGGTGGTAGATTAATGTCTACACCAGGAACGTTTATACCTCTACGATGAGTAATGATTCCTCCAACAATAACTCTAGTTGTAATTTCTTTACCATCAGTTTTAATTACTTCTAATTTTATCTTACCGTCGTCTAAAAGTATAATATCTCCTTTTTTAACATCCTTTGGTAGTTCTTTATAATTGATACTGACTTTTTCTTTGTTACCCATAATATCTTCAGAGGTTAAAATAAATGTTTGTCCCTCATCCAAAGTATACTCATCGGTTTCAAAATTCCCGGTTCTAATTTTAGGACCTTCCAAATCAAGCAAAATAGCCAAAGGTACATTCATTTCTTTTCTAATCTTTACTAAGGTTTCTATCCTTTTTTCATGTTGAATCATACTATCATGCGAGGTATTAAGCCTTGCTACATTCATCCCATTTTCTACTAAAGCTCTGAGAAGTTCCTCACCATCTGTAGCTGGCCCAATTGTACATACAACCCGTGTCTTTTTATTTTTTATACTTTCATCCATGATAATATTTCCCCCTAAAACTTTTATTGATTGTTGAGATTATTAAGAAAGTATCCCCGCTAACTTAACGATGGTCATATCTATAGATTTTTTTTCTGAAAGCACTTGATCGATAGAAATTCTAACTAAGTCGTTTCTGCTCAAACCTATCATTACATTATAGTCTCCTTCTAAAAGAGCTTTCACCGCTTCATAACCCATTCGTGAAGCTAAAATTCTATCAAATGCTGTCGGAGAACCTCCTCTTTGAATATGACCTAAAATAGATATTCTTGTATCAAAACCAATTCTATTTTCTAAATGTCTTGCAACTGTATAGGCACTAGCTGAGCCTTCTGCAACAACCACTATAGAATTAATTTTACCTCTTTTACGCTCAGACCACATTTTTTCAGCTAAAGAATCATAATCCACAGGAACCTCTGGAATTATTATTGCCTCAGCACCTATAGCTAATCCTGACATCAAAGCTATGTATCCTGACGTTCTTCCCATGACTTCGACTATAAAAGCCCTTTCATGAGAAGAAGCAGTATCCTTTAACTTTTGCATAGCATCGACAACAGTATTTAAACAGGTATCTACACCAATGCTCATGTCAGTATGAGCTATATCGTTATCTATTGAAGCAGGAATGCCAATGAAAGGAATACCTTGTTCCTGCGCTAAAAGATTGCCTCCTGTTAAACTACCTTCTCCGCCTATTATAACAAGAGCATCTATACCCATCTCTTTCAATATATTACCAGCTGTTTTTCTAACTTCTGGGAGCTTAAACTCAGGAACTCGAGAAGTCCTTAAAATAGTGCCACCTCTCTCCATTATCCCACCAACGTCTGAATAAGAAAGTTTTCTATAATCTTTATCTAAAATACCAGCAAATCCCCTTAAAAAACCATAAACTTCTAAACCCTCAGTAACAGCACATCTGGTGACAGATCTTATAACTGCATTCATTCCAGGGGCATCCCCTCCACTGGTTAGTATACCAATTTTTTTTATGGTAGCCACTTTATTCCCTCCTAAAAAATTTCAATATATTAATCAAAATTATGATTATTTCATCGATTTCAATGCATGTATTTTTAGACAATTACGATAATTTTAGGATTAAATTCAAGTTATGAAATACTCCTTAATTATATCACTAATATTATGAAACTACTGTTAAGAACCTTATAAAATACTAGTACTTAACAACTAAAGTGTGGTATAATAATTTAAAAATAACTTATTAGTTAAATAGGTTAAGTAATAACTTTAACAGGTGGTAAAATGAAATTAAATCAAGACGAAGTAGTAAAAATACTTAAAAGTAAAAAGATTAAGTTAACTCCTAATAGGATAAAAATTGCGTGTGAACTTTTTAACTCAGATGATCACCCTTCAATTGAAGATATTCATCAAAAACTTTTAGAAAATGGAGAAAGGATCTCATTTACATCTATATATAACATAGTGAAGCTTTTTGAAAGTGTTGGGTTGGTTAAAGAAATTAAAGTTGGAAACAAGAGTCATTACGATCCGAATATATTTCCACACGTACATTTCATTTGTAAAGAATGTGGAAATGTTTCAGACATGAACGTTCCTGAAACAGACAATGAAAATTTGTACGTAGTCATACACAACATAATGTCTGATTACATAAATCATGAAGTAGATGATTTTGAATTAAATTTCTATGGTACCTGCGAAGAATGCAAGAAAAACAAACATGGCTTGAATTAATCCAAGCCATGTTTATTATTAAATAAATATCTAACTTTCAACTCTTTATTAGCTTTTACTTCATCGAGTCTTCTTACTGGAGTGTTGTGGGGTGCATCTTTTAAAATCTCAGGTGAATTTTTCGCTTCATCTAATACTTTTTTATACACAGTTGTTACATAATCCAAGGTTTCTTTGCTCTCAGTTTCAGTTGGTTCTATCATCATTGCCTCATCAACAATTAAAGGAAAATATACTGTTGGTGGATGAATCCCATAATCTAAAAGTCTTTTCACAAAATCTAAAGTGTTTACCCCGTAGTTTTTCAGCATAGTACCTCTTAATACAAATTCATGTTTGCAAACGCCTGGATAAGCTATTTCAAAAAATTCTGAAAGCTTTTCCTTTAAATAATTGGCATTCAAAGTTGCTAATTCACTCGCTTTTTTAAGTCCCTCTTTTCCCATTGTGAGAATATATGCATATGCTTTCACTAATACCAAAAAATTACCATAAAAACTTCTAACTTTTCCAATACTCTTTGGAATGTTATAGTCCATGTAATACACACCATTTTCTCTTTTTGAAACTACAGGTTTTGGAAGATAATCTTTCAAATAAGACTTAACAGCAATAGGACCACTTCCAGGTCCCCCCATTCCATGGGGGGTGGAAAATGTTTTGTGTAGATTCAAATGAACGACATCAAATCCATTATCACCGGGTCTGCTCTTCCCCATAATTGCATTTAAATTCGCACCATCATAATATAATAATGCATTATTTTTATGTGCTATTTCGGAAATTTCTATAATATCTTTTTCAAATATTCCTAAAGTGTTAGGGTTGGTCAACATTATTGCCGCTGTGTTTTCGTTAACTAACTTTTTAAAATCTTCTAAATCTACTCTTCCTTCAGAATTTGACTTAACCTCTATTACTTTGAATCCAGCCATCGCAGCAGAAGCGGGGTTGGTCCCATGAGCAGAATCTGGTACAATCACTTCATTTTTGAAGGTAAAATCGTTATCATTTAAATATTTTCTTATAATAAGCATTCCTGTAAGCTCTCCATGTGCTCCAGCAGCGGGTTGTAGAGTTATATAATCCATTCCAGTTATTTCAACAAGAAAGTTTTGGAGTTCGAACATAAGCTCCAACGCGCCTTGAACAGTTTCTTCCTCTTGGTAAGGATGAAGCATTCTAAATCCCTGTAGCGACGCTACTTCTTCATTCATAATAGGGTTATATTTCATTGTACAAGAGCCCAATGGATAAAAACCTCTATCAACAGAATAATTTAAACTTGCTAATTCATTGTAATGTCTCACTAATTCGGTTTCATAAACTTCAGGAAGATTTGGACCTTCTTTTCTTATTAAATGTTCAGGAATATCTAAGTTGGACTCTATAACATCCAATTTAGGAAGTTTATAAGCCTTTCTACCCTTAGAAGATTTTTCAAAAATTAATTTCATGACAATCCCTCCAAAAATGAACACAAAAAGTCCATTTCTCTCTTTTTAACCAATTCTGTCACACAAAAAAGTACCTGATTTTCTATTTCTGAAAAAAATCTCTTAAGAGGCAATGGGCCAAAATAGTGTTGTTCTAATAATTTTTTGTTCATATATATAGGATCTATTTTAGATTTCATAACAAACTCGTTAAAAAATGGACCTTGGAAAACTAATTCAAATTTTTCCGTTTCTAATAATTTGTTGGCTAAATAATGAGATTTATGGTAACATTGGAGAGCTACTTCTTTTAACCCTTCTTTCCCCATTACATTCAAATATATCGAAGCTAAAAGAGCATTATGAGCGTGATTAGAACAGATATTTGAGGTTGATTTTTCTCTTCTTATGTGTTGCTCCCTAGTTTGTAATACCATTACAAATCCTCTTTTACCCTCTTTGTCTACAGTCTCACCTATTATCCTTCCTGGCATCTTTCTAATAAACTTTTCTTTTGAAGCAAAAAATCCTAAGCCAGGTCCGCCAAATGAGGTGAAACTACCTAATGATTGACCCTCTCCAACGACTATATCTGCTCCAAAATATCCGGGGGATTCTAAAATTCCAAGAGAAATTGGGTAAGTTACTACAATAAAAATAATATTTTCTGGGATATTTTCTCTTATTTCTCTTAAATCTTCTATAACTCCAAAAAAATTAGGGTAAGAAACTGCTACACAACTAACTTCACTTGATATTTTACTTTTTAAATCTTGAATATCTAATTGAGCAGTTTTCTGATTATACTTTATTTCTTCTAACTCCATATCCTGAGCTTCTACATATGTTTTAGCTACTTCATAATACTCAGGATGAATAAGATTTGAGACAAGGGCTTTATTTTTACCGTTTATTCTCTTAGCCATCAAAATAGCTTCGGCCAAAGCAGAAGCTCCATCATACATAGATGAATTCGCCACTTCCATTCCCGAAAGTTCACAAATTAAAGTTTGAAATTCGAAAAGTATCTGAAGGGTACCTTGAGAAACTTCTGCTTGATATGGTGTATAGGCGGTCAGAAAATTTCGATTGGAAGCTATAGAATAAACTGTTGCAGGAATATAATGATTATAAACACCCGCTCCTCTTAAAATACCGAATTCATCAATATTTATATTACAAGACGATAAATCGTTTAACCTTTCCTTTACTTCTAACTCACTCAAAGAAGTAGGAAGATTGAGTTCTTTATCATAAAGCTTTGGTACATCTTGGTATAATTCGTCGATATCTTTAATACCCAAAAAATGCATCATATCTTCAATATCTTTTTCAGTGTGGGGCAAATAAGGAAAATCAATCATTTTTACTTTCACCTCTTCAAAAAATCAATTATATTTATATCTCTAACTTTTGCTTCTAACACTACCTTTATAAAACGGGGTTTTCACAACTTCTGCGGGTAATTCTTTGTTCCTATTGATTACTCTCAACTTACTACCAATCTTTGAATAAGAAATATCCACATAACCTAAAGCCAAGTTTTTATTCAGCGTTGGAGATTTTAAGCCACTTGTTACATATCCAATCTTCCCGTTGTTATTATAGATTTCATTACCGTGTCTTACAGGCATTTTATCAAATATTTCTATTCCTACTAACTTTCTTTTTATTCCTTCCTCCATCTGTTTAAGTAAGGCATCTTTCCCTATAAAATCCTTATTAAGGTCAACCGTCCACTTAAGATTTGCTTCTAAGGGCGTAGTGTTTTCATCAATGTCGTTTCCATAAAGAAGTAATTTAGCCTCAAACCTTAATGTGTCCCTACAACCTAAACCACAGGGTTTACCACCTACTTCTTTAGCCAAATCTAACAAACTGTCCCAAACTTTAACGACAATTACGGGAGATAAATATATTTCAAAACCATCTTCCCCAGTATAGCCAGTCCTTGAAATAATGACATTTTCACCTTCTAACTCAACTTTTTTAAATGAAAAATAATCAATTTCTTCAAGATTCATTCCATACAAATATTTTTGAATCTGTTGTTGAACTTTCGGACCTTGAAAAGATATTAAGCAATATTCATCGCTTTTATTTGAAACTTCAACATCAAAATCATCCATGTTATTTTTAATCCAATTGAAGTCTTTGTCAGTATTCGAAGCGTTAACTACAAGCATAAATTTAGTCTCTGAAAGCTTATATACTAGCAAATCATCGATTATGCCACCTTCTTCGTTACACATTGGAGAATAAAGTACATCTCCTACCTTCAATTTACTCACATTATTCGTTATGAGATAATTTAAAAAATCTTCAGCCTCTTTTCCTTCAATAAAAAGTTCCCCCATGTGTGACACATCAAAAATACCAATATTTTCTCTAACAGCTTTATGTTCATCAATAATAGATGTGTACCACAATGGAAGTTCCCATCCTGCAAATTCGCCCATTTTTGCCCCTAACTCCTTATGCTTTTCATAAAGCGGGGTTTTTCTTAATTCAACCAAAATAGTTCCTCCTTTCTCAAATTTTTTTATTATCAAGTTTGCTAACTCATATTGTTCTTCGGGAATATAGATATCATACATTATTCCTGCTCCAAAATATTCTTCTCCAATTCCCAAAGACGATTTTAAGAGCACGTGAATACCCTCATCTTCTAGGATCTGTTTTAGCAATTGCGCGTTTGTAAACTCAACAAAACTTTTTAATTTCTTTAACATTTAACACCTCTTAAAATTAATTGTTTAACAAAATATTTTATAATTCTGTTAAGATTATATCATTTTTTAGTTATATCAAAAAAAGTAGGATTACCAATGAGAAGAATCTAAGAAAGATTATTTTATTTTAAAAGCTTTTATGGGAATAAATTGAAACGAAGTAATTTTTAAGTAATAAGGGAGATTTATACTTGGTAAATAACAAATTTATTATCTTCGGTTATTCCTAAAGCAGTCAATTTCCCGTCGTATACACAACCTGTATCTATATCGACACTAATAATTCTATTATTTTTATCTTTTTTTATATATATCTTATCATTTCCAGTAATAAATTGCGTAGGAGTATGACCGTGAATTATAGTGTAGTCATAATACCTATCATCCATTAAAAGAAATTTGTCTCTTATCCACAATAAATCTAATCTATCTTGTTGAATTAAGGATTTTTCTGGATCTACTCCAGCATGCACGAATAGATACTTTTTATCTTGAATTTTTAGCTCATGGTATAACAAAAGGTCTCTGATAAAATCTAAATATTCTTTTTCAACATTATAATTAAAACTTTTTAGAGTAGAAAACGAACCATTATAATGCCATACTCCATCCATATATTTACGTGTTCCTTCAAAGTAATCGAGCATCATATCTTCATGATTTCCCATGAGAAAAATATAATTTTTATTTTGTTTCAAAGTCATTAATAAATCTAATACCTTCTTAGAATCTGGACCTCTGTCTATATAATCACCTATAAAAATAATAAGATCATTATCATTTATTTTTCTTAATAAAGTGACTAAATGATCAAACATACCGTGTATATCCGCTATTGCCCAAATCATTTAAAAATCTCCTTTTTAGACTATATTAATTAAAAATAGGGCAGTTAACTGCCCTATTTTTATTTTCTTATCATTTTACCATTTCTTTTAATTCTTTACCAGGAACAAATTTGGGTACTTTCTTTGCAGGAATTTTAATCGGTTTACCTGTTTGAGGATTGACACCCTTCCTAGCAGCTCTCTCTTGTACTTTAAAAGTTCCAAATCCAACTAACTTAACTTCTTCCCCTTTACTTAATGTTTCAGACACTACTTCAATAAAGGCATCTAGAAAAGCTTCAGCGTCTTTCTTTGTTATAGAAGCCTTCTTGGCTAAAGCATCTACTAACTCTTTTTTATTCACATGCATTCCCCCTTTCAAAGATGAAAAATCATTAAAACCTTTTATCTACCAACTTCAACGAAATTATATCATATATTTTTCAAAAAATCTATATCTAACCTCAATTCTCTCTAATTTAAAGCATAAAATTATATTAATGAACTACTAATTAGGTGCGTAAATAATCTATTAAACGCTTTTCCCCTGTGGCTTATCTCATTTTTTATTTCTGTAGGAAGCTCTCCAAAAGTTTGGTTATATCCCTTAGGAATAAAAATAGGATCATACCCAAAACCATTGCTTCCTCTTATGTCATAGGCTATTGTACCATAAACTCTTTCTTCCAAAGAAATCAGGATATTATTTTCTATATCGAAATATGTTGCAGCACAAGCAAAATAAGCTTTCCTATCCTCTATGTTTTGCATCATCGATAAAATTGTCTTCATTCTTACCCGATAAGGTGAATTAAACATAAACCTAGACGAGTGAACACCTGGAAAGCCATCAAGAGCAACGATATTCAATCCTGAATCATCAGATACTACCGGTTTGTTTATTATTTTACCATATCTCCACGCTTTTATTACCGAATTTTCTGTGTACGTTTCTCCATTCTCATCAACATACACAAATTCGCTTTTAATTTCATCAAATATACTACAAAGTTTCACTTTTTGCTTGATGTTCAATTTTTCAATGATCTTATCGACTTCTTTTATTTTTTCTTTATTAGATGTTGCTAAATATATTTCAATCAATACCTGTCGCCGCCTTTTTTAATTCTTTTATCTCAACAGAAGGGTTTTCTTTATGAAAAATACTAGCACCAATTATAAAGGTATTTACTCCATTTACTGAAAGTTCCCTAATATTCTCTTTATTTACACCACCATCAACCATTATATCAAGAGTAGGATTTATCTTATTAGCCATTTCACGTAATTTTTTAACTTTTGCAAATGTGGTTTCAATAAATTTTTGACCGGTAAAACCGGGATTCACTGACATAATAAGAACTTTATCCAAAAAAGGCAATATCTCTTCCAATAAAAAGACTGGAGTGTGAGGATTAAGAGATACTCCAGCATCACATCCTAATTCTTTAATCTCAAATATTGTTCTATGTAAATGTACAACAGTTTCATAATGAACAGTAATGCTATTCACGTACGATGCAAATCTTTCTAAATATCTATCTGGCTCAACTATCATCAAATGAGCATCTAAATAAACATTAGTAAAATTCCTGATTGACTCAATAATAGGGAATCCAAAAGTTATATTAGGAACAAATACCCCATCCATAATATCCAGATGAATGCCATCTGCGTCATTTAGTATTTTGTTGATTTCTGTACCTAACGAAACAAAGTCTGCAGCCAAAATCGACGGATAAATTTTAGGCAAGAACATCACCTCTATCGTGTTTTGCTCATTTCAACGATTTGTTTGTTGTTCCACTTCTTTATAAATCGCACAATAGTTTTTGTATCTCATATAAGAAATTTCTTCGTTCTCAACTGCTATTTTAACAGCACAATCAGGTTCACTGATGTGTGAACAATCAGAAAAGGCACAGTACGGTTGAAAAGGCATAAATTCAGGAAAATAATGTTTAATTTCATTTTTATCTATTCCTATTAGAGCAAGATCAGCAAATCCCGGAGTGTCTACAACAAATCCACCAAATTTTAACGGCAACAATTGAGCAAAAGTTGTTGTATGCCTACCTCTTCCAAGTTTTGGGGAAACTTCACCTTCTCTAAGTTTTAAATCCGGATCTAACATATTAAGCAAACTGGTTTTTCCTACTCCTGACAATCCTGCTAAGGTAGTGACTTTCTCTTTCAACACATCTTGAATTCTATCAATGTTTTCCTTTGTGATCTTTGAGGTAGGAATAACAGGATAAAGTGACTCATAAATATTTATAAATTCTTCTAATTCTTTCTTTTCTTCTGGAGAAATCAAAAGATCGATTTTATTCACCACTATAACAACTTCTAATTTCTCTTTTTCAACGAGAACTAAAAATTTATCTACTACTATATAATCAACCTTGGGATCTTTTAATGAAGTCACCAAAACAACTTGATCTACATTAGCTACTTTAGGTCTATACAGCTCATTTTTTCTAGGTAAAATATTTTTTATAACCCCAAATTCATTATTTTCTTCAATGTAATATTCAACATAATCTCCTACAATTGGACGAATTTTTTGAATCTTGAATTTTCCAGGCATATAGCATTCCAAGTTTGTATGAGTTTCTAAATCTCGGACTGTAAGTGTGTTTGAGTGAAATCTTATTACAATTCCTTTCCTATAGTTCATTAATTTTGTCCTCCATATTTTCCCACATACAAAATGAGTTTTTCTCCGGAATAATTTTTCCCGGGTTCTGGAAACATATCAAGAACAACTTCATTTTCTTGTACAGAATATGTAACAACATACCTTTTTTCATAAGTAATTTTATATTCTGACAAAAACTGTTCACTTACCTGGACTGGTACTCCTATTAAATCCGGCACCTTCATTGTTTCAGGTTCTCTTAATTGAACAATTACGTGATGTCCTTCTTTAACCTTTGTACCAGCAGATGGATCTGTATATAAAACTTTATTACCGGTTCCTATTAAATTTGGGATTAAATTTAATTCCTTTAAAGAAGCTACAGCAACGTTTTTGTCTTCCCCTATCAAATAAGGGATTTCAACAATCCGTGAACTATTTGCAAAGGCCGATAAAAAAAGAAACGCAAAAATTCCAGCAGCTACCAATCCCAAAAAAAGAAGAAAAATATTTTTAATTATTTTTTTTGCTTTACTCATATTTCACCCATTTACGAAAGATCTGAGAGTCTTCGTAATCGTAGTTGTCCACATGCAGCTGAAATATCACTACCTTTTTCAGCCCTAACAACTGCATCTATACCTTTTTTCACAAGGACATCTAAAAAATTGTCTACAAATTTTTTTGATGGTTTTTCAAAACCAGCCGGATTTGGGTTTACAGGAATAAGATTGACCATTACTTTCATATCTTTAAAGATATCTACTAACCTTAAAGCGTCTTCAGTAGAATCATTAAATCCTTTAATCAATATATATTCGAAAGTGACTCTTTTGTTGGTTTTTTCCTGATATATTCTACACGCTTGAATTACCTCTTCAAGTGGATAAGCATGATTAATTGGCATTATTTTATCTCTTTGAAGATTTGTTGTTGCATGAAGGGAAACAGATAACCTTATTTCCTTATTCAAATTAGCCAACTCTTCTATCATTTTTGGAATTCCGACGGTAGAAATAGTTATATGTCTAGCACCTAACTTTTTCATTTTAGGATCATTGAAAATATTCACGCTTTGAATCACATTACCAAAATTTAAAAGTGGCTCGCCCATTCCCATGTATACCAAATTATTTATATTAATATTATTATCTTTTTCCATAGCTAAAAACTGTCCAACAATCTCACCTACTGTTAAATTCCTTACAAAACCACTTTTCCCGGTGGAACAAAATTTACACTTAAGAGGACACCCTACTTGAGTTGAAATACATGCGATAGTTCTAGAAGGATAATATATTAATACTGACTCTATCAAGTTACCATCAGCTAATTCAAAGAGATATTTTGTTGTACCGTCAATTTTTGAAATCTCTTTTTGAACAATATCAGGTAACAAAATAATAAAGTTTTCTTTTAAAGTTTTCCGTGTCTCCTTGGATAAATTTGACATATCATCAAAATTAAAAATACGCTTTTTATATATCCAATCACAAATTTGATCAGTTCTGTACTTCTCAATACCAAAGTTTTCTGTTAAATAATTTTGTAAACCTTCATAGTCAAAATCTAATATATTCTTCAAAACCATACCTTTTCCTCTTCCTCACTTTTAGATTCCTTATTCAAAACTTTTTTGTTTCATTATACACTTTTATCTAATCAAGTCTTTTAATTCTAACTAGCGCCTGTAGTTAATTATACTATATTTAAATGATAAATTCAAATATTGTCGTATTTTTATTGTAGCAAATAAAAATAATAATCCCTAGTCATCTTAATTTTAAGTTTGATTAACTAGGGATTATTCTTTAGAAACAGTGTATATAAATACAATTAATTTATCTTCTATCTCCAGCTAGAACTACCATTCTTAATAATTGGGCAATTGCCATCAGAGCTGATGCAACATAAGTCAACGCCGCTGCATTTAATACCTTTTGAGCAGCAGCAACTTCGCTTTTAGACATGCCCATCATAGGCAATAATTTAACGGCTCTCTTACTCGCGTTAAATTCTACCGGTAAAGTTATAATAGAAAATAAAACCACAAAAATAAATAAGAATATTCCTGCATTTACCAAAAATGGTGCAGAAAAAATCAAACCGACCAAGAAAATAATCCATGATAGGTTTGAACCAATGTTAGCTAAAGGAACACTTATGTTTCTTAAAACCAAAGGTTTGTAACCTTTAGCATGTTGAATAGCATGCCCTGCTTCGTGCGCAACTACACCTAATGCCGCCACTGATGAACTATTATATGTAGAATCAGAAAGCCTTAAGACTTTTTGAGTAGGGTCATAATGATCAGTTAACATTCCTCTTGTCCTTTCAATTCTCACGTCATACAGCCCAACAGAATCAAGTAACCTTCTTGCAAACATATATCCTGGTTCTCCAACTGAAGATTTTATTTTTGAATATTTATTAAAGGCAGTACTTACCTTTATTTGCGCATACAAAGCCAGTAGCAATGGTGGAATAAGTAACCAAAGAGTAGAATACATTTTTTTCACCTCCGAAAAAATTATCCTTCATTTCTCAGTCTAAATATTTGTAGCTTCTATATAAGAACCACTCTTAAATCATACCAAATAATTAAACAACACAAATTCTAAACTCATTTTAGCACCTTTTTATTTAAATATCTTTACAAAGATGTATAAATTTTAATTTTGAGGATCTTTAAAAATATTGTTGACAAAAAGTTTTTTTATTGATACAATATATTTAATTTAAAATTTTAAAAAAATTATTCGAGGGACGACATATGTTAAGTAAAATAAGAGAACTCTGTTGTATTGAAACAATAAATGAATATTACTATTATTATTGGTTTAGAAAGACACCCACGTTGGTGCCTTTGTTGTGTCGTACCTCGTAACAACAAAGATTCCAAAATGGGTGTCTACTTTATAAAGTAGGCACCCATTTTTTATTAGAAGTTTTGTTATTAGCAAGATAATCTACAAATTCTTTTGGGAGGTGTAATATATGATAATTTTGATGGAAGAGGGTGCTTCGGAAGAAGATATTAACAGGGTAATTCAAAAAGTTAAGGAAGTGGGATTTAAGGCTCATCCTGATAAAGGACACAAGCATACTATCATCGGAGTAGTTGGCGAAGGAGATAGAGATTATATTCTACATAATATTGGAACTTTTCCGGGTGTAGAAAGGGTTGTTGAAATAACTCAACCATTTAAATTAGCGAGTAGGACTTTCAGATCTGAACCTTCATTTTTTGATATAGGGGGGGTAAAAATAGGAAAAGATCATTTCTTAGTTATAGCTGGTCCATGTGCTGTGGAAAGTAGAGAGCAAGTTTTTCAAACTGCAAAAGCCTTAAAACAAGAAGGTGTAAATTTCCTAAGGGGTGGGGCATATAAACCTAGAACTTCTCCATATTCCTTTCAAGGTTTAAAAGAAGAGGGACTTAAAATTTTAAAAGAAATTGGAGAAGAATTTGATCTAAAAATTGTTACAGAGGTTATGGATACAAAAGATGTTGAATTAGTAGCTAAATACGCCGATGTGTTACAAATAGGTGCTCGAAATATGCAGAACTTTTCGCTTTTAAAAGAAGCTGGTAAAATAAATAAACCAGTTTTGCTAAAACGAGGTTTATCCGCTACTTACAAAGAATTTTTAATGGCGGCAGAATACATCATGTCTGAAGGGAATTATCAAGTGATTCTATGCGAAAGAGGAATAAGGACCTTTACGGATGAAACTCGCAATACTCTGGATATAAGCGCCATTCCCGTAATAAAAAGATACAGTCATTTACCAATTATAGTTGACCCCAGTCACGCATGTGGCAATTGGAGATACATAATTCCGCTTTCGAAGGCAGCCGTTGCAGCAGGTGCAGACGGACTAATTGTTGAAGTTCATCCTAACCCACAAAACGCTTTATCCGATGGTGAACAATCTTTAAATTTGCAACATTTCAGTGACTTAATGAAACAAGTAAGGGCCCTTGCTGAGGTTGAACACAAAATAATTAACTAATATTATCTATATAAATTATTAATTGGAGGATATAAAATGCCTTTTAAAAACGTGTTACTAATTGGTTGTGGCTTAATTGGATGTTCGCTTACGTTAGCTCTCAAAGAAACAAAAGAAGTAAAATTAATACATGGATACGATTTAAATGATAAAAATCTAGAAGATGCCTTAGAAATAGGCGCCATTGATAAAAAAACTAATCTCGATGACGTGTCACCTTATGACTTGATTATCTTAGCTACGCCTGTTGAAGAGGTAATCCACTCTTTAAATAACATAATCCCACGCCTCACCAAAGATACTCTAATAACAGATGTAGGAAGTACAAAATTTGAGATAATAAAAACTGTGGAATCATTTGAAAATCCAAACGTCAACTTTATAGGCGGCCATCCTATGGCTGGTTCAGAAAAATCAGGGCCAGTCTATGCCCAAAAAGACCTTTTCAAAGGCAAGCCATATATATTAATAAAGTCCAAGTGCTGTTCTTCAAATTATTTTGAAAATTTTAAAAATTTGATTGAAAAAATTGGAACACATATTATCGAGATGGACGCAAAAACTCATGATGAGATTGTCTCAGTAACAAGCCATTTACCTCAAGTGGTTGCCTTCTATCTAGTAAAAACTCTACAAACCTTTCAAGAAAACAATCCCGACTATATAAAACTTATAGGAAGTGGATTTAAAGATACTACCAGAATCGCCAAAAGTGATCCTAACATGTGGCTTTCAATTTTTAAATTGAACAAAGATAACATTATAAATGCCTTAGATAAGTTTGAAGAAGAAATTGAAGAATTTAAGATAAAATTAGAAAATGACTTATACAATGAACTATTAATTGAGCTTGAGAATATATCTAAATTTAGATCCTCCATAGATTAAATAGATTAGCAGATAAGGAGAGAAAAATGAAAACAGAGATCAAACCTTTAAAAAGCATCAACGGTGAAGTAGCCATTCCCGGTGATAAATCTATATCTCATCGTGCGCTTATCATAGGTTCACTGGCACATGGTACAACTAAAATCACCAACTTTTTACGTTCAGAAGATACATTAGCCACACTGAATATTTTAAAAGCTATTGGTGCTAATATAGAGTTAACGAATGCAAAAGAAGTAGTTATCGAAGGAAATGGATTACATAGTTTTCAAGAACCAGAAGACATCCTTGATGCAAAAAATTCCGGGACAACCATAAGGTTGATTATGGGAGTTTTGGCTGCTCAAAACTTCTATAGCGTTCTCACCGGAGATGATTCACTCAAAAAGAGACCTATGAAACGCGTAATCGATCCTTTAAGTAAGATGGGAGGTCTTTTTTTTGGAAGAAAGCAAGGTAATTATGCACCTATAACTATTTTAGGAACCGACGATATTTTCCCAATATTTTACTCAACTCCTGTAGCTAGCGCACAAGTTAAATCTGCTATCCTATTAAATGCATTGCATGCCAAAGGAATCTCACAAATTACCGAACCATACAAATCAAGAGATCATACTGAAAGAATGTTAAAATATTTTGGTGCAAACATTGAAGAAAAAGGTACTACTGTAACTATAAATGGTGGGGATGATTTAAAGGGAAAAGAAGTGTTTGTACCTAGCGATATTTCTTCTGCTTCTTTCTTTATAGTTACGGCATTAATAACGGAAAATTCAACTCTACTCATAAAAGATATTGGAATCAATCCTACAAGGTCTGGTGCCATTAAGATATTAAAAATGATGGGTGCAGAAATCACAACTCTTAATTTAAGATACCTAAATAATGAACCAGTCTGTGATTTATTAGTAAAAAGCAGTAATTTAAAGGGTGTTGAGATAAAAGGAGATATAATTCCTACCTTGATAGATGAAATACCTATCCTCGCTGTAGCAGCATCCCAAGCTGATGGAAAAACCCTGGTAAAAGATGCAAACGAGCTTAGATACAAGGAAACCGATAGAATAAAAGCAATAGTTAACGAATTCACAAAAATGGGGATAGAAATTTTTGAAAGAGAAGATGGATTTGAAATTATTGGAAAACAAAAAATAAAAGGAAATTGTACTTGTGAAAGTTATAATGATCATAGGATTGCGATGTCTTTAGCCATAGCTGGCTTAATAGCAGAAAACCCCATAAACATAAATGATTTTGATTGTGTAAATATTTCGTATCCTCAATTTTTGGACACCCTTAATACATTAAGATAAGGAAGGAGAAAAAATGAGAAGATTTGGGTTACTACAGTACCCAGAAAAAGAAAGTCTGTCTAAAAAGGTATTTAACCAATATTTTAAGCTATCAAGCATAAATGCAAAATACGACGATATAGTCATCGAGCCTAGAAAATTCGATACAAGAGTAACTAAATATCTTGATTCCTATGATGGACTCAATGTTACCGTCCCATTTAAAGAAGACATCATTAAATTTATATCCCCAGTAGAAGACGCACGTGAAATCAATGCTGTTAATTGTATATATCAAAATAAAGGTTACAATACCGATTGGAAAGGTTTTTATAATTCGTTGTTAGATACCGACTTAAAGCTACCTATTCTTTTAGTTGGAGCAGGTGGAGCAAGTAAAGCAATTATATATGGACTTTACAAATTAGGCATAAAACATTTAATCTTAGTAAACAGAACAATTGAAAAAGCTTTCAAATTAAAAGATTTTTTTAAAACAAAAATAGACATCACCGTAGAATCTTTTGAAAATTTAAAAGACGCCTTGAAAAGGTCTAAAACTTTCATCAATGCAACTTCAATTGGTATGTTTGGAGAGTCCTTCAACTTTTCAAATGAAGACCTTTCTAATCTTCATCTAATTTACGACATTGTATACAATTTCACTTCTCTTCAAGAGCAAGCTCTGGAAAACAATATCAAATTAATTGACGGAAAAACTTTTTGGTACTATCAAGCAGTGGAAAATTTAAAAATTTGGGGCATATACGATGAAGTTAGATTTTACGATACGTTTGTAAACGGCAATTTTTCTTAGTAAGTTTTTAAATTTATAAAAGATACAGAGACCTAGTTGTTAATAAATATCCGAAAATAGGTTTATAAATATAAGTAGATTTAAGACAATATTTCTCTTTCTCTAACAAGTACTTATGTACCGAAATATAAAACCAAGACTTTCATATAACAAAAAGTTAAATTAGTTGAGGAGGTTGTTTAATGGAAATAAAGATAGCCGGAGATTCCCATGGAACAAAAATGATCGGATTAATTGAAGAAATTCCGGCAGGTTTAAAAATTGACGAACAAAAAATAAATGATAATCTTAGAAGACGTCGATTAGGATACGGACGTGGAGAAAGAATGAAAATAGAAACCGATCAAGTCCAAGTAATTGCAGGAACATGGAACGGAGTCACTACTGGCGCACCTGTAGTTATAGAAATAGAAAACAAGGCGGGAAATCCGATAAATACTAATGACCAAAGACATGTCCCAAGGCCAGGACACGGAGACTATACTGGCTGGAGTAAATATAGACTCACAGATTTAAACATATATACTGAAAGAAATAGTGCACGTTGGACATGTGTTCTTACTGCATTAGGAAGCATTGCAGAACAATTTTTAGATCATTTTAACATTGAAATAATGAGTTTTGTCAGTTCAATCGGAAGCATTTGTGTTGAAAATTCAATGTTTGAGGAGATACAAAGAAATTTTGATTTTTATATACAAAAAAGAGATGCATCTCCTGTTCAATGTCCTTTTGATGACGTTTCAGAAAGAATGATAGAAGAAATAAATGAAAAAGCTTTGAAACAAGATACTACCTTAGGGGGAAGCATAAAAACTTTTGCTATAAATGTTCAACCAGGACTTGGAAGTTACGCAAATGTTCTTAACAGAGTAGATTCCAAAATTGGAAAATATTTTATGTCTATTCCATCTGTTAAAGGTGTTTTTATCGGTCTTGAAGATGTAAGCTTACCTGGAAATAAATATCACGATCCTTTTGTCTTTCAGAATGGTAAAATAAATAGAACCTCGAATAATGCTGGAGGAATAGAGGCAGGTATCACTAATGGAGAAAATATTGTCGTTACTACTTATTTTAAACCAATTTCTACTTTAGCTAAACCTCTAGATTCTATTAATCTTGAAACCAAGGAAAACGTAAAAGCTCCATACATAAGATCTGATTCTGTTATCCTTCCAGCTGCTACAGTTATTACTGAATGCACATTAGCCTTAATCTTAATGGAAGAAATTATAGATGGTTTCGGAAATGATAATATCGAATTAATTAAAGAAAGATATTTTTCAAAATATTCCAAAAACAATTAACTTACCAATTTTGAAAGGAGGTCTGCGTGTAAATTCTTTATCTTTCTGAATAATACAAAGAATTTACATACAATATAAATGAAAATTTTTTTAGTTGGAATGATGGGGTCTGGAAAAAGCACTTTGGCTAAAATGATTTCTAAAGTTTTATCAATTCCATATTTGGATATGGATGAAGAAATAGAAGCAAGAGAAAATAAAACAATTAAAGAAATATTTGAAAAAAATGGAGAATCGTATTTTAGAGATCTAGAAAGCTCCCTTCTTAAATCTTTAGTAAAGCAACCTGACTCTGTCGTTGTTGCTACCGGTGGAGGTGTAGTCTTAAGACCAGATAATAGAGAATTGTTAAAAAAAGAGACAACAATTTACCTAAAAGTATCTCCACAAGAATTAAAAAAGCGAGTGTCACCTAACAATAGACCACTTTTATCTAATAATATCGACAATATATTTACCATCTACGATGAAAGAATAAATTTATATGAAATGTTTGAATCAGTTGACATTACTTACTTAAATGAATGGGAAGCAGTTGCTAAAATTCTTCAAAAGGTTGATTATAAAAAAAATTTATCCATTGATTCATCATTTCAAAAAATCTATATAGAAGCAGGCAGTTTAAAAAACATACCAAAAAATGCTATAGTATTTACAAGTGAAAAAGTTGATAGTTTATACGGAGAATTTTTCACTGAAAAAAAACTCGTATTCCCAAATGGCGAAGAAGTTAAAGATATAGTTTATGTCACAAAAGCATGGGAGTATTTACTTGAAAACAATGTCACACGAAAGGATCTACTTTGTGGAGTTGGTGGAGGAACTATAACTGATTTTACAGGTTTTGTGGGTTCGACTTATAAAAGAGGAATGAATTTCATTTTCTATCCTACTACTCTATTAGGGCAAATTGACGCTGCTATTGGTGGAAAAAACGGGATAGATTTCAAAAAATACAAAAATGTTATTGGCATAATAAATTTACCAAATGAAGTCATTATAGATCCTATAACAACTTTATCCCTTGATGATATAAGATTTAGAGAAGGACTAATAGAAGGTTTTAAAATCTCTCTTATCTCAGGTGGAGAGTTTTATACTTTTTTTAAAAATCATTTGTATGATTTACTAAATCGAAATTTAGATACATTAACTTGGTTTATAAAAAGATCTGTCGAAGAGAAGTTGAGGATTGTTCAACAAGATTTTAAAGATACTGGTTTAAGAAGTTACCTAAATTTAGGACATAGTCTTGGGCACGCTTTTGAAGCAGTAACAGGTATTGCTCATGGCTTGTCAGTTGGATGGGGGTTGTATCAAGAATTAATGTACTCAAAAAATAAAAAACACATTGACGATAGGACATTATATGATATCATTAGCATTCTAGATGTACTTCTTCCCAGTAGTATTAAAAATATAAAAGTTGAAAAACATGCATTGTTAAGTTATTTGAGTAACGACAAGAAAATGGAAGGATCCAATATAATTAAATTACCTATTTTAAAGGCTCCAGGTAAAGTTATAATTGAAGATATAGATTATCATGAGTTAGTTAATGCGCTTTTTTAACAGTTTTCTAAAGGATAAGTAATTTGAAAATGAAGATTTCTAAAAAGAGGAGAGAAAGAATGATTTTAATAATTAATGGACCTAATATCAACATGCTCGGAAAAAGGCCAAAAGATATCTATGGCACTGTAAGTTATGATGAACTCGAGAAAATAATCAATGATTATGCAGAAAAAAATAGCCTTGACGTAAAGATCTTTCAGTCCAATTCAGAAGGTGAAATAATTGATAGAATTCAAAGATTAGATTACAAAGCATTGATCATAAATCCTGGTGCCTACACCCATTATTCATATGCTATCAGAGATGCACTTGAAATAGCAACTGTTCCAAAAATTGAAGTTCATCTTACCAACATTTTAGCAAGAGAAGATTTTCGCCATAGGTCTGTTACTGCTGCATGCTGCAGTGGAGTAATTTCAGGATTTGGTTTTGATGGATATATTTTAGCATTGAACTATATTAATAAAATGATAAGTAAATAGCAAGGTCATTAACTCATAAAGCCAAACAAATTTATTTGCCAATACAATTCTCAAAATATAGGAGGAACAATAAAGTGACTGAAAAAGAAAAAATGTTAGCCGGAGAATTTTACACAGCCTCAGATCCTCAACTTGTTAACGACAGACAAAAAGCTCGACGATTAGTGTGGAAATTTAATAATTCTCATCCAGATGAACTAGCTGATAGAAAAAATATATTGAAAGAACTATTTGGAAAAATCGGAGAAAATATATTTATAGAACCTTCTTTCCATTGCGACTACGGCTATAATATATCTGTAGGGAATTATTTTTTTATGAACTTTGGTGGGATCATTCTTGATTGTAACAAAGTCACAATCGGAGATTATGTACAAATTGGTCCAAATGTGCAAATATACTCTGCTACTCATTCTACTTATCCTACTAGTAGAAAAAACTTCCTAGAACTCGCTTTCCCTATAACGATTGGAAATAATGTCTGGATTGGAGGGGGTGCAATTATAGGACCTGGTGTTACAATTGGGGATAATTCTGTCATAGGAGCCGGAAGTGTAGTTACTAAAAATATTCCTGCAAACGTTGTTGCTGTCGGAAATCCATGTAGAATAATTAAAGAAATTAAGTAGGTAGAATTCAAAATTCTATTTCAACCACTAATCAATCTGAAATCTATCAAATAGGGGGTAAAAATGAAAAATATAATTCTTGGAGTTGTTCAAGGTCTCACAGAATTTCTTCCTGTTTCGAGTTCTGGACATTTAGTTATATTTTCCCATTTTATGAACATTGATACAAATGTACCATACTTTGCTTTACTTCATTTAGCTACGTTTTTTGCTGTATTAATTTTCGTTTGGCAAGAGGTATTACAATTAATCAAAGGGCTTTTTAAGTGGGAAAAGGAGTCACTTTCTCTAATATTGAAATTAATTATTTCATCTATTCCTGCGGCAATCATAGGTTTTACACTTGAATCAACTGTTGAATCAGCATTTTCATCCTTATCTTTAGTTGGAATTTTTTTATTAATAACAGGTTTTTTACTTTTTTTCTCTGATTACTTCAATGGTGAAAAAAATATACAACAAATATCTTATCTTGATGCTCTAGTTATAGGAATTATGCAAGCGGTGGCCATATTCCCTGGATTGTCAAGAAGTGGTTCAACTATATTTGCTGCGCTTTTAATGAAAATGAAAAGAGAAGATGCTGTAAAATATTCATTCTTAATGAGCCTTCCAGTAACTTTTGGCGCAGGAATTTTTGAAATTACAAAAGTTTCTTTTAATCCAAGTATGATTCTTGGTTCAATAGCAGCCTTTGGTTTTGGTTTAATAGGGTTGTTGTTAGTCAAAAAAACTGTAATAGCTGGAAAATTAAAATATTTTTCTATTTATTGTTTTATTGTTGGACTTATTTCCATATTTATTATATAACATCGTGGATTACCAAAACTTGAGCAGGGGTGGAAATATGAATAATCTACAAGAAAAAGTAGCTATTGTGACAGGTGGCGGTCAAGGAATTGGCGCAGCCATATGCGAATTATTTTGTCAAAATGGCATAAAAGCTGTTATTGCGGAAATAGATGAAGAAGCAGGACTAGAAAGAGAAAAACTACTTAAAGAAAAAGGTTTTGAAGCTCTATTTATTTTCACAGACGTAGCGGATGAAAATTCCGTAAAAAAGATGGTTGATCAAACAATAAAGATACATGGAAAGATAGACATTCTCGTTAATAATGCCGCTATCAGTTCAACTAAAAGTATTTTTGACAGAACGTTTGAAGAGTGGAACAGAGTAATTCAAGTTAATCTTTCAGGACCTTACCTATGTTCAAAATATTGTGCAGAAAACATGAAAGAAAACGGAGGAATTATTATAAATATTGCTAGTACAAGAGCTTTTCAGTCTGAACCTGATACAGAACCTTATTCAGCATCAAAAGGCGGAGTTGTAGCTTTAACACACTCACTAGCCATAAGCTTAGCACAATTTGGCATAAGAGTTGTAAGTATAAGTCCCGGATGGATAGAAACTTCAAATTGGAAGAAAAAAAGCCAAAAGACTGAACCAATACTTCGAGAAATCGATCATTCTCAACATCCTACAGGAAGAGTGGGAAATCCGCTTGATATTGCCAATTTATGTTTATTTTTAGCAGACAACGAAAAAGCAGGATTCATTACAGGAGTTAATTATATAGTTGATGGAGGTATGACTATAAAAATGATATATGCGGAGTGAACTATCCACAAATAAATACGGGTTCCTGTACGTTAAAAACACACCTTTTCAACCTACGTACAGGAACCCGTCACTTCACAAACCTCGAAACTTACCACAAAGCACCTTCCTCAACTACTTGTTGCTTCTTACTACCACACTGCAGAAAATCAACAAGAACTGAACTACACTAAACTAAAACATGTTACCACTGTATCGGAGCTCATTTCCCTGCTCCACTATAATTATGCCATAATTTTTTTTAAATGTCAAGCATTTATTTTTAAATTTTTATTAAATCAATTGTATTTTTACTATCTTTTGCAAGTAGAATTATTTAATGATAATTTCATTTAGCTTTTTGTATGGCCATACTTTTTTTGGTTTCCAATCCATGCATTGCTAGTGCAAATGCAATAACTGCATAAGCGATAAATTCTCTAAAATATTCTCCAATCTGTGGCTGCCCAAAAAGTTTGTTCCCTGCACTAGGAGCTACAATAAACAATGTGTGAAACAAAATCACTCCGATAATCGCATTCCAGATAGAAGCTTTTCTAGTTGTAGCGCCGCCTACTAAAAGAGCGGCAATTGAAAACAATCCAACTTGCTCATGACTATTATACGTATTTATCGTCCCAATATCTTGAAGATATATTATCTGACCTATAGCTGCAAGAACGGTGGATAAGATTACTGCAATTATTCTTACTTTGTCAACATCTATCCCAGCAACCTCTGAGGAGTACATATCTTGTCCTACTGCTCTCATGTCCTGCCCAAGCTTGGTTTTAAAAAGAAAAAATATAAAAAGGCAAAGTACAATGATGATAATTAATGGAACCATATACAATCTAATCATACCATATTGTCCCATTCTGATAATCCATATATTATTTAAAACCCCTTCTAATGTTCCCCACAAATCGACTGTATTTCTCAATCCTACACCATCTGGTAACAACATCGTTTTGGTAGAAAATGGAATTATAGAACCAATAAAAAACAAAAAGAATAATTGGTAAACACCATTAGCAAAAAATCCTAAAATCATAGAAGTAATCATTTCCTTACCTTTAGCTCTATTCAAAAGAAGGCCACTTAAAAATCCCAATAAGATTGCTATAACAGTAGCTAAAAGACAAGAAATAATTAATCCTGTAACACCACTCATACCCCAATCAATAGCAAAAAACATTGCTGCTTGTCCGGCCATTGCTCCAAGAACTATTCCAAAATTCAGCCCTAAGCCTGCTACTACAGGAATTAGTAAAGAAAGAACTAAAAATGAATTTCGAGTTATTCGAGTAATAATTTCTACTACCAAAAAATTTATAGGTATGTCTGCTATTATTATGGCTGAGACACATAAAACAACAAACACTATGGGAACAATATTTGAAAGAAGTATATTTTTAATCTTTACCATTTAAGTAGCCTCCTTGGGAGCCCTGGAGAGAGCATACAATATCATTCCATTACTGATTATCATTCTCAATACCTCTGTTATATCTCCTCTAGCAACTTGACTTAATACAGGAAGCGCTATGGTCAATAATGTTTGAAAAATAGTTGTCCCTACTATAACGTTTGTGATAGTGGCTCTATTTAATGAAGCACCTCCAATTAAAATACAAGCTACTGCTGGAAATGCCATATATAATGGAGCTCTATACAACTGCAAAAAACCATAGCTTTGGGCATAAATTATTATTCCAATTCCAGCAAGTACCGTTGAAAAAATTACAGCAACTTGGCGAGCCTTTTTTGTATTTACTCCTGAACTTATAGCGTACTTTTCATTTTGTCCTGTTAAATCTATTGCTAATCCAATACGTGTCTTAAAGAATAAATAAACCAACACACATGTTCCTGCAAAAAAAAGGAGTAATCCTGTGGGTACCTCAAAAGAACCTATTTTTATCTTCATAAAATCATTTAATACGCTACCAAAATAATCATTTAATGTTAAAGTATATCTTAGACCTTTTCCCCCAATTGCCCACACCATATCAGGACTTGAGAATGGTAATAAAAGCCACATAATACTCATAAAAGCAACTATTGAATATCCTAAATATGTTCCAACCATCATTTCTTGTCCACGAACTTTTTCTAAAATCCAAGAGTACCCTAAACCAAGAGGTAAACAAAATACGACAGCAAGTAAAATAGCAACCCAAAATCCAACAAATCCAACAAGTCCCAGCTGCATACTAATTAGTGCTCCTAACAATCCTCCAATTATTCCTATAGGTAACCCAAAATTCGGGCCTATTCCAGATCTTATAGTAGGTACCATCGCTAATACTAACACACCATTCATACCTATCCTTCTAAGAGAATCTCCAATCAGAGGAGGTACAGCAACGCCCGTAATGAATGCTAGTACAAACAACCCTACTAAAAACAATACTATTATTAAAGTTGGAATATCTATTTTTTTAAGAAGTGCAGTCCTATCGTTCACCCATTATCACCTCCTGGAATTTTCCAGCCATTGCCATACCAAACTCTGCGTCTGAATCAGTTGGTTTTAGAATAGCTGAAGGCTTTCCCTCTGAGACTATTGCTATACGATCACATATACTTCTCAATTCTGCAAGTTCGCTTGAGGTCATGACAATTGTTATTCCTTTTTCCCTATTCATCTTAACAAGGTAATCTAAGACTAACTTTTTTGCACCAACGTCTATTCCACGTGTTGGCTCCGAAACAAAAAGAATTTTAGGCTTCAAAGTAAATGCTCTCGCCAGACAAACTTTTTGTTGATTGCCTCCACTTAATCTTCTAACTGGTTGTGAAGGACTTTTACAGCGTATATCAAGTTCTTTAATCATCTTTATTGCATGCTGCCTTATAGCCTTCTTATCATATATCTTCAAAAATAGAAGCCATTTCATAAACTCTCCATAGGCTTGAATGGCAGTTGCAGTTATATTAATTTCTACCGATTCATCTAGTAACAATCCAACACCTCGTCGGTCTTCAGAAAGATATACGATGCCTTTATTTAGTGCAAAACCTGGATTATTTAATTGAAACGGCTCATCCTCAAAGTAAACTGAACCATTTGATGGAAATAAACCAGCAATACCATTAGCGATTCCAAGTTTGCCTTGCCCAGCTAAACCCCCTATACCCAATATTTCTCCTCTTATGATATCTATATCAAATCCTTTAACCATTTCTCCTGGCATTAAAACATGCAGATCATTTATTGACATGATAACGTCTGTCTCATCAAGATTTTTCCCCCTTTTTGGTAGCTCTAATATTTCTACTTTTCTGCCTACCATTTTTTCAGCAATCGATATAGCGTTAAAAGATGAAATTGGACCATGATCAACCACAAATCCATCTCGCAAAATTGTTACTCGGTCTGAAACTTCCAACACCTCTGAAAGTCTATGAGATATAAATAAAATTGCTATTCCTTCTTTTGATAAGAAACGAACCACTTCTAAAAAACCTTTCACTTCAGATTCTGATAGGACTGCCGTCGGCTCATCTAAAACCAAAATTTTGAGATTTTTTTTATCTATTTCTCTTGCTATTTCCACAAACTGTTTGTAAGCTACCGGTAGTCCAGCCACAGGAATCCATTCATCAAGAGTAGTCATTCCAACCGTATCCAAAGCTTTTCTAGCATCTTTTCTCATTCTTGGAATATCTAAAGTTTCAAGTGACTTTCCAAATATCCTGCTTAAAAAATTTTTTTTAGTGATCTCTCTGTTTAGTTTTATATTTTCTGTTATTGTGAATCCTGGCAAAAGCATGAATTCCTGGTGTACCATGCCTATGCCTAGTTCCATAGCCTTCCTGGGAGAGTCTATAATCACTGGTTTCCCTTCAAAAATAATTTCTCCTTCAAAGCCTCCGGTATTTTGAATAACAGGCATTCCAAAAAGAATGTTCATCAAAGTAGATTTACCTGAACCATTTTCCCCAACTAGACTATGAATTTCTCCAGGAAACAAATCTAGATTAACGTTTGTTAGGACCTGGTTGCCATAGTAAGATTTACATATGTTTCTCATTTCAAGGATCTTTTCCATACTGATTCCTCCTACCAAAAGGATGTCGGCAAACAGCCGACATCCTTCTATAAATCATTCTAGTAGTCAATTAAAACTCAGTAACCCCAAATATAACTGAATCTGCAATAACTAAATAAAAGTTTCCCTTATCTGAAAATCTATTAAATGTTATTCCAACACCCTTAACTTTCTGGGAAGCAACTTCGTCGAATACCGCCTTTATTGCATCCATATCAGCAGATTTAATTTCTCCATTTACTAGTTTTATTGCTACTTCAACACCTGCTTCTACAAAAAGCATATTCGTAGGTACAGGCCATGTAGCAAATCTACCAGCTCCGCCTCCTTCAACTATTTTTTCATTAATTGCCTTTAATATATAGTTGAAATCTCCCTTTTTATCTTCGGGAATGGCTATACCCAGAGCACCGGGGTAACCATGAGTTGGTGATGGACAACATTGTTCTGGAAATATACCTCCATGCTTTAGAATAGCAGTAATCAATGGTTCTTGCATAGCACAATTCGTTGAAAAGAAAGCTGTATCTTTTCCATATTTTGCAAGCTGCCTCGGAACATCTTCTAAGATAAATTGTTGAGAACCAGTTATTCCCTGTTCTCCCATTGGATCAGGTGCAGAAACTGAAACAAATTGTATTCCAAGTTCTTTACATCTCTGTTCCATTAAGTCTTTCCTTCTCGCAATTAATTCCATACTTAAATGCCTGGGGAATGAATAATGTATAAACGTCTTAGCTCCCATTTTATGGGCTAGATCTATGATTGTTATACCTCTTCTTTCATCATCAGTATTAAACGAGACATCTGCAACTCTTTCTACAATTGGAGGATCTTCATGGGGAGTACCCGCTACAAAAACTATGTCAGGTCTAAATTCTTTGACTTTTCTAATTGCTGCAACTGTTCCAGGAACAGCTTGACAAATAACTATTGCTTTAACTGAAGGGTCATAAGCCAGTTCAACTATCCTAGCAATAGTGGTTTCTTGTTCTTGCATAAAGTTATCGGGGTAAATAACATGAATAATGTCAGAACCATATTTTTTTATTACATTTTCTGCTCCTCTGTACTCATCCTCTCCCTGCGACACAGTACCTGTTACAACTCCAATTTTAAAGCCCAAAGACGCATAAGCCAGTGAAACAAACAAGGTTATTAACATTAAAAATACCAAACCTTTTTTCATACCAGTAAACACCTCCCTTGTAATGATTAGTCCATATTAAAAACAATCTGTTAATAATATGCCCCAAAAATTTATTAATATAGAATTAAAAAATGAAAAAAATTGCAACTTATTTTAGTATAAATAAATTGTTTGTATTACTTATTTTTGATCAATTTATAGTATTATAGCATATATCTAAAATAATATTTACATTTAAGCTTGTATTTCTTTTTTTGTTTACTAAAAACTTACTAATTTACTAAGCAAATATTACCATTTTTAACTTATATGTTCATTAAAAATAACTTACAATTGCGTAATTTATTATATGCTAAAGTTAATAAAATGATAAAACAAGGTAACTCAAAGTAAGTTCTATGAAACTTTTTTAATAAAGATACTATTATTTCTCTCTTTTCTATGGTATAATTAAAAGCAATATTTTACTATGATTTTAGTGCGGATAAAGTAACCAAATGTGAGGCTCTAAATAAAAATCTAAGAAGGGGAAAGTTAATGAACATAATCCTAAAACACAACATAGAAGGAATTAATGATTTTATTAAAGTATTTCAATCAAATACTATACTTAAGAAAGCAGATATTAAATGGCTTTTTGATACAAAATCCTATGAAAAATTATTAAACTTATTTGGACCAAACATTGGTCTTACGAAAAAAGAATGGATTGATCTTTTCTATGAAGCATATATTCTAAATTTAAATTCAGAAGGTTGTGTTGAGAAAGATACTTTGAGAAAAAATATAATCGAACCAGTAATTTGGGCCATTAGCAATGTAGACAAACTACTAAATTATACAGAAGAAATAATAAATTTCATTGACAAAAAAACATATATCAACAGGGCTCTTAGATATTTGCCAAAAATTGAAGGTAATATTGAATTAAATTTTTATTACTATATATTCATGTACAACGCTTGTGTGGAAGAAAATATAGTTCTTTTAGACTTACCATTTGCAAAAAAAATAAATGAAGTTCAACTTACTGCTTTACTTGCTCATGAAATGCATCATTATTTAAAAGACTATCTAAACCTTTCAGAATACTCTAAAAACGCCTTCAATGATGTGACACTTACTTTATGGGCATTAGAGAATGAAGGAATAGCTGATATGTGTAGCTTCGAAAGTTTATGGGCTATTTATGAAGAGTTCGGTTGGACTGACAAAGGTTTGATTACAGAGATACTAGAAAATACAGCAAAATATATAAGTGATTTCAATGATAAAATGCAAAGAAAAATAATAAATGAAGATGATTCTATAAATCTCTATGAATTTATTATGCAAAATCAAATTATTCATCCTTTAGGATACAAAATGGCTAAAACAATTGAAAGAGATTTTGGCATCGAAGAGTTAAAAAGATGCGTTGGGAAACCCTTGGAATTCATTTTAAAATTTAATCAAGCTTACGAATTAGAAAATGGAATATATGCCTTTGATGAAAATCTCATAGAAAGATTGATTTCTATTTACAATTCTTAAAAAATTAGTGATTATTGATTGTTTGAATATACTACAACACCATTTTTTATTACGGTATCTGTATGATTTACTCCAAAATTATAAATTAAATATTCTAGATTGGGTACATCAAATATAACTATATCTGCATTTTTCCCTTCTTCTAAACTTCCTATCTTGTTTTCCAATCCTAAACTTGTTGCCGCATTTATCGTGACAGATGTGATGATTTCCTGAGGCAACATCTTTAATTTGATAACACCAAAACTCATAACTAATTGTAAGTTTTCTGTTGGAGAGCTTCCTGGATTGTAATCCGTAGAAAGTACTACTGGGATACCATACTCGATCATCTTTCTTGCATCTGCATACTTCTCACTCTGTAAGAAAAATGTAGTCGTAGGTAGCAAAGTTGCAATAACTCCCTTTTGGGCCATCATTTTTAAACCTTTTTCACTAGCTCCAACTAGATGATCTGCAGATATACATCCAATCTCTGCAGCTAGCTCTGCTCCACCCAAAGGTTCTAATTCATCAGCATGAATCTTTGGTATTAGACCCCAGTCTTTTGCAGCTGTAAGAATCTTCCTACTTTGCTCAACAGAAAATACACCCTCTTCACAGAAAACATCACAAAATTTAGCTAATCCCTTTTCAGATACATATGGAATCATTTCAGTTATAATAATTTCAACAAAAGTGTCACTATTATTTTTGTACCTTTCAGGAATGGCATGAGCGGCTAAAAATGTAGCCACAATATCTACCGGATGATTATCATTCAACTCTTTAATTACCTTTAATTGTTTTAATTCCGTTTCAAAATCATCTAAACCATATCCACTTTTTGCTTCAACAGTGGTAACGCCAAATTCCATCATTCTATTTAAACTTCTTTCAGCCTTTTTATACAACTCTTCAAAGGTGGCTTTTTTGGTCATTTCAACTGTATAATAAATTCCTCCACCTGCTTGCATAATGTCTAAGTATTTTGTTCCTTTAAGTTTATTATAAATTTCATGCTCCCGGGATCCTCCGTACACTAAATGAGTATGAGAGTCTATTAGACCTGGCGTTACCAATTTATTAGAGGCATCAATAGTTATTGTCTCTGAGGTTATTCTAATATTTTGAGGTAAATGATCTTGACCCACAAAAATGATTTTGTCATCTTCGACAGCAACGATCCCATCCTTAATCAATCCAACCTCTGACATTTCATCGCTTCTCCTTGCTCTATTAGGACCTTTTAAAGTTACTAAATTTGAAATATTTTCTATTACTATCGTCGCTTTTTTATACTGCATTTTTAATCACCATATATCCTATTTTCTAATATCTGATCATAGCTGAAATTTTCAACCTTGAGAAAATATTCCGCTACGTCAGCTAGTGCATTCATTGGAACCAATCCCACGATTTCACTTCCTATTACATTAACTCCATACCTATTAGCCTCGTTTTCTATAACTTGAAAAACTCTGTACAAAGGAGTTTTTGTATAATCAACCATGTTCATAGAAACTTGAACTATATTTCTTTCTTTCAATTCAAAACCTAGTGCTTTGCAATATTTAAATCCACCACTTTTACCTCTAACAGCTTTTGCTATCTTTTTTGCAATTTCA
Organism: Thermotogota bacterium; assembly: GCA_029780115.1. GTDB lineage: Bacteria > Thermotogota > Thermotogae > Petrotogales > Petrotogaceae > Defluviitoga. Next base: position 181,653 of record JAKOZG010000001.1, read on the forward strand.
ATATCATTAGTTCCAAGGTTAACATTAAAAGCTATTAAAGGCATTCGAGCACCCACTGCTGTAACTCCAGCAGTCTCGTGCGGAATCTGAGGGCCGAAATCTGGCTTCCACTCTTGTTGTTTTAATTTTTCAAACATTCCTTCAAACTCACCCTTTCTAATGTTTGAAAGATCTTCTCTTTGCGGAGAAGTTGCAGACTTCTCATATAAAAATACCGGGATATTTAATTCTTCTCCTATTCTTTTTGCTAGTTTTTGTGAATACTCTATGCATTCTTGCATTGTAACGTTTTTTATTGGTACTAACGGAATTACGTCTGTCGCCCCCATTCTTGGGTGTTCACCTTTGTGATTTCTTAAATCTATTAGCTCTGTCGCCTTTTTACAACTATTAAAAGCTGCTTGAATCACACTTTCCGGATCCCCCACAAAAGTAACCACACTCCTATTATGGTCTTTGTCCATTGAATAATCTAAAAGTTTTACTCCTTCTTGTTTTCTAATTTCATCGAGAATTTTCTCTAGTTTTTCTTTATCTCGACCCTCACTGAAATTTGGTATACATTCAATTATTTTATCCATCTATTACTTCTCTCCTTTGTAGCTTGTTTAATCAAACTTTTTATAATACTCTTCTACTAAATTCCTAATCATATCTTGGTCAGCAATATATGGAAGGGTAATATGATCTGAATGCTTATACTCTTTATTGTATTCTATGCATGTTTCTATAGACGGTTCGTTCCTAGCCCACGATCTTCTAGCAACTCCCACCATAACATCCCATGGTATTGCACTTTTTATAATCTCATCTATTCTTTCGCTTCCATCTAATACTAATGCAAATCCTCCATTTATTGCTTTACCTATTCCAACACCACCACCATTATGAAGTGTAACCAAACTCATGCCTCGTGCAGCATTTCCAGCAAAACATTGTGTTGCCATGTCAGCCATAATGTTACTTCCATCTTTTATATTTGCAGTTTCTCTAAAAGGAGAATCAGCACCTCCTGCGTCGTGATGGTCTCTACCCAACATTATAGGTCCAACTTCTCCATTTCTCACCATATCATTGAATTTGAGCGCAATTTTTACTCTGCCTAAAGCATCTTGATAAAGAATTCTTGCTTGAGTTCCTACAACTAAATTATGCTTATCTGCATCTCTAATCCATATATAATTATCTCTATCTTGACCTCTTCTGTTAGGATCTATACATTCCATCGCAGCTTTATCTGTTTTTAATAGATCCTCTCTTTTTCCACTTAAACATACCCATCTAAAAGGTCCATATCCATAGTCAAAAAGTAATGGCCCTATAATATCTTCAACATAAGACGGAAAAATAAATCCTTCACTTTCGTCTCTACCATTCTTGGCAATTTCTTTAACTCCCGCATCAAACACCGCTTTCATAAAACTGTTACCATAGTCAAAAAAATATGTACCTCTTTCTACTAGTATCTTAATAAGTTCAAAATGTCTTCTTAAAGATTTATTCACCTTTTCTACAAACTTTTCTTTATTTGTCTCTAAAAGTATGTTTTTTTCTTCATGAGTTAAGCCTTGAGGACAATAACCCCCTTCATAAACAGCATGACAAGAGGTTTGATCAGACAATAAATCTACTTTTATATTGTGAGCAACTATGTATTCTAGTAAATCAACGATATTTCCATAATATCCTATTGAAATTGTTTCTTTTCTTTGTAGATAATCGTTAGCGATCTTAAAAATTTCATCTAAATCATCACTGTAAGTTTTTAGCCAACCTTGTTCTAGTCTTGTTTTTATTCTAGAAAGATCAACTTCTGCAATAATTCCAACTCCATTTGCTATCTCAATTGCCTTGGCTTGAGCCGCACTCATTCCCCCCAAACCAGAGCTAACAAATAAATGTCCTCGTAAATCTCCGTCTTGTGGAATCCCCAACTTTAGTCTTCCTGCATTCAACAAGGTATTGTAAGTTCCATGTACGATACCTTGTGGCCCAATATACATCCATCCACCAGCAGTCATTTGTCCATAATTTGCTACTCCCAGTGCTTGAGCTTTAATCCAATGCTCTTGATCATCGTACATGCCTACCATTAATGCATTCGTAATTATAACTCTGGGACTATTTTTTGTTGATCTGAAAAGCCCCAAAGGATGGCCTGACATTACAACCAATGTTTGCTCTTCAGTTAAAACTTCTAAATACTTTTTTATCAATCTATATTGCATCCAGTTTTGACAAACTTGCCCAGTTTCTCCATAAGTTACTAATTCATACGGGTATAACGCAACATCAAAATCCAAGTTATTATCAATCATAACTTGAAAGGCTTTTCCTTCTATACATTTTCCTTGATATTCTTTTATAGGTTTTGCTTTTATGTTTCCTTCTGGACGATACCTGTACCCATAAATTCGCCCTCTATTAAAGAGTTCTTCTAAAAATTCTGGTGCTAATTTTTCATGCAAACTTTCAGGTATGTATCTTAACGCATTAAAAAGTGCTAGTTCTATTTCACTTCTTGATAGATTTAAAGGTCTTTTTGGTGCTCGTCTAACCCCTTCTACAAATTTTGGCATCGTTGGCAATTCATCCTCTAACTTAATAGTCATCGCGTTAGAAATATCAAAATTATTTACCATATGCATCCCACCTTTCTCTTAAACTTCGTTAACACAACTTCCCTATATTTTTTTCAACCTCTTCTAAAACAATCCCAGATTTTAATAAGTTTTCACACTTGTTAATTTCTTCATACATGACCTTATCTTCTTTTATTGTCGGAACTTGTGTTCTAACTATATCATAAATTATGCGTGTCCCTTTTCCCAACCCTTTATTTCCCCTTAAATCTATAGCTTGACATGCACAAAGCATCTCCATAGCCAAAACTTTTTGTACATTATCCAAAATTACTTTTGCTTTTCTTGCAGCTATTGTTCCCATTGAAACATGATCTTCTTGATTTGCAGAGGAAGGAATAGAGTCTACACTTGCAGGATGCGATAATACTTTATTTTCAGATACTAAAGAAGCTGCAGAATATTGTACTAGCATTAATCCAGAATTTAACCCGCTATTTTCTATCAAAAACGGAGGTAAACCACTCAAGGTAGGATTAACCAATCTTTCAATTCTTCTTTCAGAAATATCAGCAATTTCTGATAATGCAATAGCCAAAAAATCCATAGCCAATGCCACAGGTTGCCCATGAAAATTCCCAGCGGAAATGGTTTTTCCCTCATCGTAAAAAATTAAAGGATTATCTGTCACAGAATTTATTTCAGTAGTTAATACATTACGAACATAGTTTATAGCGTCTTTTGAAGCGCCATGTACTTGGGGGATACACCTTAACGAATATGCATCTTGAACCCTTATTTCACCTTCTGAAGAGACCATTTTGCTGCCTTCTAATATTTTTCTTAGATTTATTGCAGTGTCAATCTGCCCTTTATGAGGTCTGAGATCTTGAACTTTTTCATCAAATGCATCAATAATACCATTTAAGGCTTCAAAAGTTAACGCTGAAATTATATCTGCCATTTTCATTAATTGAATACTGTCATACAGCACTAACGCTCCAATTCCTGTCATCACTTGCGTTCCATTAATTAATGCTAACCCTTCTTTTGATTTTAAATTCACAATAGGAATCTTTGCTAATTTCATCGCTTCTTTCCCTGGTAATCTTTGACCTTTATAAAACGCCTCACCTTCGCCAATCATCACTAAAGTTATGTGAGCAAGAGGAGCTAAATCTCCACTTGCACCTAAAGAACCTTTTTGTGGAATAAGAGGATGAACTTGCTTGTTTATCATTTCAACAAGAGTATTCAAAGTAGAAAGTCTTATTCCAGAGTAACCTTTTACCAATGAATTAACTCTAAGCAACATTATTGCTCTTACTATTTCTGTATCTAAAGGCTTTCCTATTCCACATGCATGACTTCTTATTAAATTTTTTTGTAAAGTTTCAGACTTATCTTTTGAAATTACCACTTTGCATAAGTCTCCAAAACCTGTAGTTATTCCATAAATCACTCTTTCTTCTTCGACAAATTTATCCACAAGATTTCTCGAGCTTTCTATTTTTGGTAATACTGAGTTGTCAATATATACTTCAAAATTATTTCTTGCCACATTTACTATATCTTCAAAACTTAAATGTTCACCATCAATATAAATTTTTTTCAATTTATAGCCCCCAATCGAGTCGATCTCCTAATATCACTTGAATTATAGCACTATGAAATTTTTTTCTTACTTCGTTATATTTCTAATTAGAATTGATTTAAAGCAATAAAACGCAATTAAAAGCAAAAAACCTTCATAATCATAAATCTCTGTATTAAAAAGTTTACAAAAAAAATTAAAAATTAAGAAAATTAACCTTAATCGAAAATAAATGTCATTATTTACTTCTAATATTAGTTGATTGGATAAATTAATGGTTGACTTAAAAAGTTAATTTCCATATAATTTATTTACGATAAAGAGTATTTTACTTTAAATTTTAACTTAATAGCAATTTTCATTTTTAAAAATGATCAAATTATATTTCATACTTTTCGATTTACTTTCTTTAAAACTTTTTTCGAACGATATATTTAAATAAACGATATATTTAAATATAAAACACGTACTTCATTTTTTCAGATAATCTTTTTATATCGCAAAATTCATTTGTTCACCTATATTTTAATTCTGAAATGTATGACCTTTACTTTTTCAATTAATATTAGTTGATTATATAAACTTACTATCCATAACAACCTAATAATACATTAATACTAAGTTATGCTAAGTTTTTGTTAATTTCATTTCTTAATATTTTTACTTCGTATCTTAATATTCAGCAGGTTTCAGGGGGATGGGCTTTTACAGTATTATTACAAAGGCTTATAGCTAAAAACTTTTTCTCAGTAGTTTTTAATTTGTTCCAAATTTTTGTTTTTTCGTCTTAATCTAACTTAATGTATTAAGAAAATGTACTAAGAATAAGAATGGAGGTTAAAAATGTACAAAGATCTAAGTAAATCAATCGATGAAAGAGCAGAAGATTTGTTGAACAAAATGACTTTAGAAGAGAAAATATCTCAAATGATTTATAGTTCTAAGGCTATTGAAAGATTGGGAATCCCAGAGTACAACTGGTGGAATGAAGCTTTACATGGGGTAGGAAGAGCTGGTATTGCTACTGTTTTTCCGCAAGCCATAGGAATAGGGGCATCTTTTGATGAAGAAATGGTTTTCAAAGTAGCATTAGTTATTTCGGATGAAGCAAGGGCTAAATACCATGAATTTATTAGAAAAAACGATAGAGGTATTTTTAAAGGTTTAACGTTTTGGAGTCCAAACATAAATATATTTAGGGATCCAAGATGGGGAAGAGGGCAAGAAACTTATGGAGAAGACCCATATTTAACTGGTAGACTTGGTGTAGCGTTTATAAAAGGCATGCAAGGTGATGATCCTAAGTATCTAAAAACTGCGGCATGCGCTAAACACTACGCTGTTCACAGTGGCCCTGAAATGTTAAGACATCACTTCAACGCTCAAGTGAGCTTAAAAGATTTAAGA
>JAKOZG010000005.1 GCA_029780115.1 Thermotogota bacterium
CGTTATCTTTAAGAACAAAAAATATACAGTTCAAGGTGTACAGAACAAAGGTGAATATATTAAGCTAATGGAAATGTCTAAGCCAGTTAAAACAGATTTAGTTAAGCCCTATATGTTTAGGAAAGGATTTAGTATGTTTTATAACTGCAATTCATCCCCCACTTACAGAAGTGGGAGTCTTCTTGCAGGAAAATGATAAATTAAATTAAAATGTTCGGTACCGAGGTATTTTAAAAAACTCAGCTTTTAGTGTCTGTAAAGATAGTAAAAATATGTACTTTAGAAATAGAGATCTATGATTTTTGTAGGGATCCAATTCCAAAAACCATGAGACACGCATATAGCACTTCTCTACGATTAGAAAATTAGCCAATAAAATAATGTTTTAAATTAAAGCAAGCCCAGGGCGAAGCCCCCTTTCCTCTCCTTCGGTACAAGTACCAAATACATCAAAAAAAGTAATTGTTCAAAATTATAATCTTGGAGGTATTTTATAAAAAGTTTAATTCTAAGAGATATATAAAATGAGCTTTTTAGAATTTCTAAACTGAGTATAATAATGATTTTAGGAGGAGATAGTTATGAATAGTTCTGTAAAAATTACCGATGATATTTATTATGTAGGTGTTAATGACAGAGATACAGCACTTTTTGAAAATCTTTGGCCTCTTGATAAAGGTGTAAGTTATAATTCTTATTTAATTTTAGATGAGAAAACAGCGTTGATAGATACTGTTAAAGAAAGTAAAATCTCAGAATTTTTTGATAAGATCAGACATCTTCTTAATGGTAGGGCTTTGGATTACTTAATAATAAACCATATGGAGCCCGATCACTCAGGTTCTATTCCTGAATTATTACAAGAATTTCCTGGAATTAAAATTGTAGGAAACAAGACTACCTTTCAATTTATTAAGGATTTATACAAAGTAGAAGACAATTTTCAAGAAATAAAAGATGGTTCTGTTTTAAATTTAGGCAAGCATACATTGAAGTTTTATCTCACACCAATGGTTCACTGGCCTGAAACTATGATGACGTATGATGAAAAAGATAAGATACTTTTTTCAGGAGATGCTTTTGGTGGATTTGGAACTTTAGATGGCGGGATTTTTGATGATGAAGTAAGAATCGATTTTTTTGAAGATGAGATAAGAAGATATTTTTCAAATATTATTGGAAAATACACAAAGATGGTTCAAAGGGCTTTAAACAAGTTAAAAGATGCAAACATTGATATAGATATAATTGCAGCAACTCATGGTCCTGTTTGGAGAAAAGATCCAAAAAGAATCATAGATTTGTACGATAAATGGAGTAGATGTGAAACAGAAAAAGGTGTAGTAATTGTATATGGCTCTATGTACGGAAATACAGAAGAAATGGCTGAATATGTTGCAAGAAAGTTAGCAGAAGAAGGAATAAAAGAGATAAAAATAATGAGTGTATCAAAAACGCATATTTCTTATATTATCAACGAAATATGGAAGTATAAAGGGGTAATATTAGGGAGTTGTACATATAATCAAGGGTTATTTCCTTACATGGAATCGTTAGTACAGTGGTTAGCTCACAATGACATAAAGAACCACGTTTTAGGAATATATGGAACTTATGGTTGGAGTGGAGGAGGGGTTTCTACTTTAGTTAAATACAACGAACAGATGAAATGGCCTTTAGTATATGAACCAGTTGAGGCGAAGTTGTCTGCTAAATCTGAAGATTTTAAAAAGTTAGATGAATTAGCAAAGGCTATGGCAAGAGAAATTAACTCGTAAAAAGCAATAAGTACTCGTTGAGGTGAACAATCTATGGAACAATTAATTAAAAAAAGTTTAACAAGAGCTCAAATATGTGAAGAAGTAAGACCCGGACCCTCATCTATCATCATCTTTGGAGCGTCTGGCGACCTCACGTTTAGAAAATTAATTCCTTCAATATTTGCCTTATTTAAAAAAGAGTTGCTACCGAAACAGTTTTATCTGTTGGGGGTTGCAAGAACAAAGTATACCGACGAAGAATACAGAAACGAGGTCAAAAGAAGGCTTTTAAATGAAAACGAAGCTCTAAATAGCGTCTTATCGTTTATAGAAAGAATATTTTATATATCAGGTAACTACGACGATGATTCACTTTACAAGTTACTACAAGAGAAATTAAACTCTCTAGATAAGATGTTTGAGACACAACAAAATCATATTTTTTATCTAGCAACGCCACCAAGTGTCTATCTAGAAATTATAAGACGGTTAGGGCAGTTTGAACTAACAAAAGAAAACTCAGGTGGTTATTCCCGAGTTATTATAGAAAAACCATTTGGGAGTAATTTAGAAACTGCTATCGAATTAGATAAGGAATTACACAAGTACTTAAAAGAATCACAAGTATATCGCATAGATCATTATCTTGGTAAAGAAACTGTTCAAAATATAATGATGCTTAGATTTGCAAATATTGTATTTGAACCAATTTGGAATTACAAGTATATAGACAACGTTCAAATCACAGTGGCTGAAACTCTAGGGATTGAGCATCGAGCAGGATATTTTGAACAAGCCGGGTTATTAAGGGACATGTTTCAAAATCATATGATACAACTATTGACGTTGGTTGCTATGGAACCGCCAGCTTCTTTAGAGGATTCTAGTGTACGGGATGAAAAAACAAAACTTCTAAAATCTATACGCATGTATGATACTTACGAAATTGATAAATATTTTGTTAGAGGTCAGTATGTCAGAGGAACCGTTAACGGCAAAGAAGTCCCTGGCTACCGAGAGGAACGGAATGTGAATCCTAACTCCTACGTTGAAACCTTTGTAGCTGGAAAATTTCTCATTGACAATTGGAGATGGAGTGGCGTACCTTTTTATTTACGTGCAGGAAAAAGATTAAAAAAGAAAATCAGTGAGATTGCCATTATTTTTAAAGAAGTTCCTCATTCGATTTTTTTCAAAAATAATGTAGAACTTGAACAAAATGTTTTGATACTGAATATTCAACCTGACGAGGGATTTTCTTTGAAGATTCAAGCAAAGCAGCCTGGTTCAAAGTTATGCTTAAATACCTTGACTATGGACTTTAAATATAATGAATTCTTTGACTTTAAAGGACCAGATGCCTATGAAAGATTGCTGTTAGATGCGATGGTTGGGGATCAAACCTTATTTGTAAGAAGTGATGCAATGGAGTTATCTTGGAAACTATTAACTCCAATTTTAAATAAATGGGAACAAGACAAAGAAAAAGGCCTTTTATTTTATGAAGCAGGTACTTGGGGACCAGAAGAAGCAAACGAACTAATTGCTAGAGATGGAAGGCAATGGAGAGATTTAGAGGCTGAAGGAGAAATAGAAGATGGTTTTTAAATTGTTCGAAAGCTTAGAAGAGTTTTTGGATGAATCAGCAAATCTGGTATTTAAGATATACGAAGAAAGTGTAACTATATGTGATCAATTTTCCTTTATGCTTTCTGGTGGGAACACCCCAAAACCACTATTTGAAAAAATTGCTAAAGATTACAACGATAAAATCAATTGGGAAAAAGTTTTTATCTTTTGGGCAGATGAAAGATACGTTGACAAAGAAAGTGATGATAGTAATTATAAATGGGCGTATAAATTGCTACTTTCAAGGGTAAATATACCTCAAAACAATATTTATCGAATAAAAACTGAACTACCACTTGAAAAGGCTGCAGAAGAATACGAGAAGGAAATAATCAACTTTTTTCAAACTAAAGAACCTGCTTTTGATCTTATCTTACTTGGAGTAGGAAAAGACGGTCATACCGCGTCTTTGTTTCCAAACAGCGATTTACTAACTGAAAACAATCGATTAGTAGCACCTGTTTCCCCATCAGGAGAGCCCAATGTTCCAAGAATTACAGTTACATACAAAGTTCTTAATAATGCAGAAAATATATTATTTTTAAGTTCGTATAATGATAAAAAGAAAGTTATAGATGAGATAATCACTAACAAAGAGATGGCAAAAGAAAAATACCCTGCTGCTAGGGTAGAGGCAAAGAAGGTTTACTTTTTTTCATATAAATAAAAACTAATTGTAAAAAAGGGAGGCTTATGTCAAAAAGCCTCTCTATTTCTTTAAATTAATAACGAAAGTTAAAGGGGATTATTTCGTCAAAGCTAACAATTAAAATTCTGCGGTCAAAGATAACGATAAGTATTTGTTTTTATCAAAACGTTTTGCGTCGACTTGAATGTCATTACCAAAACCTACTTTTACCCTAACTGGAATGTCTTCGTTCTCTATTTTAAAATTTAAATTAAAACCGAAATCTTCATTAGCATTAAAGTAGATATCTCCGCCAATTCTATAGCTTTCTAAAAATGTATAACCTCCACCAACTTTCAAACCATAAAAATTATTGCCCGCTGTTTCATAATAAACTCCTGCATCTATATCAAAGCTTTTGAAAATACCAAATCCGCTAGCTAACAAATTTTCTTGTGCTAAAGAATACTTAAAACTTAAACCATAATTGTCTTCTTTTTCATAACCAATCAAAAATCTATCAAATTTAGAATCTTCAACATCAAATTCTGTAAATAAATTAAAAGCTTCTCCTCTAATGACTAAAGAGGTTGCATCTACGGTATCAAATAATAAACCAATTCTAAAGTCGCGAAAGCTATAGTCAGCGAATATCAAAAATTTCAGTTTATTTGTTTGAGATAGTAAATCAACGCCTGCATTGAAATCTGCATAATTGAATAAAAAGCCGAAGCCAGGAAGCTTTGTTTCAGGATTTTCGTAATCAAAGTTATAATTAGGGTTTATCGTTGTTTTATAAAAAGCACCCAAAGAAAAGTGTTCTTGCATCCATACGGCTTTCATTCCATAAACTTTGAAAGGGGAATCTATATTAGAAGAGGAAGCACCTATCTTCAATTCCAAATCTGCATTTTGTACATTTGGATTTATGCTCAAAACAACCTCATTTTTTACTTCTGGGCTAGCAAAAAAGCCTTTTTCATCTTCTAGTTTCGTTTTTAGACCAAACTCATATTTTCCTGAAATTATAGAAGCTTTGCCCTCCTGGGCTTCTCCACCAACAATTTTTAGTTCTCCGTCTTCTAAAACTAACTCAAATTTTGAATTTCTTCCACCATATGGATCTGGAACATAATCTGGAGATTCTGGATCTTCGTACCAATCTGTTCCATTTACAACGTATTTGTATTCGTAAACGCCAGGTTGCAATTCTGCTACGTACACCCAAACTCCGTTATAATATTCCATTTCCCAAGCGCTTGTGCTCCAGTTATTAAAAGTACCGGCCACAAAGACGCTATCTGCTGTTCTATTTTCATATTCAAAAACTACCAACCCATCTTCAACATAAACCTTTGAAAAGGTAAATACGATTATAAGAGAAAATAATATAACAGAAATAATTTTTTTCATCTTGCCACCTCCAAAATTTATCTATTGTTTTGAATTTAGAAATAAAAAGTTGTTGTTACACCGATTTGTCTTTCAAATTGTAATGTTTTTTCAAAATCTCCATCTCCAACATAGAACTTTATGTTACCGTTTGGAAGGTTGTAACCAACTTCTGCATATGCAGTAAAACGTTTTTCTACAATACCTTGAATGTATTGCAACTTTCCCATAACTGAGAATTTATTGAAATTCCTTGAAACATCTATGTAATAAAGTTCACCGAAAGCTTGGAAAAATTCATCAGAGACTGGATTACCAAAAATATATTTCATATTACCTGAAAAACCAAGTGCTTTATAATTTCCCTCTAAGTATATTCTAAATGGCTTATAATGTTTTATATCTGTCCAGTCATCTTCCCATCCTTGTTTATACAATGAAATTTTATACCAAGTAAAAAAAGGAATAGAAAGATTATGACTATAGGTCACTGACATTTCAGAACCATCTAGATTAAAGTCTGAAAATGATCCCTCAAAGTCTGGTGAAACATATAACTCAAAATTATTTATGTACAAGTTAGTTCTTAACCTATCAATGTAGTTATCCTCACCAAAGTTAAGCTCTAATTTATTAGTAAGTCGAACGTTCTTGTATGAGGTATCTAAGAAAATATTTTCTTCTAAACTATCTGGTGAATAGCCTTTATAAAATTTATCTGCAATGTAGGTTGTGTTGAAATTATAAGAAAAATCTCCTACTTTTCCCCTGACCCCACCAAACAGGAGATAGTTGTTATCAATATTGTAAGATGCTTCGCGAATATCTTGTTGATAAGAGAATACTACTTCGCCATAAGGTTTAATCGCCTCAAAAATACCTATATCAAAGTCAAAACCCATGAGTTCATTATATTTGGGTGTCCGCATATTTTTATAATCCTTTAAATACAATATACTTGTGTTTATTTTAGCAAACTCTGGGAGCCTATAATGTAACAAATTGAAAAAATATCCATTCTTATCTACCGCGTAGAAATTTAACTTACCAAACTTATCTAAATCTGAATAAACTTTTATACCATTAATTTCTCCTACTTTCTCATTGTTAACAATTTTTAGCCAATCATCTGTTGAGACACTTTTTCTGTTCCAATATGTAGTTAAATCGACATTGTTTAAGTTAAAAGTGAATTCAGAGGAAGAAACCCGGAGTTTATTATCATATGAGTCTTTGTTTAAATTGAACTCGCCTCTTAACCCATCACCAAAAAATTTAAAATAAAGATCTGCTTTGTTAAAATTACTGTAAAAATTTGAGTCTTCCTCTTCAGGAAATTCAAAGTTTAAATTAAATTCCACACTTCCACCAAGATCAACAGATCCAAAGAAAAGCGTTACAGAAAATACAATTAGGGATATCAGAAGTAATTTCTTAGCTTTCACTTAATTCACCTCACTTTCTACAAACCAAACAAAACTGATTTTAGGATCAAAATGAACGGTTAGTTCATCCGTATCGCTTTTTAGAGTGTATACAGCATTAGAAGAATCTCTTGAATATATTTCTGCGTTGAATATCATGCTCCATGGACGCCAATTATCGCTAGGTTTTATCTTATATTCAAATGTATCTCCTGCATTAAAATCTTTTTGTACTTTTGCTATTAGTATTCCATCTTCTTCTTGGAATTTAACAGCGTCTTCCTCCCATGTAGGTTTCCCACCCCAATCCCCTGCAAAGTACCAATCTTGTAAAAGTTTTGTATCATCCCCTACTCCAACAGCTTTACCGTCTTTCATTTTTTTAGTATCAGCGTAAATGGTTATTGTTTCAATATTATTAGCCTCGACTATATCCTTCCAGATTGGAATAGAGGAACTTACAACATTTCCATCATCTTTTACGTGAAAAATTTTATAATAGCTGAGATAATATTTAGTACCCTCTTCATCTATCTCTGAATAAGTAAGGTCTGATGCGTTTATAGTAATTTTGTATAAACCTAAACTTTCATCATAGGTTAATTGATCTTCTATATCTGGAACATTGTTATTTTTTGAGTATCCTAAATAAATACCAGGATCAAGAGTAATGCCCAACAAATTCATCATACATCCCGATAAAACAAACAAAAGAGAAAAACCAAGTAGGACGTATAAATACTTTTTTCTCAAAAAACTCACCTCCATCTATAAAAATGGGGTTGGGAACTTTTTCCCAGCCCCATCAAATTCTTGTATTTACATTATCGATTTTACTGAGCCCATTTTTCTACCAAACAGGTGATCGTACTATCATCTGTTAAGATTGCAACCCTATTTAACATTTCTTCACCATCGGCTTGTTTTTCAACAAAATCCCAACCATCTTTTCTCAAGAATTTAAATCTTAGAGTAGTATAAGATTTTACCTCAACTTCACAAGTATATGTACCTTCATCAGTTTTCTGTAATGGTGTACCTACATCCCAGCTAGTAAAAGATCCTCTCATATATATTTTATCTTCATCATCTTCTGTACCTTCCGGAACATGGACAATAAAAGTTACAGTTATATCTTCTTGTAATTCGGTATAATCAATCTTATCTGTACCTTTCCAATTTAACACAACATCTTGGATATCCGCTGTTGGCTTAAAGTCTATTCTTCTATTTCCACCCAAACCTTCACCATTTTCGTCTAATTCTTCATAGTCCCAACTTGCGCCATAAGTGTATTTATATTCCAACGGAAACTCAGTTATCTGTAATTCAAACTCTGCATATTTTTGTCCATCCTCTGTTTTTACCTCAGAAGTTCTAGCTTCATCAAAATTCCAATCACAATAACTTCCAATTAGGTATATTTCAGTAACGTCCTCAGGAGTTGTCTCAGGCAAAATCACTTTTATATGCAGTTTTTCTTCAGGTTCCCCGTTTGTTGAAGGTAAACATCCAAAGAGCGCAAAAACACTTAAAAATACTACCATACTCACAACTAACCACTTTTTCTTATTCATAATAAAACCTCCTTTATGTTTTAATTTTAAAAGCTTGTTGAAGTTACTCAATTACAGGTACCCAAACAGACCAACCCTCGTTTTCACTTTTTCTTACTTTAAAATTACCATACCCCCTTTCATCAGTAATTATATTTCCTTGTACGTGTCCCGTATAATCATAGAAAGTTGTGTTAGGTTGCCTTGAGTTGATTCTTTTAGAAATTATTTCTTCTGACTCACCATCAGAAATCATTAAAACTAAGCCATCGCCCTCTACTTCATCTAATCCTGCTCTTACATAAGAATATACGTCTTCATCGTTATTGTCAACTTCATAACCTGGACCGTAAGCGTAGTATTTTCTTACTTCTAAAAGTTTGTCTAACTCATTTTTCATTCCATAAATATAATAATCTTTCCAATAAACAACAGGTATCCCATGTTCCCTTGTTAGTATATATGCATATGCTTGATACTTTCTTCTGTATATTCCTGGATCTTTTCCGTCTCTATTAGTATCGTGATTATCTACAAAAGTGACAGCTCGATTTTTATAACCTTCTTTATTTACTAATCCAACGTTTTGAAGAGTTCTCATATCTGTGCCATTAATCATATCAGCGAAAGCACTTCTTAAAGGAAAATCGAATACTTTTAAATCTTCATTATTTACAGTGTTAAGATATCCAACTAAATCATCTACATTTTCAATCCACGCTTCACCAACAAAAAATACATCTTTGTTAGAATTTTTTTGAACATCAGTTATAAACTGATTAATAAATCTGTAATCGATGTGTTTTACAGCGTCTAAGCGAAATCCATCAAAACCTATCTCGTTTATTATCCAATTTCCCCAATTAGTTACGTCTTTTTGTACTTTATGATTTTCGTAGTCTACATCTGCTCCCATCAAATAATCGTCATTCCATATAAAGGTGTAATCCCAACTTTTGCCTTCAAACAAAAATTTTCCAGATGTTCTTGTTGATTCATCCCAATCTGCGCCATCAAAACATTGCCAGTTCCATTGAAAGTCACTATATTTATTTTTTCTTCCGGGAAAAGCAAGCTTTGTCCAAGCTTTAATCGTTTGACCTGGTTTGTCAGGACTATATGGACTTAATTTCACTGTTTCTGTGGAGTCTGCTCCCATTCTATGATTTAATACAGCATCATAATAGACTTTTATTCCGTCATTATGAAGTGCTGTTATGGCATTTTCTAGTTCCTCTTTTGTTCCATACTTAGTTCTAACTGTACCTTTTTGGTTGAATTCTCCTAAATCCCATAAATCATAAGTTGCATATCCTACATCCCTTTTTCCACCCATCGCCTTATTAGCGGGAGGTAGCCATACAGCAGTGAATCCAACTTCTGATAATTCAGGGGCTTTTTGAGCTAAAAAAAGCCATAAATCTGTTTCTTCTTTTGGATAACCTGCTTCACCCATTTCCCAATAAAAAGCTTGTAAAATTGTTTCGTTGTTTCTGGAAACGGGTGGAAAATTATCTTTCTTATTTGGGCTAAATACACATCCAACTAAAGTTACATTTATTACAAGAATTAATGAAAGTAGATATAAAAAAGATTTTTTCAAGTGTAATGCTCCTTGATTTATACGAATTTTTATAAATTGAAAGAATATGGAAAGACACCCGAATTATTGGAAAAAAGATATGAACAAGACAATATATAATAGAAAACGTTTCCCTCTTTATATTATACTAAAACAAAAACACTTACACTAACTTAAATAATTGTGATTAGGACCATTTACTAAAAAATAATTCCATTTAATTGTGATTAACTTAGATAATCTTACAATTTCATAAAATTTCATTAATTTAGATGGAAATGTGATTAACTAATGTAGTAAGAAATGACTTATTTTTGATATAATTATTTTTAATTGGTTGTTTGTAAAGAGACTATTTAAAAGGTCTCAAAATGTTGTAAGAAAGATAAATTTAACTGTTGGGGGAGACATATGCTTAATATTGCTGTTATTGTTAATACTTTGGCGGTACTTTTAGGATCTGTATTAGGAACTTTTATTGGTAATAAACTTCCAGAAAATATTCGAAAGATCCTTTTTTCAGCCGTTGGATTAACTACTTTGATAATTGGAGTTGATATGGGGTTAGAGGCGAGTAATTTAATAGTGGTTCTTGTATCTTTGGCTTTAGGGGGGGTTATCGGAGAATTATTAAAAATAGAACAAGGTCTTGGAAAATTAGCTAATTTAGTTGAAAATTCAGAGGGCGAAACACCTTTTGTTAAAGGCTTTATAACAGCCACTGTGTTGTTTGTTATTGGACCTATGACCATAATAGGCTGTTTAAATGCAGGCCTTATAGGAGATAATTCTATTATCTTTTTAAAATCAGTGTTAGATGGAATTTCAGCGATGGTTTTAGCATCAGCTTATGGTACTGGGGTTATTTTTTCTACTCTCAGTGTTTATTTAATACAAGGATTAATAGTTAGTTTAGCAGGTATGTTGTCTTTTCTTTCTAATCCATATTACCTAAATGATTTTACAGCAGTAGGGGGAGCAATGGTAATTGCCGTTGGTATAAGATTACTAGAAATAAAGGATATAAAAGTTGGTAACTTTCTCCCTTCTTTAATTATTGTGGTGCTAATTAATTATATTCTGACCTTTTTTGTGTTATAGATTAAATAAGGTCAATTACCCACCGCCCCTAGAGGCGGGGGCTTGTAGAAATACAAGCTCGGTTGATTAGCCTATGTCATTAGTTTTTGCTAATGATTAGTTATAGCAGAATATATAGTCACCGTGGGATGCTCCACAAGTCCCATGCTCTGAGGGTAATGGTTAAACATCTCTGAGGGGTAGGAGAAGTGCTGTTACCATTAAACCTGCTATAACATTGGCGATGTGGACCTACAGGCTTCGGCCTGACTTACCTTGATGGAGGTTTTAAATGTGGTATATGTATTATCTGTTGAAGGCAACCCTTTGATGCCAACTAAAAGGCATGGCAAAGTTAGACGTCTCTTAAAACAACAGCTTGCTAAAGTAGTTAAAGTTAAACCTTTCACTATTCAGCTATTATATGAAACTACTAGCTATACACAAAATATCTCACTTGGTATAGATAGTGGTTATAACTACATAGGTTTCTCTGCTGTCACATAAAAAGAGGAATTAATATGTGGTGAAGTTAAACTAAGAAATGATATATCTGAGCTTCTTAAAGAAAGACGGATGTATCGTAGAATTATGAGCAATAGACTTAGATATAGGAAACCTAGATTTGATAACAGAATTTCATCTAAGAAAGAAGGTTGGTTAGCGCCCTCTATTAAACACAAGTTAGATTCTCATGTTAGACATTGTGGCAGGAAGTATAAGAAAGCTCTATGCGCAAAAATTCATTTGAAGGGTACTCATTACAACTCACAGAATTTACCGTAGACGGGACAATACCCATTGAAAAAGGAGGCCCTAGGGCAGAACTCAGCGGGGCAGCTATTGAATGGACAAAAGGAGCATTACCTAATTCTATCAAGGAAAGATTGCAAGAGAAGGATTCTCACTTACTTTCACTCATCATTTCAGTGGAATACAAGGTCTGGAGCAGTGCTTGAACGAGATGCTTT
>JAKOZG010000003.1 GCA_029780115.1 Thermotogota bacterium
TGGAAGTTTGAAGGACATGTGGTATCAGATTGTGGAGCAATACAAGACATACATGAACACCACAAATTTGTTGAAACAGCCGAAGAAGCATCAGCATTAGCAGTAAAACGTGGATGTGATCTAAACTGTGGAAGAACATATGAAAGTTTAAAGAAGGCTGTTGAAAAAGGTTTGATTTCAGAAGAAGAAATAAACGCAGCGGTAAGACGACTACTCAAAACAAGGTTCAAGTTAGGCATGTTTGATCCAGACGATGAAGTGAAATACGCATCCATACCTTTTGAAAAAAACGATTGTGAAGAACATAGAAGATTAGCCTTAGAAATGGCAAAAAAAACAATAGTGTTACTAAAAAACGAAGGCAACTTACTCCCACTGAATAAAGAAAAGATAAAATCGATAGCAGTTATAGGACCAAATGCAGACAACGTAGATGTGTTGTTAGGAAATTACAACGGAACTCCTTCAAAGTATGTAACTCCCTTAGAAGGGATAAGAAATGCTGTAGATAAAGACGTAAAAGTTTATTATGCAGAGGGATGTGATTTAACAACAACAAGAGATAGTTTTTGGGGCACACCTGCAACTCATGGATTTTCAGAAGCAATTTCATATGCAGAAAGATCAGATGTAGTTATTATGTGTTTAGGGATATCTCCAAGAATAGAAGGAGAAGAAGGAGCTGCATATTTGAACACTGACTACAAAGGAGACAGGCCCACTCTTGACTTACCTGGAATGCAAGAGAGATTATTGAAAGAGATACATAAAACAGGCAAACCAATCATACTAGCGTTATTCAATGGAAGTCCTCTAACGATAAACTGGGCACAAGAAAACATACCAGCAATAATAGAATGTTGGTATCCAGGAGAAGAAGGTGGCACAGCCTTAGCTGATGTGATATTTGGAAATTACAATCCTGCTGGAAGATTACCTATAACCTTTGTCAAATCAGTAGATCAACTACCTCTTTTCACAGATTATTCAATGAAAGGAAGAACGTACAGATACATGGAAGAAGAACCACTTTATCCATTTGGATACGGACTTAGTTACTCAAAATTTGAATACAGTGACCTAAAATTAGACCCACAAGTTATCGATATAGAAGGATTAAAAGATATTGAAGTGGAAGTGAAAGTAAAAAACATAAGCAACATGGCAGGGGAAGAAGTGGTACAACTGTACATAAAAGATATAGAAAGTACAGTAGAAATACCGAGATACGAACTTAAAGGTTTTAAACGAATATATCTTGAACCGCAAGAAAGTAAAACAGTGAGTTTTAGGGTAACGCCAAGACAGTTAGCGTTGATAAACAACGAAGGTAAATGTATACTCGAACCAGGAGAGTTCAAGATATATGTAGGAGGTCAACAACCAGACGAAAGAAGTAAAACATTAACAAAACAAGAGGTTATTTCAACTGTTTTTACTGTCAGAGGAGAAAAAGATATTGAATTGGAATATTGAGATTTTTTTCTTTTTAATTACTTTGGGAAAATCAAAGTAAAAAGTATAAAAATTTGTAGGAGGTGGCAGGAATGAAAAAAAGTGTATGGATAGTTTTGTTGTCTTTTTTACTTGTTATAATGGGCTTTTCACAAGTGGCAGGTATACCAAGAGAAGAAACTTTAATTGCTGGTACATTAACAGGAAGAGCAGTTGCACCAAGTAATTTTAATGTTTTTACAGTATCTTGGCGCTCACCAGATCGTGGAGTTCAGCAGTTGATGTTAGAACCTCTTTGGTTGATGGAACCCACTAGAGGAGAAGTTATTAATTCTTTAGCAGAAGAGGGTCCCATATACAACGAAGATTTTACAAAGATGACCGTTAAACTAAGAAAAGGATGTTATTGGAGCGATGGTGTTCCCATCACTGCCGATGATATTGTATATGGGGTAGAAACAGCTATGAAATATTCTGGTATGGGAAATCATGATCAATTTAACTTATATATTGATAAAGTATACAAGACAGATGATTATACAGTTGTTTTTGAATTGAAAGAGCCTAACGCCCGTTTTCATACAAGCTTTGTTGACAGATGGGGAGGATGGAGACCCTTTCCAAAACACATTTTTGAAAAAGTCGAAGATCCAGTATCATTTGATTTTAATCCTCCAATAAGCAGTGGGCCTTATGTACTAAAAGATTACGATTCTGCAGGTTATTGGACCCTTTGGGAAAAACGTAAAGATTGGAATAGAACCCCAACAGGAATATTATTTGGAGAACCTAATCCAAAATATGTATTGTTCTACCATTATGGGGAAACAAGCAGCAAAGTAATCGCTCAAGCTAACCATAATTTAGATATGACCGATTTAACTATGGAATCATTTAGGGCTCTAATGCAAAGGAACCCATATACAAGAGGATACAGAATAGAATATCCATGGGTTGTAAATACAGATCCCTGTATAATTGGAATTACTTTCAATAATGATGTTTATCCATACAATCTAAAAGATGTCAGATGGGCATTGACATTAGCGATAGACATAGTTGACTACATTGGAATTACTTGTGACGGAGTTTCGCCCATGGGTGCAATACATATTCCAGCTACTCCCTATTATTTAAAAGTTTATTATGAGCCCATGGAAGAATGGTTAAAAAATTTCACATTAGATATAGAAGTTAACGGAGAACCTTTCAAACCCTATGATCCTTCTGCGACACTTAGAGCAGCCCAATACGCTAGAGAAAGAGGTTATAAAGTACCAGATGATATAGAATCTCTCAAGGAAATGTTCGGGCATGGGTGGTGGAAATATGCACCCGAAGTTGCAGAACAACTGCTTGTCAGGAATGGATTCAAAAGAGATAAAAACGGTAAATGGTTATTACCAGATGGGAAACAATGGAAAATCAGCATATTAAGTGGTGCAAATCCCTCCGATCCTGCTTATATAAACGGACTGGCAGCTGCACAACAATGGAGAAATTTTGGCATAGAAGTTACCTTATTATCTAATGAGTCAATGGGTGATTTGGTTACCTTTGGAAATTTCGAAGTTTCTACTACGACTCCTGCAGCAGAACCCTGGGGAGGGCATCCTGACCTATATCGCGTATTCTCAGCCATTCATTCAAAATTTTATAAGCCCAAAGGAGAAGCTGTAGCAGGGTCTCTAGGTCCTTCGGCTGGAAGATGGACAAATCCTCAAATGGATAAAATTATAGACGGAATGGAAAAATTAGATTGGAACGATCCAAGAAATATTGAACTTGGTATAGAAGGTTTAAAAATACTTGTAGAAGAAATGCCTACAATACCGGTTTGTAATTTTCCCGGTGTTGTTGGATGGGATGAATATTATTGGACTAATTATCCTGGTGCAGAAAATCCATATATCATGCCATATCAACATTGGCCAAATTTAAAATACATGCTCCCATTTCTTGAACCAACTGGAAGAAAATAAGTAAAAATATTCACGCCCCCTTCGGGGGGCTTTTTATGAAAACGGAGGTGTAATACTTGCTATTCATAAAACGATACTTACTTCCTAGAATAGTACAATTCTTAGTGGTTGTATTTGTTGGTATAACCATTGTATTCTTTGTACCAAGACTCACTCCTGTTGATCCTGTACAACAAGTTATCAGTCGAATAACAGCGCAAGGT
>JAKOZG010000012.1 GCA_029780115.1 Thermotogota bacterium
AAATATTCGTAAGCAAAGATACGCTTATCAGCCTAAAGATATTGTTACCTTTGAGAGCAAAAAATATTCAGTTCAAGGTGTACAGAACAAAGGTGAATATATTAAGCTAATGGAAATGTCTAAGCCAGTTAAAACAGATTTAGTTAAGCCCTATATGTTTAGGAAAGGATTTAGTATGTTTTATAACTGCAATTCATCCCCCACTTACAGAAGTGGGAATCTTCTTGCAGGAAAATGATAAAAGATACTCAAATAATGCAAAACAATATCTTCAAGACATGTACATCACAAATAACCCTTTTGAAAATAGGAATGAACTAAACTCATTACTAGACATAAAAAATTTTGAACTCATCGAATCGTACTCAATAGTAAGAGAATACGGTGCCCAACATGAAAAAGTACACCCCGAACTAAATATTCTTCTAAAAGAAAAAGAGTACGACGATATTCTCTTCATTACTACAAACGGTGACATAATATACACTACATCAAAAAATAACGATATAGGCTGTAACGTAATTCAAGACCTTTCAGAAACAAATCTAAATCACTTATTCAACTTGCTATCACAATCACAAGAGACAACCGTGAAGTTTGTTGACTTTGCAGAATATCCCCCTACTGGAAAACCAGAAGCCTTTGCAGGTAGAGCCATTTTAAATGCAATAGGCTACCCAATGGGCTATCTCATATTTGAAATATCAATAGAACAAATTGATAAAATTATGCAAGATACAACCGGCATGAATGAACTTACACAAATGTACGTAGTTGGCGAAGACCTATTAATGAGAAGTAATTCAATATACTCCGATACACCAACAATACTAACCCAAAAAGTTGAAACAGCACAGGTAATAAAAGCGCTGAATGGGGAAGAAGGTTGGATAAAAAGCACAGATTACACAGGAGAATCCGTTCTAGCAGTCTATCAACCCTTTAAATATAAGGAAATCAACTGGGCAATGATAGGAGAAACTAAATATACAAACATAAAAGAACAAATCAATGCATTCTCCAAAATCACCATACTTATCTTCGGATTAATAACAATTGCAGTTATAATTAGTTCAATAGCCTTCTCGAGGGCCACTGTAAAACCCATTAAACAAATAACAAATAAAATACAAAACTTTGCAAAAGGTGATCTAACAGCAAGTTTTGAGATTGAAAGCGATGATGAAATAGGCGAAATGTCTAAGGCACTCAACGAAATGTCACTATCATTAAAAAATTCCATAGAAAATATAATGACATTCTCAAAAAAGATACAAAATCTATCAAATGAACTAAAAAGTTTTTTTACAGTACTCGAAGAAAATTCAAAAGCCTTAACCCTTGAAACACAAAAAACCAACAAAGAAACAGAAGATACCGCTGTATCACTAGAAGAAGTATCAGCAGGAATTGAACAAGTTAGCGCAACCTCTGAAAAGGTCCTAGGCGATTTAAACATCTTACTACAAAACTCTCAAAAACTAGCAAAAGATGCACAACAAGGAAGGAAAAAAATAGATGAAATGAGGGATACCCTAAAAAAGTCGGTAGATAAAACTAAAGAGACATCTGAAATAGTAAAATCATTATCCAAAAATACGCAAGATGTAGGAAATATAGTAGAAACAATAAATTCTATTACCGAGCAAACAAATCTATTAGCCTTAAACGCTGCAATAGAGGCAGCAAGAGCTGGAGAAGCAGGAAGAGGATTTGCGGTAGTAGCAGACGAAATAAGAAAATTAGCAGAAGAAAGTAGAAACTCAACAGAAGAAATATCGAAAATACTAGAAACTATAAGAAATTACACTCAAAAAGCAAGCAATTCAACTGATGAAACTTATGAAATCGCAAAAGAAACATCGGATAAAACATCCTCTATCCTAGAACATTTCAACAACATATTGGAAAACGTTCAAGAGATCAATGAAAGTATTAATGAAATAACAATCAGTTTTGACCAACAAACCAAAATAACCAACGAAATTGCTCAAGCAATGGATAAAGCATCAACTTCTGTATCAAATATACCAGAAAGAATAAACAAAATCGCTAAAGATATAGAAGAACAAGATAAACAAACAACTGAGATAAGTAAAAGCATACAAGAACTCACCATACTTGCTACTGAACTGAAAAATCAATTTGAAATATTTAAGATTTAAAATCATAAGCTATAAAAACACATCTGCTTATTTAATAGCAAAATATTCTTAAACAGTATTCATAAGGCTTTTAGTGTTTAGGCAAAATGTTATATGAAACTTTTAATTTAGCTATCTTTTTTCAACTTTATTAAAGTTTTAGCAAAAATTAAATTAATTGACAAAACTATTGGAAAAGCGATCAAAATCTAGTGTCTAAATTAAGATTTCTAAATATAATATGTTATAATATATCATGAAAACGTTAACTAAAAGGTTATAAAAACGAGAATATTATTAATTAGTAATAGCTATCTCACTCTTTTTAATTTACTTCAAAAAAAAAATATTTGTTTTCCTTAGCTAGCCTCGATGTTAAAAATATAAGTAGTGCAAATTAAATCCTACTTTTCTCCTTCAGAAGTTTAATATTTTTAAAGGGAGGCAAAAACTATGAGAAGATTATTATTCACACTCGTTATCTTAGGAATAGCTATTTTAGGTTTCACTGCCAATTATGTCAATGTTTACACATCATTTGATGAACTCCTTGCAAAAGAACTATTCCAGCAATTTGAAGAAGAAACAGGTATAAAAGTAAATTGGGTTAGATTGTCTACAGGAGAGGTTTTAGCAAGATTAGAAGCAGAAAAAGATAACCCACAAGCTTCACTTTTTGCGGGTGGAGTGGGTGTATATCATGTTGAAGCAAAAATGAAAGGTTTTACAGCACCTTACAAATCTTCATACAGCCAGTTTATCGATCCGAAATTCAAGGATCCTGATGGATACTGGATTGGTTTGTATGTGGGGCCGTTAGCTTTTGCTACTAATGAAAAGAGGGCTAAAGAACTCGGAATAACTCCTCCAGAGAGTTGGGCTGATTTATTAAAACCTGAATATAAAGGATTTATTAGAATGGCTAATCCAAGTACTTCTGGAACCGCCTATAATGTAATCACAACAATGATAAACATTTATAACGGTGATGAAGAAAAAGCTTTTGAATACCTGAAAAAACTTGACGTAAATGTAAATATGTATACAAAATCTGGTGCAGCACCTGGAAAAGATTGCGCAATTGGTGAAACTCCTATAGCTATTGGTTATTTGCATGATCTTATAAAATTACAAAAAGAAGGTGCCCCAATAATAATTACTATCCCAAAAGATGGAACAGGTTATGAAATTGCAGCTATGTCTTTGATTAAAGGTGGAAAAGAACCAGTTGAAGCCAAAAAATTATATGACTGGATACTTAATGAAAAAGCACAAGGTATTATAGCAAGCTGGTATGTAATACCACTATCATCTTTGGCACCTCAAGATAAAGTTGTCTATAAACCAGAAGATATAAATCTTATTGAACAGAATCTGCTATGGGAAGCACAAAACATGGAGAGGTTAATTGATAAATGGAACAAAGAAATTGGAAGATAATAAAGTTTTTAGTGGTGGCTTTAATAGCTTTTTTAGTTCTTTTTTGGGTTAGGAAAACTATTAGGAATGAATTCTCCCGTCTATTCCGGGAGAATTCATTAAATTTAGCTTATTCTGTAAGTGCTATTGAGCCCGAACTTTTAACAGAGAGGTTTCCTGAAATACTTTATTACATTTCATACTTTGATGGAATAGAACTTCAAAACAGGCCCATTTTGGACGTTGTAAAAAGTTTGCCTGATTATGAATATGGAATAGAAAATGTATTATATGAAGAATTTTATATTTCGCAAAAGACTGTAAAAATAGATGAAAAACAGTATTTTGTTATATTTTCTCCAATTACCAAAGACTATGAAGTGATGGGTATTATGATCCAGCTGCATGCTGCAGAGAATGTTTTAAAGTTATTCCGAACGGTAGATATAATATTTCTAATAGTGTTTTTAATTTTTATAGCTGTTTTTAGCATCTCAACTTTTTCTATAGACCCAGTTACAGCATATGCAACAATTATCACTTTTGCAATTGTTTTAACGTTTATTTTATATCCACTTTACGAAGCAGTGAGAATGACTTTTATGAGAACTGGTACTTTCACAACGAAAGTATGGAAAACTGTCTTAACAGAAAGAGCGTATCTGAAATCATTTAGTAACAGTATTTTGCTTGGAACTTTGACAGCAACGCTTTCAACAGTGATAGGCTTCCTTTTTGCTTTTATGGTGACTAGAACTAATTTTAAAGGAAAAAAATTTGTTTCTTTTATGGTGAACCTTCCACTTATATCTCCTCCTTTTTCACTCACACTTTCTTTAATACTTTTGTTTGGATCAAATGGTCTGATAACAAAACAAATATTGAATCTTAACTGGGATATCTACGGATTAGATGGCTTGATTATCGCACAAACAATGGGAATGTTTCCAATTGCCTATTTAACAATGGTTGGTGTTCTTGAATCAATTGATAGCACATTAGAAGAGGCTGCTATGAATCTTGGTGCAAGTAGATGGAAAGTTTTTAGAACTGTGACGCTCCCTCTTTCAGCTCCAGGGTTACTCAGTTCATGGTTACTTGTTTTTACAAATTCAATAGCAGATTTTGCAAATCCTTTGATGCTTGGTGGAAAATTTAATGTTTTGTCAGTAACTGCGTATCTTGAGGTTAGTGGAATGAATAGGCTTGATAGAGGCGCCGCTTTGTCCCTCTTACTTTTACTTCCAACTATGACGGCGTTTTACTTACAAAGGTATATTACTAGCAAAAAATCATATGTCACAGTTAGTGGAAAACCAAGTGGAAGGATTGTGGAAATAGTTAGTCCCTCTTTAAAGAAAACTTTAAGCATAATTGTTTACTTAATAGTTGCTTTTCTAATAGGACTTTATTCAACTATATTTATGGGATGTTTTGTCAAAAACTGGGGAATTGATTACACTTTTACGCTTTCAAACATAGTTGAAGCTCTCCAAAGAGGAAGAAAAGCTTTAGTAGATACCACTTTTCTTGCTGCGGTAGCTATGCCCATTGCGGGTATTTTTTCTATGATTATAGCATTTCTTATAGTTAGAAAGAAATTCCCTGGAAAGAAGCTGCTTCAAGGTTTGGTGCTTCTACCTTTTTCTATTCCAGGTACCTTGTTAGGTATAAGCTATGTAATTGCCTTTAACAAACCTCCTATCATGTTAGTAGGTACAGCGGCAATTATAATTATTAATTTCATAATTAGAGAACTACCTGTTGGTGTTGAAGGAGGCGTTGCTGCTTTAAAGCAAATTGATCCTTCTATTGAAGAGGCTGCTCAAAATCTTGGAGCACCGCCTCAAACCGTCTTTTCAACTATTGTTCTTCCTCTTATAAGGCCTGCATTCATATCAAGCATGTCTTATACTTTTGTTCGAGCAATGACTGCAGTGAGTGCTGTTGTATTCCTTATTTCACCTAGATGGTATCATGTATCTATGCAGATATACAATTTTTCTGAAAATTTAAAATTTGGACTTGCAAGTGTTCTCTCTGCTTTGTTGATAATTATAGTCTTGAGCGTTTTTGGTATTCTTAGGGTAGTTGTTAAAAGAAGTGAATATCTCCAAAAAACAATAATCTGATAGTTTCCATTTACCTTAATGGTTTGTAACTAACTTAACAAGTGAGGGATATTTGTGAAACAAGTTTCCTTGAAGATAGTGAACATTACAAAGATATTTAAAGACTTTAAAAATAATGAAATACGTGCGGTAGATAATATATCGTTTGAAATAATCCCTGGAGAGTTTGTTACTCTACTCGGACCCTCAGGGTGTGGCAAAACAACTACTCTTAGAATGATCGCGGGATTTGAAAAGCCAACTGAGGGAAAAATATTTATCAATGACATTAATGTGGTTGAAATTCCACCTTGGAAAAGAGATATCGCTATGGTATTTCAAAGTTATGGACTGTTTCCACACATGAGCGTGGGAGAAAATATCGCTTATGGATTAAAGATGAGAAAAATTCAGAAAGAAGAGAGTCAGAAGAAAGTTAAAGAAATCCTAAGAATTGTAGGACTTGAAGGTTTTGAGGATAGACCTCCATCAAGTTTGTCAGGAGGGCAACAACAAAGAATCGCCCTTGCTAGAGCTCTTGTTATAGAGCCTTCTGTCTTGCTTTTTGATGAGCCGCTTTCTAACCTGGATGCGCTTTTGAGAGAACAGATGAGAATAGAGATAAAGAGAATACAAAAGGAAGTAGGTATTACTGCTATATATGTTACACACGATAGAACGGAAGCTTTAACCCTTTCTGATAAGATAGTTCTTATGAAAGATGGTAAGATAGAGCAGATCGGTAATCCTGAAGATGTTTACGAAAAACCTGTTAACAAGTTTGTAGGCGAATTCATGGGAAAAATCTTCTTTTTCCCAATTCAGGTTTTAGATATCTTAGAAAAAGAAACTTTAGTGAGACTCAAAGATAGAGTGTATAAAATTCCATCTCTTCCAACGGATAAAGCTGATAACTACGTACTAGGATGCCGAACAGAGGCTCTAAAGATATCTTCGGATGGCCCAATCGAGGGGAAAATAAAAACAATAGTTTATTTGGGTGAGTCCTCAGAATACTACATTGATACCGAATATGGAGAAATCATGATAAGGGTATTGTCACCTTTTGATAAAAATCTTTCTGAAGGGAAAAGTGTAAAAATTGATCTAGTTCCTGAGATCGCAAAGATAATACCAGATTAGCAATTAGGAAATCGTTTATAATTTCTGTTAGCTAAGTTTTAGTTAAAAATTAGGTATGTGAATTCATTTAACTTAATTATCTTAAGAAAAGGTATTATAAAGGTTTATGCATAGTGCCTTTATTTATTTGTATAATATTTGGGGAATTTTGTTTAGTGGGTGTTCTATGATATATACTTCTATATCAAAAATTTCTTTCATTATCGACTCTTTAAAAACTTCTTTTGGTGATCCTTGATATTTGATTTCTCCGTCTTTCATAACTACAATTTTATCTGAAAATAGCGCAGCGCTATTTATGTCATGAAATATTGCTAAAACTGTTTTCCTTTCTTTTTCAGCCATTGTTTTTACAAGTTTTAATAAATTTTGTGTATAACCAGGGTCTAGATGTGAAGAGAATTCATCAAGTAATAATATTGGTGTTTTTTGAGCAAATGCTCGTGCTATCATTACTTTTTGTTTTTCTCCTCCAGAAAGCAGAGAAAACGGTTTATTTTTGTATTTAACAAGTCCTACTAATTCAAGTACTTCGTTAATTATTTTTTTGTCTTCTTGCGTCTCGAAAAAACTGAATCTTCTGGAATACGGAAGTCTTGCTGTTGAAATAACACTTTCAACATCATATTCAAAGGTTGTGTTAAATTCTTGTGGAACAATAGCAATTTTCCTTGATATTTCTTTGTATGAATAGTTGCTAAGTTCTTTGTCTTCTATCATTATCCTGCCTGTGTAATTTTTTAATATTTTGCTAATTATTTTTATTAATGTGCTTTTTCCTGCACCGTTCGGGCCTATTATCGAGACAATGTCTCCTTTTTTTACGTCTAACTCATCTACATTTAAACTAAAACCATTATTGTAAGTAAATTTTAATTTGTCGATGTTTATCATAATCTTTCTTTTCTCCTCATAACATATATGAATATTGGTGCACCTACAATAGAAGTTACTACACCTATAGGTAACTCTGTTGGAGCAAATAATGTTCTAGCTAAGAAATCTGCAAACATTAGAAATATTCCTCCAAAAAATACGGAGTATAGGTTTGAAATAAAAGAGTACGGTCCTTTAATCATTCTGACTATGTGTGGGATTATAAGACCAACAAATCCAATAATTCCTACTTGAGAAACGGTAAATGATACTGATAAAACTGTTGTTAATATTAATAGCATCTTTATACTCTCTGGATTTATTCCTGAATAAACTGCCATCTCTTCGCCCATAGCTAAAACATTTAATTCTTTTGAGAATATTAATACAATAAAAAACTGCACCAGGAGTATTATTAATAATTTTAAGTTCGAACTCCACGCCAGGTTTCCTGTACTTCCCATGAGCCACAGATTAACGTGAATGAGATTTTTCCAATACATGACTGTAAAAAGTGTCGTAAAGGAGTTGAATAGGAAACTAACTATTACCCCACTTAATATTAAAGATAGTATAGGAAGTTTTTTTCCTTGACGCGCTATTATTAAGACTATAAAAGTAGAAAGTACCGCAAATAAAAAGGAAAATCCCTCTAAACCAAGAAACAATGTGAACCCATATATACTGTTTAATGCCGTGTATAATACAGCACCAAAGCTAGCTCCTGAAGAAATTCCAAGCATATATGGATCTGCCAAAGGATTTTGAACCAAAAGCTGTAGTACATTACCAGAAACTGCTAATATTGCTCCTACTAGAAATGTTCCAATTACTCTAGGTAGTCTTATATTTACAATTAAATTTTTGTAGATTTCGTTTTCTTGCCTCCCTATTAGAGATAAGAAAACATCTTTAGCTTCTACTTTTACACTTCCAAAAGAAGCAAAAACAATTATTAATACTAGACTGATAAACACTAAAAATAAAACAAGGGGAAGTTGTCCCCCTTGTTTTTGTGTTGATTTCATCTATTATCACCAAAGTATTTGTTTAATTGAATTAAAACATCCATAATAGAAGGTGAGGCTTGAGACATTTTATTGCCGTCTACTGTGACTATTTTCCCATTTTTTATAGCCTTTACATTCTTTAACTGTGGGGCGTTTAATAACGTGTTTTTGGCTGTTTCATCGCCTTCAAAATAAGAATCAACTATGATTATATCTGGATTTTGAGCAACTACAAATTCAGGTCCTATTTGAAAAAAACCGTTGTTGCCTGAATAAGGCGCGGCTAAATTTAATCCACCTGCGTAGGCTATTAGTTCGTTTATGTAAGAACCTGTTCCAGCTGTCCACATTTCTCCTACGTTACTTTGTACCATTAAATACAGTACTGTTGGTTTTTTTGTCCATAAAAAGGCGTTTTTTGCTATTCCTAAAAACTGTTGCCTAAATTTACTAGAAAGTTCAACGGCCTTTTCCGGTTCACCTAAGATCGCACCTACTAATGTAATAGTTTTGTATATATCGTTAAAGCTAACAGGATTGATAACGAAAGATTTGATATCATAGCGTTCCAGTCTTTCTACTTCGGGCTCTTGAAAACCTCCACTTAACAACACTACGTCAGGATTTAAAAAGATGATTTTTTCGATGTTCAAAGGGAACATGTCACCTATTTTTTCGCTTTCAATGCTTGTATCCCAGTCTGTCACTCCAACAACTTTTTCTTCTAATCCTAAATACTTAATATAGTCAGACACTAAAGGTGCGGCACTTACCGCTCTTTGAACTTGAGAATCGAACTTAACAAACCTTCCAAGATCGTCAACTAAAGCTAGCTGTGCTAAGGATACAACAGATAAAACAAATGAAAATAGCAATACTCCATACTTTTTGATACCTTTTTTCATAATAATGGCCTCCTAAAATAGTATTACGCCATTGAAATAATTTTTTCTATCTCTTTGGCGCGAAGAGATAGAACCTTTGATACTTATACAGGTCTCCCGACTTACGGATCTCTCTACTCCTTACGCCTTCCCAGGCTAAACCCAGTGGTCTTTGTAAGTTTCGTCCCCGATCACGGTGGCGCGACCGTAACGGCTTCTCACCGTTTTCCCTTATATAAGTATCGTACTTATTGAATTATTTTGGGATACAACAATTACATTTTATCACATAATTACATTAATCCAAATAAATTTTAATTAATTCTTTGACTTATTTGAAATTTATGGTAAAATATAGTTAATAGCCTTACCAAAAAGGAGGAGAACTGAGACATGGAAGTACTAAAAGTTAGTCATACATCTGCACCTAACAAGGTTGCTGGAGCAATTGCGGGAGTTTTGTCAAAGACTGATGAGGTTGAGTTACAAGCTATTGGAGCTGGTGCTGTAAATCAGGCTGTTAAGGCTATTGCCATTGCTAAAAGATTTGTCGAAGCAAAAGGCAAGGAAATCTACGTTATTCCTGGGTTTGTAGAAGTAGAGGTTGGTTCAGAAAAAAGGACAGGCATTAAGTTTAAAGTAGTTGCAAAATCAACAGGTCAAGAAAGTGAAGAGAAATCTGAAGAAGAAGCTGAAGCTAAGAATGTTAGTAGCGAACAATAGTGACGGAAAAGTGAAATTGGGACCATAATGTCTGACTATGAGCAACTCCTTGAGGAAATTAGTACTGCTTGTATAAAGAATCAGGAGCTACACGAAATAGTCCAAGCAATTGCGGCGATGGATAATTTGAAAAGATATGAATTACGCAAAAGTGCTTCCAAAGTTCTTAAAAAACAAAGTGGCATAGACAAGGAAGCATTGAAGTTTTATTTTTTTATAACTGAAGAAAATGTTGCAGAAGAGATTCTGAGGAGGATAAATAGTGTCAAAAGAGAAACCGAAAACAGTGGGTGGACAAGCAGTCATTGAAGGCGTAATGATGAAAGGGATAAATACAGTCGTTGCAGTTAAAAGAAACGACGGTAAAGTTGCTGTAAAGAAAATAAAAGATGAATCGTGGGGAATTTGGGAAAAAATACCGTTTATAAGAGGAATTTTTGTTTTGATACATTCGATGATCATAGGGATGGGTGCCTTATCTTATTCTGCCCAAGTTTCTGGAGAAGACGAAGAAGAATTAACAACAAAGGACATGGTCTTTGCTATATTAATAGCTATTGTTATTGCAACTTTAGGATTTGGTGTTCTTCCAGTACTTGTTACTAAACCTTTTCATATCGAGTCAGAATTTTTGTTTGCTCTTATAGAAGGGATCATTAGAGCTTTTCTTGTTTTGGCTTATATATGGGCAATCTCTTTTATGAAAGATATCAAAAGGGTTTTTCAGTATCATGGCGCCGAACATAAAAGCGTTTATGCTTACGAAAACAACGAACCTTTAGATGTTTCACATGCAAGAAAGTACACAACACTTCATCCAAGATGTGGCACAAGCTTTCTAATAATCACAGTTTTTGCTTCAGTTATTGTGTTTGCAATCTCGGGAGGGCTTGGATGGAATTCTACGTTAGAAAAAGTTATTTCAAGAATCGTACTGTTACCTGTTGTTGCAGGAGTAGCTTATGAATTTCAAAGGTTTACAGCAAAAATCATCGATACAAAGGTTGGTAAAATCCTTGCATACCCTGGTTTAATGCTTCAGAAACTCACCACCAAAGAACCCGACGATGAACAATTAAAGATAGCTTTAATTTCATTACATTATGCCTTAGATGAGAAATTTGAAGGCGAAATAGTTTTAGATTTAGAGACAAATACTATTACTCCTGTCCCCGCCGTTGCTGGCACATCCCTAACAAAATAGAGCTTCATCTTTTTTAGCATATTCGTTATTATCATAAAAACTAGTTTATCATATGCATAATTTCTTCTAGTTTCTTGCTTTTTTATCTTTTATGTTTTATTTTCTTAATATTATTAACGTTATTAAAATCACTACTCAAGACAGATAAGTTTAAATCTATGAATTTGTTCTATTCAGCAAGTAGAAGCTACTTGCCATTATTCTGGTGTGAGCTCGGTTCTTTTGAATTAACATTATGCTAATTCTCATAATCCTCTCTTATAACATGGAAATCATGAAAAGTGACAATTTTAAAAAATAAACTTTTGAATTTATAGGGTTACATTTTAACGGGCAGAGGTAAGCAATTTTCCTTAATGAGGGAGACCCCCAGGTTGTACTCCCCCACGTCTAAAATATAATTTGATTTTATTTAGGTTATAGGTTAGCGTCTCTTCCCTCTCTTGATAAGAGAACCTAAAAACTGTAGAGAAGCTTTACACGAGAATCTCAGGATGAGGAAACAATTTTTCAAAATACTAAATCTTAAACCTTTATAAAATTTACGTTTTAGAATTTCAAAAGCGAGTAAAAAAGAAAGAATTAAGGAGGTTAACTAGAATGGACGAAGCAGATAGCAATTTAGTTTCTAAAAAACAAACTAAAGATAACATACAAGCAGTTGAAATTGATATGGCAAAATTAAATGAGATGTCTAGGAAAGGACTTTATGACCTAGCAAGAAAATTTGAAATCGCAAATTATTCTAAAATGACAACAAATGAATTGAAATTTGCAATCTTAAGAAAGCAAACAGAGTCTATTGGCTATTTCTTTTACGAAGGAATACTTGAAATCCTTCCAGATGGATATGGTTTTTTAAGAAGCATTGATAATTCATTATTACCAGGATCTGATGACGTTTATGTTTCTCAGTCTCAGATTAAAAAATTTAATCTTTTTACCGGTGACATTGTAGCCGGTCAAGTAAGACCTCCAAAGGAAGGAGAAAGATTTTTTGCACTACTTAGAATTGAAGCTATAAATTCTTTACCACCCGAAAATGCCAGGGACAGAGTATCTTTTGAAAATCTTACCCCTGAGTATCCTACTGAAAGAATGATTCTCGAACACAAAAACTGTCCTATTAGTTCTCGAATAATTGATTTATTCTCTCCAGTTGGTTTTGGTCAAAGAGGTCTTATAGTAGCTCCTCCAAAAGCTGGGAAAACAACCTTGCTTAAAGATATTGCTAATTCTATTGCAAAAAATTATCCCGAAACTCGAAGATACATACTCTTGATCGATGAAAGACCAGAAGAAGTAACAGACATCCGAGACACGGTTGATGCTCATGTAATTGCTGCGCCATTTGATATGGATCCACAAAACCAAATTAAAATTACTGAAATGGCTTTGGATCATTTTAAAAGACTTGTGGAATTTGGTCATGACGTTGTTGTATTAATCGATAGTTTAACTAGATTTGCAAGAGAGTACAATTTATATGTACCTTCAAGTGGTAAATTGTTGAGTGGAGGGCTAGACCCTGCTGCTATAATCTTTCCCAAAAAATTCTTCGGTGCAGCAAGAAAAATAAGAGAAGGCGGAAGTTTAACCATGATAGCAACTGCATTAGTAGAAACAGGTTCTAAAATGGACGAGGTTATTTTCGAAGAATTTAAAGGAACTGGTAATATGGAGCTTGTTCTTTCCAGGGAATTAGCCAATGAAAGAATCTTTCCTGCTATTAATTTAAAATTGTCAGGTACTAGGAAAGAAGAACTATTATATTCCAAAACTGAGCTCAATAACGTCATTATTTTGCGAAAGTTTATTAATGACATGTCACCAAAAGAAGCTATAGAATTTGTTTTAAGTTTAATGAGAAAATTTAAAACAAATGAGGATCTTATGGCTTCTATAGAAAAGCAAAAAGTTATTTAACTATGTTATAATAAAAATATGAGAATATATAATAGATATTTCCTTTCAAATAAATCTCTTGAAAATGAACTACCAAAATTCTATATTGTCCATGGATTAGGGGAATATTCTGGCAGGTATGAAAAATTCATTAAAACCTTTATGGATTTGGGGTTTGATGTATATATATTCGACTTGCCGGGTCATGGTTATTCCTCAGGGAAAAAAGGAGATATAGGAAATTTCTACGAAATCTATTACTTTTTAGACAATTATGTACAAGATGATTATATTTTATTTGGTCATTCCTTGGGGGGGTTAATATCCACAAGATTTGTTGAAATCACAGAAAATAAACCAAAAAAACTTGTGTTATCTTCCCCCGCTTTAGGTGATATCAGTCAAATGAAAGGGCTTCTAACCTTACTCTCCATCTTTCCCAAGCTTTCTTTTTCAAATAGAATAGATCCATATGATTTATCAACAAACAGAAACACTTGTGAAGAATATCAAAGGGATCCACTTGTTCATGATAAGATAACTGTAGAATCTGCGCTTGGTATGTTTGCAGAGGCGGAACTCGCTTTAAAAGATATCAATAAGATTGACGTTCCAACATTATTATTATATGGAACTGAAGATAAAGTAGTAAACATAGAAGAATACAAAAAGATAGACAACCCAAGTATTAGACATGTTGCTTTTCAAAAAGGAAAACATGAGTTATTTGAGTGTATTTACAATAAAAATAGATTTATAGAAGAAATTAAGAAATTTGTATTTTCAGATTATTATAAATAAATGAAAATTGAAACACAGCCTAATTTCATATTGAATCGTTTGATCTTAGCTTATGTAACATACCTTTGAATTCAACAACTTTAACGGTTCTCCAATTCTTCATCTTTTTTTCAAAGACTTCGATGAAGTCGTGTAGACAAATAATTTTTTACATCCCAATTATAAGGGCAACACTCAATAGTGACAGTTCCAAGTTAAACGGTTTCTAGAAGTAACAAACTAAATTGCTTTTAATAGAGGGATAGAGGATAGTAGATTATTATTTTTTTCTTCTTAAAGTTTGAAATTAAAAGTGATTTCGACTAAATAGGTATTAAAATTGAGGAGGCATATTTTAAAACTCACTATTTTCAATTGCTTATTTGACGATAAACAGGAGGGAATATCTATCATATGAAAGAAAACGAAAAGGATGAATGCAAAGAATCAGAGATTATAGATATACTAAAAGAAACAGGAGCTTTTTTACAGGGACATTTTTTGCTATCTTCTGGGCTACATTCTGATACATATATACAATGTGCAAAGGTTTTACAGTTTCCAAAGTATGGTGAATTATTCGGCAAACTTATTGCCCAGCAAATCAGTTCAAAAGTTGATCTAGTTGTATCTCCAGCTTTAGGAGGAATACTAATTGGATATGAAGTAGCAAGAGCTTTGAATATTCCTTTTCTTTTTACCGAAAGGTCGGAAAGTGGAGAAATGGTTCTTAGAAGGGGGCAAAGAATAGAAAAAGGATCGAGAGTCGTAATAGTTGAAGATGTTATTACTACTGGAAAATCTTCTCTAGAAGTTGCGAAGGTAGTAGATGAATCACAAGGAATAATTTCTGCTTTTGCCTGCATAGTTAATAGATCTGAAAAAACAAGTCTTCTCGATTGTAAAATAATCTCGTTAGTAAACATTAAAACTAATGTATATACACCTGAAGCATGTCCTTTATGTAAAAAAGGGCATGAACTAGTAAAACCTGGAAGTAGGAAAAGTAGCAATTAAAGACATAAATGTTCGTGGGTTCAGGGCACAGCCCAATTCCCTTCTAACCTTTAAACTTTCTTTTTAAGTTTTTTTTAAGAAGTGATTATATAATTTTATTAGAATAAAATTAACGGAGGTGTTAAAATGAAAAGAACTATTACTGTAGTATTTATGGCTTTGCTTGTTTCTTTAACGTCTTTTGCAGCAGTAAATCTTGATTATGAAAGTCCTATAGTCAATGTAGTTGAAATTGCTGCCCCTGGAGTTGTAAATATTGAAGTAACTCGAGCAAGTGCTGTTAAAATTGATCCATTCACCCAATATTTTTTTGAAAGATTTTTTGGTTTAAAAATTCCCGAATATCAAACAAAAGGCTTAGGTTCAGGGTTTATTTTCCATGAAGATGGTTATGTACTAACGAATTACCACGTAGTTGAAAAAGCCAAACAAATTACCGTTACTTTATCAAATGGAAAAAAGTATGATGCAGAACTGATCGGAGGAGATGAAGATCTTGATCTAGCTATAATAAAACTAAACACAAATGAAAAAATGCATGTTCTAGAGTTAGGAGATTCCGATAAAGTCAAAATAGGAGAATGGGTTATTGCTATCGGAAATCCCTTAGGGCTTCAAAATACCGTAACTGTTGGTGTCATAAGTGCAACCAATAGAACCATTACAAAACCTGAAGGAACTGGTAGCTACTATGGACTTTTACAAACGGACGCCTCCATCAATCCTGGAAATAGTGGTGGTCCGCTTTTGAACATTCATGGAGAGGTTATAGGAATAAACACTGCTATAGCGGTTGATCCACAGTTAGGAAACGTTAATATAGGTTTTGCTATTCCTATCAATGTGGCAAAAAGGTTTGCTCTTTCTGTAATGGAATTGGGAACCTTTCAGAGAGGATACCTAGGAGTTCGTATTCAAGATATAACAGAAGATCTCAAAAAATCATTGGGTTTAAAAGTAGATTACGGAGCGTATGTGGTTCATGTAGAGCCAGGAAGTGCCGCTGAAAAAAGCGGTATCCAACCACAAGACGTAATCATAGAATTTGATGGAAATAAAATCGAAAGTTCAAACGATCTCTCCTCTTTAGTCGCAACTTATCCAGCGGGAGCTGAAGTTGAAGTTGTTGTTGATCGATTTGGAGAAAGATTAACTTTTAAAATTAAGCTTGAGGGTCAACTGGTGGTAAAATCCCAAGAATATTTTGGTATAAGGGTTCGAAACATAACAGAGGAAGATAGAAAAACTTATAACATTAAGAAAGACCTTCAAGGTGTTATTGTAGAAGAAATAGTCGATAATAAGTATGTTTTAGGTTTAAAAGTTGGAGATGTAATAACTGAAGTTGCCGTTAATGGAGTTTATCATGATATAAAAAATGTAGATGATTGGGAAAAGATAGCTTCTTCAGTAGAAAAGAATAGCTACGTGGCTCTAATTGTCTACAGAAGCAATGTAAGGTATGTAATTCAGTTTTTTTATCGATAAAGATAGTAATACCCCATAACCCGGGTATCACGTTAAATACCCGGGTTCTTATTTTTTAGTATTCTTTATCTAGATTCTGTATTAGTTGACTGAACTCTTTTATGCATTCATTGACCATGTTTTTGTCTTCGCCTTCACTCATAACTCTTATTATATGTTCCGTTCCGGAAGGTCTAACAAGCACTCTAAAATTATTTATATGTTCATATTTCTTTTTCAATTCTTCTAACCTTTTATCTTTCATGATTTTCATTTTATCCTTGACAGTAATATTCTTCAAATCTTGTGGATATTTTGGAAGCTCAGAGACTAAATCTTCTATTCGTTTAGAAAAGAATGCCAAAGCTTCTAAAGTTTCTAAAGCAGTAATTATACCGTCTCCAGTTGTTGATCTATCAAGAAATATTATATGTCCTGATTGCTCGCCCCCTATTACTCCATTTTCTTGCAGCATCAATTCTAAAACATATTTATCTCCTACGTCAGACCTTAAAAGAATCAATCCATTAGCTTTTAAAAAATCTTCTAAACCCAGGTTGCTCATTACAGTAGCAACAACAAAATTATTCTTTAATCTACCTTGTTTTTTCAATTTTAAAGAATTTATGCCTATCAAGGCATCTCCATCAACCAAATTGCCTTGACTATCTAAAAACAAACATCTATCGGCATCTCCATCAAACAAAACTCCTAGATCATAACCACCCTTTTTAATAATTTTAGATAGAGGTTCCCATGAAGTAGACCCACAATTTTCGTTTATATTTAAGCCATTTGGAGTATTAAAATATACATCATAATTTAATCCAAGTTTCCCAAAAATCTCATCTATTATAGCTCCTGCAGCTCCATTTGCAACATCAACAGCTATTTTGTAGTTTATTGAAGACACCCTAGAACTGTAACAGGAAATTACGTAATCAATATACTCTCGTTTACTAGAATCTTCCACGTATGTTCCAATATCCTTATAGTTACAGTATTTCAATAAACCTGCCAACATTATATCTTCCAACTTTTCTTCCATCTCATTGGATATCTTATAACCTTCACATAATACCTTTAAACCATTGTATATTGAAGGATTATGAGAGGCAGATATAACTATTCCTACTGCTCGTTCCGTTCGTGTAATGTATGCTAGCGCAGGTGTAGTTAAAATCCCACAAGATTCAACATCCATGCCAGCCGCTAAAGCACCACTAGCTATAGCGAGTTCCAACATTTTGCCGGAGTTTCTCGTATCTCTTGCCAAATACAACTTTTTATACTTACCGCCAAAAAGATTTGCTACAGCATTCCCTAATTTCATAGCTAACTCACTTGTTAACTTCTCATTCACCACATCTCTTATACCGTCTGTTCCAAAAAATGTTTTCATA
Source organism: Thermotogota bacterium (assembly GCA_029780115.1). Classification (GTDB taxonomy): domain Bacteria; phylum Thermotogota; class Thermotogae; order Petrotogales; family Petrotogaceae; genus Defluviitoga. The sequence continues at coordinate 18,087 of JAKOZG010000012.1, forward strand.
TTGAAACATTCCCTCCTATCCATTTTCATTTAACCTTTAACGCTACCTGCCGTCAACCCCTGCACTATCTTATTTTGGAAAATCAAAACAAGAACTACTAGAGGAGTAGTGACAATAACCGATGCAGCCATCAATTGCCCCCATGGAACTTCATAGAAGGTTTTTCCAGTAAACATGGCTATCGCAACTGGTACTGTATACTTTTCAGGAGTTTGCATAAATGTAAGAGCAAATAAGAATTCATTCCACGCTTGAATAAAAGCCAACAAGCCTGTTGTCACAAGTCCTGGCGCTGAGAGGGGTAGCACTATTCTCCAAAGCGTTTCAAACTTAGAACAACCGTCTATATAGGCCGATTCTTCTATCTCTTTGGGTAGCTCTCTAAAAAAATTTTGCAAAATCCATGTAGTTAAAGGTAAGTTCAAAGCAATATAGGGAATTATCAATCCGGGATAAGTGTTTATTAAACCCATTTTTCTTAACAATTGAAACAATCCTCCTAAAATAGAAACCTGTGGAAACATACTAACAGCTAAAATTAATAGCATTAGGGCAGATTTACCGGGTATTTTTAAACGCGCAATTGCATAAGCTGAAAAGGACCCAACTATTAGAGAAAATATAGTTGTAGCACCTGCTACTATAATAGAGTTTAAAATATTTAAACCAAAAGGTCTTTCAGTAAATACCTTCTTATAATTCTCAAAAGTAAAACCTTGAGGCCAAAATTTTATCTCTTTAGTAAATAGATATTTATCAGCAGTAAACGAACTTTTTATCGCCCAATAAAAAGGAAAAATATAATAAATGACCATCAAAATCACAATTATGTAAAGTATAGTTTTTTGTGTAGTCCTTTTCGCCTTCATTCCCCATCTCATGTTTTATCAACTCCTCAATCCAATTTAATGTTCAAAGAGCGCATATAGATAATCGTGAATACCCCAATTATCAGAAAAATCACAACTGATAAAGCAGAACCATAACCAAACAATCCTCTTGGAGAGAATATGTTATCCATAAGAAGGGACCTATTATAAACGGCTAGAGTCTCGGTTCCAACTGCTCCTTGTGTCATAATGTATACAACATCAAATACCCTTAAAGCATCTAGTGTTCTAAAAATTAAAGTAACTCCTATGGTTGGCCTCAAAATAGGCATTGTAATGGAAGTAAATTGTCTCCATAAGCCAGCGCCATCTATTCGAGCAGCTTCATAGAGCTCAACAGGAATTGTTTGCAGACCCGCTAGAAGCAAAAGTGCTACAAACGGTGTAGTTTTCCAGACATCTACAGCTATTATTGCAGCCATTGCAAGACGAGGTGTTCCTAGAATTGGGGTTCCTGCTTCAAGAAGACCTATTTTATATAGCATCAAACTAATTACGCCATATTGATCATTAAACATCCATTTCCACATTTGTGAAGAAACTGCTGTGGGTATAGCCCAAGGGATTAATACTGCAGCTCTTACTAAGCCCCTAAGCTTAAAATCAGCGTTTAAAACCAAAGCGGTTGCTAAGCCAAGGAGAAATTCTATCAATACAGAGAAGATTGTGAAATATATTGTATTCCACAAAGCACTTAAAAAGCGTTGATCTTTGAATAAATTAATGTAATTTTGAAATCCCACAAATTGCCTCTGAAAACCTGGCCTTAAAGACCATTTAAAAAAGCTATCGTAAATCGTTTGACCCAAGGGATAAAACGCAGTAATACCTATAGCAAGTAAAGTAGGTAGGATAAGCCAAAAAGCAAGAACCATGTCCTGTCTTTTGTACTTCCCTTTCGCATTCATTTTTGCACCCCCGTCTTAGAATATAACTAAGCTAATTATACAACAAAATAAATGAAAATAAGAGGTAATTATAAAAAAGGGCGGGTAATTTTACTCGCCCTTTTTGTTTATTAAACTATCCTAGTAAATCAAACCTTTAAGATTTTTAGCCAAACTTTCCACAGCTGCCTTTGGTTGAGCTTGTCCTGTTAGTACTGAGTGAACTGCAACTTGAATTTCATAAGAAATTTCGTTGTAAATCGGTGAAATTGGTCTTGGCTCAGCACTCAAGAAAACATCTAAAATATCAGCATAGAAATCATTAGCCTCAAGCGTTCTTGGATCATTGTATGCAGAAACCCTTGTTGGTGTTTGACCAGCGTGAACCGCTTTAAAAACTTGTTGTTCATGACTTGTCAAGAACTTTATTAACTTCTTAGCAGCTTCTATTTCAGCCTTTGAAGAATTCTTATTAATACCTAAATTCCAGCCACCAAGAGTTGCTGAATGTCTTCCATTTGGTTCAGGACCTTTTGGTAGAACAGTAATTCCAACTTTTCCTGCAACTGGTGAGTCAGGAGAGTTTGCCAATGACCATGCATATGGCCAATTTCTCATAAATACTGCGTCTCCATTTTGGAAAACTCTTCTTGCTTCTTCTTCCATGTAAGTTGTAACGCCCTTTGGAGTTACTCCCTCATCTATCAATTTTTTCATAAAAGCAACTGCAGCCACATTTTTATCAAAATATTTTGGATCATCTACTACAACATCTCCACTTTCAATTATTTCTCCACCAAAACTGTGAACAAACTCCATAACGTTACACGTTAAGCCTTCATATCTTGCTCCTTGCCATACGAAACCATTAATTCCTTCCTTAGCAGATATGTCTTTTGCAATAGTAAATAATTCATCCCATGTTTCTGGAACATCGTATCCATATTTTACTAATAAGTCTTTTCTGTAATACAGAATACCAGCATCTGTAAACCAAGGAACAGAAACTAATCTTCCATCGACTGTGTTTGAGTTAACGGTACCTGGGAAAAATTCGTCTAATTCAAAATATTTATAGTCATCAGTAAGATCCACCAAAAAAGGGGCAAACTCTGCAGGCCAAATAACGTCTAACATTAAAACGTCTGGGTCAGACACACCAGAAGCCAAATATGTGACGTATAAATCATGCCTATCAGTTGAGCTGTTTGGCATAGGCATAATTTGAACAGTGATATCTGGATTCTCTTTCATAAACAATTCAACCTGTTTGTAAAGAGTTTCTAACTCTGTCCCTACAGCTCCTGCAGTCATAGTTATGGTTACAGAAAATGCTGAAAATGCTAATACTAGAATCATAAGTACAGCTACTACTTTCTTCATCCACAACACCTCCTAAGTGTTTAATTTTTTGCTAAATATTGTAAAGTCGAATTTATCTGTTTAAAAAAAATTTATCTTCTTTTTATGGTGAGAGAGCCTTAACCTGAATTTTCAAAGAAGCTTTGTTTTTACATTAATGTGGCAAAAAATACCTTTTAAATAAGATTTAAGCGCAGAGGAAACATTTTCCTTTCATTTATTATTATAAGATTATTAACCGAAAATAAAAAATAAGGTTATTGACATTTGTGATTATTTATTGACCTTTATTAATAAATAAATTTGATTATCCTAAAAAAACTCATCTTTTCTTAAAACTGTAAAGATTTGTTATAATATATTTTAGAAATCTCTTTAAGTAATGATGAATTTCCTGAATTTATAGGATGTACAGAGCAACATCCGTTCTTGACTTTCAATATACTTTGTCAGAATACGTTTCTTTCTCCTTTCAAATACAAAGACAACTATATAGCAAATATTAAATGTAAACTAAGGGGGTAGTTTATGTACAATTTTATTTCATTTGGTGAGGTTTTGATCGATTTCATTTCTACCGACTATGTAAATAGCTTAAAACTGGCTACTTCATTCAATAAATTTTTAGGAGGTTCCCCTAGTAATATTGCAGTCAATATAGCAAGGCAAGGTTTTAATTCCACCATTATTTCCAAAGTAGGTAAAGATCCTTTTGGAGATTATATAATATCAAAATTAAAAGAATATGAAGTAGATACAAGTACAGTAATCCAAGATGATCTTTTCAAAACTGATGTAGTGTACGTTTTAAAGTCGAAATTTTCTCCAGAATTTTTTGCATATAGATCAGCTTCCTTAAATTTAGAATTGCCTAATATTTATGTTGATATGATTAAAAACACACAGGTTTTTCACTTGTCATCGTGGGCAATTTCTTCAGATTTTAACTTAAAAAACGCTTTGAATTTATTAAAAACGGCGCAAAACTCCCACATTTTAACTGGTTTTGATCCTAATTACAGAAAAGTTTTGTGGGAAACTTCTTTAGAAGTAGAAGACGTCATTAAAATAATACTCCCTTATGTAGATATAGTAAAACCCTCATTAGACGATTGTTATCATCTTTTTTCTAGCGCAAAAAAAGAAGAAGAATATATAAATATCTTTCATAATCTAGGTGTTAAATATGTTGTATTAACTTTGGGAGAAAGAGGAGCTATCGTTTCTGACGGAACAAAAATGATGCATTTAGATTCCCTTGCTACTAAAGTAGTAGATACAACCGGAGCAGGTGATGCTTTTTGGTCTGGGTTGTACATAGGTTTAATAAAAGGATTTGATATATTTAATGCTTCGAGGTTAGGAAGTGCTTTCTCGGCTGAAAAGTTAAAATACGTTGGAGCTATTTCGAAAATAAGCAACTATAGAGAGTTAATACAAAAATATAATATTAATTAAAGAAGTAAGGAAGGCGAAAAAATGAAAGTTATACTTATAATGGTTCAAAGCATAAATGGTAAGGTTAGATTAATAAACGACAAAAATCAAAGTTGGTCTTCACAGGAAGATAAAGAGAACTTTTCAAAAATCACAAAAGAAATAGGTATTGTAATAATGGGTAGAAAAACTTTTGATGAAATAGGCAAGCCATTAAAAAATCGAATGAATATCGTACTCACAGGAGATCCCGAAAAATATCAAAAACTCGAAAAAGCTTACGAGGGTTCATTATACTTTACAGATGAAAAACCCGAATCTCTGTTAAATCGATTAGAAAAAGAAGGATATGAAAAAATTGCTTTAATTGGTGGCCCAACAATCAATGCTCTTTTTTTAGAAAAAAATTTAATAGATGAAATATATTTAACTATTGAACCTGTAATTATTGAAGGAGATTTGTCTTTATTTTCATATGTTCAAGGAGTACACAGATTCAAACTAAATAATGTAATAAATTTAAATAATGATGCTATTCTATTAAAATATCAAAAAGTAGATAAAGGTAGGAAAATCTGAATGAAAGTATTATTTCTTAATCCACAAGGCAACTTTGATAAACATGACTCACATTTAACCGAGCACCCTGATTTTGGAGGCCAGCTCGTTTATGTAAAAGAAGTTTCAAGAGAATTAGCTAAGATGAATTTATCTGTTGATATTGTTACTCGTCAAATAATCGATGAGAATTGGCCTGAATTCTCCAGTCCCATTGATTACTTTGATGATACCAAAAATCCACGAATTATAAGAATTCCTTTTGGCGGAGATAAATTTCTAAATAAGGAGCTTCTCTGGCCTTTTCTGAGTGAATATGTTGACAATATTATAACTTTCTATAATGGGGAAAATATAGACTTTGTAACAACTCACTATGCTGATGGTGGATTTTCAGGTGTTCTGTTAAAATCAAAACTAGATATCGATTTTTCGTTCACTGGACATTCTTTAGGTGCTCAGAAAATGGATAAAATGGGAGTTACTTTGGACAACTTTGAAAAATATGACGAGGAATATAGCTTTTCAAAAAGAATAATGGCAGAAAGATTAGCTATGAAATATGCTTACAAAATCATCGTTTCTACAAATATGGAAAGGTTTGAGCAATATTCTCACCCGCTTTATATAGATGTCTCAAACGTAAATGACGATCATAAATTTAAAGTTGTGCCACCTGGAGTCAATACGGAGATATTTAATGAAAATCTAAATGATATAGACGAGGATACAATAAAACATATCATAGAAAAGACAGGTGGGATCACCAAACCTTTTATAATATTGTCAAGTAGATTAGATGAAAAGAAAAATCATATCGGTGTCGTCAAGGCTTATGCAAACTCAAAAAAACTCCAAGAAATCGCCAATTTAGGGATTTTCTTGCGAGGTATTTCTAATCCATTTGAAGATATACATAAGCTAAACGATAAGGAACAAAAGATATTAAAGCCAATAATTCAAGAAATTAAAGAAGCAAAAATTGAAGATAAAGTTTATTTTTTTGATTTTAGATCTCAGAAAGCCCTTGCTTCAGCTTACAAATACTTCGCACAATTCAAATCCATATTTGCAATTACAGCCTTTTATGAACCTTTTGGTTTAGCCCCCATAGAAGCAGGAGCATGCGGACTTGCCATAGTTGCTACAAAAAATGGAGGTCCAAGTGAAATATTTTCTGATGGTTCTGGCGTGTTGGTAGATCCTTTTAGTATCCAAGATATTGAAAGAGGCCTTATAGAAGCTCTACAACATTATGAACTATACTCTAAAAAGGTCAAAAATAGGGTACTACAAAAGTATACATGGCGAAAAACTGCCGAAGGTTACTTAGAGGTAATTGAAGAAGGTTTAAAAAATAAAACACCTAAAATAAAAGAATCAGATTTCGAATTAGATGCGAAAAAACTCATACTTAAATACCTGAAGGATAGAAGATAAATATGGTATAATCATAGTAGAAATGACAAAAAATTGGCTAACTTTTGAGGTCGGTGGATGACATGCTAGTATCTTTATCAATGAATAACTTTGGCTTATTTAAAAAGGCAAACATTGATTTTAGCGATTCGTTTAACGTTATAACAGGAGAATCTGGAACTGGTAAATCGATGTTTTTGAATTCTATAAATATTTTTTTAACAGGAAATGTACCCCAAAATCTAAAAACTACCGAAGGATCTGTGTCTATTTATTTCATAGTAAATGATCAAATAAAAGATATTGTACAAGAATACGCACCTATTCAAGAAAACGAATTAATATTTTCTGTAAATTTTACCCCAAAAAGAACACTTTTTAGAATCAACGATACTATAGTCCCAAAAGATGTTGTTCAGGAAATTTCCAAGTTTCTTATAGAATTGCATTCTCAGGAATCGAATATTGCGTTAAGAGATGAGAACTACCAAAACGCTTTGTTTTTCAAAATCTTGAGAGAAAATTTTCCTGAATATTTTGTAACATATGATCTTAAATATCAAGAATATCTAAGACTGAAAAGAAGGTATGACAATTTACCTTCAAATATAAACGAAGTGTTTAGAAATATCGACTTATTGGATTATCAGATAAAAGAAATCGAAGAAGTTAATCCCAAACCATTTGAAGACGATGAACTTTCTGAACGTTTTAAAACTCTAAACAATAAGGAAGAGATTAAAGAAAAAATATATGAGTCGTTAAACATACTAAAAGACAACGAAGTCCAAAATATGGATATTGATATAGGTACTATAGTATTTAATCTATCAAAAATCTTAGGCTTTGGATTCAAAGACGAGTATTATATGGCTTTAAGTATACAAGAACAATTGGATGAACTTTACGACATTTTGCAAAGAAAAGCAGATGACTTAGATTTAGATCCACAAGAATTACAGACTATTTCCGACAGATTAAGCAGAATTATGGAGTTAAAAAGAAAATATGGTCCTACTCTTGAAGACGTACTAGAAAATCTTGAAAAATATAAAAAAGAAAAATCAGAACTAGAAGAGTTAAAAAAAGATTTTAATGAATTAGAACCAAAGATAAATAAACTAACTCAAGAACTTATGCAAGAAAGTCAAAATATCGTAGATAAAGCAAAACCTTTTCTCTTTAACTTAAAAACAAGCATAGAAGATCATTTAGAAGACCTCAATATGGGAAACGCTGAGATAGACTTTAGAATTGAAAAATTAAAGGAACCAAAAAAGGAAAGTGCTCATCGAATATGTTTTCTTTTGAAGACCAATCCAAAAAGTGATTTTTTACCACTTTCAGAAATAGCATCAGGTGGTGAGTTATCAAGAATTATATTAGCTTTAGAAGTTGTTTTAGGGACTAACCATACAATTGACACGATGATATTCGATGAAATTGATTCTGGTGTAGGCCCAAGAATGGCAGACGTTGTTGGTGAAAAACTCAAGGAGCTATCCAAGAACAAACAGATTATTGTGATAACACATATGCCACAGGTAGCCAATTTAGCTGATACACATTTTAAAATTGTAAAATCTGTGAATGAAGATGACATAAATTCAGAAATCATTAAACTAAATCAAGATGAAAAACAAAAAGAAATTAAAGAAATGTACGGAAGTATCATCTATTGAGAGGAAGTGTGTGCCTTGTATAGCCGAGATGAAGTGATAATAAGAATTATTGAGGAGAAAGGTATAAAAGCTATACCAAACTTGATTGAACTACTTGAGGATGAAAATCCAGAAGTTAGAGAATTGGCATTGGAAGCTTTAAGTATACTTGCACCTGAAGGTAAAGACTATCTTTTAAAAGAATTCAAAAGAAGATTCCAGATGAATTTGCATGATGATGTTGTATTACTCTATTTAGCTGAGTTGCTTTCTGATTTCAAATGCTTAGAAATAAAAGAAAACCTTGAAATGATGTTCAATAGGTTCTCTGATGAAAGAGCTTTTCCACTCATTCTAGAAAATTTGTTGAAAGTAACTCAAGATGAAAAATATTTAGACATACTAGAGACATATTTAGATTGTGAAGATGTTGACATTGAAGAAATTTGCATAATGGCAGTTACTGAATTACCTTCAAAAAAGTCTATAAATATTTTATTGGAAAAATATTATAACACAAACAATAATTCACTTCAATTATTAATATTGGACTCTTTAGTAAAAATATTAACTAACGACTTTGACTTGGTGCCATATCTGAGAGATAAAGACAGCGATATCTACGAAAAGCTAGAATGGCACATTAGAAGCTATTGAAATTTAATCAATTTTGTGGTATAATTAGGATGTATAAAAATGTAGACTGAGATATGGGGACGTTCCGGATTCGACGGGGATAGGTTGGTTTCGGGAAGCGAGCCGAGGCTCTGCAACCTCGAAAAAAAGCAGAAAAAATGAAATGCCGAACAACCATTCGCATTAGCTGCTGCCTAATTTAGCGCACAGCTCGTCTCTCCCCAAGTTTAAGAAGCCTTTCTTGGGGAAAGAGGCGTCAGAAAAAGGTTTCGCTTTTTGAGTCTAGTGCTCGGACTCAAAAAGTAACGAATGAGCACTAGGGTATTGAGACTCTGTCCGCAAAGTCTCAATATCTGAAATGCGATTGCGGACTGCGCTCGGAGAAGCCGAGGTCACCTATCTTCGGACGCGGGTTCGACTCCCGCCGTCTCCACCATTTATTTCTTCAATTCCAATAAAAAATAATCCAGAAAGTTAACCGAGGAAAAGTAAGAAAGGCGCTATTTTAGCGCCTTTTTTATTTTTTAGGTTATTTTTGCTTGTATTAATAAAAATACAATCTGCCTGCTGAACTTATGAAACGTTCACAAATTCAAACTTTAAATTTACAAATTTTTTATATTTTTCCATTTTTTGTCACTATTTATATAGTACAATATAATTAGTGATCCTAATTAATTAAACTATTTTGAAGAGGAGAAGGAAGATCAGTTGAAGAACGATAAGTTACAAAGTGAAGAAAAAGCCACAAAGTTATCCCTTTCAAATCCTTTGTTAAAGGAGTCTTTAAGGATTGCAGGTCCAGCTTTTGTAGAACTAGTTTTGTCTACCCTTTTTGGAATGGTAGACATGATGATGGTAGGAAGAGTAGGACCAAGTGCTATAGCAGCTGTAGGTTTAACTAACCAACCTTTCAACCTTTTAATAGCAGTTTTTGCTGCTCTAAATGTTGGAACTACGGCTTTAGTAGCTTGGAATATAGGATCCCATAATATAAGAGACGCGCAAGAAGTAACTAGACAGTCATTGAAAATGGGCTTGATTCTAGGAATTATTTTTAGTATATTGGGAGTAATTGCTGCACCTGCAGTAATTACTTTTATGGGAGCTCAAGAAGACACTTTCCCGCTTGCTACTCAATATTTTCAGATCGTTGGAGCTGGCTTGATATTCTTAGTACTAAACATGGTTATTACTGCAGCTTTAAGGGGTGCTGGTGAAACAAAAATCCCTATGTTCTACAATTTAGGAGCAAACTTGTTTAACGTATTTGGAAACTATGTACTAATATATGGTAAACTAGGGTTTCCAAAGTTAGGTGTAGCGGGTGCTGCTATTTCTACAGTAGTGTCCCGGTTACTTGCTTGTCTCACCGCTTTTTATGTTCTTTATTTTTCTAAAAGAAGTATGTTAGCATTAAAATATTCCGAGGTTAAAGAAAGTAGAGGGTTAGACGCCAGTATTATAAAAAGAATTTTTGCTATAGGTATACCATCTGCAGTTGAACAGTTTGTGATACAAAGTGGATTAATGTTTTTTGGAAGAATTGTTGCTGGATTAGGTACCTCTGTGTATGCAGCTCACCAAATTGGTTTAAATATCAACGGATTAACTTTTTCACCTAGTCAAGCTTTCGGTGTTGCTTCAACAACACTAGTAGGACAAAGTTTGGGTGCCAATGATCCTAAAAAAGCTGAACAATACGCTAATATTATTCATAAAGTCGGATTAATAGTTGCGTGCGGTGTTGGTCTTGGTTTTATATTATTTTCACATCCAATCGCCAGGTTATATACAGATGATTTGGTTGTCGCAGCTATGGCAGGAACCGTATTAAAAATTATGGCTCTAGCACAACCGGGGCAATCTACCCAATTAATATTGTCAGGTGCTTTAAGAGGAGCTGGAGATACAACATTTCCTTTAATTGCATCTCTTGTTGGTATTTGGGGTGTGCGAGTTGTATTATCTCACATCTTCGTAAGAAATCTTGGTTGGGGACTCGTCGGAGCATGGATGGCTATGGTTATAGATCAGTATACACGTTCTTTAATAGTGTTTTTACGCTTCCGATCGGATAAGTGGAAATATAAAAGGGCTTTGACCGTAAGGCAAGAAGAATAGGAATATTTTCATAATGTTTGCTTATTTGCTAGCTAATCGATAAAGAATTGTAAAGTAAGTTACTACTTTTGTATAGAAAAAAGTGTATGATTATTTTAGATTGAGGTTGTGTACCACCATAATTTTATTCTTTTCAGAATAAGGCGGTGGAATAATGAGAGGCAAAAGAGAGAAGAAACTTCATCAAGAAATTAATTTAAAACTTTGTTCGCAAATTGATTTTATTAGACTTATTAAAAATGCAAATGATCATAAAAGTTTGGAAGAATTAGTCTTAAAAAAAGAGGATTTACTGTTAAATAATTTTAGTAAAAAAACGGATTCATATTAAAGGTAGAAATATGGATAAAGTTCCAGTAATAAAAATTGAAAATTTTTCACTAGAAATAAATAATAAAAAACTATTGAAAAACATAAACCTAGAAATTGCACAAAATGAAATTTTTTTAATCTATGGCCCCCGCAACTCTGGGAAGTCTCTGTTATTAAGATCAATAGTTGATCTTAATAACGAGCTTTTCAGGAATATTAGAAATAGCGGGGCAATTTTATTTCAAGGCGAAAGTATAGAAAATCTTGAAGGACAATATCTTCGTTCGCAGATTTCTTATTGTGAACCTACATTTATAGAAAATATTAACTTTTTAACGTTGAGCGAAATCTTAAATCTTGCTTTAGGTTTAAAAGCTTCAGACATCACAAAAGAACAGTTTATTATCTTAGAAAGACTTAATTTGTCACATATTTTTGCTGATATAAATACTCTAAAATTATACGAACATTTTGATAAATGGACAATAGGAGATAAAATTTCATTCATAATTTTCTTAAATATTGCTAGGAACCCTCAAGTTTTTATTTTTGACTCAATTCTTGATCACTTGGATGACTTTTTACTTAACGATATCAAAGAATTTCTTTACGAAACAAAAAAGGACAAAACTCTTATTATTTCTACCCGGAACATCAGATTATTTTCAGATATTGCTGAAAAAATTGGGTTTATAGTAGATGGAGAACTTTTATTTACAGGTAAAATCCAAGATTTCATGTTAAGCTTTCCAGGATAAGCTCTTTCATTCAACAAATGCTTCGATTAATCTTTATTGTTGTATATGCTTATTATATTATCTTTGACTTCTACTACATAATTTTTTGTTTTGTAAATTTCTTTTGGAGAATAATCAGGCAAATCTAGAAACATATTGTAAACATTTCCTTCTTTGTATATGCCACCTGTGAAATCGATCTTGTAGCTGTTTAAACCAAAAGTTGTAACTTGAATATAATTTGAAGTCAAGACAATAGATAAAGGTGCTCTTCCTAAATCTTTATTCAACGTTTTATTCCCTAAAGTAAAAAAATGACCAGAACTTGAAATCAAATAAACCGTTTTGTCCTTTTCATAAGCAAAAACAATTTCTCCGTCTATATAGTAAGTTTTACTTTTTTCTTCCATATCCCCATAATCACAATAAAATCTAGATTTTATTATTACAGGCTCATCTTTTATTGGCACCCAAATAGAAAGAGGAGTGCCATAAAAATAAATGCCGCTTTCTAATTCAAAAACTTTTTTTATCTTAGTTCCAACACTTTTGTATAGATCTTGCTTTTGAAGATATACTGTATACAATCGTTCATTAAAATTAGTTAAATCTAATTCTACTTTTTCAAAACCATATTCTATAACTATCTTTGATGGGGGAACTGTAATTTTTACCGGCAACTCAACATCTACCCCATTGATTTTAGCCGACTTTGAACCAGTTATTTCTAAATCTATCCACCTAGTAGGAACAGTCACTATGAATTCACCTAATGGCGGTGTAAACTCATGAGCGTAAATAATATCATCTACTAAAAGATCTACCGTTATTTTCTTATCCCATGGTAAAAAAGCGTTAGTTTGGGTACCTTCAGAAGTTATAATTAAAGAATTATCTGCAATAACAAAAATACTTTTTTGATATTCGTTGAGGAGATTTTGAATGACACGCTCTATATTATCAAAAGAAGTCGATGCTATTTGTCCAAGATATTCTATATTAAAAAATCCTTCTTCATACCCTATTTTCAAGATTGGGTAGTTAGGATCAGGTGGAATAGATACATCTGCATACTTGTATACAATATAAAAAATATCGCCAAAAAAAGTAGCTGGACCATTATATATAAGCCCAACCTTTGTTAGCGCCATTGTTAAACAACTTACTAAAATAACGCAGAATAAAAGTACAATCCTTGAGCAGGAGCGGAACCTGGAGCTAAAGATCGTTGCCTTGCCTCCAGTATAATTTTTATTCTTTCTGGTTCCCATGTACCTGTCCCTACCTTCACTAATGCACTAACCATATTTCTGATCATTCTTCTTAGGAATGATTTCCCTTCAATTCTAATACAAATGAAATTTTTCCTATAATTTAGTATTCTTACCCTATAAACTGTTCTTATAGGATTTCGTTCGTCGTTGCCTGCTCTGAAAGTTGTAAAATCATGTTCTCCTTCAAAATATCTTGCTGCTTCTCTCATCTTTTTTATATCCAAAGCAAACGGCACCCACCATACCCTGTTTCTTAAAAAGATATCGGGTTCTTTATCCACGTATATTAAATAAAAGTATATTCTTTTAGTAGCTTGTGCTCTTGGATTAAAATTGGCTTCCACTTGTTTTATTTCTCTCACATAAATATCTTCAGGAAGCATAGCGTTTAAGGCATCTTTGACATTTTTTTCGGTCATATTATCATTTGGTACATAAAATGAAACAACTTGACCAATGGCATGTACTCCAGTATCTGTTCTACCGCAGCCATAAGTTGGTATCTTCTCCTTAAAGATTATTTCTAAAGATTTTTCCAACTCATCCTGAACTGTTCTAACTCCACATTGACTCTGATAACCAAAAAAATTGGTTCCGTCGTATGCGATCGTTGCTGCAACCCATCTCACAAATTTTCCTCCTAAAAAAATCAAAGTGTTTTTTGCATAATTCCTGTTTCAAGAATTTTATAAGTGATTTGAGATTCATATTTTTTTAATAAATCGATGTTTTTTCTAAATAAACCTTCATAAATCCGTATTAAATACAAATTAACGAATTTGGTAACTCGCTGAGCTATTAAATCTTGCTGATCAAAAGAGACGTCCATAACTATTTTTTCTAGCCAAAAATCATAGCTATTTAAAATGTTGTTTTCAACGATAAGATCATTAAAAGAGGCTATGACTTTTCTTAATCCAATAAATTTTGATATTATTTCAACAAAATCACCATATAACTCTCTTACCATATCAGAAATATCATCGGTATATATTGCTTTTAGCGGTCCTTTCCCACGAGAACCAATCTTCAAATACCTAACAATTCCAGAGAGATCATTATTGTCTTCTTCTACCAAAAAATACCCAATGTAATCGTAGTCTGTTTTTTTGTTTTTATTATTGTTCTTAAGAGTTTTAATAGAATTATCATTGATAACTAAAATATTAGGCTCTTGATAACTAACATCCTTCACTTCCACAAAATCTCCATCTTGTGAAAATAAGAGATAATGAAACTCCATAACAACCACCCCTAACTTTTTTAACTACTATACGTTTACAATCTCAAATACGGCCTTTTCCGCTTCACTTATGAGTCTCTTGGCTTCTTCTTCAGATTCACCATTTACCATGATATAAAATTTTATTTTTGGTTCTGTACCAGAAGGTCTTCCTATTAGTTTCACTTTCCCGTATCTTAATTCAACAACATTTGATTTAGGAAATCCCTCTACACCTTTTAAATAATCTAAAGTCTCTTTAAGTTCGTATTCTCCAATTTTTACAGGAGGTGTCTTTCTCATCTTACTCATTATTCTATTAATTTTCTGAAGTCCAGTAAAACCTTCATAAGTAAAAGAAAGAAGTTTTTCTTCATAAAATCCATATTTTTCTTTCAGTTCCTTCAAATACTCTGTGAGAGTTTTTTTATTCGATAACATTTCTGAAGACATGACTGTAATAAGTGCGGCGGTAATAACTGCATCTTTGTCACGAACATGGTCGTTGGCTAAATATCCATAACTTTCTTCAAAACCAAACAAAAACTTTTTACCTTTCTTTTTGTTCTTTTCAATTTTTTCACCAATAAACTTAAATCCTGTCAAGGTTTCTTCTACTTCTACACCAAATTCTTGAGCTATGGGTTTCACCATATCAGTCGTTACTATAGTTTTCACGATGTAGTCTCCAGGTTTTATAGAAGAATAATCATAAAATTTTTTCAACAAAAAATGAGTTAACATTACTCCAACCTGATTTCCAGTAAAAGTTACGTACTCATCCCTATATTTTTCATATACACCAATTCTATCACCGTCAGGATCTGTAGCAAGAACTAGATTCGCATCAACTTCTTTTGCTTTTATCAAAGCTAACTCAAATGCTTCCTTTTCTTCAGGATTAGGAGACTTAACCGTTGAAAATTCGGGATCAATTTTTGATTGCTCCTCAACAAGATTTACTTCAAATCCTAATCTGGTTAGAATTCCGTATACAAGCTTTAAAGCTGCCCCATACAACGGTGTATAAACTATAACAGGTTTTACACCTAGGTTTGGGTTTAAACTTCTAATATATCCTTCGATTTCATCTAAATAATCGTTAAATATTTCATCATTAAGAATTATTATTTTTTCTGATTTTACACCTTCTTCAAAAGAGATTATATTAACATCTTTAAAATAATCAAGTTTTTCAATCTCATTTGTTATTTCGTTTGCATACTTTGGAACAGCTTGCGTTCCATCAGAAGTATAAACCTTATAACCATTATATTCCGGAGGGTTGTGACTGGCTGTTATTATAATACCACCGTCAGTTTTTAATTTTCTAACAGCATAAGATAAGAGAGGAGTGGGAGCAACCTGATCAAAAATATAAACAAAGATATTATTTGCGGCTAAAACACTTGCTGCTATTCTAGCAAAAAGATCGGAATATTTTCTAGTATCATACGCAATAACAACACTTGGAAAATCTTTATGTTTTTTTAGATAGTTTGCATAACCTTGTGTGGTACGAGCAACTGTATATATATTCATTCTGTTGCTTCCAGCACCTATTTTCCCCCTCAAACCTCCGGTACCAAATTCTAAATCTTTAAAAAATCTATCTATTATTTCTTCTTCATTTCCCTTTAAACTTAAGAGCTCTTCTTTTAATTCAGGATCATCAACATTCTCAAGCCATAATTGATATACTTCAAAAGCTTTTTCAACAACATCATCCATGTCTCGCACCTCCTTTTGTAGAACAGATTATTCTTTTGCTAAAAAACCGTTATTTTTATCATTATAAATTATATCATACCTTTAAAATAAAAATTAGAAACTATTAAAATGGATGATTTTTTCTAAAGGCCTTTTTGGTACATGATAATTGCCTTCTTCATCTACATAATATTTAACAGTTTCATCGTTATCTTCAACAAAAGATTCATGCGCTTTATAACCTAAGGCAATTACTGAATCAATATCATATTCTTCAGGAACATTTAACAGCTCTCTAATATTTTCTCTTTTCACTGAAGCAATAACACAACTCCCTATACCTAATCCCCAAGCAGCTAATAGTATATTTTCAAAAGCTGCACCAATATCGTGACCTATCCACCTTGTTGCACGTGATTTATTCACCAATATAACTATATATGCTGTGGGCTTTTCTCCTTCTTTTGGTGTCCCTTTTGGAGCTATATATCCCGCCCATGATAAATTTTCAAAAACCTTCTCACAAACTTCCTTCTCAGTAACTACTACATACTCTAAAGGTTGCATGTTTGATGCACTGGGTGCTAACCTTGCACAATCAACCAAATCTCTTAAAACCTCTTCAGGTATAGGATCTTGTTTAAACCTTCTGATAGTTCTTCTTTGCTTGATAATTTCTCTAATTTCCATAAGATCAACCTCCTATTTTTGAATTTTACTCACCTATGATCTTTACCAAAACCCTTTTCCTTCTCATTCCATCAAATTCCCCATAAAAGATTTGTTCCCATGGGCCAAAATCTAATTTCCCATCAGTAATAGCAACTACAACCTCTCTTCCCATGATAGTTCTTTTTAAGTGAGCATCGGCATTATCCTCAAAGGTATTATGCTTATATTGGCTATACGGCTTTTCTGGAGCAAGTTTTTCTAGAAAATTTTCAAAATCTTGCAGTAACCCTCTTTCATCATCGTTAATAAACACACTTGCAGTAATATGCATAGCATTACATAACAGTAAGCCATCCTTTATCCCACTTTCTCTTAAACATTCTTCTACAAGAGGCGTTATGTTTATAAACTCTCTTCTTTTTTCAGTATTAAACCAAAGTTCTTTCCTATACGACTTCACTATTAATCCTCCTTTAACATAGTTTTTTAAGATAATTTATATATCTTCAAACATTGATTTTAAGTTGTAGAAACATGCTACACGCGCGTCTCTTGATTTAATTAGGTTTTTAACCTACTCATGCATCCTCCTCGTTTTAATCACATTTATATGCTTTTTTTACACCTTAAATTTAAAACAAAAAATTCAATTTTTATATTAAAAACTTGACAAAAAATTAAAGATGAGGTAATCTTTTCATAGAAAGAGTAACACAAAATAACAAATAAATCAAGCTGAAATTAAGCTCTTCTAAATTACCAAACGCTTTGTTTTTCCAGATTTTAATAAAAATTTTGGGGTGATAATTACGGAAAAAAGTTTAGTAAACCAACCTAACAAAATTTTAGGTGTTTTAGGTGGAATGGGACCAGCAGCAACTGTTGAATTTATGAATATTTTAGTGACAAAATATCCCGCTAATTGTGATCAAGAATATCCAAAGATTTTCCTTCTTATGAATCCTCAGATACCAGATCGAAACAAAGCATTATTTGAAAATGGAGAAAATCCGACTCCATACTTAAAAGAAGGCCTATTTACGTTAAAAAAATGGGGAGCAGATTTCTTAGCGGTACCTTGCAACGCTGCACACTATTTTATCGATTCTTTTCTTGATGAACTTGATATTCCCTTTATACACATAATCAAGCATACAATTCTCAAAGCAAAAAATATTTCCCCAAATGGGGCTTGGATAATTTCAACTTTGGCAACTAGAAAAACAGATTTATATGAAAAATATGCTAGAAAAGAAGGTTATGAGCTGTTTTATCCTACATGGGAATTTTTAGAAGAGATTCAAGAAGCTGTCGATATGGTAAAAGCTGGGAAACTAAAAGAAAGCGGGAAAAGAATTAAGCCATTATTGAAGTCACTTTGGGAGGAGAGAAAAGTGCCGATAATTGCAGGATGTACCGAATTACCTCTTGCTTACAAAGAGGCTAATTTGCCAAAAGAACTTATAATTTCAAGTCTTGAAGCCCTAGCAGATGGTTGCATTAATTTTTGGCTGAATTGATTTTTGAATTAATCTTCTAAAACGAAACCCAATTTCCAAGGGTTTATTTAGTCTATTTCTAAACCCATTTCTAATATATTGTAAAATTTTCCCTCAATATAAAAATATCTAGTAATTATCCCTTCTGTTTTAAAACCAAATTTTTCATACAACGCACGGGCTCTAACATTATCCTCTCTCACTTTTAAATTAATTTTTCTTATTATCTTTGTCTCTTTGGCCCATTCAATAAGATAAGCCATCAAGTTTGATCCGTCACCTAAACCCCAATATGCCTTTTTAACAGACATTCCAAATTCACCTATATGTCTTGTTCGCTGTGAACTAGATGCACTAAAAGTTAAGGTCCCAACAATTTCATTATCAACTTCTGCAACTAAAAATATGCAGTTATTCTTTTTGTTTGTTTCTTCTATAAATTTTTCTTCCTCTTCAACAGAAATTAGAAACTCCTCTGGAGTACGTGTCAAATAAGTTGTTTCTCCAAATACAGTTTTTGTATAGTCGATTATATTAGAGGCATCTTCTCGTACTGCTTTCCTTATTACCAATTCTTTCCCGTCTTTCAATTCACATATTTTCATACTTAATCCCCTTATTACAAAATGTTTTATTCAAATTATCGGGACATGATTTTAGCAAAATGGATAATGTGTAAAAAAACTTATGATTAATTGCCCTTATAACATTTGTTACCAATTATACCTCAAATAATTTAATTTGTGTAAACTAATTTTATTTTTTTGTTTTTGAAATCTTTTCTTGGTTATATGCCAAAGAGAAGCTCATAATGAGCTTCTCTTTGATAAAATAACAATGTATTGAATTATGTCTTTTGTAAAAAATGAATTCTTCTTAATCAATATTCAATGTCAATAATAGCTTTAAATATTATACTATCATCTATTTTAATCTCTAATGTCTTATTGTCTGAAGAATAGAATGTCAAATTATTCAAAATAGTATTGATTAACTCTTCTATCTTTTCTTCTTCAATTTCTTCTTGATTTAAAAGATCCCATATTTCTAAATCTATCAAATCATCTATCATTGTACTTTTTATACCTAAGTTGTTATTTTTTAAATCTAAAGGTTCATCCAATAATTTGCTAAAATCTAGAGTCAGAGAGATATCAGCACTTCCTGAAATACCTTCTGATTCTTCTGCTTCCACAGATACTTTCAAGGAAAAAACTAATTTATTGTTAGGAAGAATGCTATCAATCTTTTGTAATAAATCTTTCCACTTCGCACTAAATAAATCAATACCTCCTATTTTTAATTCACCGATATTTACCCCTAATTCCAACTCCAACTCATCTTTATCTAAACCAATACTTTCATTAAGCATATTTTTTATACTAATATCATCAGATTCACTCGCCTGGGAATAAAGGGCAAGATATTCATACAAACTGGTCTTTTCGTTATCTGTCCAACCTTCAATGTTTGTTTTGTCTGTTTCAAATATATAAACTTGATTGAAAATTTCTACTATAAAGTCCAGCTTTTTAATGACAAAACCCAGTCCTTCTATTTCTAAAACACCCTCGTTAAGCAAATCTTTTGTATTTAACTGGTCATTTGGAGTAGAAATCTTTGCTAAATTTTTAACTAACTCATCTAAATTAGTCCAAAATAGTTCATTTGTCCAATTATCTTCTGATTCACCATAAAGTTCCCAAAATTCAGACATTTGATTAACAGCATCTTCTTTGAAAAGGTATTCTATTAGTTCATTCTCATCCATATTGTATATATTTTCAATATCTTCAAACCATGCCGTTACCACATCATTACTTTCATAGATAGCATATAGAGTTCCTGCAATTAATCTCAAGTACATTGCGTCCCTATAATCCAAAACCAACACTTCTGGTTCTACAGTGGGACCCGTTAAAAAACTAATTTCATCAGTTGCTTCTTGGGGACCAAACAAAGAGTACAAAGATTCTAAACCTTCTAATACATCCTCTTTGGCTTGACCCTTAATTTCAACTTGTAGATCTTTCATTCCAATCAAGTTTTTAGAAGAATTAACCATATCCTTTAGTTTATTAGTTGCTTGTGGGTTATTTTCAAAAATATCGATTAATCCATCATAAAATTCTTTGACTTGTGCAATATCGTTGTCTTCATCATTGTTTTCTTCCTCTTGAAAATTGAAGACAGTATTGTTTTTGAAACCCATAGTTTCAGAAGAAGAATTACTTAAATAAACAGCTAAATCTGATATTAACCCACTAACTTCTGTGTCTGTAACAAATGTTAATACATACAAACTATCATTTTTGGATAAAGAGCTTAAGTTGTCAATAGAACTGGGAATAGTTGGAGAAACTGGCTTAGTTACACATGCTGCAGATGCTAACAACAAAACTACAATAAGTGCAATGTAACCATACTTTTTCTTCATAAATTCATCTCCTCCTATTTTTAATTTTCTTTTCTAAATAAAAGAAAATTAAAAAAAAGAAAGACAACATTTTCCAGCCAACTAAAATAAAATTGTTAAATTAAATTCATCTATATTATTTTTCTGCTATTATATCATAAAAGTTTAACAAAAAGTTTAATAAATGGTTAATTATCATGTATTTTCATAAAATAATTTTAACTTATATTTGACGTTATTTAAGTAATCGTTAACTTAGAGATAATGTTAAAATACCATAAAATACCACAAAAAATACCGCGTTGTAAAAACGCGGTATTTCACTTAAAGGGGTGGGACATATGGGGAAATATGGTATGAAAAAAGCAATGTTTAATCTAATATATAAAATTTAAAGGGGGGCAATACCTACTCTCGCACGTTTCACCGTACTACCATCGGCACGATACGGCTTAACCGTCAGGTTCGGAATGGAGCTGGGTGTTTCC
>JAKOZG010000032.1 GCA_029780115.1 Thermotogota bacterium
CGTTATCTTTGAGAGCAAAAAATATTCAGTTCAAGGTGTACAGAACAAAGGTGAATATATTAAGCTAATGGAAATGTCTAAGCCAGTTAAAACAGATTTAGTTAAGCCCTATATGTTTAGGAAAGGATTTAGTATGTTTTATAACTGCAATTCATCCCCCACTTACAGAAGTGGGAGTCTTCTTGCAGGAAAAGGATAAAAATGTTATATAATATAATTAATAGAAAACGCTTCCATAGGAGGGATCTAAATGAAATCTAGAAACAAGGAGAATTTGGAGATAAAATGGTTCAACAAATTCAGCAACAAGATTAGTATTATTCTTTTACTTCTTGGATTACTCCCCTGTATCTTTCTAGTAATTTACATAACACTATCAATTCAAAATAAAACACTAGAAAATGAAAGTAACATACTATATATGTTTGAGGATTTAAATAAAGAATATCTTAAACAAATAAGTGAGTACAACGTTGCGGTACAAGAGCAACTAAATACATATAACGAATATTTACAAAGTCAAATCTCAAAGATTGAGGAAGAAGTTTCTAATCAAATGAAAGAAATGTACACACAATCTTTTGATAACTCACTAAAAACTTTGGGAACAATATTTACAAATTTTTTAAACTCTGAAAAAAGAACTATCGAGAAAACCGGAAAATTAATCGCTTCAGACACCATACTCAAAGAAAAAACTGCTTCAAAGTCTATTTCTTTAATAGAAAGATACAGTATTTTAGAACCTTTTGTGACAACTCAAGAATACAATGGCATGCAGCTTTGGATAATGTACCCTACAGATACCCCTGGAGCTGGCATTGAAGTAACAGCTAAAAATCAAACACACAAACTTCAGAAAAAGGCTGAAACCTATCTCAAAGGATATGAATACACAAAACAACTCAATTTAGATGATTTTCTCAAAGAACAATTCACTGTTATCTTAGAAATTGGTTACTTAACCCCTGTTGTTAAAACCAAATCGTTCGATTCAACACCCTATTTCATAGGTGTTTTTCCAATTGTTGATCCAATTGCAACCAACACATGTAATGGTTTTCTAGTAATTATAGAAGAATTTGAAAATCAAAAACTACTCGAAATCTCAAAATTGTTAGACGCTTCAGTAACTCTCTACGATAAAAATTACAATTTCATTTATTCCAATTTTCCTGAAGGTGAAACCTACATAGATGAAAACAAATTGAAAGTTCAATTTGTTACAGAAGAGATATTAAATAAATCCAAAAGAAGTTATTACTTCCAAACAGAAGAATTCGACGGATTATTCGTTCAAATTTCTAAAGACTACCAAGACTTTGATGCATCCATCAATATTCCTCTTGAAACATCTTTTGATCTTCCAACCTTAACTCCAAAAGAGGTAACAGTAGAAATAGACTTAGGATTAAACAAAATCATTCGAAATACAATCATAATCCTAATTATTCTCATATTGATAATCATTTTTGTATCTTATCTTTTAAGTCACAGATTTGGTACACAGATTAAAAATTTTACAAAAAATCTACAAAAATTATCAGAAGGTGACTTAACGGTAGAGATATCTGAAATAACTCAAATCAAAGACGAATTTGACCAGATGAATCTTGAACTAAACAAAACTATTTCTTCTCTTAAAATGATGATTAAAAACCTACTAGAGGACTCAGAACAAATAATTGCCTCCTCAAAAAATGTTGACGAAAAATCTAAACTACTTAAAAATACTCAGCAAAACTTAAACTCTTTACTAGAACAAATAAAAGAACTTGGAGACACAGTTTCTAACATTTCCTCCAGGTTTTCAGATAAAATTGATGAGTTAATTTTGAACTCTAGAAAGGTTCAAAAAGCCACAGAAAACATATCAAAAATATCTAACGAAACAATAACTTTTGCAAATGAAGGGAAAAAATTTGTAGACTCTGTTTTAAATGTTTCAAATTCAGTAGAAGAACTAGTTAAAAACTCTAGTATAAGCGTAGATAATTTTTCCAAAGAAGTTGAAAAGATAAATGAATTCGTGAAAAACATTTCTGACATAGCCAAACAAACAAATTTATTAGCCCTAAATGCTTCAATAGAAGCAGCAAGAGCTGGAGAAGCAGGTAAAGGTTTTGCAGTAGTCGCAGAAGAGATTCGCAACTTATCCGAAGAAACATCGCTGACAGCAATGGGAATTTCAGAAAAAATGACAAACATATTGAACAGTTTAAAAATACTTGCCCAAGGAATTGAAAAAACAAACAAAAAAACAAATGATTTAGGAAAAACTATAAAAGTTTTTGAAGAAGGATTCAAAGACCTTGAAAATTCTTCAAGATCTTTAACAGCTGTTGTAAATGATCTCACTGAATCTGTAAGAGAACAAAATCAAACAATAGAAGAATTTAAGTACGAAATCAAAGGAATAGAATCCCAAACAAAGACTACAATTTCAAAGTTGCACATAGTAGAAGAAGGTATAAAAGCCGACAGTGACGCTATTAATTCTTTGTTGGAACAAGTAGAAATATTAAACAAAATTGCACAAAATTTGAAAGAGGAAACAAACAGATTTAAAATTTAAGAGATACTTTTTATGATATAATTGTAGTTAAGGTAAATTCGTTAATTAACTATTTATGATAAGTACAGACACCTAATTGTAGTATTCCTACGGGTTCAAGGGCGGCAGCCCTTCATTAAATCACATTTTGTAAAATATATTCCAAAATTATACTTTGAATTAAAGCGGGTTCAAGGGCGGCAGCCCTTCATTAAATCACATTTTGTAAAATATATTCCAAAATAATACTTTGAATTAAAGCGGGTTCAAGGGCGGTAGCCCTATACTCACCACTGTTTTAAAATATATTCCAAAATAATACTTTTTTGAATTAAAGCGGGTTCAAGGGCGGCAGCCCTATACTCACCACTGTTTTAAAATATATTCCAAAAATAATACTTTGAATTAAAGCGGGTTCAAGGGCGGCAGCCCTTCATTAAATCACATTTTGTAAAATATATTCCAAAATTATACTTTGAATTAAAGCGGGTTCAAGGGCGGTAGCCCTATACTCACCACTGTTTTAAAATTTCCAAATAGATATAAAATATTAAAACTAGGAGGTGTAATCGTTGACTTTATATGATAGACAAAACATTGTTAAAGATTTGACAATTAAAACCGATTCAAAAATAGTTTTTTTAGTTATGGACGGCCTTGGAGATTTACCAAACGAAGAAGGCAAAACTCCATTACAAGCAGCTAATAAACCGATTATGGATTCTTTGGCAAAAGATAGTGAGTTAGGCCAAAGTATCGTTGTTTTTCAGGGGATAACTCCTGGAAGCGGACCTGGTCATCTTTCACTTTTTGGTTATGATCCAATAAAATATAAAATAGGTCGTGGCATCTTAGAAGCACTAGGTTTGGACGTAGAAGTTGGCCCCAAAGATGTAGTAGCTAGGGCAAATTTTGCTACCATAAAAGATGGTATTATCGTTGATAGAAGAGCTGGTAGACCTTCTACAGAAGAATCTAAAAAAGTTGTAGAATTATTATCAGAAAAAATTAAACAGATCGACGATGTTAAAATCACATTTTATCCAGGAAAAGAACACAGGTTCGTAGTAAAATTTTCAGGTGAAGGATTATTTGATGAGGTTTCTG
Source organism: Thermotogota bacterium (assembly GCA_029780115.1). Classification (GTDB taxonomy): domain Bacteria; phylum Thermotogota; class Thermotogae; order Petrotogales; family Petrotogaceae; genus Defluviitoga. The sequence continues at coordinate 3,662 of JAKOZG010000032.1, forward strand.
ATGCTGATCCTCAAAAAGAAGGACTACCCATGGAATGGCCAAAGTCTTTAAATCCCGATTCGGAAAAAATGGCAAATATAGCTAACAAACTATTAAAAGAGATATGCGAAGTACTTAAAGATCAACCAAAAATGAATTTTGCACTATTAAGAGGATTCTCAAGGCATCCAAAATTACCTACCTTTAAAGAAATATACAAGCTAGACGCTGGAGCAATTGCAACATATCCAATGTACAGAGGGTTGGCAAAATTAGTAGGAATGGAAGTTGTAAAAACCGGGGAAACGATCGAAGATGAAATTGAAACCTTAAAGGCTAACTGGAATAAATATGATTTTTTCTTTGTCCACATAAAAAAGACTGATTCATATGGGGAAGATGGTAATTTTAATGAAAAAGTGAAAGTTATTGAAAATACTGACAGAGTATTACAAGACATATTAGATTTAAAACCTGATGTTTTAATTATTACAGGAGATCATTCAACTCCAGTACCTTTGAAATCCCACAGCTGGCATCCAGTTCCAGTACTACTACACTCAAAATATGTCAGAAAAGGGCTATCAAAAACATTTGATGAATTTGAATGTGCTCGAGGAGTACTAGGTACTATATATGCATTAGATCTATTGCCATTAGCAATGGCCCACGCTGGAAAACTTGAAAAATACGGAGCATAATAATAGCGGGCTATAAGCCCGCTTTTTATTTAGATTTATAATATCTTTCTAAAATTTGTATTCAAAAGGTTTATACTGTTCTAACCCGCAATCCTCTGAAAAGACTTTTATCTTTAAATTTTGATCAGATAAAAAAATAATTTTATCTCTTAAAATATCTACTTTTAACTTAGCTCCTCTCCAAGTTACCTTAAAAGACAGTTCTTCCCATTGTTCAGGTAGCCAAGGTTTAAAGTTTAAAACACCTTCTTCATCGACACTTAAACCACCAAATCCAAAAACCACACATTGCCAAGAACCTCCTGTCGATGCTGCGTGTAAACCATATTCTGAATTCCCTTGATTATCTTCTAAATCTGTCATCACAGTTTTAATGAAATACTCGTAAGCGTTATGAGTATCGCCTACCTTCAAACCCATTATTGAGTACATAGAAGGGCTCAAAGATGATTTATGCATTGTCCGTTTTTCATAATATTCATAATTTATTTTTTTGGTTTCATCATCAAACTCGTCTTCTAACAATAGTAACAACATTACAACGTCTGCTTGCTTAACAAGTTGGGTTTTATTCAATTTATCTAGTTCTACTCCTTTGGGCCAAACTGGCATTCTATTTTTATCCCATTCTGTGATTATATAATCCTTAAGATTAAAATACCCTTCGAATTGTTCTATCAACTTTGTTCCATTGTATCTTGGTATATAAATTTTGTCGGAAATATTATTCCATCTAATGAAATCCTTCTCTGATAAACCTAAATCAACACACAATCTTTCGTACTTAATAGGGTCTTTTTCTTTTAGCAACTTGGAGATTTCAAATGCCTTAGACAAATTCCATTTTGCCATGTAATTTGTGTACGCATTATTGTTTACATGTTCATGAAATTCATCTGGCCCTATAACCCCCTTAATCTCGTATCTATCCTTTTGATAATTATATTCTACGCGCGACTCCCAGAATTTGGCAGTTTCAAAAAAGATTTCCGCTCCATAATCTATCATAAATTGTTCATCATTTGTGGCCCTAAAATAATCCCAATAAGCAAATGCCACGTCAGCAGTTATGTGAATTTCCTCATCACCAGTCCATATTCTTACTGGATCACCTAAATAGTCTTTTCCCCATTTAGGTGTAGTTTCCAATCCATCATCTGTGGACTCCCAAGCAAACTGAGTACCTTTGTAGCCATTTAGCATGGCATTCTTTCTTGCACCATCTGATGTGTTGTATCTATATAGCAGAAGGGATTTCGCTGTTTCTGGTTGTGTATATATAAAAAATGGTAACATATAAATTTCTGTGTCCCAAAAAATGTGACCTTTATACCCCTCTCCATGTAACCCTTTTGCTGGTATACTAACTCTTGGATCATCTTTATTCGCACAAGAAACCAAATGGAATACATTGAATCTAATACCCAATTGAGCTTTTTCATCGCCTTTTATCTCAATATCTATATTTTCCCAAATCTTATCCCATTGCTCGATATGTTTTTTTAACTCGTCTTCATATCCAACAAAGGCAAAATTATTTAATTCTTTTTCAGTAAATTCATCTAAGTTAGAAATATTATCTCTTGAAGTAAAGGTAACTCCATACTTATAGATAGTATAAACTTGATTTTCCTTGATGTTTAATTCATATAATTCTTTAACTTGTTCTCCTAAAACAACAAATTTTCTATTAGTTAATAAATTCTCACTTTCTCTAAAGCATCTAATTGTTGTGGATTCAACCACAGATATCTTTTTGTCTTTTGTTACTGTTCTTAATGAAATCCCTGGTTTTAAATCTTTCATTTTTTCAACATAATAATGTCTCACCTCATTGTAAGGGTCATTTGCTGAGTTAGTTACTGTCCCATCGATAATATTTTCTATGACAAGCTTTCCTGAAAAATTTTTTGGTTTGATCTGATATTTAGCCCCCCATCTGTGTAAATTATTTTTACTAACGAACCTTTCAGAAAATACCTCAACGATCTTTCCAGATTCAAGTTCTAATTCAAAGTTTGTATTCAAAACAGCCTTTTTCATATTTAAATTTCTTTCATATTTTATAATTCTTCCTTCATCTAGATTAATCTTTTCTCCGTTAATATAAAATTTAATTGCCAATGGATCAGGATTATTCACTATTTCTTGAATCTGAGCCTCAGATTTATCATAAATCCCCGCAATAAAATTACCTTTCCATCCATAATTTGAAAATTCATTAAATCCTCTTAACCCTCTATAACCGTTTGCTAGAGTGAAAATTGTTTCTTTCTTTTTGTTTTCTTTTCGATTATAATTGTTTTGTTTGATTTCCCAAAGATTCAAATTATTCTCCCTCCTATTTATCTCATGATTTTTATCCGAAAGACATTATAAATTATATATAATGCTCAAATCCAATCCTTCGAAACTTTGAATCACAGTATGTGCATCTTTTAATATATCAGGATCTCCAACACCTATTACCTTCATTCCTACTCTTTTGGCAGCTTCTACTCCTGCAACTGCATCTTCAAATACGACACACTCATTAGGTTGAACTTTTAGATATTCGGCAGCCTTCAAAAAAATTTCAGGATCTGGTTTGGCTTTACTTATCATTGTTCCATCGATTATAACATCAAACTTTTTCTCTAAATCTAACCTTTCTAAAATAATTCTTGTATTTTTGCTTGCAGACGCTATTGCCGTTTTTATATTGTTCTCTCTCAAAATATCAATAAAGGCTTCGACACCCGGAAAAATCTCGCTTTTGCCCATTCTACTAATATATTCGACATACCATTTGTTCTTTTTTTCAGCTAAAACTTCTTTTTCTTTTTCATCAAGCTTTAAATTTCCTAACTCAAGAATTATTTCTAAACTTTGCATTCTACTTACACCTTTTAATCTCTCGTTATCCTCTAGAGTAAAATTTATGCCTAACTCATCAGCCAATTTTTTCCACGCTAGATAATGATATTTGGCAGTATCAACTATAACTCCATCTAAATCAAATATACAAGCTTTAATCAAAGATAAACCCTCCTTGCCATAAAGTTTTAGACACTTTAGAACTTTTGAAACTTAAAATTAATTTTTGGCGTAGAGATGTTCATTTTTATACTTAAATTCATTCAAACAGTGATTTATTTGTATATACAACCAATTTAGGCATCTTAAAACTTGATTAAAACGATGTACCAAGGATAATCTAATTTTGCATCAACTAAAAAACTGCAAGCTAGATTTCCAAACC
>JAKOZG010000033.1 GCA_029780115.1 Thermotogota bacterium
CGTTATCTTTGAGAGCAAAAAATATTCAGTTCAAGGTGTACAGAACAAAGGTGAATATATTAAGCTAATGGAAATGTCTAAGCCAGTTAAAACAGATTTAGTTAAGCCCTATATGTTTAGGAAAGGATTTAGTATGTTTTATAACTGCAATTCATCCCCCACTTACAGAAGTGGGAGTCTTCTTGCAGGAAAAGGATAAAAGTTAAGAATAGTTAGTGTCTTCAAATTAAAGGAGGCGAAATATTTTGAACGATTTAGATTTTTTGATAGCCGATTTACCTGAAGATGTGAATAATTTAGTAAGTTGTGGAGAATTCGAAAAAGCTAAAAGATTGATTGACATTTACTTAGCTAGAAACATTTCAAATATATTAAAGCAGAGATTGAGCTTTGAAAAGTACAGAATGGATGTTCTTAAAAATGAATACATATATACTTTTGAAGAAGCTTTAGATCTTGCACAGGAAAAAATTGAAGGTTTTACAAGGCAGGAGTTAGAAGATTTGAAAGATCAACGCTATGCAGATTGGATATATATCCAAGGAAAAGTAATGTTCAGCAGTCGATTTTTAGATAATGTTATAAAAGTGCATCCAACAATTAAAGAGCGTTTAAGAATTAAAGAAAAAGAAGATGAAGCGGAAAGAGATTTCTTAGATAATACAGTGCATGAAATTATTGAAAAAGGAAAAAAAGGCTATTTCTTCCATCTTAAAACTGGTATTAAGATAAAAAATGAGCATGTCAGAATTAATGAAACTGTGAGAGTTCACTTGCCTATTCCACAAAAGGCTCAACAGATTACTAATATTAAAATACTCAACACCTCTCATACACCAAAATTTATCTCTCCAGAAACCTATCCCCAACGAACAATATTCTTTGAAGAACAATTTAAAGAAAACAAAAGTTTTACGGTTGAATATTCATACGAAAATCATGTAAAATATGTTAACCCTGATTTTAATAAAGTGCTTAAAAGGCAGCCCAAATTTCATACAAATGAATGGCTACCTCAAATTAACTTTTCTCCGTTCTTGATAGATTTGGCAACAGAAATAGTTAAGGATGAGAAAAATCCTTTACTCAAGGCTAGAAAGATTTATGATTATATAACTCAAAACGTTCAGTATTCTTATGTCAGACCTTATGTTTCAATTGTAAATATTCCAGAATATGCTGCATACAATCTGAAAGGTGATTGCGGGATCCAAGCCCTTTTATTTATAACTTTGTGTAGGATTGTAGGAATTCCTGCCAAATGGCAATCAGGTTTGTACGTAAATCCATATAGCATTGGTCCTCATGATTGGGCACAGTTTTATATTGAACCATATGGATGGTTATTTGCAGATCTTTCTTTTGGTGGTAGTGCTTATAGGGCTAAAAATGAAAGAAGATGGAACTTTTATTTTGGTAATCTAGATCCTTTTAGGATGGTTGCTAATTCAGAATTTCACTATGATATCTTACCTGAAAAGAGATTTTTAAGATCTGATCCATACGACAATCAAGTAGGTGAGGTAGAATATGTGAATAAAGGTTTGTCTAGAAATGAATTTGATGTTATAATGAATATAGTAGATGTGCATGAGATTTAGCCTTAATATCTAATCATGCTTCATCTTTCCCCTCTTTTCAGAGGGGGTTTTTTTATTTTTCGATATTCATGGATAGAAAATCGACTTTTCTATTTCTTAAAAGAATTAAATGTTAAAAATTATTGAAATAATTAATTAAATTGTAATAAAGACAACTAAGGAGAAGTATTGACAAATATAATGAATTGTCTTGGATTATCTCAAAAATTGCCATTTGATTTTTTAAATTTTAAATATTATAATCATTATAATGATTAGTATGAATATTATGAAAAGGAGCTTTGAAATGTAATGCAACTGAATGGTAAGTTAAATTATTCTTCTAAAGAGCCTTTATACCACCAATTAAAAGAGATCATTCGAAAGAATATTCTTCTAGGTGTTTTTAAACCAGGTGACAAGATACCAACAGAGGATGAACTTTCTGAAGCTTTCGGGGTCAGTAAGTCGGTAGTCAGACAGGCAGTTGCGCTGCTTGTTCAAGAGGGATTTTTGGTAAAAAGACAAGGGATTGGTACCTTCGTTGTCGATAATCGAATAAAGCAAGGTCCTAGAAAACTTACAAGTTTCTCTGAAGAAATGCAGATGAAAGGCCTTGAACCTAGATCAGTAGTGTTAGAAAAAGGAATTATCGAAGCTAATAAAAAAGTAGCAGAAGCTTTAGCAGTTGAATTTGGTACTCCAGTAATAATGGTTAAAAGGATAAGATATGCACAAGATGAGCCAATAGGTATTCAAACCTTCTATACCTTAGAAAAGCTTGCACCCAACTTCTTTGAAAACTCTCTAACTCGATCCTTATATAACCTGCTTGAAACTAGATATGGTATACATTTTGTTAAGGCAGAAGAAAAGTATTACGCTACGATTTTAGACAATCATGAATGCAAACTTTTGAAAGTAAAACCTCCCTTTGCTGGTTTCATTGTAGAAAGAATTGGTTACGATGTTTCTGACATACCTGTAGAATACACTGAATCGGTTATTAGAGCTGACAAATACTCTGTAGAAATTATTTTGAGGAAGTGAAAGATGTGAAAATATTAACTTTAGATATCGGTGGTACTTTTATTAGATCTGCAATTTGTAACGAAACAGGTATTTTAACAAACAAAACCAAATTCAACACGCCTCAAAGTCCTGACAAAGTTATGGAATTTTGTTTAAAGATATTTGAAAAGTACAACGATATCGACAGTTACGGAATATCAGTCGCTGGAGCAGTTTTAGAGAAAGGTTATGTGTGGCTTCCCAATGCTTTTGGGAGTGACCCATACCCTTTAAAAGCTAAGTTAGAAGAAAAAACTGGTAAAGTAATTGATATCTTAGATGACAGGGCCTCTGGATTAATCGGAGAAACATGGAAAGGCGCAGCAGTAAACTCAAAAAATTCTGCCTATTTCATTATCGGTACCGGCGTAGGTTTAGGTATTCAAGTGGAAGGACAAGTAATCACAGGAACACATGGAGCTGCTGGTTCAATAGGTTGGATACCTATAGGAGAAGAAAATGAATACTCAAACATGGTTGGAACGCTTGAATCAAATATTTCTGGATATTATATGAGTAAAAATTATGAAAAAATATGCAAAAAAAGCGTTAAAGGGGCCTCTGAGATATTTGATGATTATATAAAAGGAGGTGAATGTTCTAGAAAATTTTTATCAACGATTTCTAAACTTTTAGGGAAAAGTTTAGCAACCGTTATTAATTTCTTAGATCCCGAAATAATAATCATGGCAGGAAGTGTTGGGCAAAGATGGGATATCTTTAAATCCAAGGCAGAAGAAACTATGAAAAACTATCTCAATCCAATGATCAAAAAGATAGAAATAGTTCCATCTGTTTTAGGAGAAGATGCACAACTACTAGGAATTGGAAAATACTCATTAGATCAGATGAATAGGAGATGACAAACTTGTTTTTTGAAAAATATTTAGAGGGTATAGAAGGAATAATAAATAACATCAAAAAGGAAAAAGACATTATTGAAAAAGTTAGCAATTTAATGGCAGATTGTATTTACAACGGTGGATTTGTTCATCTTTTTGGTAGCGGACATTCTGTAATACCAACGTTAGATGCCTTTCCAAGATATGGAAGCTTTATTGGAGTAAACGCTCTTACAGATCCTAGACTTATGTGGTTTAGCCCGACAGGACCTGCAAGCGCTCCTGGCCTTCTTATTATAGAAAGAAAAGAAGGATATGTTAAGGATGCATACCTACGATATCAACCAATAAGAAAAGGCGATATCATGATCGTTTATTCTCACGGAGGAGTAAATGCAGCACCTGTTGAAGCTGCATTATATGGGAAAGAAGTAGGTGCAAAGGTTGTAGCGGTTACTTCTTTAGAAAATCAAAAGAGAGCAAATGCAACCCATTCGTCCGGAAAGAAGCTTTCAGATATTGCAGATGTCTTGATAGACAATTGTGTCCCTCATGAAGACGCTATTGTACCGTTAAAAGGTAGAAATGAAAAAGTTGGAGCTACATCGTCAATTGCCACAATTGCTATTACTCAATCATTATTAGTGGAGACTGCAAATATATTAAATAACAAAGGTTATGATTTGAAAATATTTGTATCTCCAAACGTTCCTGGCTTTGGAGTAGAGTATAACATTACTATCTTTGATGAACACAATAGAAGAATAACAAAACATTAGTTAAATGTTTTATTTCCTCTACAAAAAGTAACCACAAAGCTACTTTAGAAATTCTAAAATATAAATTTTATACAGATTTTAGATTTTTAAAAGATCCCTCCTTTGCTCTAACTCTCATTAACTACTAATTTCTTTAATATATTCGGTACTTGTACCGGAAAAGAAGGGAAAGGGCACTGCCCAGTAACCCTTTTAAAATCAAAACCTTTTTGATTATCTTCATCTCTAAAGTTCCTGAAAAGTGTCCATGTGGAATTTAGCTTATCGATATTCCCCCAATAATGCTAATAGTCAGACCTCTATTCTATTCAAAAATTCTTTTTTTTCAAAAAGTTTGTAAAAAGATCAAGAAATAAACTGTAAATAACCGAAAAATTCTAACATCTCATTCATGAAATACTCTTGTTAACTTTGTAAGTATCCTTAAATTTAGAGACATAATTTCAGGAGCAGGGGGGTACAATCTCAATTCATTTCTCGAATTTCTTGGATAATTGTCTTAATCCTGCTCAATGAAGAAACAGAGAAACATATTTGTCACATAAGGAAAATAAGTGTTTTTGTATCTTTGAATTAAGTGTTATTCAATTATTATTATACGAGGAGGATAAATATGAAAAAAACACTGTTTCTCACTTTAATTCTTGTTTTGACATTTTGTTTATCTATGGGGGCTGTAACTTTAAAAATGTTGGTTAGGCCCGACGAAGGTGGAGTTATAGAACTATATACAAAAGAATTTGAAAAACTAACAGGTGTTAAGGTTGTAGTGGACTATATTGGCTGGGATCAGATAAGTATCAAAACAACAACAGCTTTAATGCATAAAGGTGGAGGGTATGACATTATTTTTATACCTTCTGCAGAAAAATCGAGATTCGCTGCAATGGGACAATTTGTCGATTTAAACGAATGGTTCACCGAAGATGAAAAAAACGAATTTTTAAAGAGTTTTGTAGATTATTATTCTCACGAAGGTCAATGGATTGGAGTTCCCTGGTACAGTGGTGGTGCTCATTTTGTGTATAATGAAAAATATTTCCAAGATGCAAATGTGAATCCTGAAGACTTATCCACTTGGCAAGATGTCCTTAATGCAAGTAAGGCAATTGTCGAAAAAAGTAATGCCGAATACGCCTTTACACCAAGTTGCAAATATCCTGGTAATTACTATTATAATTATGGAACAATTCTGTTAGCAATGGGAGGTCAGTTTTTCGACGAAAATCTTAACCCAGTATTCAACACTGGAATTGGTGTAGAAGCCTTGGAACTCTTGGTTGAGGGAGTTAATCAAGGAGTATTTAACCCAGCAGGAGTTTCTCTTGATGATTACGAAACCTTGAAGATTTTTCAAGCAGGAAAAAGTGCTTTTATGATAAATTCCACCTGGTCTGCTAATCAAGCAATGCTGCCCGAAGCTTCGACAGTTGCAGATTATGCTAAAGTTAGAATGATTCCTGGAGGAAAAAATTCTGAAACAGGCGGTCTTATTTATGGAGGAGCTTTTGGTATAACGAAAGCCTCACAGTATAAAGAAGAAGCCGTTGAGCTTGTAAAACTTCTCACCGGTACAGAAGCTCAAATGATGCATGCTATATCGGGATTTAACCTTCCAACTAGAAATAGCTTATTCGAAGGTTCAAGGTTAGAAGCTATAAATAAAGCGTGGCCGGTTTATGGTGAATTGGTTGCTCAAGTTGAAGTAGGTAGTTTTGGACCCGATGTAGTATGGTTAGATCCTTTCAGAAGAGCACTAGCTACAGCCGTACAAGATGCCATTTCAGGCAAAAAAACTGCTAAAGAAGCTCTAGATTGGGCAGCTAGACAGGCTATTGATATTAAATCTCAGTATGAATGAAATTGAGCAATCCGGTGCATATTTTTGATGAACTCTTGAGCACTGGTAACCGGCAGAGTTTTCTCTGCTGGTTATTTTAAAAGGAGAGATAAGCATAGATGAAAAACCTTTCCAGAAAAAATCTAATAACCTTGTTGTTACCAAGTTTTCTCTTTATAATTTTTGTATTTGCGGTACCAATTTTTTATAGTATTTTCATTAGCCTTCATCATTATAATATTCTACTTCCTTACCATCCTTTTGTAGGCTTCAAAAATTATATAAAATTATTTCAAGACAGTGTTTTTTGGTCTTCATTGAAAATTACTCTTTATTTCGTTGTTGTAGCTGTAACAATTGAGCTAAGTCTAGCAATGTTGATAGCCCTTCTATTAAATCAGGATTTCAAAGGTAGGGAATTTTTGCGCGTGATTCTTATGGTACCATGGGCAGTTCCCTGGGTTGTGAATGGCATTATGTGGAAATGGATATTTAACAGTGAGTTTGGTGTTCTTAATAAGTTACTACTTCAAATAGGCATCATTGAGAAGAATATCAAATGGTTAGGGAAACCTTTCCTGGCGCTAAATATGATGATTTTTGCTGATGTTTGGAAAGAGACACCTTTTATCGCTATTTTGCTTTTAGCCGGGTTGCAGGCAATTCCTATAGACTACTACGAAGCTGCTGAAATAGAAGGTGCAAATAGTTGGGTGAAATTTTGTCGTATCACTCTTCCTCTCTTGAAACCTGTCACCTTTGTTGCTTTATCTCTAAGAACTATCTGGGCTTTTAAAAGTTTTGATCTTGTCTACGCACTAACTCAAGGAGGACCTTCGCAGGGAACGAATCTCTTAAATTTTTATATTTATCAAACAACATTTAGTCATCTAGATTTTGGATATGGTGCAACTCTTTCTCTTGTTCTAACTATCATTATATTAGTTATAACTTTATTATTCTATAAATTTATTCTTACAGAGGAGGAATGACCTTGATCAGAAAACGTAAGAAAAACACACTTTTCAAAGTACTAATTTATCTTTCTGCGGTGGTTTTAACTTTATATATTTTGGGGCCATTCCTTTGGATGTTTATCTCAAGTATTTCTCCAGAGATTGAATTAATAAGCGGTTCTCGTAAATGGTTTCCTTCTAATCCCACCTTAAAAAGATATGAAGCGCTCATAAATAAAGTAGAAGGAGCAAGATTTAGAACAGCTTTTTTTAACAGTCTCATAGTTGCGACAATTTCTACAATCTTGACGATGTTTTTTGGAACTCTCGCAGCTTATTGTTATGCAAGATTTAAGTTTAAAGGCAAAAAATCGATGGTCCTCGGTATTTTATTTACCCAGATGCTTCCTGGGGCAGCTATCGTGATTCCCATTTATCTTTTTATGAGCTCTTTGAATCTTCTTGACACTAAGGTTGGCCTGATTCTTGTTTACACAGGTTTTATAATGCCTGTTGCAATTTGGATACTAAAAAACTATTTTATAAGTATTCCTCAAGAAATAGAAGAAGCTGCCATAATAGATGGGGCAACAACTTTTCAAATCTTGTTTAGAATTATTATTCCGCTAGTTACGCCGGCTCTTTTTGCTACAGGTCTATATTCTTTTATTACAACCTGGAATGAATTCTTTTTCGCGTTGATATTAACAGGATCAAATTCTAAAACAATTCCTGTAGCAATTACCGAGTTCAGTACCCAGGGAGGAGTCGATTATGGAATGATGTGTACCGCTGGAGTGATAGGCTCAATAATTCCATTAGTAATTGCTATAATTTTTAAAGATTACCTTGTAAGCGGATTGACTGCAGGCTGGGCTAAGTAACTACATGCTTTAAATATATTAAATAACAAAGGTTATGATTTGAAAATATTTGTATCTCCAAATGTTCCTGGCTTTGGAGTAGAGTATAACATTACTATCTTTGATGAACACAATAGAAGAATAATAAAACATTAGAAAAAAGTCTATTTAAGAGGGTTAAAGGGCGGCAGCCCCCCTTTTTCTTTCAGTACAAATAGTGAGACCTGGGAGATACGCTCAAGTAGGACGGTTGTGAAAGATGAAGATTTTCTTTCAAAAATATAATTATAAAACATTGATAAAATAAGTTTTTTGTAACCTTTAAAATAACTAATAAATGTTGAGGAGGATTAAAATGGATTTTTTACCTGTCTCAGTTTGGTATGGACCTGAACGATCACGCGCACCTATGGTGGCTAAAATTCATGATGTAAAAAAAGTTAGGGAAGACATTATTCAGATAAAAGAACTTGGATTTAATTCAATTCGTTTCTGGTATGACTGGTTAGCAGGTGAACCAAAACCAAATGAATGGGACTTTGAAACAATTGAAACCCTACTTTCTATTACAGATGAATTAGGACTTAAAGCATTGGTACAGGTATATACTGATTCTGCTCCAAGTTGGGTTGCAACAGAGTATCCCGATTCGTTATTTGTTGATAGATCGGGTTTGAAGATTGAAACTCAAGCTTCTCCAGGTGTTTGTAGTGACCATCCTTTTGTAAAAAGACATATATCCCAATTTCTTGAGAATTTAGCAAAAGTGGTTTCAAGGCATCCGTCCTTTCATGCTTGGGATATTTGGTCGGAACCCCACATTGTTCAATGGTCTTGGATTGACTATATGAAAGATCCTTGGTTTTGTTACTGTGAAAATACTCAAAAGAAGTTCAAGGAATGGTTGAAAAACAAGTACAAGGATATAGAGAAATTGAATGAAGCTTGGTACCGGAAACATAGAAATTGGGATGAAGTTGTTCCACCAAGATACACCTCATTATCTACCTTCTCAGACCTTCTCGATTGGATATCCTTCAACATCGAAAAAATCGCTCAAGATTTAGAATGGAAGGTTAAAACCATAAAAAACGTCGATAAACAACATATCGTTTCTAGTCATGCCGCTATATCAAGTGTGTATAGTCTTCCAGGAATTGGTTATGGTTCTTCAGATGATTGGAAATTAGCAGAAAAAGTTGATGTTTGGGGCACTTCTTTTTATCCTAAACATACTGGTTCATGGATGCCTCTAAAACCTCATCACATGGGGGTTGCTTTGGATGCAACTAGAAGTTCAGCAGATAGTAGAAATAAACACTTTTTGATAGGTGAACTTCAAACAGGACTAGGCGTTACTGGTTTAGATTTTGGAGTCCCTGTAACTGAAGAAGATCTTGAAAGATGGGCTTGGCTGGCTATTTCACGTAAAGCAAAAGGATTAAACTACTACGCATGGTTTCAAATGAGTGTTGGCTTTGAAGTTTCAGGTTTTGGACTTACTGAGCCTGATGGGTCTATAAACGAGAAGGCAAAGGCTGCAGGCACAGTTTCAAAGATAGTTACCGAACACATGAATGAATTTCTTGAATCTGAGCCTTTTCCAGCTCAAGCTGCAATTATATACAGTATCGATAGCTATAAGATGATTGCGGCATTAAGAGGAAGGAATGCAGATATTATAAGACAAGACATGTTTGGTATGTACAAAGCAATGATGAAAGAAAATATAAATGTTGATTTTATTCATATCGATGATTTGCTAGAGAAAGATCTAAAAAAATATAAGATTATCTTTGCTCCATTCCTTATAGCCTTATCTGATGAATGTGGGAAAGTCATAAAAGATTATGTAGAGAACGGAGGAACGTTCGTTGCAGATGGAAGAGGCCCTTGGGTTAATGAAAAAGGAGAACTTGCATTAAAAATACCAGGTTCAGGATTAGACGAGGTTTTTGGATGTGTTGAAATATCAACAAGTAACATAAAAGAACCCATGAATCTAAAATCAGATGCACTAGACATAACAGCTACCGATTATTTATGTTTCTTTGAACCATCTAGTGCCAATGTATTACTTAGTTATAATGACAAAGCGGTTGTTCTCGAAAATTCTTTTGGTTCAGGAAAGGCATATATTATAGGAACTGTCATTGGAAAGGCGTACGAACATACTAATTATGAAGGAAACATCGAGTTTTTATCAAAGATAGCGAAAGAGGCAGGGGTAGTTTCTCCTTTTAATTTAGAAGTTAATGAAGTATGTAAGGATGACATCGAAACTCGACTATCGACTTTTAGTAACGGATATTTTTGCTTTATCTTCAATCATGGGAAAAAAGGTGCAGAGGTAAAATTATCTTTCAAAAATGAAGATTTTGGAAGCGTTAAAAAAATCACAGATTTAAAATCAAAACAAGATGTTCATTTTTCTCATAAAAACCAAACAACTTCTCTCTCTTTGGCCTTAGATGTTCAAGAAACAAAAGTGTTGTTGATTGAAAAATAATCTTGGGTTTTACAGGTGGTTATTAAAAAATCGAGGAGGTTAGTGGTATGAAAAGATGTATTTTAACGATTTTGTTGGTGGCCCTTTTGGTTAGTAGTATGGCGTTTGCTAAAACAAAACTCACCTTTGCAGTACATTGGAGTGATTATCAAGTTGAAGGAATAAAAGACAAAGAAGGAAATGTGGTTACAAAAGGTTTAAGACAATACGTCGAAGAGTATATGGCATCTAATCCTGATATAGAAATTGAAATACAAATGGTTCCTTTTGGCGAATATCTAACTAGAATCTTGGTTGGAAGGTTGGCAGGAGCAGCATCTGATATTTATGTTCTATATTCACTTTGGGGAGTTCAACTTGTTGAATCAGGAGTTTTAGATAAAGTACCAAAAGAGGTAGCTACTGCCATAAAAAATGACTTTGTTGAGGCTGCTGTAGGCGGAGCAACAATAAATGGGGAAATCAGAGGAATACCAACAGAGGTTGCAAACTATGCCTTAGTTTACAACAAAAAGATCTTAAAAGCTGGAGGGTATGATGAGCCTCCAAAGACTTGGGACGAGTTAATAGACATGGCCTCCAAATTAACAATAAAGAAAGAAGACGGCACAGTACAACAATATGGATATGTTTACGACACAAGTTCTAACTCAGGTACAGTCCATCCTTATCTTGCAAGATTATACAGCTTAGGTGGTCAGTTATTTTCAAACGATAATAAAAAGTGTTTGCTAGACAGTAAAGAGGCTATCCAAGCTTTAGACGCTGAAATAGAAATTTTCAGAAGAGGTGGAACTGATTCAGCAGCCACACATGGGGATTTTCAAAATGGCAGAGCAGCTATGGTAATTCTTGCTCCATGGTGGGAAAGCAGTTTAAAGATTGCTTTTGGTGATCAATATGAAGAAACAATCGGTGTTGCACCTATTCCACCAATGAAAGATCCAAAATCAGTTAGTTATACATGGTTTGTTGGCGTAGACGCACTTTCTAAGAATAAAAAGGAAGCTTGGAAATTTCTTGAATGGTTTTGCATTGAGCCTCTACCAAACGGGGCAACAAGAATGGGAGAATTCTTAGCAAACAACATCGGCGCTATTCCTTCACGTAAAGCTGATCTTGATGCCTTCCCAGATAAACTTAACGATCTTTACACATCTGTTTATGTACAAGAACTAGCAAACACAGTTCCAGAACCAAACGTAGCCCAAGGAGAAGAAATCAAAAATATCATCTGGAGAGAAATAATAGAAGCTAGACATCAGAGAAAAACACCAGAAAAAGCTTTATCAGACGCTAAAAGGCAGATAGACGAAATTCTAAGCGAATTCTATTGATAAGGAAGTGAATCCTCAAAATGTCTAAAGTCGGTCGTAAAAGGGCGAGAGCGGGATATGGTTTCATATCCCCCTCCCTTATCTTTTATTCAATTTTCTTTATTTTCCCTGTAGTTTTTTCGTTAATTGCATCTTTTAAGAGATGGAATGGATTAATTCCTCTTTTTTCAGCTGCCTGGGTGGGATTGGAAAATTACAAGTGGTTGTTTGGAAGTGATCTGTTTGTTAGTTCTGTTATTAATACCGTTGTTTATTCTGTAGTAACAGTAGTAGTTGGAATATTTATTTCACTAATTTTGGCAGTCTTGATAAACGGAAGTAAATTAAGTGGTTTTTGGAGATTACTATTTTTTCTTCCTACAGTTACACCTGCTGTTGCTATAGGGACGATTTGGGGATATTTGTACCGGGCAAACAATGGGTTGATAAACCAAATCTTAGGATGGTTTGGTATAAAGCCTATAAGATGGTTAACGGACCCAAAAACCGCCTTACTATCTATAATGATCACAGCGATTTGGGCAGGAATTGGTATGCAAATCCTTATAATCACAGCTAGTTTACAAAATATTCCACAAGATTACTATGACGCAGCAAAAATAGATGGTGCAGGTTCTTTTAGGATTTTTTGGAGTATAACTTTACCGCTTTTAAGACCAATTTTACTTTTTTTGACAGCTACAGGTATGATAGGAGCTTGGCAAGTATTTGATTTACCATATATTATGGGAACGAACGCCCCAGCTAAAAGCATTATGACTGTGTCTTGGTATGTATATGAAACAGCTTTTCAATCTCTAAGAATGGGCAGGGCATCTGCAGGTGCATTTATCCTGTTTTGTATAATATTTGTTGCTAATATTCTGGTCTTAAGGGCGTTTAAAAAAGGAGGAATCGAAGGTTATGAATAGTAAAAGTAAAAGATTTATAAAAGAATTTTTCAGATATTTAATTATAATCTTTGCTGCATTTTGGATGGTTTTACCATTTTTTTGGATGGTTTCTGCCTCTCTAATGACTCCACAAGAAATAACCTCAATTCCGCCAAAATGGATTCCAGAAAAACCTCAATGGCACAATTATATCGATGTATTAGAAAGGGTTCCTATTGGAAAGTATTATCTAAATAGTCTTTTAGTTGCAGGAACAGCTACTTTAGGTGTGATTTTAACAAGTTCCCTTGCAGGATATGCTTTTGCTAAATTGAATTTTCCCGGTAAAAAACCTGTGTTTCAATTTATTCTTGTGACAATGATGTTCCCAGTCTTTATCTTTCTTATTCCAAACTTTTTTCTTATGAAAACTTTTGGGATGTTAACAAATCATCTATCTCTTATTGTTCCTTTTTTGGTCAGTGGTTATGGCATATTTTTATTGAGACAGTTCATTATGAGCATTCCTGATGAACTTTTGGATTCTGCTAGGATAGATGGGGCCAGTGAGTTCAAGATCTATATGTCTATTATTTTGCCTAACATAAAACCAGGACTATCCGCATTAGCAATTACTACCTTTATCGGACAATGGAACAACTTTTTATGGCCTATGATAATATCGTCTTTTTCACCTAATTTAATGACGGTTCCTGTTGGGATTCAAAGATTGTCATTAGCGTTTGCCTCCGCTGAAACTCAGCATTTGGTGTTAGCGGGACTTGTCTACCAAGTTGTTCCAATGCTTATAGTTTTCGTTTATTTTCAGAAAAATTTTATAAAAGGTTTTGTTGTAAGCGGTTTTGGAAACGTTTAGAAGATTCTATAGTTAAGGGGGTTGGCTATTATGAAAAAGGGTGTTTATTTGGCTTTTCTCTTTTTGTTATCTATTAATCTTTCTTTCTCTTCTTCTGGGAATAATTCTCAAGATCAATTATCAGTAAAGGTATTTACCGATAAACATATTTCTGAAATTAATGAAAGGATTTTTGGTATTCATTTGCCAGCATGGAATGAAACGTTGATGAAATATGGAACTTTTAATCCTAGAATTGCTAACAATATGAAAGAGGCAGGTATTTGTTATCTTGTTTATCCAGGGGGTAATTTCGGTTACGATTTTATTTGGAATAGTCTTCACTCAGAAAATGAACTGAGCACCGATGACTTGATTAATATTGCAAAACACATAGGAGCATCTGTAAAAATATCCCTGAATCCAAACGAGTCGCCAGAATTGGCAGCTCAATGGATAAAACATCTTAATTTCGAATTAAATGCAGATGTTAAATATTGGGAGGTGGCTGATGAGCCATATTTGACCATGAATGTTGATCAGTTTATTAATAAGATGAAGGAATTTGTGCCTGTTATGAAAGAAGTAGATCCTTCAATAAAGATCGTAGCTAATGTTTCAGTAGACAATGAAAGTTACACAAAGAAAGTAATAAGAGAAATAGGAGACTTAATAGACGTTTATTCTATACATTTTTTTCCACTACCCCCTTCAAAAGAGGTGTATCCAAACTCCCCCTATGACAAAAACAACAAAGATTCTTTTTATGAAGATCTTCTTAATTCCACTCAAAAATTGCCAAAGCAAATAGCAACCTTAAAGCAATGGGTTGAAGAAGTATATCCCAACAAAGATGTAGAATATCAAATCGGTTCTTTTGCGCCCGTTTGGTGGGGACCAGAAGACTGGACAGTTAATTCTTTACCTGCTGGTTTATGGGTTGCTGATATGCTTGGTACATTTGCAAAAGAAAATCTAAGCGGCGCAGCATTTTGGGCTCTTATGAATCCATATCCTCCTCAACAAGGTGATTTTGGTATGTTTAGTCCAAACATGCAGCCATATGTAAGTTTCTATCCCTATGTACTTTTTAACAAGCATTTTGGAGAAATATTAGTTGAAAATACATGCAACCAACAAGATTTGAGCATATACACAAGTATAAGTAAAGATGAGAAGAATTTGTATATCTTGATTATTAACAAGTCGGCAGATAAGAGTTTTAATATTGATTTTGACTTAGGTAATTTCACTACAAGAGAAGATGGAGCCGCATGGATTCTTGATGGACCAGTAAATGCAGACAATCCCACAGATTATGGTTTAAGAAAAGAAGGGTTGTGCAACGAACACAGTAATTTTGAATATGTCGCAAAACCATACTCAATAATTGCTTTGGAAATACCCTCAAAAGATAGTAACTTAGATATAACTGAATCACCAAACCTTGCTTTGAATAAATCAGCTTGTGCATCTTCAATAGCCCTTAATACTGATACAAAATATTGTAAAACATATGACTATATTCCTGATATGGCTATTGATGGAGATCCAAATACCAGGTGGGCTTCAAAAATCTTTAAGAAAGATTTAGAAAGCTTTACCTTAGATTTGGGACAATCGATGACGTTTAACCAGATTATAATTAAATGGGAATATTGGGCTACAAGATATGCTATTGAAGCGTCAGTAGATGGAAATAATTGGGATAAGATAGCAGATCAAGAAAATGCGATAAAGGAAAAAAATCCTCCACAGCCCGTAGATGTAATAAATCTTGATAATTCAATAAAGGCACGATACATCCGCATTAATATGTATGAAAGACCAAAAGACTCAGGGGCAAAAGCGGGATGTTCACAGTGGACGCCAGATGCTTTTTCTATTTGGGAATTAGGTGTGTTCTTGAGATGAACAACCACGACTCCTAGGAGTCGTGGTTGTTCCCTTTTTTAAAAAAACTCAATCGTAGTTCTTGTATCTCTTCGTCATGTTTATCAAATATGCCTGATAATTCTTCTATTTCATTCATATCTTTATCAAATATTGTTAAATAACAGTTACCTTCTTTTTCCTCACTAAATACTGATGGGAACAACAATTTATCTTCCTCTTCTCCCACAAAAACATCTGAGATTAGAGAATAAAATCCGATATTGATTATGTTTGGTAACTCTTTTAAAAAACGAAAAAAGGATAGTGCTTCTTCTTCATTTAAAAAAACTAAAGTGAAATTAATAGGTATAATTTCCACCGATTCATCAAATTCAAAAAAATACTCTCTAAACTCTTCATATAACTCGTAATCAAAGCCTTTTAGTTGTTCTAAAAAGTCATTTTTAGTATTTTTATCAAATTTAACCCAAAGAATTAGATGCGGGACAATACGCCCATCGAAAATCATGTCTTTGTTTTTTTTCACAAAATCCTTCGCAACAGCGTGAAACAAAGGATATTTTGCGATTTTAAACACCTTCTTTCGTTATTTTTTAATTATATTTCCAACTTTGGTTATAACGCTTTTTAAAGATTATAGAATTTCTTGGCTTTTATTCGATGGAATCTCACGATAAAATCTTAATTTTCTCGTTAATTGGGCCAAGATTTCATTTTTTTTCGATGTCTTAATTCATTAAATTAAACTTCTTAAATATTCTTTAGCTCTTTTTCATGATAACACATTGTTATGTCTAATTTTTACATAGTTTCCCTATTCTTCTTTATATTAAACATTAAAATAAAGATTTTTTTTATCACATAACAATCTCAAATTTAATGTTATTTATACAACATATTAACTTCTACGAAACAAAAGAATGATACGATAATTATAATTAACAAATGTTCAGAACAAATGTTCAATTTAAACCTAAGATTTTTCTGAATTCAGTTTTTATTAAGTAGTTGCTGGGTAGAAGCTCCATTTTTTCTTTCTCTTAAAAGATCTGTCGTTTTTAAAAGTCAGAAATTTATACTATAGGCAATAAAATAAACTTTGAAGAAACGAAGATTTCCAAAAAATAAATTTCTTAAAGGTAAAAGGGCAAAGCCCTTCCCCCTATAAAAAGTAAGTCTTAGAATTTCTAAAGTTGTATTAGATTATAAAATTAAGGAGGAAAGTTATGTCTGGAAAAGTCATAAGAACGAATAGAATATTTAAAGCTGATGGTAAAACTGTCATTGTTGCTTTAGATCATGGTCAATTTCAAGGACCTATTGAAGGTATTACCGATATACAAACCACTTTAAAAAACGTTAAAGAAGGGCAAGCTGATGCAGTAATACTTAACCCAGGGGTAATTCAAGATAATGCCTATATATTAGGTGGTAACTTAGCAGTTTTATGCCGAATTACAGGTGCTTCAACTAATTATTCACCTTCTTTTGATTATCATCGACTTATTTCAAGCGTTAAATATGCGATTTCTTTAGGTGCTGATGGTGTTGTAGTTATGGGATTTATTGGAGGCCCAGGTGAAAATCAGTCGTTGGAAATTCTAGGAAGAGTTGCTGAAGAATGTTCAATATTTGGCGTCCCTCTCATAGCTGAAATGCTCCCTCAGTCACCAGATCATTTTACCGATCCAAAATTTATTTCGTTGGGGGTTAGAGTAGCCTATGAGTTAGGCGCAGACATTGTGAAAGTATATTATACCGGTAAAGACTCATTTTCTCAAGTAATTAAATCAGCTAAAATTCCCATTGTTATTGCAGGGGGACCAAAAGGAACAGACTCACTTGAAATAGCTAAAGAAGCAATTGAACTTGGAGCTAAAGGGGTTGCTTTCGGTAGAAATGTATTCCAAGCGGAAGATCAGACAGATTATGTAAGAAAGCTTGTAGAAGTGGTACATAATTAACTTTTTGGGGGGTGAATCCTATGAAAAAAAGTTTTTTTGTAATTTTAATCTGCTTGATCATGTCTGTATTAACTATTGCTCAAAATCTTTCAACTAAAGGACATGTTTATGTTAGTCTTGATGAGAAGCTTGTACCCTTCACAGAAACCTTCGTTTCGAATGGTTCTACTTTCGTGAAAGTAGATGCAAATGGGTATTATAGCATCCCACAATCAGAGGATGGTTTTGTTTTTGTTGTAGTTCCAGAAGGATTTAGGTGTAGTGAATGGTATGTAAGAGATAAAGAAGAGCACAATTTTATACTCGAATCTTATGAGGAGATAGGTGTTTTTGCGGTTGTAAGTGATATTCATTATGCTGATAATCCTGACGATTTTTCAGTTGCCTTACCAGATAGAGAAATGTTCGATGATCCAGATTACTATATGGAAAAATTGAAAGAAATGTTAACGTACATATCTCCAGACTTCATTATTTGTAATGGTGATATGATTGCCGACACTCCCAATGTCGATAGTGAGATAGCTTACAGATGGGCAAACAGAGTGAAAGAGTATTTAGATATTCCAGACATTCCAACATTTTATGTCGTCGGTAATCATGAAATTGAAAAAAGTAAGGATGATCCGATCGAGATATTTCATGATATGTTTGGACCCGATTATTACTCGTTTGACTATCTGGGAAAACATTTAATAATTCTTAACACCCACAATGTAGTCGAAAAATCCTTGATTTATGAAATTGATTCTCTACAACTTGACTGGCTAAGCCAAGATGTTGAAACAGTCTCTAAAGAAAAGCCCTTAATAGTTTTCTCCCATGAACCTTTTTTTTCTTTCTCGAGGTCTAATAACGCAGAACAACTTGTTCAAATTCTTTCCGATAACTTCTGCCAACACATTTCAGGTCACTGGCATACAACAAGAGAATTTTTTAAAGAGCCGTTTTTGGAACTAACATGTGGAGCTGTTTGTGGGGCTTGGTGGGAAGGACCTTCTGCGTATGGGGATGAGTATGGTTTCACATTATTTGAAATACAAAGAGGCATGTTAAACTACGCTTATATTAAAATCGATGAATCCCCTTCAGTTTGGTTTGATATTAAAAACAAAAAGGTGCCTTTATCAGGTATGGAATATATAAGGATCACTGTTTTTCCTAAAACTTCCGAAAATATCTCTGTACTTCTAAATGGTCAATCGTACCCCTGCGATGTAATCTCACGTCAAATGAAATACTGGACTGAATTCTTCTTTTCCATTAATTTTGCTGCTTGTCCAGATGGATTCAATGAAATAGGAATAAAAATAGGAGACGAAGTATTCAGCAAAAAAGTTTATGTAAAAAATAATCCCATCGATATGAAAACAGTAAAGAGAAATTCTCAAGTCTTTGTCGGCTTGGACGTTTTGTTAAGTAACTGTCTAAATACAGGTCAATTTGGAAAAACTTATATGTTTAATGACGGTTCAGATACATTTATGGCCTCGCTAGAAAGAAGAGTGATTTTGCCTTTTGAAATAACAAGAAACGAAAAGTATTCAATTTTTGGAACCTTTAGAGACAGCGAAGTGGTTGCAGATCCTGTGCGAATAATAGTGGGCGAAGGTATCGTCCACGAAAAATAAAATAAGAAGGAGGTTTTAGTTTATGAAGAAAGCCGTTTTTTGTTTAATTGCTTTACTATTTGTTACGGGCATCGTCCTAGCAGATTCAGTAGCTCTGACAGTAAAAGGAGTTATAGCCCTTAGGGATGAAAAGGGAGAGTATGCTTTCACAATGGAGGAACTGGAGGCACTTCCACAAACTACTTATTTTGTTACCGATCCCTACCTTGGAGATAAAACCTATCGGGGTGTAGCTGTTTCCGAAATACTCAAATTTGTTGGAGTACCTGCAAACACCAAAAATGTTGTAATTGTTGCTTCAGATGGAATGGAATTCTCACTAGAATATTTGGATGTAATCGAATATCCAATTATTTTGGCTTATGCCACTGTATCTAATGAAAAAGTAAGGGCAATTCCAGCAAGCCAAGGAGGACCAATTAAGTTAGTTTTCCCGATCGAAGAACATCCAGATCTTCTTGAGAAATATCCTGAATGGTCTTGGTGGGTTGTTGAAATAAGGGTAGAAATGTAATACACAATTAGGCGGAAGTTTCTCACTTTAGGAATTCAAAAAAATTCATGAGTTGAAGGATTTTGAAGAGAAAAAAGTAGAGGTTTAAGAACGATTCTTGTGGGTAGAAGTAGGGAAATAAATTAACTCTTTGTTATTTAACCTAACTTAATAAAACTTTAATCAGGGACCAAAAAAATTCTCTCTTCTACCCACTTTCGATTATCAGAAGTACTTTAAAAAGCAAACTTTAGATTTTTTTAAGAGTACAGAGTATTTTTAGCTAAGAAGGAAAGAAAGAAAAATTCTTTCCTATTCTTAAAAAAAGAAAAGAGAGGCGTGTTAATGATGAAAGCAGCTGTATATAAGGGAATAGGGCACATGGAGATCGAAGAAATTGATACTCCTCATATAGGTGACTCCGAAGCACTAGTAAAAGTAGAAATGGTCGGTATATGTGGAACCGACGTAAAAACATTTGTAAGAGGACATCCAATGTTTCAACCACCGTGTATTTTAGGACACGAATTTGTTGGAAAAATAATCAAAGTTGGAGAAAATATAAGAAATGATTTTGGAGACGCTACTTATGTTATAGCTCCGTACATAGGATGCGGTGAATGTGAATTATGCCGTGAGGGAACATCACAGTTATGCAGAAACAAGTATGGAACAGGCGGAGCTTTTGCTGAATACGTAAAAGTTCCAGCTGAAATTCTTGAAAGAGCTGCTTTTTGCGTACCTGATGGTATTCCAAAAGAAGTGATGGTTTTGGCAGAACCTCTCGCATGTGCTATTCACGGTATCGAAAAAGCAAGAGCAACGCCTAACAAAAAAGTGCTAGTTGTTGGAAGCGGGCCCATGGGGCTTTTAATTGGAATTACTTTGAAGAATTTAGGGAGCATCCCGGTAATTGCAGAGATTGATGAGATAAGGCTAAATATTGCTCAAAACTGTGGCCTTGAAACTATAGATTTTGGTAAGGAAGGCTTTGAAAACTTTATGAAGGAAAAGCCTATGTATAACTCAATTATTTTGGCAAACGATAAGGTTGATTTAGTAAGTAAATTGATTCCATTCGTGATTCCAGGGGGTACTTTTGAATTATTTGGTGGGATGCCCAAAGACGCTAGACTTGAAATCGATCCTTACTACATTCACTACGAAGAAGTAAGTATTGTGGGGTCATTTGGTTTTACTGAAGAAGAGTTCAAGCAGGCTTACGATTTGCTATGCGATGATCCTGATACTTATGGAAAGTTAATAAGCAAGATTTATGAAATGGACGATATACATGAAGCTTTTAAAGCTGCTATGGATAAAAGTAACATCAAAATTATTGTGAACATTAATTAGGGAGGTGTCATTATGAGGAAGAATTGGGTAGTTCTTTTTGTTTTAATCTTGTCTACCGCGTTGTTCTCATCAATAACGCTTGATTTTTACTGTTTAGCTTGGCAGCCCCAGACAGTTGACACAGTTTATGATCTTGTGGATATATGGAATGAAGAAAATCCCGATGTTCAGATCAATCTCATTTGGGGTACCTGGGAAACTTCTGACGAATTTCTTCAAACAAGTTATAGAGGAGGTAATCCCCCCGATATTATCCACACAGATACCGATGTTCTTGCAGAGTACGGTATTATGGGATTTGTAACTCCACTTAATAATTATATTCCTAAAGAGATGCTTGAAGATATCCCTTCTTGGCTTTTTGATGAATGTAGCGATCTCAAAGGTAATATTTTTGGTGTTCCTTGGCTTCAAGAGATACAAGTTGTCTTTTATAACAAAAGTGTCTTTGAGGAAAATGGTGTAACAATTCCAGAGAATAGAATGATTACTTGGGATGAGCTACTTGACATAGCTCAAAAGGTAACATTAAGAGATCCTAAGACTGGCGAGGTAAAAAGATGGGGATTTCTCGCTCCAACTATGGAATATTTTCACTGGGCCCTTATTGAACAAAACGATGGTCATGTACTTGTTATGGATGATAATGGCAAATGGAAAGTGGAGATCGACGATAATGCAAAGGAAGCCATTGAGTTTTATATATCGTTGATCACTAAGTATAAAGTATCGCCACCGGATGTTATGAGTATTGATTATACTTCTCTCATGCAAAATTTTCTTAACGGTCGCTATGCAATGGTTACGTTTGGTTGCTGGAACAGACGGTTTCTTGTTCAAAGTAAGATGTATGATTGGGGAATGCTCCTCGTCACTGGAAAAAATATAGTAAGTCCCTCCAATCCACAAGGGCTAGGAGTCTCAAATGCATGCAAACACAAAGAAGAAGCGTTTAGATTTGTAGAATTCCTAACTAATCCAGAAAATTCAGCTGACGTGGCTTATGCTGACTGGCTATTTCCTGTGAGAAATTCCGCGGTAGAAGATCCAAGATTCCTTTCTAGTGAGTATGAATGGGATATACTTTATTCTTGGTTACCTTATGCTCGAAATGTGAGATCTAATATGCCAGGATATCTTACTTTTGAATGGCAGGTATTTGTGCCGCAGATAGAACAGGTCATTCTTGGTAAAATTTCTGTCGAAGAAGCGTTTAAAAATATAGAAAAAGAAGGTAATAAAGTACTCAGAAGATTGGGACTTCAATAAACTCAATTTCTTAGTTGATATCAAACAATAGAAATCGATATAAAAATATCGATGTTTATAGAAGAAAAAATGCATAGACTGTGTGTCAGGAGGTAAATCTGCCTGAAATAGTTATCATTTTGTTCATATCAACTATGCGTAATATGTCTTCGAGCATTTCAAAAAACAATACTAGTTAGTCAGAAGGAGGAATTTTTGTAATGGGTAAAAAAAGTGACACTGCCAAGGCATTCCCTTACATTCTTCCTGTTCTAATAGTGATGATTTTAATAAACGTATATCCTTTTGTAAGGGGTATTTTAAATGCTTTCTATGCAGATAAAGTTTTTGGAGTTGGTAGACATTTCTGTGGATTTGACAATTTTAAAGAACTCTTTCAAGATCATATCTTTTGGTTAGGATTGAAAAATAATGTTATATGGACACTAAGTTGTGTAGTTGTAGAAGTAATTCTAGGATTGTTTATTGCTATGTTACTCAATTTGCCGTACATAAAATTTAGAAATGTGCATAGAACCCTTGTACTTTTACCTTGGGCTATCCCACCTGTTGTTTCCGCTCTTATTTGGAGATACTTTTTCGGCACCTCAGGCCCAATAAACATTATTTTAAAAGGTATAGGATTTTCTAATCCTCCCTCCTGGCTCATAAATCCGGGATATTCACTTTTTGCATGTATTGTTGCTAATATTTGGGTCGGCTTACCCTTTGTGACTGTCATGCTTTTGGGCGGTCTTCAGTCTTTGCCTGGAGATGTTTATGAAGCCGCTGAAATAGATGGTGCAGGAATCGTGAAAAAATTTTTCTACATAACATTACCAATGATGAAAGACCTTATTTTAACTGTCGCTGTGTTGACTTCAATTTGGACGTTTAATATGTTCGACATCGTATTCACAATGACAAGAGGTGGACCAGGTAATTCCTCCATTCTTCTTTCGTTGTACGCTTATCAGAATGCATTTGGATATTTCCAACAGGGTTATGCTGCGGCAATTGGAATTATTTCTTTGATTATTCTAATGATTCCTCTAATATTTTATATCAAGGGGAGATTTAATTATGAAGACTAAAAAGAGTGTTGTTGTGATAGCAAATATATCGGTAGTTGTTATTATCTTTTTACTGTTGTTTCCTTTAATTATGCTCATTCTAAATGCGTTTAGGGAAACGGGAGACATTTATAGTAAACCTCTTGGACTCCCAGATGAATTTTATATTGGAAACTTTTCATATATTTTTAAACAGACTCAGTTTACTAGAATTTTTAGAAATAGTTTTATAATAGCGATAGTAACCACTTTATTTGGTATTATAGTAACATCTTTATCAGGATATGCAATTTCAAGATTTAATTTCAAAGGGAAAAATCTTTTGTTAGGGTGGTTATTAGCTTCTCAGGCTTTCCCGGGTATTCTATTAGTCATCGGAATTTTTACTTTATACAATAAATTGGGTCTTTACAACTCTCTTTTTGGATTGGTTATCTTGCACACAATGTCTACAATTCCTTTTAGTAGTTCTT
Source organism: Thermotogota bacterium (assembly GCA_029780115.1). Classification (GTDB taxonomy): domain Bacteria; phylum Thermotogota; class Thermotogae; order Petrotogales; family Petrotogaceae; genus Defluviitoga. The sequence continues at coordinate 23,640 of JAKOZG010000033.1, forward strand.
TGATGACGAGTTATTTTGAGTCAATACCTATAGAACTTGAAGAAGCTGCATTGATAGATGGTTGTACACAATTCAAAGCGTTGAGAAAAGTAGTTTTTCCCCTAGCAATTCCTGGAATAATAGCTGTGGGTACTTTTACTTTTTTACTGTCTTGGAATGAATTTCTTTTTGCATTGGTTATGATGAGGGAAAGTGCTAAGCAAACATTACCAGTTTTTTTGAACACTAGCTTTGTTGGAACTGGGGGAGCGGTAGAATGGGGTTCTCTCTCAGCTGCTGCTTTGCTTACTGCATTACCACCAATTTTGATCTTCCTCTTTGCTCAGAGATATTTGATAGGAGGATTAACTAAAGGAGCGATAAAATGAAAATTGCAGTTATAGGGGCTGTTGCTGTAGATATATATACGTTGTTGGATAAATTCCCAGAGAGAGATTCTATGGTGTTTGCAAAAGGAAGAAGAAGCTTTCTGGGTGGTAGTGGGGCAAATGTAGCTATAAACTTGTCCCTTAATAATGAGGTGGATTTTTATTTTGGAACGGGTAATGATTCAATATCTTCATATATTTTAAAAAAATTAAGCAAAATCAGTAATTTAAATCGCATTTACACCCTGGAAAATGGTCCAGGAGCACTTACTCTTGTCATGCTTGATTCTGATGCAGAAAGAAGAATAATTTCTTTTGGAGGAGCGGCTTTGTTTTCTGGAGACCTAGAAGACACTGAATATGACGCTTTATGCATTGTCGAAAGTTATGATAAAATTATGTTAGAAGCGTTTAAACGTTTCAAAGCTCCTCTAAAAGTTTACATGCCTGGATCATTTGGCTTGTATTATCACAAATTAGAAGGAATCGTTAATCTTTCAGAATCCGTCGATTTCGTTATACTTTCGGAATCGGAAGCAGCAACGTTAAAAGAAGGTTTGAAAAAAATAACAACAAATAAAATTATAACTAGAGGAGCAAAAGACACAGTATTTATAGACAAAAACGGAAAAACTCATCATTTTGAAGTTCCTAAAGTTACTAGTAAGATTTTAGATACTACCGGGGCAGGAGATGCTTTCTGTGCAGGATTCATTGAGGGTTATTTGAACACTCAGCAAGTTTCAAAAGCTATTGAAAGTGCCCATGAATATGCTTCAAGAATTATCACGAGATTAGGACCTAACCTTGTCGAAGCAAAGGAGGTGTAACTTACTATTGAAAAGTCTCGATGAAAGAGAATTAATAATAAAAGTGTGTAAACTTTATTATCTTGAAAACAAAACACAAAATGAAATAGCCAAGATTGTTGGTGTCTCCAGGCCAAAAGTGAGTAGATTGCTTGCTGCGGGTCGAGAAATGGGCATTGTAAAGATTGAAATAGACGCAGGTTCTATTTTAAGTAACGAAGAAACTTCTAAATCTCTTAAAGAAAAATATAATCTCAAAAATGTAGTTATTGTAGATAATGTTTCCCAAAAAAACATCATTTCATCAATAGCAACCGCGGCTGCTAATTTTTTATCTAATTATATAAAAGATGGTCAGATTATCGGTGTGTCATGGGGAAGGACCCTTTATCAAACTTGTGAAAAAATTGTTGTTAACCGAGAATACAATAACACATTGTTTGTACCATTACTTGGAGGGGTAGGCCAATTTCGTTACCAATACCAAATGAACTCGATAGTTGAGAAAATGGCGAACGCTTTTCATGCTATGCGCTATTATTTACATGCACCTGCAGTTTTAGAAAATCCTGCTGCTTTAGAGATCATGCTTAAAGATAATTCCTTAAAATTAGTGACAGACATGTGGGATAAATTAGATCTAGCGATTGTTGGCATAGGTGAGCCTATATCTCTTTCAAACGCGTTTAAAGATATTTTTGATCAAGAATTTCTTTCTAAATTAATTAAAGCTAATGCAGTCGGAGACATAGCCGGAAGATTTTTTACAGCAGATGGATCAGAATGTAAGGATGTTGGAATAAGCATGTTAGGTATTTCTCTTGATCAGTTGAAAAAAACACCTGAAGTAATAGGAGTAGCAGGAGGTAAAGAAAAAGTTCCAGCAATATATGCGGCAATAAAAGCACGTTATATCAACTCCTTAATTACTGATCTAGATACTGCTCTAAGTATATTAAAAATGGAGGAAAATCTAGATGAAAATCGGCGTCGTGATAAATCCTACCTCAGGTAAAGGAAAAATTAATGATGATTTGCTAAAAGCGTTTGCTCTTAAAGTAAAAGATCACGAATTGTATTCTACCTTATCAACATTTATTCATGTAAAAGATCTTCTCAAAATTCAAGTTATAGGATCAGAAACAATTTATAAAGATTATAGGGATTCTGTCAACGCCGGAAAAGAATTATCTCGCGTAGGTGTGGACTTAATAGTTTTTTTCGGTGGCGATGGTACAGCTGTTGATATCATCTTAGGTATGAAAGAAGAAAATAGGTTGATTCCGCTTGCAGGGGTTGCAACTGGAACTGCTTGTTGTGGCCCTTTTATAACTTTTAGATCTGTAGAAGATTTAATTAATTTTGATTTTACAGACATAAACCCAACTTGGGTTAGGGGGCTTAATGTATATAGTAATAATCAGTTTTTAGGTACATCTTTCATAGATGTAGTAATAGGAGATACACTAGTGTCAACAGTAGATGGTGAAAAGAGAACTGTGGCTGCATATGATTTTTTCTACCATAATAAAAGGGTTATCAAAAATCCGAGTTATATCAAACTTGCTGATAGTTCTGTTGTTGTGAACCAACAAGACTTTCCTCTGGGGAAAAAGATATCCCAGATAATTATCTCCCCATTTTCAGAAAGAGAAAAAAAATTTTATATATCGAAGGCTGTCACTGGTTTATTCTGCCATCTAGCTTTTTCTTCTAACAGTTATGGTATGATTGTATCCTCTGAACCGATCATATTTTTTATGGAGGATAATTCTTTGCCTCATTGTTCTGAACTTAAACAAATAATATTTAGCGAAACAGATATAATCTGTATATCAAATTTTGATGCTTTTTGCATAGTAGATGGAAACCCAAAGATAAATCTAAAACATTCAGAAGTTTGTGTTAAAGGAGAAGAACACAGCGGTCTTACAATTAAACGGGAGGTCTGAAATGAATAGATTTGAAAGTATTCTTCAAGCGTTTTCCACGGGTGACGCAATGGGAATGCCTACTGAATTTATGACATACAAACAAATAAAGGAAAAATTTGGATTTGTAAGCGAATTAATTGATCCTAAGTATTCTATGATTCATTCTGATAGGCTAAAGCTTGGTGAAGTTACTGACGATACTGAACAAGTGCTTTTCTTAATAGAAGAATACCACAAAGACAAAAAATTTTCAGAAGAAACCGTGAAAAGAGCGCTTTTAAGATGGTTTAAAGAATGTAAGCCAGATGAAAAAGGATACATCGGACCTAGCACAAAAAAAGCAATCGAATCCTTTGGCCAAGGACGAGAAGTTAAAGCTAATGGCACAACTAGTGGCGCTCCAATGAGAGTTTTAGCTCCTGTTCTTTATCATCTAAATAAGGATGAGTCTTCATTGATAACGTCAATTATCAATTGTGTTATACCGACACATAACACCAATTTAGCGATTGAATCATCATTAGCTGTTGGGTATGCATATTATTATGCTTCAAAAGGGGCAAATACAAAAGAAATAATTGATGCGGCAATAAAGGGTGCAAAGATTGGAGAAAAACTTACCGATAGAGAGTTCGTGGGACCTTCAATAGCAGAAAGATTAAATATATTAAAACAGTATATTCCAGAAGCCGACGAAGTTGATAAATTTCTTCAAAAAATCTATTATATATTTGGCACAACCATGGAAGCTGTTGATGTAGCTGGTGCAGCAATAGCAATTGGTACATATTGTAAAGATGATGTTTGGCTTGCTATCAGAATGGGTGCTTCAATTGGAGGAGATACTGATACAATCGCTGCAATAGCTGGTGCTCTTTCAGCTTTTCAGGCTAGCTACCACAACATTCCTCAAGACATAATTCATCTAATACAAAAGGCAAATAACATTTCTTTTAAAAAATATGCAGATTTCTTGGAAGAGGTCGATAAATTTGATTAGTATTTTAAGCGGGAGTGTTTCAATAGGCACTTTGTATGCGATCTATAACTTCGTTCTTATTCCTTATTTAAACGATACTTTAGGTTCAATGGTAATACCGGGTTATTTAGTTTCAATTGGAATGTTTCTAACAATTTTTGTTGGTATGTTAATTGGTTATTTAAGCGATAAAAAGAGGGATTACCTACTTTATATAAAAGTTCTCTTCTTGCTAGCTTTTACTTCTATGAGTTTATTGAGTTTAAAAAATAGGTTTCTTCTTTATTTTACAACTATAGTTTTTGTAACAACAACTTTTAGTATTCAAACTCCATATTCTGCCTTTGTAAGCAATGTGAGTAAAGAACATAATAAGGATAGGAATTATGGATTTGTGATGGGAGTATCAAATATTTCTATGTTTTTATCTTCCATTTTGATAGGTGCAGTAATCTCAAAAAGTATCGAGTTTGTCATAATTTTGCTTTCTTTGATAGGAGCAATTTTTGTGATTCCTCTACTATTCAAGAACTTAAAAAACATACAGTTGGAAGAGGTAAAAGAAGACACTTTAGCTGTAAGTAATTCAGAGGTATTAAAAAAAGTTTCTCTTCTCCTTATTTCACAGTTTGGAATTTGGTTTACGATTGGAGGCGTTCTACCTTATGCCACATCATTCTTAAAAAGCGAGTTTGCTATGTCTCTAGAAAAAGCTTCTTTTTATATGGGAATTTCAACTTTAATTAGTGCTCTTTTTTCAACTACTACAGGCATTTTTAGTAAAATTATCGGTAGAAAAAAGTTATATATGTTAACTATATTAACTCTACTTATAACTTTTTCTTTAATCTTTATTTTTTATGAAAATTTTCTTTTCATACATTCAATCCTTCTTTTTTTAATATTGTTTTTGTTCAGTGGGGCGTTGGGCATCATATATACAATGAACGTTGTAATCATATCCAATTCAGTTCCCCAAAATTACCAAGGAAAGATCTTTGGTATTAATAACATTGTAGTAGTTCTTTCACAAACAATTTCTCTGAGTCTTATGGGAAGCGTCATCGCAACTTTTGGTTATAGAGGAGCTCTAATCGTTCCAACCCTGGGTATGGTTATTGCATTGATTTTCTATTTATTGCATGTAAGAAGCGAAATGACAATTTCTTTAAAAAAAGAGCATATTTAGGGCATAATCTACCAAATCAGGTATTAATTCAAATAAAAATATTTACTTATTTTTTCTGTTAATAAACACAAAAACTTCGCTTCATTACTTCATTTTTAAAGAACTACACTATATCTCTGTTTTTTAATATTTCTACATTCAAGGTATTTATTATTCTACATTTACTAGAAAGTTAATATAACATCTCGTTAAAAATAAGAAAAGAATTGTTTTAAGAACTTTTGTTAATTTCTAACGATCTTTTTATTTCTTCATTTATGAAACATGTTTCATGGTTATTGATAGTGTTAATCGACCTTTTAATTTTACTTTATAAACTAGCCATATGTGAAAAATAAAAATTTTTAAAAATGAGATTTTTGTATCTAATCAACTTTAATTGTTTTAGATTGTTTATAATTATTCACAAATACTGTTAATAGAGTTTGTATCTTAAGTTAAAATTATATATAATAAAGTGAGAAGTGATTCACATCCAATTATTTAAAGGAGCGTTTTAAATGAACGTAATTTTGAGTCAGGTAAAGATCGCTAATGGTGAAACCATTGGGTATAGGTATAAAAAGGGTGGAGAAAAAATTCTTTTATTAATCCACGGCAATATGACTTCCTCAAAGCATTGGGATATCTTTATTGATGCGTTGGATCATAAATACACTATTTATGCTCCTGATTTAAGAGGATTTGGAATTTCGACATATCATACTTCAATAAATTCTTTAGATGACTTTAAAGAAGATTTAAAACTTTTTGTTGATGAAGTAGGTATTAAAAAGTTTAGTTTGATAGGCTGGTCAACTGGCGGGGGAGTCTGTATGGTATTTACTGCAGATTATCCAGAATACGTTGAAAAACTCATTTTATTAGAATCTGTAGGGACCCGTGGGTATCCAATTTTAAAAAAAGACATTACTGGGAAACCTATAATAGGAGAATTCTTAAAAACAAAAGAAGAAATAGCCCAAGATCCCATTCAAGTACTTCCTATTCTCAACGCATACAAGAATAAAGATAAAGAAATGCTTAAAAGAATATGGGAAGCCACCATATACACCCATAATAAGCCTGATGATGCAAAGTACGAAGAATATCTTGAAGATATGCTAACACAAAGAAACTTAGTCGACGTAGACTACGCTTTAGCAACCTTTAATATAAGTAATGAATTTAACGGTGTCAAACAGGGAGATAACAGAGCTTCAAAAATCAAGTGTCCAACATTAATATTGTGGGGAGAAAATGATTTAGTTGTTCCAAAACAGATGGCTCTGGATATTAAAGCAGATATTGGAAATAACGCAACGTTAGTTTATTTGAAAAAGTGTGGCCATTCGCCTTTAATAGATGATTTAGAACAATTAGTGAAAGTCGTGGAGAATTTTTTAGAAGAATAAAAGTTATTTTTTATTTTTAAGTAAGATATGATTCACCTGTTATTATTAGAAAAAAAAGAAAATCAGAGGAGGAAAAAAAATGAACAACGTCGGAATTATGGGCTTAGGTGTTTATATACCAGACAATTACATTTATGCGGATGAAATAGCTAGAAGAACAGATATTCCACAATGGGTAATTGAGGAAAAATTTGGAATTCTAAAAAAACCTATTCCTGGGCCAAACGACACAACTAGTTATATGGGAATACAAGCAGCAAAAGATGCCATTAATGATGCTGGTATAGACCCAAAAGACATTGATTTGGTAATTTGGAATGGAGCGCAACACAAAGATTATCCATGTTGGCTTGCTAGCCTGTTTGTTGCTTATGAGATTGGAGCTACCAATGCATGGGGATTTGATATGGAAGCCATGTGTGGCTCCATGATGACGGGCCTAGAAACTGCTAAGTCTTTAATGTTAAATAATGAAAGTTTGAATACAGTTTTAATCGTAAGTGGTTATAGAAACAGTGATTTGATTAATTATAAAGTGAAAGATACTTCTTTTATGTTTGATCTTGGAGCAGGTGGAGTAGCTGCTATTTTAAGAAAAAATCTAAATAAAAATGTGATTTTAGAATCTTCTTTCAAAGGCGATGGATCATTTTCAGAGCAATGTGTAATAGAAGTAGGTGGAACAAAAAAATGGCCGATGGAACCTGAAGATACACAAAAATACTACTTTACAGTTAGAGATTCAGAAAAGTTTAAGTCTAATCTAAATGAAAAAACTATGCCGAACTTTTACTGGGTAATCAGAGATTCATTGAAAAAGTCTGGTTATAGTGAAAAAGATATAGGATATTTAGCAATTCTTCATTTTAAGAGATCTGCTCATAAAGCCGTATTAGAAGAATTAGGGTTAAATGAAAATCAAACAACTTACTTAGAAGATTATGGGCATCTTGGTCAAAATGATCAAATTTTATCGATGAAATTAGCCCTAAAAGAAGGAAAGCTGAAAGATGGAGACATAGTAGTTTTGGTAGGAGCAGGTTTGGGATTCGTTTGGGCAGCTACTACCGTAAAATGGGGGAAAATTGATAGTTGATAAATAAGTATAAAAAGGAGGATTTCAGATGGATAGATTGAAAGATAAAGTATGTGTAGTCACAGGTGGAGCAAGAGGAATTGGAAAAAGCATAGTTGAAAAATTCTCTAAAGAAGGCGCAAAAGTAGTTTTTGCTCTTGATATGAACAATGAGTTATTACACCAACTGGAACAAGAACAAAATGGAAATGTCATTAGAGGTTATTTACTTGACGTCACTAATAGGGAAGGAATTCAAAAATTCGTAGAAGAGGTAAAAAAAGAATTTGGAAGGATAGATGTTCTGGTAAACAATGCAGGTATAACAAGAGATGGCTTGCTTCAAAAAATGACAGAAGATGACTGGGATAAAGTTATAAATATTAATTTAAAAGGTGTTTTTAACATGACTCAATTTGTCTCAACTTTAATGTTAGAAAATGGGAAAGGCAGTATTATCAATATTTCTTCTATAGTGGCCGAAAGAGGTAATGTTGGACAAACGAATTATGCAGCTTCAAAAGGTGGAGTAATATCCATGACCTACACTTGGGCAAAGGAATTAGCTAGAAAAGGAGCTAATATACGCGTTAATGCCATAGCACCAGGTTTTATAAAAACGCCAATGACAGAAGCAATACCCGAAAAAGTGATGCAGAACATTCTATCACAAATAACCTTGAAGCGGATGGGAGAGCCTGAAGAAGTTGCCAATGCTGTTTTATTTCTAGCTTCAGATGAATCTTCTTATATTACAGGGCATGTTTTAGATGTAAATGGGGGAACAATTCTCTAATTTTTATGAAGGTAGGTGGTTTTAAAGATGTGGAAAGAAAAGTACAAGCAAAAGCTAATGTCGATCGAAGAAGCGATTTTATCTCTACCAAAACGATGTACAGTTATTGTTAGCATGGCTGCTGCAGAAGCTCAAGGATTTTTAAGTAATGTTCACAAGTTCAAAGATCATTTTGAAAAAATAAAAGTTGTAACTTGTTTAGATATGGGATATTATGATTTTTTCTTGCAAAAAGATTATGAAAATACTTTTCATTTACATACCTGGTTTTTTTCTGATTCTACAAGAAAATCTAAATACCAGAATAATTTGGACATTTTAGACTTCATTCCCAACAACCTTCATATGGCTGGATTGGATAAAGTTATGGCTGAGAAGGAAGAAGGAAACACTCTAGTGTTTTGGGGTTCGTGCACTCCATTGATCGAAAAAACGGGTTATTTCAATTTAGGAATTTCAAATGTTTATGAAAAAGACATTGCCGAAAACGCAGATATTGTAGTTATGGAAGTTAACCAAAAGATGCCTTTTGTTCATGGAGATACCGAATGGCACATAAACAATGTGAACATTATAGTTGAGTCCGATTGGGATATTCCAGAACTTCCTATTTCAGAACCTAAAGAAGAAGAAAAGAGGATCGCTGAATACATAGCAGATATGATTCCAAACGGTTCTACGATACAAATAGGTATTGGAGGAATTCCAAATGCCGTTGCAAGATTGCTTGAAGATAAAAAAGATCTTGGTGTTCACACTGAAATGCTCACAGAATCGATGATAGATCTGTTTGAAAAAGGCGTTATTACGAATATGAAAAAATCTCTTTGGAGAGGTAAATTTGTAATAGCTTTTGCCCTAGGAACGCAAAGAATGTACGACTTTATTAATCACAATCCTGGTATTTTAGAGTTAAGAGGAAGATATGTGAATGATCCTTATGTTGTTGGTCTGAACGACAATATGGTAAGTTTAAATACAGCAATTTCTGTTGATCTTACTGGTCAAGTAGTTTCTGAAGCTATCGGAACACAACAGTACTCAGGGCCTGGAGGTCAGTTAGATACCCATAGAGGAGCTATAAGAAGCAAAAACGGTAAAGGAATAATTGCGTTAAGATCGACTGCTAAAAAGGGAACTGTATCGACCATTGTTCCCATGTTAGACCCAGGAGCTCCAGTTACGGTTCCGAGACATGATTTAGATTACGTAGTTACAGAATGGGGCATAGTTCATCTGCGAGGAAGAAGTGCTGGAGAAAGAGCAAAACAACTAATTTCAATTGCTCATCCAAATTTCAGAAAAGAATTAGAAGAAAAAGCTAAAGAAATGAGGTTAATATAAAAAGTCTCAGGAGGTATGACATGGAAAAGATATATATTATTTCTGCAAAAAGAACAGCTATTGGATCTTTTGGAGGAACTTTGAAAGATATACCGGCTGTAAAGTTGGGGGCTGAAGTTACAAAAAAAGTTTTAGAAGAAGCCAAGGTGTCACCAGAAAATGTTGATGAAGTTATCGTTGGGAATGTTTTGATGGCTGGTCATGGAATGGGCCCAGGAAGACAGGTTTCTATATATGCTGGCATACCCAATGAGAAACCCGGTTATGTTGTAAATATGTTGTGTGGAAGTGGAATGAAAAGTATAATGATCGGAGCATCGGATATTAAAGTAGGTGACGCAGATATAGTTGTAGCAGCTGGTATTGAAAGCATGTCTACTTCACCATATCTTTTACCTTACACATCAAGGTTTGGGAGCAAATTTGGCCACCTTGAAATACTAGATCACATGATATTAGATGGTCTTACTGATGTTTTTAATAATTATCATATGGGGGTAACCGCCGAAAATATAGCCAAAAAATACAATATCAGTCGAGAAGAACAAGATGAATTTGCCTTCAATAGTCAAATGAGAGCTAAAGCAGCGATTGAATCAGGTAAGTTCAAAGATGAAATTGTTCCAATTGAAATAAAAATGAAAAAAGAAACCATTATTTTTCTGCAGGATGAATATCCTAGATTCGATACAAGTTTGGAAAAACTTTCCAAACTAAAGCCATCTTTTGTGGACAACGGAACAGTCACTGCAGGAAATGCTTCTGGTATAAATGATGGAGCCAGTGCAGTACTACTTGCTTCTGAACAGGCTGTAGAAAAATATGGGTTAAAACCTATTGCAGAGTTAATAGGTTACAGTCAAGCTGGAGTTGAGCCAGCGTATATGGGGTTAGGTCCCGTTCCTGCAATTAAAGTACTTTTAGATAAAATCAAAATGAATATAGAAGATATGGGCCTTATAGAACTTAACGAAGCGTTTGCTGCTCAATCACTTGGAGTATTGAGAGATCTAGAAAGTATCTATGGAAAAACTAAAGATTGGTTTATTCAAAGAACTAACGTGAATGGTGGGGCAATTGCTCTAGGTCACCCCATTGGAGCATCCGGAAACAGGATCGTTGTTACATTGCTTCATGAAATGAAGAAGAGAAATATCGAGTATGGCTTAGCTTCTTTGTGTATTGGTGGTGGAATGGGAACTGCTATGGTTATTAGAAACATCTAAAATCCATAAACAAGGGGGTCGATAGCTTTAAAAAAGCCTTTAGTTTCAAACAACGAAGTTTGATCTTTGCTTAAAAATCAGGAGGTGGAACTCATGAAACGAATATTTTTAGTAATGATGAGTTTGTTGATGGTGTTTTCGTGTGCGCTAGCTGCAGAAAAACCTATAAAGATCGGAGCGGTTAATCCTTTAGGAGACATTACCGGCGATCAAGCTACAAAAGCTATGAAATTAGCGGTAAAAGAGATTAACGATGCAGGAGGAGTATTAGGTAGACCTATAGAACTCATAGTTATAGACGATGAGATGAATCCAGCAAAAGGAGCTGCTGCTATTGAAAGACTTGCAACAGTGGAAAATGTCGACTTCTTTGTTGGCGGAATGGGTAGTGGGGTTCATCTAGCACAGGTGCCTATCTTGAAAAAATATCAAAAAATCACTGTTTGGATTGGAGCGGCATCTCATCAAGCAGAAATAGCTATGGGGCCCGACGCTGATTGGTATTTCCATCTACATCCATGGGATTATCAACAAGGTGAAGGTTATGGTGTAGGTTGGACCGAAATTGTACATGCTTATCCTAACGTTAAAATAGAAAAAGTCTTTCTAGCTTATGAAGAAGGAGCTTTTGGAACAGATTCTTACACTTCTTATATTGATTTATACGAAGCGGCAAAAAGAGGCGAAGGATCTTGGAAAGAAATATTAAAAGAGTTTAAAGGAGCTTCCTTTAAGAGTGCTTCTCTTGGTGGTGGAGATTATAGGGCAATGCTAAACCAAGCAAAAGCCTTTAATCCAGACCTTTTTATATGGGCCGGATACGACGCAGACGCGATTCCTATAGTTGCTCAAGCCAAAGAAGTTAATTTTCAACCTCCATTATTTGTTGGAGCACCTCCAGGATGGCCTGCTGATTTTGGAAAAAATCCTCTCTCAGAAAATGTTATTTTGTACGGAATGTGGGCACCGACTCTAAATGAAGTAAGTCCTGTAGCAAAACATTTTTATGACGCTTATGTGGAAATGTGGAAGGAAGAACCAGCAACATATTTTGCTCCATTAGGATACACGAATATTTATTTCTTGGTAGAAGGTATTAAAAAAGCTGGATCGTTGGATAAAAATGCTATTATTGAGGCTTTAAGAACCATAGAATATGAGTCACCGCTTGGAGAAGTTTTGAAGATAGAACCAAGTAGAATTATAAAGAATCAAGGATTCAAATATCAAAAGATATTGCAGTGGCAAAAGGGAAGGCAAGAAGTAATTTGGCCATTAGAATTAGCTACGACTCAACTAGTCTATCCATTTAAATTTGGAAAATAAATTATATTCTGAACAATTGAATTAGCAAGGATGGAGGCTGGATAATCGATCCAGCCCCATTCCATATCAGATAACTTATATTAGCTATCAAGGCGGTGTTGAACTTGGAAAAAACTAATAAAAGTTTAAAGAAGACTCTAATTGCTTTTATCATCTTTTTAATTGTTGTAGGGATTTGGAAGCCTCTAGCTTTGGTTTATGGGATACAAAGAGGTGGTTTGTATTCTCTGATAGGTTTACCTTTAGCTTTAATACTCGGAATTGTAGGCATTTTAAATTTAGCCCATGGAGACTTTTTGACTTTAGGTTTATATATTGGATACATATTTTTTAATTCATGGTCTATCGATCCACTTATTTCAATGGCTCCGCTTTTTTTCATACTATTTGGTTTAGGAATGGTAATTTACTCAATTTTGATAAGAAGAGTTTTAAAAGCAGGACATTTAAATCAACTGTTGCTAACTTTTGGAATATCAATGATTATAATTGAATTGATTAAAATTATATGGACAACCAGACCGAGAAGTGTTTATACTTCATATGCATCTTCTTCTGTAACCCTAGGAAACATGTCTATAGGTATGTATGAATTTATATATCCTGCCATGGCAATAGCTGTTCTTGTTATTTTACAATTGTTTTTGAAAAAAACAAGATTAGGACAAGCAGCTTCGGCGGTTGGGCAAAATCCAAAGGGAGCAGAAATCGTTGGAATTAATACAAATGTTGTATATCTTGTTGTTTTTAGTATTGCCTTTGGAATCATTGGGGTTGCAGCTTCTGTGATGCTACCAAGAACTCCAGTATTCCCATTATCTGGTAATCCTTATACATTAAAATCTTTTGCACTTGTGGCTATGGCAGGATTAGGAAACTTGAATGGCATCTTGATAGGAGGGATTACTTTAGGAGTCGCAGAAGCAATTGTTCAGTCTATACCAGGATATGAAGGATGGTCAGATGTAGTATTCTTTGGAATTTTGATAGCTGTAATACTGTTGAATGCGTATAGGAGGCCTGAATCATGAAAAAAACAATTTTCCCCATAATAACAATATTAGCTATCGTTTTATTGATATTTTTACCTTATTTTATTGGAGCTTATTTATTACATGTATTAATGACTATTTTTATTTATATGACTTTAGCTCTCAGTTGGGATATGATGTTGAGAACCGGCCAGTTATCATTTGGTGTTGCTGGTTTTTTCGGTGTTGGAGCATACGCTTCAATTATTACCTGTTCAAGGTTCGGATTTAATCCTTTAGTAAGTATACTTTTTGCGGGTTTTTTTGTTGCTTTAATTGCTTTGGGGCTGGGGTTCGCTGTGCTTAAACTGAGAGATATCTATTTTTCTATTACAACTTTAGCTATTACTATGGTTTTTTCGGTCATTATAAGAAATATACCTAAACTTACAGGTGGTGCTAGTGGAAAAGTTATCCCAAATGTTATATTTAATGGAGATTCAGCAAAAACATATTGGTTAATACTCTCTCTTGCTTTAATAACCATTTTAATTTCGGAAATGTTCAACAGAACAAAGATTCATTTTGCTATAAATTCAATAAGAAATGACGAAATAATTGCAAGGTCGAGCGGTATTAACATTTTTGGTTACTTACTATTTGTTTTTATTATTAGTTCTGCACTTCAAGGAATAGCAGGCGCAATTTACACTCAACAGTATGGATTTGTTTCTCCAGAAACAACTTTTTCTTTAGATTTTCTATTATTGCCAATGGCTATGGCTCTTGTTGGCGGAATCTATTCGACATGGGGTTCTGTAATTGGAGCTTTGGTTTTAGGTTTTGCCTCGGAATATTTGAAATTGATTATGCCTTATGGCCATTTAATTATTTACGGAATTATGATAGTTTTAATAATTTTATTTTTACCAAAAGGTATATATGGTACAACAAAAGATAAAATAATAACTCATAAAATAGAAAAGAAGAGTTTATCTGAATGATCAAGAAACAAATTTGCAAAATTGAAAGCCCAACAAAAAAAGTAGCTAATACGCATGACTAGGAGGAATATTCTATGGTTATTCTAAAAACCATAAATTTAGTAAAAAGATTTGGTGGATTAGCAGCAGTTAATGGTGTAGATTTGGACATTAACGAAAACGAAATTCTAGGAATTATTGGCCCTAATGGGGCAGGCAAAACAACTTTGGTTAATTTAATATCAGGATTAATTTATCCAACGCAAGGAGAAATAGTTTTTGATGGTATAAACATAGAAAGTAAACCGGCATATATAAGAACCAAGCTTGGTATAGCAAGAACTTTCCAGTTAGTTAGACCAATTCAAGGATTTACTGCCTTTGAAAATATTGTTGTAGGAGCGCTTTTTGGGGCAAAAGAAAATTTAAAGCAGGCAAGAGATTCAGCAAGTGAAATATGCGATATTTTAGAGTTAAAAAGGAGAGATTTCCCAATAGATAAACTTACTGTGCTTGATTTGAAAAAAGTTGAGATAGGACGTGCTCTAGCTTCAAAACCAAAGATTTTATTTCTCGATGAGGTCATGGCCGGTTTGAATTCAGATGAAACTTGGCAAATGATCCATCTAGTAAAATCGTTAAAGAAAAGAGGATTGACAATTGTAGTAATTGAGCATGTTATGGGAGTAATAAAAGAACTAACTGATAGGGTGATCGTTTTAGAATCCGGGAAAATAATTTCTCAAGGTCTTTATGAAAATGTTTGCAAAGATCCAAAAGTAATTTCTGCATATTTAGGGGAGGAAGATTAATGCTGGAAATAAGAAATTTAAATGTTAAATATGGAAAAATACAAGTAATTTGGGATTTTTCAATTGATATAAAGAGTGGTGAAGCTGTTGGTCTCTTTGGGCCCAACGGAGCAGGTAAAACAACTTTAATAAATGCAATAATTGGCTTGGTGAAACCCGAATCCGGAAAAATTATTTTTGAAAACAAATCTTTAGTTGGCTTAGAAACCCATAAAATAATTAGAGCTGGTATTGCTGTCGTACCTCAAGAACGGGAATTGTTTCCATTCATGACCGTTGAAGAAAATTTGAGGCTCGGTTCAGCTTATATACCAGTTGCTAAAAATAGGGTAGAAGAAAATTTGGAGTTCGTATTCACAATCTTTCCGATCTTAAAAGAAAGACGTAAACAAAAGGCCGGGACCTTGAGTGGAGGGCAACAAAGGATGTTAGCTATTGGAAGAGGGTTAATGGCCAATCCTAAGTTTTTAATTCTAGATGAACCTTCATTAGGGTTACAGCCCTCTCTTGTTATTGAACTTTTTCAAAAGCTAAAAGAAATTAAAAAAACTGGTATGTCAATTTTTCTAACAGAACAAAACGTAAAACAAGGATTAAAAATCATAGACAGAGGTTATGTTATAGAAAACGGGAGAATCGTTATGGATGATTCTTCTATAAATCTTGCTAAAAGCGAGTATATACAAAAATCATATCTTGGTGTTTAAAAAAATAAATTTCTAATAATGTCATTTTTGAAAAAAAGTGTATTCAACATATTGGTTGATTTAGTAACAAAAGGGGGAGAAAATATAATCATGCCTTTCTTAAATATTCAAGAAGAAGTAAGCCTATTTTATGAAGTGAAGGGAGACCTAGAATCATCCGAGACAATCGTTTTTCTTAATGGAGTTATGGCATCAACAAATAGTTGGTACCAATTTATACCATTTTTTGAAAGATTTGGATACAAAATGTTGTTGCATGACTTCAAAGGACAATTGAAATCAAGTAAACCGGAAGGTCCTTACACTTTTGAAGAACATGCTAAGGAGTTAAAAGAATTAATGGACTTTTTACAGATAAAGAATGCTAGTTTAATTGGTACTTCATACGGGGGAGAAGTGGCTTTAAAGTTCGCTATAAAATTTCCCGAATATGTTAAAAAAATGGTTATAATTGATTCGGTAAGTGAATTGGATGAAGTTTTGAAATACTTTGTAAAGGGTTGGATAGCACTTGCAGAAAAAGAGAATGGGATAGAATTTTTTTACGGAACTATGCCTTCTATTTATAGTGATTCATACATAAGAAAAAACTACAAAGAATTGGAAAAAAGGGCTCTAGCTATAGATAAAATGCCTAAAGATTTTTTTAAAGGTCAAATTTATTTATATGAAACATTTTTGCAAGACGTTTATATGACAAAGGAATTACAGAAAATAAAAAGTCCAACGTTAGTGATCTGTGGTGAAAAAGATATTTTAAAGCCTCTAAAATTTTCTCAAATTATTGCTGATAATATTCCTAACTCTGAATTTGTAATTATTCCAGATTGTGGACACGTTGTTATTTTTGAAAAACCAGAAGAACTGGTCACACTATCATTAGGATTTCTCTTAAAAAACAATTCTTTTAAAGTTTAATATTTAAAAGTTTTTAATTATAAATTCTACTTATAGTAAATTAAAAATACTTTTTAACTAATATCGATAATAATTATTGATAAAATTTTAACTAAGGGGGAGTATAGAAAAAATGTCTTTTAAAAGCATTAGAGAGAAGATAACAATTATTTTAGTGATAATTTTTATTTTGTTTGGTTTAGCAATTATATTCAATATTTATTCATTATACAATTCCAATAACGGATTAGAAAGATATAAACAAATGTCAGATGAATTAATCGTTCTGTCTGAATCGCAAACATACTTTTTTCAAGCAACATTAGCTTTAAAAGATTACACAAGAGATTTCGAAAAGGAAAAGGAAGATGAATTTTTTTCAAATATAGACAGTTTAAAAATCAATTTAGATATTCTTTCTTCTAATCACGAATTAAAAGAATTAGTAACCAAAGTCGAAGATTATAGAAATTATTTTGAGCATTTAGTCACTTACAATGACTTGAAAACTACCTTTATAAATGAATTTAAGAATAGAAATTCTGAAATGGAAAATCATATACTAAGCTTTTTAGAGATTTGCAAAGAAAGTGGAGCAACTTCCTTGTCTATATATGCAGAAAGACTTTTGCAATATAGAAATGAGATTATGAATCTCTCCAATCAGTACTTTGTTTCCTTATCCCAAGGGGATAAAAACAGTGTATTAAAGGAGTTTGAAAATCTAAATTTACAATTATCAACCTTAAAATACAGTGTTACTACCCAAAAGCAAATCGAAGCCTTTTCTCTCCTGAATGATTCAGCCTTAGAATTACAAGACATTTTCCTTCAAATCGTTTCTATTGTTGAATCCCAGGAACCAATAATCCAAGAAATGGAAGAATTAAGAGTTGAAATACTAAGTCTTTTAGAAGACCAAAGGGCTCAGCTAAAAGAACAACAAGACACACTTGGTCCCCAACTCATTGAAAAAAACAACAAATCTATTCTACTAACAATAATATTAACGGTATTAGCCTTTGTAGTTGCAATAATTATGGTCATATATCTAATACGAAGTATAACCAAACCATTACTTGAATTAAGAAACAAGATAAACCAATTCAAAGAAGGAGATTTAACAGTAGACTTTCAAGTGAAGAGTAAAGACGAAATAGGGCAGATGGCATTAGCTCTATCAGAGATGAGTAAAGAACTAAGGAACTCAATGGGCTCGATAAGGCAAGCTTCAGACAAGGTACAAAAATCATCAGTTAATTTAACCAAGACCTCTCAAGAAAGTAGAGAAAACTCAGAAGAATTAAAACGACAAATGGATACGATACAGACCTATGCAGAAGAGACAGCAGGAAATGTAGAAGAAGTAACCTCAGGAGTAGACGAAGTAGCAAGAGCAGCACAAGGAGTATCTCGAGATGCCCAAAGGTTAAGTGAAGAAGCAGAAAAGACAAATAAGGCAGCGCAAGAAGGAAGTCAAACAATAATAAGCATAAGTGAGATAGTAAAAGAAGCAGTAGAAAGGACAAAAGAAAGCCAAAAAGAAGTGACCCAACTAGCGACGAACGCGAAAGATGTCCAAAGCATAGTAGAAACGATAAACTCGATAACGGAACAAACGAACTTGTTGGCGTTAAATGCGGCGATAGAAGCTGCGAGGGCAGGAGAAGCAGGAAGAGGCTTTGCGGTAGTAGTAGCAGATGAGATAAGGAAGTTAGCAGAAGAGTCAAGAAACGCGACAGAAGAAATAAGTCAGATACTAGCAAACATAACGCAAGGCACAAAGAAAGTGAACGACTCAACGAACAAAGTAGTAGAAACGATAGAAGAAGTGAATGAAAAGATGGTAAATGTACTAAAAAGCTTTACCAACATAAGAGAAAGAATAGAGAAGATGAATCAAGGAATAGAAAACATGACAGCGAGTGCAGAAGAACAAAGTGCGAGTGCCCAAGAGATGAGTTCAGCGATAGAGAGAGTAGCAAGGGCGGTATCAGAGATAAGTGAACAGCTAGAGAATTCAAGAAAGGTAATAGACAGACAACTAAGTCAATCAGTAGAGATAAACGAGAGTGCAAAAGAGTTAAGTGAATTATCATCTGAATTAGAAGCTTTGGTTAAAAGGTTTAAAATGTAATTTGGAAAAATTTTTGTAATTTATCCTTGATTTTTAAATGTTCATGTAAACAACAACTATGAAAATTTCAACAAACTTCGTTACAAAAATATTTGAGAAATTTAGGAGGTGTTAGGTATGAAAAAAGTTGTAAGCGTGTTGTTCGTAGTGATTTTGTTGGTTTTTGGATTTGCCGAAGTTGGAGTAAAAGACAACGAGATTCTGATAGGTACCTTCCAAGCAATGTCGGGACCAGTAGCACCCATTGGAAGGCCAATGGCTCAAGGTATGCAGGCTTATTTCAACTATATAAACGAACAAGGTGGCATTTATGGCAGAAAGATTAACTTAATAATCGCAGATGACCAATTTAATCCTGCAAAAACAGTCGTTGAAGTAAGAAGAATGGTTGAACAAGATGGAGTTTTTGCTATCGTTGGAGGTCTTGGAACTCCAGGCATTCTTGCTGTTGAAGGTTATCTAAACAACAGAGGCGTACCTTTTGTATATCTAGGTGGAGGTTCTATTGAGTTTAGTCTACCACCAAAAAAATACATATTCCCAGTTCAGCCAAACTATATAGTTGAAGGAAATATTGTTATCAATTATTTAGTAGAGCAAGGGCATAAAAGGATAGCCGTTGTTTATAGAAATGCCGAAGATGGTCAAGAATTTAGTAAATCCGCCGTAGGTACGTTGAAAAATTTAGGTATGCAACCAGTTGCAAATATCGCTGTTGATCCTCTGAAAACTGATTTTACTTCAGAGATTACTCAATTGTTAGCAACAAAACCTGATGCGATTGCAATGTGCTTGTTTATGCCACAATCTGTGACTTTTGTGCGACAAGCTAAGCAGTTTGGTATGACATCCCAAAGATATGTAATGAGTTATGCTAATTCAAGTGAAAGTTACATAGAATTAGCAGGAGATGCAGCTGAAGGAGTAGAGGTTACGGCATGGGTATTTGTTGATTTTGCTAATCCTGAAGATAATGCGATACAAATATATCAAAAATACTACAACGCGATACCAGATGCTTACGCTATTGCAGGAATGATTGCTGCCGAAGTTTTTGTTGAAGCGGTTACGAGAGCGGGACCTAATCTAACAAGAGAAAGTTTAGTCGCAGCTCTAGAAACATTTGATAACTGGAGAGGTCATTTTATTGCTTTAGGAGATGAAAATCATGGATTGACGTATAAAGATATTTCTCAATTCGATGCAAGAATGGGAGTTACGTCAATGTACATCATGAAAGCTGTTGACACAGAAGAATATGGATTGATATGGACTGTAGCTTCTCCTTGGATGAGCTATGATGTTGCTGATTTGTTAGGTGTATTATAAATATTACTTAAATAACAAGGGGTGAATACCCCTTGTTATTTTAAAATCGTGTTTTATATAGAGGTGAAATTATGCTTGAAATAAAAAACGTTACAGTTTCATTTGGAGGGTTAAAAGCAGTTAATGATTTTTCTATGAATGTTAAAGAAGGTAAGATTCATTCTTTAATAGGCCCTAATGGGGCGGGTAAAACAACCCTCTTTAATGTAATAACAAGAATTATAACCCCTCAACAAGGAGATATTATATTCAAAGGTGAGTCTCTTAATGATTTGCATCCCCATGATATTATCCATAAAAGTATTTCAAGAACTTTTCAAAACTTGCAACTTTTTCAATCAATGAATGTTTTTCAAAATATATACTCGGGTATAGTATATCAATACAACAAATCTTTCTTCTCAATCTTTTCTGGTTCAAGAGTATCTTTTGAAAGAGATGCCACAGACAAAGTTTTGGAAGTGGCAGAAATGTTCGATATAAAAAATCGACTTTCTTCTTATCCTTCACAACTTCCTTATGGTATTTTAAAAAGGGTGGAGATGGCAAGGGCGGTTGTTTCTGATCCTGTGTTGCTTTTGTTGGATGAACCAGCAGCAGGATTAAATTACCTTGAAACTGAGGAGATAAAAGATATAATCAAAATGGTTAATAAAAAAGGTAAGACTGTATTACTAGTTGAACATGATATGAATGTAGTAATGAATGTTTCCGATGTAATAACTGTTATGAATTTTGGAAAAAAAATAGCCGAAGGAACTCCCGAAGAGATATCCAACAATGAAGAAGTGATTAAAGTGTATTTGGGGGAAGAAGAACATGCTTGAGGTACAAAATCTTGAAGTCAATTATGGTCCTATAAAAGCTGTTAAAGGAATCAGTTTTTCAGTAAGTAAAGGGGAAATAGTTACTATTTTAGGCTCTAATGGAGCCGGAAAAACTTCTACACTTTTTGGAATTTTAAATATAGTTAAGTCTAAAGGAAAAGTACTTTTTAATGGTGAAGATGTAAGTAATAAAAATACCGTGTATATGGTAAAAAAAGGAATTGTTCTATGTCCGGAAAATCGAAGGATTTTTCCTGGCTTAACTGTGGAAGAAAACTTAAAAATGGGTACTTATTTAAGAGGAAATTATCAAAAAAATTCCAAATATGTCTATGATCTTTTTCCTATTTTAAAAGAAAGAGGTAAACAAAAAGCTGGATCGTTATCGGGTGGAGAACAACAAATGTTGGCGCTTGGAAGGGCCTTAATAGCTTCTCCAGATCTTCTCATGCTAGATGAACCTTCATTAGGGTTAGCTCCAATAATAATCGACGAAATATTTGGAGTTTTAAAAATTTTAAAAGAAGATGGCATTCCAATTCTTCTTGTTGAACAAAATGCTATTAAATCATTGAAAATAAGTGATAGAGCATATGTACTAGAAAATGGAAAAATAGCCTATTCTGGAAATGCCAGTGAAATGTTGAAAGATGAAAAGGTAAAAAAAGCTTATTTGGGCATGTAAGGAGGGGTTATAAAGTTGCAAATACTTCAAGGGATAATTTCCGGTATTCCGCAGGGAGCTTTGTATGGATTAACCGCTTTTGGTATAGCTTTAATCTTTAAAACCACAGGAGTTTTAAACTTTGCTCATGGAAATTCTGGTATGTTGGCAACTTACGTAGGGCTTTCTGTTTACCTACTTACGCAAAATATTATATTTTCTATCATTGCTGCTGTGATAACTGGACTTTTAGTGGGACTAGTCGTTGAACGTTTTTTGATGAGGCCACTAAAAAATATTTCTTCTGGTGCCATGCTTATTGTTACTCTAGGACTTCTAATGGTTATTGAAGGAATTGTGATGGTAATATGGGGAGTTGATTATCACAGATTTCCCGAAATATACATGGCTGCGCCTATTATTTTATTCCTAGAAAATGGGGTCCTTGTTATGCCTTCAAATGATATAGCAATAACGATAATTTCTTTGGCTGTTATGCTTGCACTCGCTCTCTTTTTAAGATATACTAAACTAGGAATAGCAATAAGAGCTCGTTCAGAGGATGAGATAGGTGCTCTTGTTTGTGGTATAGATATAAATAATGTAGATACAATTGTTTGGAGTGTTGGTATAGCTACTATAGCCTTAGTTGGCGTGCTTGCTGCTCCAAAGACTTACATTCATCCAAGTATGTTAATAAATATGCAACTATATGGAATTACTGCAGGGGTTCTAGGTGGATTTTCAAATTTATTTGGAGTCATACTTGGTGGACTCATACTTGGAATACTTGAAAAGCTGGTAGGAGTTTTTATTTCTCCTGATTATCAATTGTCGATAATTCTCATCTTGATCATATTGGTTCTGCTATTTAAGCCATCGGGTCTTTTTGCTAAGGAATTTGAAGGGAGAGCTTGAAAAGTATGAAAAAAGCAATCTGGACGTTTGTATTTGGTGCAATAGTAGGTTTAATTTTTATTTCAAAATCTTTTTTACTATTGGTCTTTTCTAATATAGTTATCTTTGGTATAGCAGCTTTGGGGCTAAACGTAATCTTCGGATATACTGGACAGCTTTCTATTGGTCATGCAGCATTTATGGCCATTGGTGCATACATCACTGCATATTTAACAATAACTTTTAATATTCCCCTAGTCATAAATCTACTTCTTGCTATATTTGTCTCAGCTTTATTTGGAATTGTTATAGCTCTTCCTGCTTTAAGACTTAAAGGGTTCTATTTAGCTATTGCAACAATGGCTTTTGGTATCGCTATTCAGGAGATTATAGCTGCAATGAAAATGGTTGGCGGAAGGATTGGTATGAGAGATATTCCTCCTATCTTTCAATCTGATTTTGCCACTTATCTTTTGAACCTAATATTTTATTGTGTATTAGTGTACATTACAAGTATCATTGTTAAATCTCCGTTGGGAACCCAATTCAATATGGTTAGAGATAGCGAGCTGGCTTCTTCGGCGTTTGGAGTAAAGGTCGCTAAAACAAAACTTCAAGCGTTTATTATAAGTGCTATTTACTCAGGAATAGCAGGGTTCCTTTATGCACATACTATCGGATATATTTCTCCAATGGATTTCGGTTTGAATACATCTCTTAATCTTTTGGCAATGGTCATAATTGGAGGTTTCGCTTCATTAAATGGAGGGTTGATAGGTTCTATAATAATAACAGGTATGCCGTTTTTATTCTCACGTTCAAATTTTCCGATGACTATTATTGTTGGTGGATTAATGATTGTTTTTGTTTTATTTTTTCCTCGAGGTATCGCTTATGGTTTGAATCTCTTATACCTTAAGTATTTTGAAGTACCTTACGTACTTTTTTTAAAAAGATTTTGGAAAAATAAGAATAAAGAAGGTCACTTTGTCGACATAAATAGTGTAAAATTATACTATGAGGTTGCAGGTGAAGGAACTCCTGTTCTAATGATTCATGGTAACTATGGTTCTCATAGATGGTTTGAAAAGGTAAAAAATATCGATGGTTTTAAGGCATATATTCCAGATTTACCTAATTTTTGTTTTTCTGATTGGATTGATGAAATCACTATTGATACATATGCTGATTATTTAAAAGAGTTTTTGGATGTACTAAGTTTAGAACAAGTTATTGTTGTTGGCCATTCTTTAGGTGGAGCGGTAGCAATGTCTTTAGCTTTTAGATATCCTGAAAAATGTGAAAAATTAATTCTGGTTGACTCTCCTTCTTTAAGGGGATTAAAAACTCCAGAGGAGAATTATAATATATTAAACTTATTGAAGCGCAATCGAACTCTTTTGAAAAATTCTCTTAAAGCCATGATGCCTTCTTCAAAAGATAGAAAGTTATTGAACCAGTTAACAAACGACGGGCTTTTGATGAACCCTCAATGCTTCACGGAAAATGCTAGGGCTCTTGAAAATTACAATTACGAAGAAATAGCAAAAAATTATCGTGGAGAAGTTTTATTTATACTCGGGAAAAAAGATACATTGATAACCGAAAATATGGCTAAAAATGTTGTTGCAAATACGAATGGTGAATTAGAAATAGTGCCTCATGTCGGGCATTCAATAATTATCGAGGATCCTGTATTATTTAAAAATCTTTTCATAGAATTTGCTACCTCGAACTGAAATTGAAATATAGTTTAATATATTTTATTAGAAATTTTGATTTAAAGGAGTGAACTATGCATAAATCTAAATCTTATGTAAAACTATTAGAGTCTGCAAGGGACCTTTTTTCTGAAAAATGGTATGAATCAGTATCTGTTGCTGAAATCTGCAGAAATGCAGGTTTATCAAATGCAACTTTTTATAAATACTTTAAAGATAAAGAAGAAATATTTCTTTTATTAGTGAATGAAATTGTATCTTATTATGAAAAAGGTTTTTCTTCAATAAGCGGAAGTACTTTAGATGAACGATTAGATAAATTTTTAGATACGATAGTAGAATCTGGCAAAGGGGAATACAAAAAAAATATTTCCATATATAGAGAGGCTCAATTTAAATATCCCGAATACGAGCACCATTTAAGAGACCTTTACTCGAAAGGCATTATGAATGTATTTGAAAGAGAGACTAACCAAGCAGAACAGTTATATGTATCAGGCATGTCAAGATTTGTAATTATTAGATATATATTTAATGGATTACCATACAACAAAGAAGATCTTAAATATCTTATTTTAAATGGAATTTATGAATACGAAATAAAAAACTTTCCGTCAATTTTTGACGAGAAAGAGATAATATATCCACAAATAATCGAAGTGGATTCCACAAGAACTAAATTATTGCATTCAGGTATAGAATTGTTTGGTTCCAAAGGATTTCATAAAACTGATGTCCATGATATAACCAAAAACGCAGATTATTCTGTGGGAACTTTTTACTTGTATTTTGAAAGTAAGGAAAGTTTTTTGTCGGAAATTGTTAGGCTTATAGGTAAGTTAACTAGAAGATTTCTAACTATAAACCTAAAAGAAGATCTTAATAGAGCAGAGAATGAAGTTAGAGGATACTATTTATTTTTAAAATATTTTGAAGAAAATTCTGAATACTACGAGATAGTGAGAGAAGCTGAATTTGTGGTAAAAGAAGATACCAACGAATACTATGATGCGTTTGAAAGAGGCTACGTCGAGAATCTAGAAGGAATAAAATTGGATGATAAGAAATTAGTCGCAAACAGCTTAATGGGAATAGGTCATTACATGGGCATAGAAAAAATATTTATAAAAAGAGTTAGAAACGTAAAGAACTTATTAAAAGATTTATCTTTCTGCCTTAATAACGGTATAAGACCATAGAAGGGGGATTAAAACATGTTTTTAGAGGATCCTGGAATTTATTACGAAATTCATGGAACAGGGAAGCCTGTAATAATTTTAAATGGGATTATGATGAGTACTGCAAGTTGGGAAGACCACATTGAAAGATGGAAGAAAAAGTTTTTAGTCATCACTTATGATACTCGGGATCAGGGAAGATCTGCAAGAATAACTGACAAACCATACACAATAGATATTCATGCGGAAGATTTAAAAAAATTAATCGACCATCTGAATTTGAAAAAAGTTAATTTGATGGGTGTTTCTTACGGAGCTCAAATTGCAGAATTGTTTTCCTTGAAGCATCCGGACTTAGTCGATAGAATGATTTTATCAAATGCAACGGATCATATAGACAATTATCTTAAGTCTATTGGACAAGCGTGGAAGGTAGCTGCCAGCTTGTATGATGGAGAGAAGTTTTTTGATATTTCACTTCCATATATATATTCGAGGCCTTTCTATAACAACAATTATCCATGGCTCATGAATCGAAGAAAGATTTTTAAGGAAACACTTACAAAAGATTGGTTTGATGGTTTTGTTAGATTAGCTTCTTCAAATGAACTTTTTGATATTAGAGAAGAAATAAAAAATATCAAAGCCAAAACTCTGTTCATCTCAGGTGAGGAGGATATAATAACCCCAAAAAGCCATATAATAGAAATGAGTAAAAAAGTAGCTGGCTCTTTGCTAGTAAACATAGAAAACACTGGTCATGCCTTATTTTTTGAAAAGTTTGAAGAATTTTGTTTGCTTGTAGAAGGTTTTTTTTCTGAAGAATGAAAAATTTTTTAAATAATTTTGAATTTTATCTTAATTTAAAAAAAATGTTATATACTATTATTATGCTTGAAAATATTTTTGCCAAAAAAGGTGGACAAGAAATGGAAAAACATAGACTAAGCGAAGAAGAAAAAGATGAAATATTAGACATGTATGAATCTTCATCAGAGATGCACACAGGAGCTGTAATGCGAATAGATCTCTCAAATCATAAAATTTTGTACTCATCGAATTTTAAGAGGGTCACCGGAATCGGAAAAGACGAGTTTCCTCAAAACTTAGAAGAATTAAAAGAGTTTCTTGAGGAAGAAGATTTTCAAAAGATTTTGGATAATAGTGTGAATTGCGATTATGAAAGTGAATGGGTTTTAAAAGCTTCACCAAAGAAAAAGAAGGAGGGTTACGATACCTTCGAGTTAGTTGGAAAGAAAAAAAGAAGAGGGGAAAGAGATATTGTATATATCTTGATTCGCAATCCCAATCAGAGGTATGGAAATATAAGTCCCGATGTTTTCTTCCCAAAGGATTTATTTGATAACTCTCAACAAGCAATTGTTATAACTGACCGAAATAACAAAGTAGTAACTGTTAACAAAGCATTTATTGATATAATGGGTTATTCTCTTGAAGAAGTGATTGGTAAAGATCCTAGTTTTTGGTCTTCAAGCATGCATGATAAAACTTTTTATCAAAAGATGTGGTATGACCTTAAAACAAAAGGATTTTGGAATGGAAGAATAATAAACAAGAAAAAGAATGGAGAAATTTTTTTCATCTACTCAAACATCTTCGAAATCAAAGGATACAATGGTGAGCTAGTTGGTTATATAGCTATTAATTCTGATATTACTGATAATATTAAAAGAGAAGAAGAAATAAGAAGGGTACATAAGTATGATTTTCAAACATGGTTGCCTAAGAAGGAGTATTTGTTAGAAAAAATTGAAGAAGTTGTTGGTAATGATTTAAATCAAGAGGAATTAGAATATGCTCTTATTATTGTAAAAATTAATAAAATGCACGAA
Organism: Thermotogota bacterium; assembly: GCA_029780115.1. Lineage (GTDB taxonomy): Bacteria > Thermotogota > Thermotogae > Petrotogales > Petrotogaceae > Defluviitoga. Next base: position 51,056 of record JAKOZG010000033.1, read on the forward strand.
CTGCCTGTTGTATATGACTTTGAGGAAACAAACGTCATTATAAAAGAAATAACAGAAAGAGTTACTAAAGTTGCCGGAAGTCATTTCTTTGTTGCTAGAATAGCTGAAGATGAGTTCGCTTTGTTTGGAAGTTTTGATTCTCTAACAAATATAGAAGAGATCTCAAATGATTTAATAAAAACTCTTACTGATCCGATCCAGATATCAAACGACCAAGTGTTTATCAAAACAAGAATAGGAATAAGTATTTATCCTAGAAATTCAAAAGATCCTGAGAAGTTGATAAATCAAGCTAGAACTGCGTTGAATGTTTCTTCTAAAAACGATATAAACTTTTATTCTCCTGATTTATCAAACTTAATAAAATATGAAAAACTTATCGAAGAAGAAATATACCAAGCTTTACAAAATAACAGGCTTGTGTTGTTTCTTCAACCGCAAATTGACACAAGAAATTTTGAAATAATTGGTGCAGAAACCTTAATTAGACTTCTAAAGAGTGATGGCACTATTCTTTATCCCTTGGAATTTTTGAACATCGCAAAGCAAAAAGGGTTAATGATTGAAATAGATAAATTTGTGTTGGAAAATACTGCTAAAATATCAAAACAGTTGAATTCTTCTTCGGATAGAAATATAAAAGTATTCTTCAATGTTTCTAAATCATTCTTTGAAGATGATGAATTTTTAAATCACATTAAAAGAGTTTTAAATGAGTATGATTTAGATCCCTCTTTTTTAGGAGTGGAACTGACTGAGGAGATTTTTATTGATGATTTTTATTCTGCTCAAAAAAAGATCAACGCCTTGAAAAATATGGGTTTACACATTGCTTTAGATGATTTTGGCACAGGCTTTTCTTCATTGTCATACCTTAATAAGTTAAGAATTGATAAGATAAAAATTGATAAAAGTTTTATTGATGATCTTTTAATAAGTGATTCTGCAAAAAGACTTGTTTCTAGTATAATTTCTATGTCACAAATCTTGGGACTTGAAGTTATAGCAGAAGGTGTTGAAAATAAGGAACAATTATTGTTTCTTCAATCAAGAGGTTGTTATGAAATCCAGGGCTATTATTTCAGCAAACCCCTTTCTTTGGATAAATTTATGGAATCATTCTGTTGATACAACTAAAACAACAACGAAAACTAACTATTGATTATTGTGCTCTTTTCAAAGCCACAAGTGCTCCAACATTTATTCTATTGATTTCGTAGGTATCTAACAGCTCAACGTCAATTTCTGGTTTTCCTTCTTCGTAACTATGTATTTTTCTTATTGCAATATTGATAAACAGTTCTTGACGTTGGGCTACTATTGCATCAACGACCCCTTTTTCAAGAAGTTCAATGTTTTTGGGTATATTATCAAAACCAATAAAAATCTTATCTTTCAAATTTATTTTTCTTCTAAGCACTTCGACTATTTCACAAAACTGAGCATCAAGTCCTGCCATAAGATCAAAATGTGGGTATTTTCTAACTAGATCTTCTAAATTTTTAAGTCTGTCGGTGGTGTTTATCTTTCCGTAATCCAAAGCAACTATTTCTATTTTTTTGTATCTCTTTAACTCATCTTCTACTCCTTTTAGACGATCAGCTATATTTGCTCGATTTTTGTCTGTCATACTGATAATTACATCGCCTTTATCTTTGTTTTTTAGATGTTTAGCTATTACTTGACCCATTTTTATCCCAGCCGCATAGTTATCTGTGCCAATAAAACTTAATCTCCTGCTGTTGGGACAATCAGAATCAACACATATGGTTTTAATACCTTTTTCGTCTAGTTCGTTGATTACGGGGACAAAACGTTCACTGTCAGCAGGGGTTAATATTAAATAGTTGATTCCTTTTCTTTCAAGCTCTCTTATCTTTTCTAATTGAGCTTCAAATCTCTGAGCTCCCGCTTCAGGACAATTAACCAAAAATTCATATCCATATCTTTCGGCTGTTTTTTGGCCATTTTTAATCATTTCAGAGATAAAAGGATGATCCTGAGACAACATATGAACGAAACCTATCTTTTTTACTTTCTTTTCATGAATTTCTATGTTGTAATCGCTAATCTCAGTACTAACTACTTGAATGGCTTTCATTAATCTTTCGGCTAAATCAAAAAGAACACGACTGGATTCTTTTTGCATTTCACTAATCGATAAGGCTTCTTCTGTAGATGCGGCAAATTCTTGAGAGAGTGAAGATATGTTGGTTATGGAGCTAATCACAGAGTCTTTTATATCACCCAATTCTAAAACACTTTCCTTTAGTACTGAAAGCTGATTTATTGAATCAGCTATTGCAAAGTATATCTCTTTAAAAGTGTCGTGAACCTTTTTGTTTGCATCGAGTTGGGAATTAGCTTTTTCGTCTAGATGATTTATTAATTCAATGGTAGAATCAACTTTTTCATTAATTAATTTTAAAGTTACTCCTATCTCTTGAACAAGGTTGTTACTTTGCTCTGCTAAATCTCTAATTTCTTGTGCTACAACCGAAAAACCTCTTCCCGCTTCCCCTGCTCTTGCCGCTTCTATTGCTGCATTAAGCGAAACTAAATTAATCCTTTCTGCTAGTGAATCTATTGAAGTTATAATTTTATATGCATTATCTACACTGTCTTTTAAAGCTTGTTCAATTTGAATAGCTTCAGAAAAGGCCCTTTGAATTTCTTCACTTTCTTTCATGGATACAGATATATTTGATATACCAATATCACTTTTTTCTTTAAGTTTGTTGATTTCATTTTCTATCTCATTAATATTGTTGAGCATTTTATCAAAACTTTTGGTCAATTCTACAAGGTCTTTTGTAACATTCTCAGCATCTATAGCTTGTCTTTCTGCACCCTCAACTATAAAATTATTGATATCGATAAGATTTTCTGAAAGTTGCGAAGATTCGTTTACAGTTTCTGTTACTACCTTGGAAAGATTGATCATTTCTTCTATGGAAGTTCTAAAATCCCTGATAATTTTGGTAAATTCGTTAAATAGATAATAGAGCTTTTCATTTTCTTTTTCTAAAGCTTGTACTAATTCGTCTTCTAAAAGATCTTTGTTTTTAATCTTGTTGTATATAAGTTCTACACCTTTTTCTTTGTCTTTCTCTGGAATAAAGATTGCAAGTACATTCCCCACTATACCTACTATAAACAAGATGCTACCAAGCACGGTCGTATAATGCATTACGATAAACGCAATGATTAATAAAACTGTCGAAATACATATGGTTATTTTTTTGTACATTTCCCATCCCCCTATCCTATTAAATATAAAATTGAGTTACAATTAGAAATTAAATATGTTAACAGTAGAATTATATCAAAAAAAAAGCGGATTTTTGTCAATTTATATAATAAATCAAAATAGACAAAAAGAATTTATTCACTTTTGTTATAATAAAATAAGGATAAACTTTATAGAAAGGAGTGGGAATATGTCAACAAAGAAATTTCTTAGCATGTTTTTGGTATTATTATGTGTCTTTTCAATATTTTTTTCCGAATCAATACAAATCCAGATCTTGGCTACATCTGATTTACATGGGCGTTTTTTACCTTATGATTATGCTTTAAACCAACCAGATTATAGTGGAAGTCTAGCTCAAGTTGCCACCATAATTAGAGAGCTAAAGAGTGAAAACCCAAGTAATACAATTCTTATTGACAACGGTGATACTATCCAAGAAAATCTTTCTCACATTTTTTTAGACGATGCGATTCATCCAATGATCTTTGCATTGAATGAGATGAATTACGATGTTTTTGTTTTGGGTAATCATGAGTTTAACTATGGTGTACCTACTCTTAAAAAGGTTATGAGACAATTCATTCCTAAAGACGAAGATCCTAACAGCGTATTGTGCGGTAATGTATATAATCCAGACGGTACAAGATTAGCAGCTCCGTATAAGATTGTTACAACAGAAGATGGAATAAAAGTTGGAATAATAGGGATGGTAACTCCTAATATTACAAGATGGGATGCTGCAAACTTGAAGGATTATATAGTAGTTGATCCTGTTGATGAGGTAAGAATAGCTGTTGCTCAGTTAAAAGGTAAAGTTGATGTAATTGTAGGTGCATTTCATATGGGCCTTGAACAAGAATATGACACCTATGGTTCCGGTGTTTTGGATATTTTAAAGGTTACTCCTGATTTAGATGTAGTAATACTGGGCCATGCTCATCAGAAAATAGCTGAGATGAACTATTACAACGGAAAAATATACAGGGCTATTAATGGCAAGATTTTTGATGAGCGGGAAAACGATATAACTAAAGAGGTTAAATTGAACGGTACACTACTTGTTGAACCGGCGAGTCGTGGTGGAGTTGTATCACAAGTTGTGTTAGAACTCGAAAAGAAGGACGATAAATTTGAAATCGTAGGCAAGAGATCAGCAAATCATGATGTAAAAACTTCTAGTGGATATGTACAGCCTGATAAAGAGTTAACAAGAAAATTAAAGCCTTTTCACTATAAGGCGTTAGATTACGCAAACGAAGTAATTGGATTTTTAGTGGGCGGACCATTAGTTCCTGAAGATGAAATAAAAGGGATACCACAGGTGTGGATCCAACCAACCGCACTTTTAGATCTTATAAACTCTGTTCAAATGTATTTTGGTGAACAAGTCATAGATAGAAAAATAGATGTTTCTGCAGCAGCCGCATTTAGAGAAGATGCAAATATCAAAGAAGGTCCAATAAAAAGATCAGATATTTCTTTAATATATAAATATGACAATACTTTGTATGTACTTGAGGTTACTGGAAGTCAATTGAAAAAATATATGGAATGGTCAGTATCTTTCTACAATCAATATCAACCAAATGACTTAACGATCTCTTTTAATAGTAGGATTCCTGGATATAATTATGATATATTTAAAGGAGTTTATTATGAAATTGATATATCTAAACCTGTTGGAGAAAGAATCGTCAACCTTAGAAGACCTGATGGAACACCTATCAAAGGCGACGATGTTTTGACTTTGACGGTAAACAATTATCGAGCCAACACTCAATTATTAACTTACGGCCCTGTATTTAAGGAAGGAGAGCCACTTCCAAAACTGCTCGGAAGAACAGAAGATCATCCAAATTTCTCCGCTATAAGTGGAGGAGATTTAAGAAAATTGATAGAAAAGTATATAATCGAAGTTAAAAACGGTGTCCTCACACCTGAATATGAAGAAAATTGGAAAATAATTGGCAATGATTGGGATGAAGAATTACATAACTTAGTTAAAGAATTAGCCAATGAAGGAATTATTAAAGTTAATAAATATAAACCTGTTAGAGTAGAAGATATACAAAGTTTTATAAAAACTTACTAATAAACCAAAAAATCAGAGGATGCTGGAATATGCATCCTCTGATTAACATTCACACCTTTTAAAATTCATAAACGCTTCTTTCCATAATTCAGTATTCTCTGGCTCGTATGTTTGAAATTCAAATGATCTTTTAATTAAGTCTCTTACTTCTTGAAAATTTTTTACTACTCCGAACGCATATAGCTGTGATACTAAATTCCCTACCGCCGTTCCTTCAATAGGTCCTGTAATTACTTCCACACCAGTTGCATCGGCTATAAACTGGCACAGCAATTTATTCCTTGTCCCTCCACCTACAGCATGTACCCTTTTAAAATTAATTTTTAATATTTTTTCCAACTTTTCTTTAGTCTCATTCACTCTAAATGCAATCCCTTCTAAAGCTGTCCTTATAACCTCCGAAGTGTCTTCCAGTTCTACATTACTGTCCTTAATTGACTGTTCTTTTATTGCTTTTATCATATCATCAGGATTTTGTAAGGATGCATCATCTACATTAATGTATGAAGTGAATGGTTTTGCTTCTTTTGCCATTTTTGTGATTTTATCATATGTATCATTGCTGTCAGGAAGATTAAGACTTTTTATGATGCCTTGAATTAACCACATCCCAGTTATGTTTGCCAATATTCTATAAGAGCCGTCTAAGCATCCTTCAGCAGCTAGATTGTTTTCCATAAGTTCTTTGCTAATAGGAACTTCATCTACTATGGCACCTGTCAGACACCATGTTCCTAAACTTATAAACAGGGTGTCTTTCGGATCAGATGAAATTGCAGCAAATGCAGAACCTGTATCATGGCTCGCTGGTAAAATTACTTCTATATCTGAGTTGTTGTTTAATACTCCTTTTTTTATTTTTCCAATCTTTGTTCCTGCGGGAAGTATTTTTGGTAGGATATCAGGTATTTCAAATTTTTTGATTATTTCTTCATCCCAATTTCTCTTTCTGTGATTGTATATCTGAGTAGTTGTAGCCATACTGAAGTCTATAGCCTTTTCTCCTGTTAAAAAGTAATTGAACAAAGAAGGAATGGTCAGTAAATCTTTAGAAATCTCTAAGAATTCTGGTGCATATTTCTTGTAAGCTAATATCTGGTAAAGGGTGTTGAAGGGTTGGAATTGGGTTGGAGAATGTTCATATATCCATTGTTTACCTACTTTTTCAATAGCTTCTTGCATAACGTTGGTTTTAAACATATTTCTGTAGTGAATAGGATTGTTTATCAAAAATCCATTTTTGTTCAGTAACCCAAAATCGACACCCCAGCTATCTATTCCCAAAGAAAGTACTTCAAGACCCTTGTTTTGAGAAATATTTATGCTGTCAAGTATGTTGTTGTAGAGGTATAGAATGTCCCAAAAAGACACACTATTTATTTCTACAACGTTGTTAGGAAAACGAGTTACTTCTTGCAAAATGAGTTTGTCGTTTTGTAGGGTTCCTGCAAAAACCTTGTCTCCTGAGGCACCTAGATCAACAGCTAAGTTAACATATTTCAACTAATTTACACCCCTTATAATTTGATAATGAAAGAGTTAAACTCAAAGACTTTAATTTATTTCATTTATAATTATCAATAAATCTCACTCTCTAAGGTATTTAATTTGTTCCTCTGGAAATAGCTTTCAAATGCGTCTTTAGTGTACAAATAAAGATTTAGCGTATGTTATTTGAAGTTTTTTTATTTTTGATAAATCCATAGTCAATCTCCTCTTTTATTTTTATTAAAGAATTCTTTGAAAGCTGTTATTTTTTCTATTGGAATTTCATTTAGGTCACCGTACAATTTTGAAATAAAGGATACTTCCGCGAGAAATTCTAAGGTTTCTAATTTCATGTATGCATCTTCCATATCTTTTCCAGCAACAGTAATTCCATGGTTTTGAAGCACAAAAACTCTTGATCCTTCTTCTAAACCTTTTGCAAAAGCATCAGCAAATTCTTGGGTACCTGGCATTTGATATTCTATGTAAGTTATTGGATCTAAAACTAATGCTGATTCTGGTAGGGCATAAACAGGTAGTTTCTGGAAAGTTACTGCAAAAGAGGTTGCATATCTAGGATGTGCATGAATGATTGCTTTAACTTCTGGTGCCTTCTCATAAATTTTTATGTGCATTCTTCTTTCGGAAGAAGGTTCTTTTTTACCTTCAATTTTGTTACCATCTTTGTCAATAGTAATTATGTCATCTTCAGTGAGAAAATGCTTGATTGTTGAAGTAGGAGTAATGTATATCCTATCTTCATCTTTTATGCTCATATTTCCCCCTGCTCCATCTGTTAGTTTCCTATCCCATACTAATTTTGCAAATCGAGCTACTTCTTTTTTTAATTGAATGTTTGACATTAATATTTCCCCTAAATATAATTTTCATCTCTCTACCAGATATACCAAATGCTTGCCTTTGGTTTAACTATTAGTGTTCATAAAATACTATTAAATTTTATAGAAATTTGATCACTAGCTGATAATCTAGTGATATGATTTCATCACAGTATAACAAACTAATGGCAAAAATCAAAATAAAGATTATCAAACATTTTTTGAGTTATTTTGAGATAATCAGTTGTAATCAAATATAATTGATTTTTTTGAATCTTTTCAAACTCTAGACATATAAATTTTTTATATAACCCCTCTTTTCTGTATTTTATATAACTTTTTTCTAAATCCATCGCTTACTTCAGACTTTCCTGATTCCGCCCTTGATACAGTTGAAATAGAGATTATTAAAGGCTTTGCTGTGTTTTTAATAGCGGATGACTTCCCTACTTATGTAAATAAAAACTCTTGGTTCGACTAATTTAGAATTAATATAATATTTTTGATTTTTCCAATTCAAAAGAAAATTGATCAAAAATGGAGTTTAAGTTTAAGAAGAGAACTTTTAAGCAAAGAATTATAACCTATTTTTGAAGTATAAATAAGAAGACACACCCAAAGTTGGGCATTTTCTTTGTTTTATAAATGCCAAAGTAATAGTTATATTCAAATATTGTTTAAATTAACCTTTAACGGATCCTGCCAATATTCCTTTAACGAAGTATTTTTGCAAAGATAAGAAAACAATTAATGGAACTACCATTGATATAAACGCTGCAGCAGTCAAAAGATGCCAATTTTGTCCATAAGAACCCACCATGTTAGCTAAAACAACAGTAAGTGGAGCAACATCTTTTGTTCCTCCTAAATATATTAACGCAACAAGGAGATCATTCCATACCCATAGAAATTGGAATATAACTAATGAAGCAATTGCAGGTACAGATAAAGGTAAAGCCAATTTATAAAATGATGTCCAAAGTGAAGCCCCGTCTATACGAGCCGACTCAAATATATCATTTGGTAGAGATACAAAAAAATTGTGTAACATAAAAATAGCAAAAGGCAAACCATAGGCTGTGTGCGCAAACCATAATCCTACGAAAGTACCAGATAATTTTAATTTGTTATACAATCTCAAAATAGGGATAAAGGTTAATTGCAAAGGGACTACTAAAAGTCCCACAATGAGTGAATATATCACCCCTCTACCTTTAAATTCTATCTTAGCTAATCCAAAAGCTGCGAAAGCTCCTATTATTACAGGTAGTAACGTCCCAAATATCGTTATCATAAAACTATTTTTAAAAGCCGTTCCCAATCCAGCTTTGGTTATTACTTCTCGATAATTGTTCAAAGTAAATTGCGTAAATTTCAAAGGGCTATTAAAAACAGTCCACCAACCAGTTTTTGCAACATCTTGTGCTGGTCGAAAGGAGGTTATTAATAATCCAAGTGTAGGTAAAATCCATATTAACATCATAAAAATGATAAAAATATGCAGAAAAATTCTTGCAACTTTTATCTTTTTTCTAGCTTTCATTAGCTTTTTTCTCCTTTCATTCTTCTTAAATTCATTATTATTACCGGTACTATCAATAAAAATAAAACTACTGCAATAGCACTTGCCCGTCCATAATTTCTGTATTGAAACATCTCCTTATACATTCGGTTTGCGATAACCTCAGTACCATAATTACCATTGGTCATTACATACACAATATCGAAGATTTTCAAAACATTCACAACCATCGTAGTGGCAACCACGCCTATTGTAGACTTCATATACGGCAATATTATGTGTACAAAAACCTGCCATTCATTTGCCCCATCCACCCTACCGGCATCTAGTAATTCTTCTGGTATTCCTTTATATGCTGCTGAAAGAATAACCATGCAAAAACCAGTCCAGATCCATATTCCTACAAATATCAAGGCAAAATTGTTTAGCCATGGCCCTTGAATGAGCCAAGCTTTGGGTTCCCCTCCAAGTGAAACAACAATTTGATTTAACAAACCAATTTGATTAACGCCTAATGGCTTATAATCATAAACAAACTTCCATATTACTCCTGCTCCTACAAAAGAAATTGCCATAGGCATAAAGATAATGGTTTTGGTAAACTTTTCATATTTAACTCTATCTACTAAAACTGCAATTATTAAACCCAAGCCAACTGTACCCAAAGTAAAAAAAATAACCCATAAAAGATTATTCCTAAACGCTGTCAACATCGTCTTTGATGTAAAAGCATAGATGTAGTTTTGAAATCCTACCCAATTTTGCGATCGTTGATCCATAAAACTTATTATTATTGTATGAATAGAAGGGTACAACAAATAGACACATAGTAAAAAAAGAGCGGGTCCTAGAAAAAGGACCGCCCATAATGTATTTTTCTTACTCTTCATTATACTTACCACCACCATTATTTTTTAGTTTTAACAGGGGCATAAGCTTCTTGTGCTACTGATTCTATATATTCTAAAACGCTATCTAAATCTGCACCGCCTACATAATCTAGTATGCCAGTCCAGAATGCTCCGGAACCAACTGCTGGTGGCATCATATCAGAACCATCAAACCTAAAAGTTGATGCATCTTGAAGAGCTTTTGCCATCTTTCGAGTTAAGTCGTCAGGATAAACATTTGGATTAATTCTCTTATTTATTCCTATCTTTCCTAACTCTGAAACCCAAATAGACTGGGCTCCTGGTGTTGCTAAAAATCTCATAAATGCTCGTGCCTCTGGAGTATCGTTCATCATACTTATCATGTCAGCAGCTCCGAGCATTGGAGTTCCGTATTTTTCATCAATTGGTGGGAAGATGAAGAAGTCAAAATCTTCGCCCGCTACGAGGTCTGGAAAGTTAGTTTTGATAAAACTAACGATGAAACTGGCTTGTCTGTGCATATATGCTTGTGGAGGATCTGTAAACAATGGGTTTGCAGCATCTCCAAAATTTGTAGCTAGTGCAGCAAGTGGTCCGCCCCAAGTCAATTTAGGATCACGAGCTATCTTACCAAAAATTTCAAAAGCTCTTTTAACTCTTTCATCAGTCCAAGGAATCTCATGATTTACCCATTGATCATATACTTCTGGACCCGCTGTTCTTAGCATTATATCTTCAATCCAATCTGTGCCAGGCCAACCACTAGCAGCAGCAGATTCAAGACCAATTGACCAAGGAGTATCACCATTTGCAACCATTTTATTCATCAAGGCCTCCATTTCAGTCCAAGTTTTTGGGATAGTATATCCTTTAGCAGCAAACGCTTTCGGATTGTACCAGACTAAACTTTTAACGTCTGCAGAAATATATAATCCATACATCCCATCTTTATACGAAGCTAAATCTATCCATGTTTGAGCGTAATCTTTCTTAAAGGTGTCCATGTTCAATACCTTTTTCAAATCGACTAAGGCACCATCATCAGCTAAATCCTTCATAAGCCCCAAACCAGTTAATGCAACAATATCTGGTGGATTACCTGCTTCCAAGCGTGTGGTAATAAGGGTTGGCAAATCCCTCGTACCTTCATATTGAACCTCAATACCAGTTGCTGCTTCAAAAACTTCGACTACTTTTAGGAACGCATCTAACTCTTGCCCTCCCCAAACACCCATCACCGTCAATTTACCTTTTTGTCCAAAAATTGATAGAACACAGATTAAAAAGACTATTATAACCGACCATCTTTTTTTCATAACTCGTCGCCTCCTTGAATTTAATTTGCTTGAAACTCTTTATTAATCTTATTTGAAACTGTAATCTCTCTTTTAATTTCTACATGGCATTTTCGTTTGTAGTTTCTTTTAAGAAAGGTTATAAACATTAGCGTTTCGAGTTTCTTTTAGAAATAAAAAGGATAGATAGTTCATAAAAATGTTTTGTAATTAGGAAAGTATAATTAAGCAGCAATTAAATTGGATTAAATGATTTAAATTAAATATTTTCGTTTTATTATCTTCATTTTACACCAACTTAATCTAAAATGGAAATTAACTTATAAGTAGAAAATAGTAGTTCTTTTAATATAAACCAACTTATTCAATCACAATTAAATTTTTTGGATAAAACTGAGAAATTTTATATAAACCCCATATTAAATTAAGATGTAGTTGTAAAAGACTTGATTAAATGTTCTCTAGAATTAACATATTGAAAAAAATAACTCAAACATAGAAACATGCTTGGCACGTAAAAATAAAAACAAAGACGCTCATATGAGCGTCTCTATATCTCAAGAATTTCACCAAAACTACCAAACTTTTAAATTTTGAACGAATGTATGGATTTCGTTAAACATCTTAATTTTATTTTCTTTGTTTTGGTCAATAATTTTTATTAATGCACTACCTACTATTATTCCATCGACGTAGTTAATGATATGTTTAACTTTTTCAGGAGTGTCTATTCCAAAACCAATAGCTATTGGTATATCAACATATTTTCTGATTTTTTGAACATATTCATTTATGTATTCAACTGGTCCTCTACTGTCACCAGTTACTCCCATAAGAGAAACGCAATATAAAAATCCTGTTGCATGTTTTGAAAGCTCTTTTAATCGTTCTTCAGACGTATTTGGTGCAACTAATAATATTCCGTCTATATCATTTTCTTTTAACTCTTCATAGAACTCTGGTTCTTCATCAAAGGGCAAATCAGGAATTATTACTCCTGAAACACCTGCAAGTTTACAATCTTCAATAAACTTGTCACTACCATAACTTAAGATGGAATTATAATAACCCATCAAAACAAGAGGGGTATTAATCCTGCCTTTTATACTTTCTAATGTATTAAAAATTTTACTGAGAGTTATTCCCTTTTTTATTGCTCTTTGACTAGCTTCTTGGATTACGGGACCATCAGCTAAGGGATCAGAAAAAGGAATCCCAATTTCAATTATGTCAACTCCAGCTTTATTGAGTTCTAATATTATATCTTTTGTGGTTTCTAGATCTGGATCTCCCGCTGTTATGTATGTTATTAAAGCCTTTTTATTATCGAAAATTTTTTGGATTTTACTCATTTTAGGGCCTCCAAATGTTGAAAGTTTTTAAAACTTTGGAAATTCTAAAACGTTTTTAGACTAAAAGCGATTAGCACTTGGTATCAAGAGAGATAAGGGCTACCGCCTTTGAACCCATTAAAATTCAAATTAGTTATTTTCGATTTAGATTCCTATATGAATCCACGTCTTTATCTCCTCTTCCAGAAAGGTTTACAATTATTATTTTATTTTTATCCAATTGAGGAGCTAATTTCATGGTATATGCTAGTGCATGTGAGCTTTCAAATGCCGGTATTATGCCTTCAAGTTTTGTCAGTAGTTCAAAAGCTTCTATTGCTTCTTCATCGGTGACTGAAGTATATGTAGCTCTTTTTTTGTCACGTAGAAAACTATGTTCTGGTCCTACTCCCGGATAGTCTAGCCCAGCTGAAATTGAATAGGCAAGTTTAATTTGTCCATTTTCATCTTGAAGTACATAAGATTTGCTTCCGTGTAGAACTCCTATTTTTCCAGCAGTTAAAGCCGCTGCATGTAACCCTGTTTCTAACCCTTTACCAGCAGCTTCAACACCTATTAATTTTACTTCTTGATCTTCGACAAAAGGGTAAAATATGCCCATTGCATTACTTCCTCCCCCAACGCAGGCTACAATGTAATCAGGTAATCGCCCTTCTTTTTCGATTATCTGTTTTTTAGCTTCGTCTCCAATTACTCTTTGAAAGTCTCTAACAATCTTCGGATAGGGATGAGGTCCAACAACAGACCCTATTACATAATGAGTATCTTCAACATTTGTTACCCAATCTCTAATTGCTTCATCTACTGCTTCATTCAAAGTTTGACTACCATTGTAAACTGGAATAACTTTTGCTCCTAGCATTTCCATCTTATACACGTTTAGCGATTGCCTTTTCATATCTTCGGCACCCATGTAGATTATACATTCCAAGCCAAATTTTGTGGCAGCTGTTGCAGTTGCTACACCATGTTGCCCAGCGCCTGTCTCTGCAATTATACGTTTTTTGCCCATCTTTTTAGCTAACAAAACCTGACCTAGAGCATTATTAATCTTGTGAGCGCCTGTATGGTTCAGATCTTCTCTTTTTAAATATATTTTTGCACCATTTAAATATTCAGTGAATCTGTCTGCAAAGTAAAGGGGTGTTGGCCTTCCACTGTAGTCAGCCAAGAGTCTGTTAAACTCTTTGATGAAATCAGGATCCTTAGAGTATTCTTCATAAGCTGCTTCTAGTTCTTCCAAAGCTGGAATTAGTGTTTCTGGAACGTATTGTCCTCCATATTGCCCATAATAACCTTTTTTCATCTTTTTTTCCTCCTTATTTTTATGTTTTTATTTTTTAAAAAATTATAAAAAGTGATTTTATAGCTTTTTTAGATTTGTTTTGTTTGGTACTTGGTATCAAGAGAAATGAGAGCTGCCACCCTTGAACCCGTTAAAATTCAAAATATTTTTCTGTGTCTTTAATTATTTCTAAAGTTTGTTTGATTAAATTTATATCTTTTTTGCCTGGATTCTTTTCAACCTTGCTATTTAAATCTATTGCAGCTGGTTTTAAAGTAGCTATTGCTTGAGAAACATTTTCTGGACCTATACCACCAGCCAAAATGAAAGGCTCTTTTATGTTTAGATTTTTTAAAATCTTCCAATCAAATGTTTCTCCTGTTCCCCCTATCTTATTTCCAACCATTGTATCAAAAAGAAGATAATCAACCTCATCTTGGTATATTGCTATATCAGACAATGATTTTTCATTCCCAATTTTTAACGCTTTTATAGTTTTTAGCTTACATTTTTTAATTAAAGAGATATTTTCAGAACCATGGAACTGTATATAATCGAATAATCTGCTTTCTTGGATTTCTTCTAACTCGTTAAGAGTAACATCTACAACAACTGCAACTCTACTGATAAATGGAGGCAATACTTTAGTGATCTCAGCAACCTTTGATAATTCAATCTTTCTAGGGCTTTTAGAGAGGATAAAACCCAACGCATGCACGTTTAAATTAGCAATGTTAACTGCATCAGCAATATTTGTAATCCCACAAACCTTAATCCTAACCATTTCTTACTTGCTCCTTTTGAGGAAACAACTCTTTTATTTTTTCCAGAGGATTATCAGCCTTCATTAAAGCCTCTCCTATTAACACACCGTCAACACTTAAACTTTCAAGGTAATCAATATCTTTTTTATTTTTTATTCCACTTTCAGAAACAATATAAAAATTACCTCTTATGTTCATTCTTTCTAATTTATTTATGATCTTTTCAGTGTTTCTGATATCTACCGTAAAATCATCTAAATTTCTATTATTTATACCCAACATTTCTGTTTTCGTGCCTTTTATCTTTTCTAAATCGTTATAATCATGTACTTCAACGAGTGTTTCTAATCCAAATTGATTTGAGATCTCTAAAAAGTTAATAATCTGTTCTTTTGTTAAAATCGCTGCTATTAACAGTATTACATCTGATCCTAGAAAAAGACTTTCATATATCTGCAAAGGGTGAATTATAAAATCTTTTCTTAGAATAGGTAGAGTTGTTTTACTTCGTAACTGTCTTAAAATTTCTGTGCCTCCGTTAAAGTACTTTTCATCAGTTAGTATTGATATAGCATCTGCCCCGCCTTTTGCATACGCCTCCAGTTGTTTTTCAGGGTCAAAGTTTTTAGAAATAATGCCTTTACTAGGTGACGCTTTCTTTATTTCGGCAATTAGGGTTAATTCGCTTTTCCTCAAAACTGATTTGAGAGATCTCTTTTTTTGTGTTAACTTTAAAAGTTCTTCATTTTTTGTTTTTATTATTTCTTGTAGAAACATATTTGCCTCCTTGTCCGTTTCTATCTAACCCCTTTAGAATTCTAGAAACTATATTAGCGAGGGGGAAGGGCTCCGCCCTGGTACCCTTTTAAATTCAAAAACAGTAATTAATAATTACAACTTTTTGGTACCTTTACCAAAGGAGGTGAGGGCTCCGCCCTGGACCCGTTATAAATTCAAAAACAGTAATTAACAATTACAACTTTTTGGTACTTATACCAAAGGAGGGAAGGGCTCCGCCCTGGTACCCTTTTAAATTCAAAAACAGTAATTAATAATTACAACTTTTTGGTACCTTTACCAAAGGAGGTGAGGGCTCTGCCCTGGTACCCTTTTAAATTCAAAAACAGTAATTAACAATTACAACTTTTTGGTACTTATAAAATTCGGAAATCTCTAGACACGCAGGCTTCACATATCAATATTAATTTCATACAAAATCTTGTCAAAAAGATAAAAATCAATTTCGTACAGTTAAGAAATTTGTATACTCGATCATATCTTCTAGTTTACGAAGAGCTTTTTTGCTATCTATTATTTCTTGAGCATATTTAACTCCATCTTCAAAGTTATCAACAACATTAGTAACTACCAGAGCTGCTGCAGAATTAAATACCACTACATCTCTTTTCGGTCCTTTTTCTCCATTAAAGATACTTAGAATGATCCTTTTATTTTCCTGCGCTGTTCCACCTTTAATTTCTTCTAAATCATATCTTTTTAAGCCCACATCTTCTGGAGCTATTTCTAGCTCTTCAATTGTTCCATCACTCAGAAAAGCTACCTTGTTTTCGCCTACCAAAGAAAATTCATCAATACCTCCTGCACCATGAACAACCATAGCCCTTTTAACCCCTAAATTTCTCAACACTTCTACAATTGGATAAACAAGATTTGGATCGTATATACCCATTAATTGATATTTAACTTTTGCGGGATTAGTTAAAGGGCCAAGGAGGTTAAAAATAGTTCTAATACCAAGTTCTTTTCTCGGAACCGCTGCATACTGAGTAGCTTTATGAAAATCTGGGGCAAACAAAAATGCGATATTTATTTCTTTTAGACATTCTTCAACCAAATTTACTGAAAGTGATATGTTCACCCCTAAAGATTCTAAAACGTCTGCACTCCCACTTTTACTTGAGACAGATCTGTTCCCATGTTTTGCAACAGATATCCCCGCTGCTGCTAAAACAAAGGCTGCCGCTGTAGAAATATTGAAAGTTCCTTTACCGTCTCCCCCTGTTCCACACGTGTCTAGTAGATTATCGCTTTCATAATTAAAAGGAAGGGCTTTTTCTCTCATCACTTTTGCACTCGCTGTTATTTCATCTACGGTCTCACCTTTCATGTTTAGTCCTACTAGAAACCCCGCTAATTGGCTGTGTGTTGTTTTTCCTTCCATAACCATATTCATAGCTTCTTCCATTTCTTCCATGCTCAAATCTTGTTTTTTAACTACTTTTTGAAGAAAATAATTAAACATAGTTAACGCTCCTTCCTATTTTCATGAAATTTTCTAACAGCTGAAATCCAATTGATGTCAATATAGATTCAGGATGAAATTGAACACCATATAACCAATAAAAGCGATGCCTTATAGCCATGATCTCGTTTTCTTCAGTAAGAGCTAGAATCTTTAATTCATTAGGAAATGAATCTTGTGATACTACTAACGAATCGTATCTTGTTGCATTGAATGGATTAGTTATTCCATCAAATAATTCATCACTGCAGGCTACAAATATCTTGGAAACTCTGCCATGATGTATCTCGTTTGTTTTAATGAGTTTTCCTCCAAACGTTTTTGCAATACATTGATGCCCTAAACCAATACCGAGTATAGGTGTTTTATCCGCAAAATGTTTTACAACTTCTACTAATATTCCTGCATCGCTCGGTAAACCAGATCCTGGAGAGATTATTATGTGAGAAGGGTTCATAGATTCTATCTTGTTTATACTTACCTTGTCATTCTTATAAATCAACACATCATCTAACTCAGATATTGTTTGATATATGTTGTAAGTAAAGGAATCATAATTATCAATTAATAAGATCATGAATGCCACCCCCGATTATTTTATTAAATTCTGAACATCTGTTTTTTGATATTCAGCAATTTCTATAGCTTTAAACATTGCTTTTGCCTTATTTAATGTTTCTTCATACTCTTTTTCTGGTATTGAATATGAAACTATTCCGGCTCCAGATTGAATAAAGGCTTCACTGCCTTTACACACAATCGTTCTTATAGCAATTGCAGCATCTAAATCCCCATCAGGAGTAATATATCCGATTGATCCAGCATACACTTCTCGGGGCTCGGCTTCTAAGATCTCAATTAATTCTATAGCTTTGATTTTTGGTGCGCCAGAAACTGTTCCTGCAGGAAAAACAGATTTTAAAATTTCCAAAAGTCCAACATCTTCTCTTTTTACCCCTTCAACTTGGGAGTAGATATGCATAACATGAGAGTATTTTTCTATTCCAAAGAGTTGAGTTACTTTAACAGATCCTCTCTTGCATACCTTCCCTAAATCATTTCTTGTTAAGTCTACCAACATGACATGTTCAGCTTTCTCTTTTTCATCATTTAGTAATTCTTGTTCTAAATCCGTATCTTCTTCTGCTTTTTGCCCACGGGTTCTTGTACCTGCTAGAGGCCTTGAAATAACTTCGCCTCTTTCTACTTTTACAAGCATTTCCGGGGAACAACCTAATATTTTAGCCTCTGGAAAATTGAGGTAGAACATGTAAGGAGACGGGTTTATAGCTCTCAATACTTCATAAATTTCAAAGGGATTCGATTCAATATGTGTTGAGAACTTTTGAGATAACACTATCTGAAAAGCCCCAGATGAGTTTATTTGTTCAATAGCTTTTTTAACTTGTTCTAAAAAATCTTCTTTCTTGGTGTGATAAGTAATATTTAAAGGTGGATATTGCCTTTTAGAATACGATTGTTCATCGCTAGTAGTATCTTTAGAATCTTGTATTTTTAAAATTTCAATAATATTTTCTTTTAAATTATCTATTTCAGACTGTGCGATACTAACTGACTCTTCTATCTCATCTGCTGTTTCTTCATTATCGAAATATAGACAGTTAAAAATATGCAGCATCTTATCTTCATGATTCATGATTAATGACATTTTAGGGCAACATAAAATAGATAATGGAAGATCGTTGTTTTGTAAAAACTTGTCCGTTTGTTTATATAACAACCCTTCCCATAAATAGATCATTTCATAGCCAAAATATCCAAAAAAGCTGCAGAAAAAAGGAGGAATTTCTTTTATACTTTGAAAACAAATTTTGTCTAGTTCTTTTTCTAGAAAAGACAAATAATCAGCTTCTACAATCTCTATTTCTTTCTCTTCTCCTTCTTTTAGAGTTATAACTAAACTATCCTTATTATTTTTGCCATACCTTATAATCTTTTCTGGAATAACCCCTATCACCGAAAATGTCTTGCCATTATATTTCAAGTTTTCAAAAAGAAAAGAATAATCATTTTTCAAAGCAATATTTCTGTAAATAACCGTACTATTAATACTTTCAAAAGGTAGGGAACAAGATAATGTTTTTACTTTAATTTTTTTCATTTGAGTAACTGCCTCCTTGGGCACAATTTTTAAAAAATCTAATAAAAAAGAGGTCTTTCATCCCTTTTTTAATGGGAAAAAGACCTCCACAATTAAAAAAGGGCATCCTTTGTCGGGATGCCCTATTATTAATTAAAGCATGCTACGAGTGGCACCCCGTCAGAGATGCCACCACCAAGTTCTTATATTTGATATTTGATTATTTTTAATTGTTGGTTCCGCATTACAAATTCTTCTTTTTAGCATATTAAGACCTCGTAAATAAAATAATAATTACAAGTTAGAAATATTATATCAAATTATTTTTCTGTTGTCAAATTTTCTGGAAACATTTTATTAGAAAACTTAAAAGCCTTAATTAGAAAACCTTTTAAGACATCTAGATCTATTTTTAATAAAATATATTTGAGTTGATTCTCAAATTAAACTATGGTAGCATAATATCATAAAATATACAATCACTATTATAGAAGGAGTGAGTAAACTTGAATAAAAAGTTTTGGGAAGACTTCAAGAATTTTGCAATTAAGGGTAACGTTATTGACCTAGCTGTAGGTGTTGTCATAGGTGGAGCTTTTGGGAAAATTGTTACTTCACTGGTAAACGATTTATTAATGCCCGTCATTGGAATACTCATAGGAGGTATTGATTTTTCTGACCTTCAATTTAAAATAGGTGAAGCAACCATAAGATATGGTTCTTTTATCCAAACAGTTGTAGATTTTTTGATAATATCATTTTCAATCTTTCTATTTGTTCGATTTTTAAGTAAACTTAAATTAGAACATGAAACACAAATTTTAACTGAAGAAGAACAAACACCACCGCCACCACCACCTCCACCTTCTGAAGAAGTGTTATTATTAGCCGATATCAAAAATATTTTAGAAGAAATGAAGGATAAAAAGATATGAAAAAGCCTATTATTGGGATAAGTTCAAGTTACAAGTATCAAAAGGCTACAGATGAACAAAGTGGCAATCCATTACAAGAGGTTCATTCACTGGCGGATGAATATGTTATCGCAGTAATCAGAGCTGGAGGTATACCTGTAATTATACCTATTATCGATGATTTAGAAATTGTAAAAGAGATGTTAGATAATGTCGATGGGCTTATTTTAAGTGGTGGTGAGGATATAGATCCTAAATACTACAAAAAGAGGGCAGTTTCAGAAGTTAGTTTAATTATCCCTAAGCGCGATAAACAAGATCTATTTTGTGCAAAGTACATTGTAGAGAACACTGACAAACCACTATTAGGAATTTGTCGAGGTGCACAGGTAATGAATGTCGCCTTAGGAGGTACTCTTTACCAACATCTTCCTGCAAGCGGATTTGAACAACATTCATTGATTAATTATCCTGCTTGTGAAGTATCTCATTACATTCAGATTGAAGAAGACAGTTTATTATACAGCATAACAAAAACAAACGTAATAGGTGTGAATTCATATCATCATCAAGCAGTTGAAACTGTTGCTCCTAGTTTGAGAGTTGTTGCTACTTCGGTGGAAGATAATTTATGTGAAGCTATAGAACTTAAAGGCACAAATTCAAAAAGATTTGTTTTAGGGGTACAATGGCATCCAGAAAAAATGGCTTGTCAAATAAAGGTACACCAGGAAATAATCAATGCTTTTGTAAACAGTTGCAAGTAATAGGTGGAAAAATTTTTAGTTTCAGGAATTCTTAAGCGGGTATTTTCAACCTTTTCAAGGAGGAAAAAATGAAGGATATTGTAGAAAGGTTTAAGACATACATTGCTATAGATACAAAATCTGATGAATCAAGTACAACTGTGCCAAGTACAGCTGGTCAATTAGAGCTAGGTAGATTATTAGTCCAAGAATTGAAAGAGTTGGGATTAGAAAATGCAAAACAGGACGAGCATGGTTATGTTTATGCTACGCTAAAATCTAACACACAAAAAGAAGTTCCGTCTATAGGATTTATAGGTCATATGGATACCTCACCAGATTTAGACGGTAAATGCACCAATCCAAAAATCTTCTTATACCAAGGTGGAAATATTAGATTAAATGACGAGTATACAACGACAGTTGATGAATTTCCGTTTTTAGAAAAGTTAAAGGGAAAAGAATTAATTACTACTGACGGAACTACACTTTTAGGGGCAGACGATAAGGCAGGAATTGCTGCTATTATGAGCGCTATTGAGTATCTAGTGAATCATCCAGAAATTGAACATGGAAATGTTCAAATAGCTTTTACTCCAGATGAAGAAATTGGAAGAGGAACAGATTTTTTTGATATTAAAGGTTTTGGGGCAGATTTTGCATATACAGTTGATGGAGGGCCTCTTGGAGAATTAGAATACGAAAACTTTAATGCTGCAAGCGTTAAATTAAAAATTTACGGTAAAAATGTACATCCAGGTACAGCAAAAGATGTCATGATAAACGCCTTAAGAATTGCATTTGAAATAGAAAATATGCTTCCAGTTAATGAAAAACCAGAATATACAGAAAAGTATGAAGGTTTCTTCCACTTAACAAAACTAAACGGTACGGTTGATTATGCAGAAGTAGAATATATCATAAGAGATCATTCAAAAACCAAATTCGAAGCTAAAAAACAATTATTTCAGGAGATTGTCAAATTTCTAAATTACAAATACAGTAGAGAGATAATCAAAATTGAAATAACTGATAGCTATTATAACATGAGAGAAAAGATAGAACCACATATGGAAATTATCGAACTAGCAAAAAAGTCAATGATTGATCTAGGAATCGAACCTATAATAAAACCTATAAGAGGCGGAACGGACGGGGCAAGACTTTCCTATATGGGATTACCGTGCCCAAATATCTTTACAGGTGGATATAATTTCCACAGCAGATTTGAATTAATTCCAGTGGAAGATATGAAACTAGCTTCAAAAACAATAGTAAAGATTATTGAAAATAACGCCAAACAAGAATAACATTTTCTTCTATCTAAATAAATCAAGGACGCTCACTAAGGAGCGTCTTTTTATTTTTTAGAAAATAAGTCTTCCATGACGTTTCGAAAATTATAATATATAAATAAAGTAGCAATATAAAACAAAAATAATTTTATCGTTTATATAAAATTCTTGAGAAAAGTATGATAAGAACAACTATGCTTCTTATTTCTTTGATACATTTATATTTAATAAAAACTATAAACTAAGTTATTGCTTTACAGAACCCAAAATGCCTTGTACAAAATGTTTCTGAAGTGCAAAAAACAAAATAAGGGTAGGCAATGTGGCTATAACAACTGCAGTCATTACTAATCCGAAATCCGGTTGATATCCTGAAGCTAAATTTGCAATAAACAAAGACATCGTTCGATTTTTTTGAGTTTGTATAATGACCAAAGGTTGCAAATATGCATTCCAGCTTGTTAAAAAGGCATAGATAGCCCCTGCAGCGTATGTCGCTTTCATTGATGGCATAACAATTGAAAAAAAGATTCTAAGTTCACTTGCTCCATCTACTCTGGCTGCCATAATAATTTCTTTAGGATATTGCTGAAAATTCTGTCTAAAGAAAAAGATTAAAAATACTGAAGGAATCATTGGTAGAATGACTCCCCAGAGAGAGTCTATTAAATTGAAAAAGGACATTAATTTAAAGACTGGGACCATCAATGCAGCAAATGGAATCATCATTGTTAGCAAAACAGCACCATAGACATAATTACGGCCCTTAGATTTATACATTTCGAATCCATAACCAGCCATAGAAGAAACAATCAACGAGAATACCACTACAAAAAATGATACTTGAATGGAATTCCATAAAACTTCCCCCAAATTGTAATTGTTAACCAAGTTTTTAAAATTAGTGAGAAAATGGGTTCCAAACGTTAGCTTTCCTTTGTTTACGTCTACAGACTTATTTGTGCTACCTACTATCATCCAATAAAATGGGAAAACAGAAATAAATGCCGCAATTGTTAAAATTATGTATATAAAAGTATAAGTGATTTTTCTTTTCACTTTTCTTCACCTGCCACTTTGAACTGAATAAGCGATAAGATGACTGAGATTATAACTATCATGTAAGAGATAGCTGAAGCATAACCAAAATTTGGAACATACTTAAAACTAACATTGTAAATATAAACTGATGGAGTTAACAATGAATTTCCTGGACCTACACTAGAACCTGTAGTTACACCTGCAGCCAACATCATAGGTTCGTCAAACAGCTGA
Organism: Thermotogota bacterium; assembly: GCA_029780115.1. Lineage (GTDB taxonomy): Bacteria > Thermotogota > Thermotogae > Petrotogales > Petrotogaceae > Defluviitoga. The sequence goes on from JAKOZG010000033.1 coordinate 74,412, forward strand.
AGAGTTCCTATCGTTGAGAGAATAGTCGTAAACAAAATAATAGGCTTTAATAGGGGAATAGTGATCTTAAAAAATTGAGCAACTTTTCCCGCTCCATCAATTTCTGCAGCCTCATAAATTTCCTGAGGAATATTTTGAAGACCAGCCAAATACAACATCATATTATATCCTGTCCACCGCCATGTCATTGCAATAATTAAAGTTACTTTCGACCAAAAAGGATCAAGTAACCACCTGATAGGTTCCTTAATAATGTGCATTTTCATTAACATGTTATTGATTAAACCTTCAGAGGAAAACATCATTTTAAAAACCACACTATATGCAATTAGAGAACTAACTGCTGGCAAGAAAAGGGCAGTTCTAAAAACCCCTTTAAATTTTAACTTTGGATCATTAAGTAGAAACGCAAAAATAAGCGCTAAAAACAGCATTATTGGTACTTGAATAACTAATATCACAAGAATGTTTTTAACAGACAAAATAAAATAATTGTCCTGAAATAACCTTTTGTAGTTACCAAAACCTACAAAATTTTTCATTGCCCCTTTGGTAGAGAAAAAAGACAAATATAAAGAGTATATCAAAGGATAAAAAATAAACAATCCAATAAAAATAATAGAAAGGCTTATAAAAACCCATCCCCATTTATTTCGACTTTTTTCGAATCCATTAGCCATAATTTTTAAGCCTCCTTTTGTTAAAAATTTGAGATCCACACTTTCATAATATTAACAAACATTAATATAGTCGCGATTTAAAAACTACATCTCATTAAAACTTTTAATTAGGTAGAGTATAATGAAGGAAGGCCCTTTTCAGGGCCTTCTATTTCTAAATTATAGCCCTATAAGATTTTTACACTGTTCTTCAGCCCGTTTAAGAGCTTCTACTACGGACAATTTTCCACTGTATACATCTGGCATTATTCCCATAATTGCAGCATCAGCTTCGTAGGTGTATATACCATAATCTACTGGTGGGATCATTTCCATCCATTTTGCAAAATCTACATAAATCTTTTGATTACCAAAGAATGGATCCGGGGCTACATATGCTTCTCCTTTTTGTGCAGGAAGCCATGTCCCAATAGCTCCTCTATCAATTAATATTTTTTGATAAAAATCTACATCTTTTGCATAAATTTCTTTCAAGAAATCTATTGCTAAATCTCTATTTTCTGAATTTTGTAATACATACCAACTTGATCCACCCAGGTTAGAGGCGTTTACTGCCCCTTGTACATTCAATCTTGGAACTGGCAGCACACCCCATTTCCCACTTTGAGAAGGTTCTGCTTTTATCGAACCAATAATCCAAACACCTGTGATAACTGAAGCTACTTCACCACCATTAAAAGCGGCTACCCATTCATTCCAGCCAGTCACTTCTTTTGAAATTCCAGAATCAGCCATTTTTTTATAGACATTGACAGCTTCGACCATGGCAGGGTTATTTACAAAGTTTGGTTGTCCTTTTTCATCAAAATACCAAGTACCAGCACATTGTAATAATGTTCTCATAAGACCACCATCATATGGATCTCCAGCTTGCATATATTTCCCTGTTTTTTCCTTAACTATTTTACCTAATTCAATATATTCGTCCATTGTAATGTTATCCAACTTACTAGGATCTATCCCAGCCTGTTCAAAGTAGTCTCTTCTGTAAAACCATCCAGCTACACCAGAATCAAATGGAACTCCATAGACCTTATCTTTAATTGTCATGAATTCAAGCTTGTAAGGAGCAAATTCATCATAGTTAAAATGTTTTGTCAAATCAGCGAATGCGCCTGGATACGATTCTAAATATTTTTTAGCATTATAGTCTTCAATTAATACAATCTCAGGCAGACCTTTTTTAACACCAGATGCTAAAATAGTATTTAGCTTTTGTTCTACGTCTTCCTTCGCCATACTAACAATTTCAATTTGAGCGTTAGGATTGATCTTTGTATATCTAGCGGCTGCCTCTTCCATAATAGCAACATTAAAGTTTGGATCCCAACACCAGATGGTTATCTTGCCAGAAAGTCCTGCAGCATTAACAATTCCCAAAAATAAAACCACCAGCATAAAAACTGAAAAACGCTTTTTCATACATACACCTCCTAGATAATTTTGAATACTCCCTTTAGAAATTCAAAAACATACAATCCGACTTACTTTTAAAGCTTACTTTAGAAGCCCTTTACCTCCTAACTATAAGCTTTTTCGACACTATCAATTTATTAAATTACTAAATTTAATTATTTTAGGCCATTATCAGGACTACTATGATAGAATTCTAAACCTATTGCTGTCCTCTCTGGGAAACCTTTCCAGTGTGTATGATCATCTTTAAAATTACCATTTTTATCTTGAGACCATTTGCCTTCATTTGAAATGGGTATTAAGTCCAGATAGTCTTGATAATTTTCGCCTTTTAAATATATACCCAAAAATGCTGTTGCAAAATGCTGTATGATATTATTTATATGCCTGTTATCCCAAGATGGTTCATTAAAACGCATCAACTCAGACGCAGTCATTTCAACTGAATTCAATGCACCCGAGGAATCATACGCATTAGGTGCAATATTATGTCTAGCATTTCTAAAAACTAACATATATCTCTCTGAATTTACAGCCCAGTCGTAAAAAAGTTTGACACCATTTTCATATCCTGCTACATCATCTTCATCACCAACAACATAAAATGAAGGTACTTTTAAACCTTTCATTGTTTCTTTATCCCAAAATTGTGCTGCACCCCAGGGAGCCATTACAAATATTGCTTTAATTCTTTTATCTATAGATTTTTCAAAAATTTCTTGACCCGATTGTCTGATTTTTAGATGCCCACCGGGTACTCCCCAAGGTGAATTAACAGCATTTTCGCTAAATCCAGCACCTGCTGCATTTATTGAACCATATCCTCCCATGGAATAACCGATAAGGGCAGTATGGTCCGCATCAACCATTCCAGCAAGGAAACTATCACTATCTTCTCTTCCCATTTCCGCAATTTTATCCAGTGTGAATAAAATGTCTAAAGGGCGATTTAATAATGTACTGGAAAAAGCTTTTTGATCAATACTAGTTGAGTCAGTGTGATCTATGGCTACAACAACATATCCTTTAGAAGCAAGATTTTCAGTCAAATAGGACATCATTAATCTAGTACCAGGATATCCATGTGAGACAATTACTAAAGGATAGCCAGAATCTTCTTTATGAACCGGCGCATTTCGAAGGGCCCTTCCCTGGTAGACTATGGGCTCTTCAGGATAATCACCGAATTGATAGTCAAGATAAGTAGTCAATTCTTTCCTGCGTTCTGGAATATCCGCAGGATACCAGACCTCTAATTTTAACTTCCGGTCATAACGGGGATCAGGATTATCTCTAGAGTAGTTTAATATATCTAATTGATTTTCGTTTACAATTTCCAGAGTTCTCACGCCAACTCTGTAATTACCTCTATAGGCTTGGTCGGGGGCATCTGGTAACGGATCGCCTATCAAGTAATTACTTGCATAAATTTCCACACTAAAAAATATTGTCAATAGAAATACAACTAGGTAAAAAAAAGGTTTAACTTTAACTTTCATTTTGTTTTTACCCCCTTATTAGTTTGACGAACAATTTGCCGCATTTATACACGTACAAGATAACTTTAAATGGATCTTCTTTTTAAAATCTTTAAACCATAAGTTGGTAACTTTACTTCTTTAGATGCTTTTTCTCCTGTCAACAAATCCGTGTAATCAAAATTGTCTAAAGTTACTGTGCTTTCTTTATTACCAAAATTCATCAAGAATACATAATCGTTTTCTCCGTCTGTTCTCATTTGAGCTGTTACTCCATGGGGAAGTTCTGTGTCAACGGTTTTTCTTAAATTAAGTTCTTGAATAAGTTTACCGTAGAACATATCATTAAACTTTTCTTCGTTTCTTGACGCTATGTAATAAGATCTGCCTTTTTCAAAATCATTTACTGTTAAAGCGGGCCTTCCTGCGTAGAAATCTTCTTTGTAAGTTGCCAAGCTTCGAGCTCCTTCTAAATGAATTAGATCACACAGCTCTTTTGCCTTATAATCGCCCTTTAACCCAAGTTCATTATCTTCATTAAAAGAAACGAGCCTTTCTTCTCCATCGTAAAGTGCGTCAATTTCTTCAGCCCAGATCCCAAGGACTTTTCTTAGAGGTCCAGGGAATCCCCCTAAGAAACATAAATCAGTTTCATTAACAATCCCAGACCAATAAGTTGCAACAAAAGTACCACCATTTTTTACAAATTCTTCGATTCTTTCAGCAACTCCAGGTCTAACCATATACAACATAGGAGCGATAAGTAGTTTATATTTTGAAAAATCACAGTCCATATTAATTACATCAACAGGAATACCATTTTTCCAGAATGGTTTATAATTACTTACAACTGTTTGTTCATAATGAATTCCAATATTTCTTGGTCCTTTTGCATCTTTCATAGCCCAACGGTTTTCCCAATCAAAAATGATGGCGACTTCTGGTTTCACGGTAGTTCCAATTACTTCATCTAATTTCTTAAGAGTTTCTCCAACTTCTTGAACATCTCTAAACACTCGATTATTTTCGTGCCCACAATGATCAACAACAGCACCGTGGAACTTTTCACTGCAACCCCTGCTTTTTCTCCATTGAAAATATTGAACTGTATCAGAACCATGAGCGACCGCTTGAATAGAAGAAAGTAAATGCATTCCAGGTCTTTTTAATTTGCTAACAGCCATCCAATTCGTCATACTTGGAGTGCTTTCCATCAACATGAATGGTTTTCCACCTTTTAAAGATCTATTCAGATCATGTACCATACTTACTTCACAAGCTAAATCTGAATCATCGTCAGTTCTGTGCCATCGTGGATAATTATCCCAAGATACCACATCTAAATAGTCGACAAACTTCCAGTAATCTAGTCCTTCATATATTCCCATAAAATTAGTTGTAACTGGCAATTCTGGATTTATCTTTTTTAATGGTTTGATCTCATGCTTAAAAAAGTCAACAGTTTGATGAGTTACGAATCTTTTCCAATCTAAATTTAGCCCATGTACTAGATTTTCTCCATGTGGCGCAGGTGATTCAATCTGTGACCAATCGGTGTAAACATGACTCCAGAAAGGAGTCCACCATGCATGATTAAGATTATCAAGAGTTCCGTATTTATCTTTTAACCAATTTCTAAAAGCTTCTTGACAAAGGTCACAATGACATTCTCCTCCATACTCATTTGATACATGCCACATGATTACCCCAGGGTGTTTTGAATACCTTTCTGCAAGATTTGTATTCATTATTCTAACTTTTTCTCTGTAAATAGGAGAGGTATAACAATGATTATGACGTGCTCCAAACAGATTTCTTACTCTATTTGGACCAACTCTTAAGACTTCGGGATATTTTTGAGCCATCCATGGGGGTCTAGCACCACTTGGTGTTGCAAGGATGGTGTAGATTCCATTTTTATACAATCGATCAATAACTTCGTCCAACCATTCAAAATTAAACTTTCCTTCTTCAGGTTCAAGAGTGCTCCATGCAAAAATCCCTACAGACATAACATTACACTTAGCAAGTTTCATAAGTCTGATGTCTTCTTCAAGAACTTCAGGATACTTGAGCCATTGATCAGGATTATAATCCGCTCCATGGAGAAAATGTGGAGCTTTTTTACAAATTGGGTTGTATTTGTTTTTCACTTAACATCCTCCTAAAAAAATATTTTATTAATCACTTTAGGAATTATAAAAATCAAGTCATGTAGGTATTTTAGATTTAGATTTTTGTAAAAGTTTCTCCTTTTTTATTCCTTATTGATTGTTAGTTTCTTTAGCTTTTTCGGTACATTTAACGAAGGTGAGGGGGAGGGCGCAGCATTGTAATCATTAATAATTTCAAAGTTTTTTAGTTGCAAGAGATACAAATTGGGAATCTGAGTGTTTGAAATAAGTTGCCCGACCTTGCCTATTAAATTATTAAAGAAATCTGCGCCCCATAACCCAATTAACTTCGAAACTTTTTTTGAAATTTTTCATTAGCAAAATATTCGAATTAAATAAACACCCTACAAAATAATCGATAATAAGTCTTTTTAAAACTTATTTTAAACCAGCTTTTATCTTAGATACTGCATCATTAAGAGCCTCTTCAGGTTTTTGTATCCCGTTAATTATATTACTTAACGCATCATCCATCGGAGACCATACTACAGCCATTTCAGGAATATTTGGCATAGGATCTCCTCCTGCAGCACTTTCAGTGAATGCTGCAACGATATTTGCAGGCACGGGTCCGCCTTGTTCTTCAATTATTTGAACAACATCAGTCCTCGATGGTAATCTTGGATCTGCTATATAGAATTCATATATTCCTTCTGCTGTAGCGAGATAATTAATAACAAATTCCATTGCAAAAGCCTTATTAGAAGACTTAGAATTGATCATTAACGCTTGGACTCCGACAAAAGGTTTCATTGTTTTACCTGGTTCTACTTCTATTTTTGTTAATGGAATAACCCCGAAATCGATTCCTGCGTCAAGATAAGATTTCACTGCCCAAGGTCCATTAATTATCATTGCTGCTAAACCATCTAAAAACATTGAATCTACAATGTTATAGTTTACACCATAAGGAATAATACCTTCATCAAAGAAACTTTTAATCAAATAGGCTGCTTTAATAGCTCCTTCATTGTTTAATCCAATATCTGAAACATCGTAACCGGTTTTTGGATCGTACTTAAATACATATCCTCCCAAAGCCGAAATGAAAGCGTAAGAATAGTATAATTCTCCTGCAGAAAAAAGGAATCCAGCGGTATCCGGTGTAGTAAATTGTTTTGCTATTCTTTTTAAATCATTAATGTTTGTTGGAACTTCATCATCACTTATATAATCTCTGTTATAAAATAGTGCTTGACTTTCTATAGCGTAAGGTACTCCATATAAAACACCTTCATAAGTAAATGCTTGAATTCCAGATTCTGCAAATTTATCAAGTTCTAAAGCAGATCTTGGAATTGGTTCTAACAATCCGTTAACAACAAGTTCTCCTAACCAATCTTGAGCTCCTATTATAATATCTGGCCCTTCGCCAGCTTGTGCTGCCGTAAGAAACTTAGTTTTAATATCTCCAAAAGTAATCTGTTGAACTTCAACTGTTACTCCTGTATCTCTGGTAAACTCTTGACCAACCTTGCGAATGAAATCTTGTTGTTTTTCTGAACTCCAAACAGTTAAGGTTACTGAAAACAAAGAAGTTATCGATAATGTTACAAGTAATAAAACGGCAACAAACTTTTTCATCTTTACATCCTCCTTAGCGTAATTTTTATTAAACTACTTTAAAAGTTCTAAATATATCTTTAATAAAGGAATAAGAGTGTTTTTAATTTTTAAAAAAATTTAAGTTATATTCTTATATTATAGTAAACGAAGCTGGCGGGAGCTCCGCCCTTGTACCCATCGAAGTTTATTTCATAAAATTCTAAAAAATTGTATTCTGTATCGCTACTTTTCCCACATGCCAAAATATTTTAAAGAATCAAGAGCGTTGCCCCCAAAATCAAACAATGTTTGATTATCCCAAGCGTTGCCTTCTCCTGTTTTCCAGCCTACCCCCTCTACTGGAATCCAAGCGGGTTCCCAGTAAAAAACACCAACTCCCCTACCGTTTGGAACCTGATTCACTGCTTCCATAACAGCATTAATTGCTTGTTTCTGTCCTTCAACAGATGCAGGAAATCCCGCAATTCTTGCCTGTTCTTCTCCAAAGATATTAAGATGATTATCACCATTTTCTAAGGTCCAAGCATAAGCAAATTCAGCTATAATAACATCTTTATCGTATCTTTGGGTGATATCTTTCATATTGTATTTGAGATCATCTATGGTTCCATGCCAATATGGATAATACGAAAGACCTATAATATCGAATTCTACTCCCTGTCCAATTATGCCGTCAAAGAGCCATCTAGCTGCTCCATTATCTCCACCTTGATCTGTATGAAGCATAATAAGAACCTCTTCATCTTTTGAAAGACTATCTTTAACTCCTTGGATTCCTGAGTTCAACAGTGTTGCAAGCCCCTCAAATCCACCAACTTCTTCGCCAGCTGCAGCCCAAGTTTTTCCATAAGGCCATAGAATACCGCTTCTGATTTCGTTTCCAATCTGTACCATATCTGGAAGAGCTCCCTCATTCTTTAATATAGTTATTACATCTTTTGTATATTCGTAAACAGCTAATTTTAGCTCTTCAAAAGATAGATTTTCCCAAGCTTCTGGTATTTCTTGTTTTCCTGGATCAGCCCACCAATCGCTATAATGGAAATCTAATAAAAACTTAAATCCTTTATCTTTTGCTCTTTTTGCAATGGCTAGAGTTCTTTCTAAACCACAATTACCTCCGCCTTTGTTGTCCGGATCCACCCAAAGCCTTAACCTTATCCAATTAAAACCATTTTCTTGTAAAATATCTAGAAGGTCTCTTTCTAAACCATTTTGGAAATATTTACCACCGTAAGATTCTATTTCATATAATGTGGAAATATCTGCACCTTTTATTAAGTGTCCTTGTAATTCTTTGGAATATGAAGAAGAAAACATTGTAGAAAAGATACCTCCTAACAAAAGAAATAAAATAATTGATAAACGTATATTCTTCATTCTTAGCCTCCTTGACTTTTTTCACATGAGTATTTTTTGAGAAGTAAAATCTAAGTTTACAACAAATAATACGAGTAAATAAGAAAATTTTATCATTTTAAAAAAGTGAAAAATACTAGAAAGATTGTAGTAGATTATTTATCGATACCGTTAACGATACCAATACAATTATATCGATGTTTACATTAAAAGCAAAATTGGTTTTTAGGTGTTTAGAAGAAATTAAAATGAAATAGAATGGATTAACTAAAAATATCTGTATTTTTCTCTTTTTCTTAAAAAATTTGTAAATAAATAACCCCTTGTTAACAAGGGGTTATCTTTTAAAACAAATAATTCATATTTATTCAAGTTTTTTAGAGTGTTTATTTGATAAGCTAGAGCTGTCTAACTCCATTTTCAAGTGTAGTTACATAAAATTCTGGCTTTAATTTTGTTTTTTCATGATAATTTTTAGACACGATTTTTATGAAAGATTCTACATTATTGTTCTCAACCAAAGCTATAGCACATCCTCCAAATCCTGCTCCAGTCATTCGTGCACCAATACACCCAGGCGTTTTTAAAGCCTCTTCCACAATTGTATCTAATTCAAATCCTGTTACTTGGTAGTCATATTTTAAAGAATTATGAGATTGAACTAATAGCTCACCAAAACCTTTTAAATCGTTGATCTTCAACAACTCTGCAGCCTTGATAACTCTCTGATTTTCTGTTATAACATGCTTTGCTCTTTTGTATTCAATTTCATTTTTTATGTATTTTAAATCATCAAGTGTACACACACACAAATTATTTATGTTCTCTTTTTTTTCTTTTTTTATAGTTTCTAAAGCATTTTCACATTCTTGTCTTCTTTGATTGTAATTTGAAGTAGCTAGTTCTCTTCTTTTGTTGGTATTCATTATAACTAAAGAATATCCATTTAAGTAACAAGGTATATGTTCATACAAAAGATTTTGTGTATTTAATAATAAGGCGTGATCTTTCTTTGCGTTAGCCACAGTGAATTGATCCATTATGCCTGAGTTAACGCCAATAAATTTATTTTCTACTCTTTGTCCCAATAATGCAAGGTATTTTTTGTCTATTTCTTCTGGTTTTTGGATGAGAAATAGTAACATGTATCCAATCAGAACTTCTAAAGCTGCTGAAGATGAAAGACCGGCACCATGGGGAAGGTCTCCCTTTATCAATATATTACAGCCTTTCAATGAATATCCGTCTTCCAATAGAAATTTGATTACACCTTTTGCGTAGTTGCCCCAGCCATCTTCGCTTTTATATTCTATAGTTTTGTTTAAATCTACTTCTAATTCACTAGAAAAATCGATAGATTTTAAATGTATCCTTTCATCATTTCTTGGAGACATAGCTCCATATATTCCAAGATTAATTGCTCCAGGAAGAACGTATCCGCCATTATAATCGATATGCTCCCCTATTAAGTTAATCCTTCCAGGTGAAAAAAAATGATAAATTGTTCTTTCTGTTCTTCCATAGATATTTTGAAATTTAGTTGTTAAGTTCATTGTTTCAACCTCTTTTTTTAAATTCTTCTATGGCATTTCTTAAAGTTACCGCCGTTTCTTCTACAGCAAGAGTATTAGCTGCAGCCCATGCACCCATTTCACTTGACGCGTACCATTTTATTTTGTCCTTGTCTCGAAGCGGCGGATAAAATTCTATATGGAAATGATAGTATTTATTAGAATCTTTATATTCTTTAACGTTTACAGGTGTTTGATGAACATTCATCATATAAGGAAAAGGCTTATCAAAAAGTGTATCGAAACCTCCTGTCAATAATTTTAAAGCATCAGCTAAATCCCATTTTTCTTTGTCTGTGAACTCTGAAAGGTTTCCCTTATGATATTTACTTACAATAAAAGCACCATAGGGATAATCGGTGAAAAAAGGAAGATAAACAAGGAAAGAATCATTTTCAAAAAGCATGCGCTTTTTAAAATCTTTTTCCTCTTTATTCATATCGCAAATAAGACATCTTTCATTGCCTTCGTAATATTCTTTACAACTATCGAGTTCCACCTTTATCTTCAATGGAAGCCATGAATATGCATATAATTGACCATGAGGATGAAGCATCGTCACTCCTACTTCTTTTCCTCTATTTTCAAAGGGAAAAATGTATTTAATTTTTTCGTCTTTAGATAACTCGTTGAATCTATCAACCCAAAGATTAACAAGTTTATATATATGTTCAATTGATAATTGAGGTAACGTTGTATTGTGATCAGGAGAGTATAAGATTACTTCACATTTTCCGTAGTTTTTTTCAACTTTATACAACTCCGTGCCTTTCACATTTGGTTCGTCAGGTTCTAATTTTAATGCAGGAAAGTCGTTGTCATAAGCGTAAACATCGTAGTTTTCAGGAACTTTTTTCCCAGGGCCGGGACAAAATGGACACCAATCTTCCGGGAGATGGGGCCTGTTTTGTCTATTATCAGCAACAATTGTCCATGTTTTTAATAACGGATTCCATCTTAGTTCTGCCACATTCACCCCTCCTTAAGCAGATTTTCTAATAATAAGTTCAACATCAAGAATCTTTTTAACAAAAGAATTGCTTATTCTATCAGATTTTATTCTTTTATAAAGCATGTTAAAAGCTTCATATCCCATTTCTTCTTTCTTAACTCTAATAGTAGTTAATTCAGGTTCGATCAAACTAGAAAAGGTAATGTCATCGTATCCTACTATTCGAACATCCTTCGGTATTCTTATTCCATGTTCTTTCAATGCCTTTATAGCTCCATAAGCTATAAGGTCATTGTAACAAAATATTCCATCAAATATTTCTTTTTGTTTTAGCATTTTTGTTACTTCATCGTATCCAGCTTGAATGTGGTAGCCTTCATGTATTTTGTCACAAATCTTGATATCTTGATCTTGTACTTTCTTTCCTTTTTCTTTAAGTGCTTTTTTATAACCTTCTACTCTTCCAAATGAGGCTGAATTGTATAATTCATCAGTTATCATCTTTATCCTTTTGCAACCTTTTTCTATCAAATATTTAGTGGCAATATAACCACCTTTTACTTCATCACTATATATTTGATCTACATCCCAACCGTCATATTCTCTTCCAACTAAAACTATGGGAAAGCGTTCCCTTATCAACTCTTTTATATCTTCATAACTTTTCTGCATCGGAAATAGAAGTATACCATCAACTCTTCGTTCAAGAAGAGTTCGAATAAATTGTTCTTCATTTTCGTATAATCCTTCAGAGTTCATCATTATTATCTGATAGTCTTTTTCTTTTGCTGCTCTATCAATACCTTTAAACACTTCAGAGAAAAATGGGTTGGAGCTATCTGGAACAATAACGCCGATAGTATTACTTACTTGAGATTTTAACATTGTAGCATAAGAATTTTTAACGTAACCGAGTTCATCTGCTATTTTTTCAATCTTTTCTTTTGTTTTAGGATTGATATCTGGTTTATTATTCAACGCTCTGGAAACAGTATTTACAGATACTCCAGCTTTTTCGGCAATATCTTTGAGAGTTACAAACTTTGCTTGAGTTAACTTAATCACCACCTTTTACAGAATATATTAAGTCGCTCATCAATTCCAATTATAACCTTTTTTGGAAATATTTTTTTGGTAACGTTAACGGTACTAATACCATTTTACACTAAAAGAATAAAAAAACAAAATGTTTTTTCTACTTTTATACTATTTTTACACCACAAGATTTTTAATTATGTTAACCTTTATTCAAAAATTAAATAAAATCTACTTCGGATTATTGACAAAAGAAATTATTATGATATAATATATATGAAATAATCATATATATGAAAGGAGGTAATATCATGCCAAATCTAGATGGAACAGGTCCCTGGGGTTTAGGCCCTATGACAGGTAGAGGATATGGATGGTGCGGCAGAGGATATGGAGGCGGGTATAGACACAGACATAGACATGGGTATAGACATGGTTGGGGTCCTGGACCTAGGGGATATGGTAGATGGGCAGGGGCATATGACTATCCGGCTTCTTCCTTAAGAGATGACAGAGCTTTGTTAGAGCTGAAAAGACAGTACTTACAAGAAGAATTAAACTACATAGAAAAAATATTAAAAGAGACTGGCAGTACTGGGAAAGAAGAATAAGTTTATCACCATAGCACAACTCATTTTTTGAATAAAAATGAGTTGTGCAAGCTTTTACAATTCAACGTTTGAAGGAGAGATTAATTTGTCGTTGAAGATAGCAGTTTTAAGTGGCAAGGGCGGAACTGGCAAAACTACAATATCTACAAACTTAGCTAAAGTTCTTTCAAAAAATAGGAAAGTTTTGCTCTTAGATGCAGATGTTGAAGAGCCGAATGATCACTTATTTTATAACATTACATTCGAAAAAGAAAAGTCTGTGAATATATTTATTCCCAAAGTAAATAAAGAGACTTGTACTTTGTGTGGTTTATGTGCAAAAGAATGTCAATTTGGTGCTATAAACGTTTTTGAAAAAGGGGTTTTTGTTTTTCAACACTTATGCCATGGTTGTGGAGTTTGTTCTGAAGTTTGTCCGCTAAACGCAATTGATGAAGTATCAAAAAGTATTGGACAAATTAAATTTGGAACATCCAATTTTTTTGATTTTGGCATGGGACTTATGAATATAGGAGAACCTTCAGGCGTAAGAATCGTTAGAGAACTGAAAAAATACATTTCTAATAATTATGATGTAACGATAATTGATGCCCCTCCTGGAACCTCGTGTCCAGTTGTGGAAGTTTTGCAAAACGTAGATTTTGCAATTTTAGTAACCGAGTCTTCACCTTTTGGTTTACATGACTTAAAATTGGCTGTATCTTTGGTAAGAGAAATGGGAATTGCGTTTGGGGTTGTAATTAATCGTTATGATCCTTCCTTTTTTGAGTTAGAAGATTATATTGAATCAGAAGATATCACTTTACTTATGAAAATTGAGTTCGATAAAAATATAGCCAAATGGTACTCTCAAGGGTTCTTAATTGTAGACAAATCTGAAGAGCTCTACAAGAATTTCGAAGTTTTATTTGAAAATATAATAGAGGTGATAAAATGAAACAAATAGCTGTTGTTAGTGGAAAAGGCGGAACAGGGAAAACAACTTTATCAGCCTCTTTATGTTATCTGTTTGAAAATCCTGTTATGAGTGATTGTGATGTTGATGCCTCTAATTTACATTTGTTGTTATCTCCTTTAGAAATAATAGAAGACTATAAATATTATGGAGGCAAGAAAGCAAAAATAAACTACCAGAAGTGTACTAATTGTGGCATGTGCAAGGATAAATGTAGGTTTGAAGCAATTGATTTCAAAGAGGATAAATATGTCATCAACGAATACGCATGCGAAGGATGTAAACTTTGTGTACTTACCTGCCCTGAAAAAGCAATTAACCTGATAGAAAATCTTGCGGGTAATTATTATAAATCACAATGTTCAAGAGGAATTTTAGTTCATGGTGATTTAAAACCAGGCGAAGAAACTTCAGGAGGATTAGTAGCAGAAGTTAGAAAGAAATCCTATTCAGAAGCGGAAAAATCCAAAAAAGATGTTATCATAATAGACGGAGCTCCTGGAATTGGTTGTCCTGCAACTTCATCTGTTGCGGGAGTAAATTTAGCGATTGTGGTTACAGAACCTACTCTTTCAGGATTTCATGACCTCAAAAGAATGGTTGACACATTGAAAAAAATGAGGGTTAAGTTCGCTGTAGTTATAAATAAATTTGATTTAAACGAATCAGTAAGCTCTACGTTAGAGGAGTGGTGTTTTTCTGAAAATATAGACCTTTTAGGAAAAATCCCGTTTGATGAAATGGTAAATGTGGCAACAAAAGAAGCTAAACCTATAATTTTGTATGAAAATTCAATAGCAGCAAAAGCTACAAAAGATATTTATTTGAGAATTTTAGATAAATTCTTTTAAAACAAGCGATAAAAACTTTAGAAATTGAGATCTCTCAAACATATCTAAAACTGCAAGGCAGTTCTGGCAAACCCTTCGGGGAGGATTAAAAGTGGTTAGGCGTTTTTAAATTTAGTAACAAACGAAGTTAGGAGGTAGAATATGATAGTAGCGATACCTACAGAAATGGATTCTTTGAATTCCAAAGTTAGCGAAAGATTCGCTAGGACAGCTTATTTCTTAATTTATAACACCGATAATGATTCTTATGAATTTATTTCTCATGAAATGCAGCAAGAGCATGGAGCAGGAACAAAAATAGTTAACGAATTATCTGCAAGAAATGTAGAAGCTGTCATTTCAAAGAATATAGGGCAAAACGCTCTACAAGCTTTAAAAGTTGGAAATATAAAAGCTTATATAGCATCAGATGGAAATGCAAAAGAAAATATTGATTTTTTGAAATCAAAAAAACTGCAAGAATTTTAAAAATGTAGGAGGAAATAAAATGAAAATAGCTATTCCCTTAATAGAAAACAACAAAGAAGAATCAAGAATCAGTGAACATTTTGGTCGCGCTCCTTATTTTGCGTTTGTAGAGTTAAAAGATAACAAAACTTACTCATTTGAGATTGAAGAAAACCCCTTCCAAGCACATTCCCCTGGAGATATTCCTGAATATTTACACGAAAAAAATGTTGAATTAATTGTGGTGAGAAATATTGGAAAGAAAGCTTTGGATTTTTTTGAGGAATATAATATCAAGGTTATAAAAGGTGTGGATGGTAATTTAAAAGAAATAATACAAATGGCTTTATCAAATGAACTGAAAGATCAAGATTATACAGAAGATTCAAAATGTTGTCACGAATAAGGAGTTTATCAGATGTGCGCAAATCATAGAGGAGGACGTGGAAAAGGCGGAAGAGGCAAAGGCAGGGGTAAGGGCTGGTTCTTAGCTAATTATATACTTCTCATCATTGCAGAAGAACCTACTTATGGTTATGACATTGCAATGAAGTTAAATGACATGGGAATTGAAAAAATAGAAGGAACTGGTCAAATGGGGAGAATTTACAGAATCCTTTCAGAATTGGAAAGTTATGGATATATAATACCTAATTGGGATACTTCAAAGAGTCCTCCTGTGAAAGTATATACAATAACACCTTTGGGTTTAGAGTATTTAAAATACGCAGTTGAGAGTGTAAAGCAACAGGCAAAAATTCTGGAAACTTTTATCAGTAAATGTGAAGAGGTTTTGAAAAAATATGATTCTGCAGATGAATAAAATAAGAAAAGGAACTAGTTAGACTAACTAGCTCCTTTTTTGTTTCTCTATTAGAAAATATAATTAATTATTCAAAAAGATATTTAAAAACTTAAGTTTAAACTTCTACTTGCTATTTCTTCTTTAATTTTATCGATGAAAAGATCTCTTGAAATATTTTCTTCAGTTTTGCCTTTAATTGTTCGAACGTTAATAGTATCAGAATCTAACTCTTTCTCTCCAAAAACTATCATGTACGGTACCTTTTTCATTTGTTCGTTTCTTATTTTGTAACTTACTGTGGAATCAGTATCGTTAACATAAGTTCTGATATTTTCTTTTTCTAATTGATTTGCAAATTCTTTGGCCTTTTCATTAAATTTTTCTGAAACAGGGATAACCGCTACTTGTACAGGCGCAAGCCAAGTTGGGAATTCTCCTGCAAAATTTTCTATCAGAATTCCAAAGAACCTTTCCAATGATCCGAATATTGCTCTATGAATCATAACGGGTCTTTCATATTCACCTTTTTCATTTGCATATACCATTTCAAATCTCTCTGGCATCTGGAAATCAAGTTGTATGGTAGTGCATTGCCATTTTCTTCCTATAGAATCTGTCACATGAAAATCGATTTTAGGACCGTAAAAAGCTCCATCTCCTTCAGCTATTTTATAATTTATCTGAGACTTTTCTAAGGCTAATTTTAGTGCTTCAGTTGCGCTATCCCATGTTTCAACCTCTCCCATGTGATCTTCAGGCATGGTACTTAAAATTGCTTCATAGTCAAATCCAAATGTTGAATATATTTCGTTGGTAAGTTCGATCACCCTTATTATTTCTTGTTCCATCTGCGATTTAGTACAAAATATATGGGCGTCGTCTTGAGTGAATGCTCTTACTCTAAAAAGACCATGCAAGGTACCGCTTCTTTCATAGCGATGCACTTTTCCAAATTCAAATAATCTTATTGGAAGGTCTCTGTAACTTACAAAGTTGTTTTTGTAGATTAAAATATGACCTGGACAATTCATAGGTTTTACTGCCATCGGCATATCTTCTTTTTCGGTAAAAAACATGTTTTCTTTGTAATGATCCCAGTGACCTGATTGATGCCATAGTTTAATATTCATTATCTGGGGAGTTTCTACTTCACTGTAGCCGTATCTTTTATGAACTTCTCGTGAGTAATCCATTAGTTCGTTTAGAACGATCTTACCGTTTGGTAGAATAAACGGCATTCCTGGCGCCATCTCCGACTGAAGCATAAACAAATTTAATTGAGGACCTAATTTTCTATGATCACGTTTTTTAGCCTCTTCTAACATATTTAGATAATCGTCTAGATCTTTCTTTTTTGCAAAAGCAGTTCCATATATTCGTTGTAGCATTTTATTCTTTTCGTCACCACGCCAATAGGCCCCGGAAACTGATAAAAGTTTAAAATGTTTAACATAACCAGTAGAAGGAAGATGTGGCCCTCTACATAAGTCTACAAAGTCACCTTGAATGTAAATGGAGACTTTATCATCTTCTATTTCATCAATCAACTCAAGTTTGTATGGTTGGTCTTTAAATATTTCTTTTGCTTCATCTTTCGTAATCTCTTTCCTAACTATTTTTATATCTTGCTCGATTATCCTTTTCATTTCTTCTTCTATTTTTGGAAAGTCTTCTTCTGATATACTGTGTCCTTCTACATCAAAATCGTAATAAAAACCATCTTCGATAACAGGACCTATTCCTATTTTGACTTTATCTGCTCCGAAGACATGAGTAACAGCTTGCGCCATAATGTGTGACATAGTATGTCTGTAAATTAGAGGAGCTTTTTCGTCATCTAATGTGATTAATTTAACTGTGGAATCTCGAGTTATCGGATAATTTAAATCAACTAACTCACCGTTAACTTCAGCAGCTATTGAATCTTTGTACAATCTTTCCGATATATCTTTAGCTATATCGGCAGGTGAAACACCTTCTTCATACTCTTTCGATGAACCATCCGGAAAGGTTATCTTAATCATTAGACCACCTCTTATTTCATATTTTATATTGTAAGAGTTTCTATTTTTTCCTTGAGATCATGTTCTATCAGTTTATCAATGATTTCATCTAAATCTCCATCTAGTATTTCATTTATTCGGTATGTTGTGTATTGTATTCTATGGTCTGTTACTCTGTTTTGTGGAAAATTATAGGTTCTTATCTTTTCGCTTCTTTCGGCTGTTCCAATTTGTGATTTTCTTTCTTTTACTATCTTAGATTGTTGTTCTTCGAGTTTGAGTTCAAATAATTTTGCCTTCAATATATTTAAGGCTTTTTCTTTATTTTGATGTTGAGATCTTTCTTTTTGACAGGTTACAACTATTCCTGTTGGAAGATGGGTTATCCTAACTGCAGAGTCAGTTTTGTTAACGTGTTGTCCGCCAGCACCACTAGCTCTATATGTATCTATTTTTAGTTCATCTTCATTTATGTGAATGTCGATATCTGTGGGCTCAGGAAGTACCGCAACAGTTGCTGTAGAAGTATGTATCCTTCCAGAAGATTCCGTTTGAGGAACTCTTTGAACTCTATGGACTCCACTTTCATATTTTAATCTTCTGTATACTCCCTTACCGTTAATTCTTAATACAGCTGTTTTTATTCCACCCAACTCATTTTCTGTAATATCTAATATTTCATATTTCCAGTTATTTCTTTCAGCATACCTTAAATACATTCTCAACAGATCAGCAGCGAAAAGTGCTGCTTCGTCTCCTCCAGTTCCAGCACGTATTTCCATTATAATATTTCTATCGTCGTACTCGTCAGGGGGTACTAATCTCTCAGTAATTTCTTTTTCTAATCTTTCTTTCTTCGCTTCAAATTCCTTAAGCATTGACGTATATTCTTCTTCTGAAACTTCCCCTGAATTATACATCTCGTTAAGAGCTTCGATGTCTTCAAGTGTAGACACGTAATTATTAAACAATTCATTTAATTCTGAAAATCTGGCGTGTTCTTGCCCTAGCTCTTTTAGCCTTTCTAAATCGCTAGTTATATTCGGATCACTTAATTTACTTTCTAATTCCTGTAACTTTTTTTCTACGTCATCTTTAAATTCTAGAATGTTCAAAAAGACGGTGTTTTTAAACACCTTCCTCCTTTCTCATTTTAATTCTATTTAATTCTATCGCTGTCCCCACATCCATTATTGAATTCAAAGTCTACTTTTAATGAAAAATTTACAAAGGTCTTCTTCAATGGTTTTAAAGGATCCAATGTTTATTCACATAAACTTAAGATTTCATTCGGTAACAAACCCAACACCTATCGCTCCAGGACCAGAATGGGCACCAATTACTGCTTCTAATGTTCCTCGATATATTTTACCCTTATAATCTAACTTTTCTTTTAAATTTTTGATAAGGTATTCTTGATCTTCTTCGTACAAAGCACTACGTGTACAGATAATAGTTTTTTTTGGATCTTTTATTCTTTTTACAGCTATATCAACCATTGCATCTAATGCCTTTTTTCTAGTTCTAGACATTTTTATAGGTTTAACTACTCCATCTACAAATTCACTTATAGGATTTATTTTTAACATAACTCCTAGAAATTTGGCTGCCCCTCCAATTCTTCCGCCTGCTTCCATATATTTTAAGGTTTTAACGCTAAATATTGTATGTGTTTTGGCTATCAAATTTTTAGCTGCCTCATACAGTTGTTCAAATGTATGTTTGCCTTTTTCTATGAGTTGGGCTAACTTAATCTCCATTGCTGATTGTCCACAAGTGCAAGTTCTGGTATCGAAAACCTTAACGTCACAATCCGGATAATCTTCCAAAAATGAAGTTTTTGCTAGACTAGCGTTGTTATAACTTGCTGATAGATCGCTTGACATAGTGGTTATTAATATGTTTTTGTATCCTTTTTGGTATTTCTCTAGAAGCACGTTGTACCAATCTTCTGGGTTTGGTGCTGAAGTTTTCGGAAATATATTGGGATCCGCTTCCATTTTTTTGTAAAGTTCTTTATCAGTAATATCTTTTCCTTGAACTAAATATTTTTCTCCATCCAAAGTGATATAGAACGGTACGAGAGAAATATCGTACTTGGTTAATATATCTTTTGGTAGATATCCCCCTGAATCTGCCACAATACAAATTTTATCCATGCTTTTTCTCTCCATTTTATTGTAGTTAGTAATTAAAAATATCTCTAGATATATTTTAACATAAATTTGTTTTTTAATTATGTAATTTGTTAATATTTGCATTTTCATTGCATATATAAAAGCAGGCTTGACGCCTGCTTTTATCGAGTTAATAATCTATTTTAAATGCTTTTATATTTTAAACTTCTTCACCTGTGCAACTAACTTCTCTGCAATTTGAGAAAGCTCTTCGCTAGCCATACTTACTTGCAATGTTGCATTAGCTTGTTGTTTAACAGCAGAAGTCATTTCTTCTATTTGCTGAGCTATTTCAGTAACGGACCTTGCTGCTGAATCCATTGCACTACTCATTTCTTCTGCCGCAGCACTCATTTCCTCGGAATTTGCTGCCAAGCTTTCTATCATACTACTTATTTCGTTAACTTCTTTTAAAATATTGTATATCTCATTTTTAATTATAGATGACTGTTCAACCGTTTTTTCTACTTGTTTTGTGGCCTCTAACGTTTCTGATCTTGCCTTTTCTGTACCTGTTTGTACTTGATTTAGAATTGTTGCTATATTATCGGTGGCTCTCTTACTATCTTCAGCAAGTTTTCTTATTTCATCAGCAACAACTGCAAATCCTCTTCCAGCTTCTCCAGCTCTAGCTGCTTCTATTGCAGCATTGAGGGCTAGTAGATTTGTTTGCTCGGCAATAGAATTAATTGTTTCAACAATAGACCAGATGTCTTTGGCGTAATTAGCTAATTCTAGAACCACTTTTTCTGTTCTCTTAGCACCTTCTTTGGTCTGTTCGATCATGTTTACAATATTATTTACAGCTAAGTTCCCCTTATCAGCTGCCTCTTTTACATGACTTGCTTTTTCTGTTAACTCTTGGGCAGATCGAGAAACGTTTTGGGCACTTGCTGCTACTTCTTGTATACCTGATGTAGCTTCTTCTATGGATGCGGAAACGTTTTGAACATTTTTGTTAACATTTTCCATTTGAGCTGAGAGTTCTTCACTAGTGGCACTCATTTCTTCTGCAGAACTTGCTAAGTTTTGAGCCGTTGAAGCTACTTGTTCAGAATAACTTACAATTTCACTGAAGGAGTTCCTTAAATTATCGCCCATCTGTTGTAAAGATTTAGCCATCATCACAACTTCATCTTTTCCTTTTGCTTCAAACTTAATCGTTAAATCACCTTCACCAAATTTCTGCGCAGATTGAGCCAGTTGACTGATAGGTTTTGAAATACTTATACTCAGGAAAAATATAATTACTACAGCAATAGCAACTATTATAATAATGATAATCATAGTATTTTTCAACAATCCCCTAACTGGTGCCTTTAAATCATCTTCAGACACGACTGCTGCGAAAGACCAACCTTCTGCAGTTGGAATAGGTGAAAAGAAGATATTTTCTAACTTACCTTCTGGATTAGTGAACTGTCCCTGACCTGATTGCTTTGCAACCATTTTTTTGCCTATTTCTTCAAGTCCTTGATACTTGTGTTTAGAGGATTGAAGAAGATTTAGATTCATCACTAAATCTTTATTAGGATGAGCTATAATCATACCAGTTGAATCTACAATAAAGGCGTATCCAGATTTCCCTATATTTATGCCTGATACAAAATTAGTTAAAGTATCAAGGAGCACTGTAGCTGCAAAAAGTCCTATATTTCTGTTAGCTTCATCTTTTACTGCTGCTGCGATTACAACAACATTCTTACCTGTAACTCTTGAGACTAATACATCACTTATAGAATAATCTTTGTTATTTTTCATTATATCTATAAAATACTGTCTATCTGATAATTTTGAAACAGACCCAAGGGTATCTGGACTAGTTCCGTCTGGATATGATATAAGAAACATTTCATATTCAGGTCTTTCTTTGAGTATGCGTGGAAGATATTCTTCCATTAGCGATGTCCAGTCCTTGGTTTGAAATGCGGCCTTTACCTCATTTGTGTCTGCTAATAACTGAACCTCTTTTAACAACCCTTTTAACCATTCATCTACAGTTCGTGCTCCAATTTTTTCAATTTCAGTAGTTAAATTTATTATTTCTTCAGATACAACGGAGTTAATCTGTACATAAAGTATTGAAGCTAGAATTGATAGTAAGACTACAATAGGTACTAAAATCAAAACGAGCATTTTACTCCTTAATGTTTTCATAGCTGCCAGCGCCCCTTTCATTTAAAAAATTTAGAAGTTATATAAATCTCAAAGTTCTTTTTGTTACTTGTAAATACTTCACAAAAAAACAATCCTACACAATTTAAGTTATATAAATCGTATTTCTCAATCTTGCCCACTTGTAAATTTTTAACAAAGCCTTAAACCTAGTTTTTGTGCATAAGCATAGGCTTCTTGGTACTCATGAAAACTAACTCTTCTTCGTAACTCGTCATATTCGAAAGCTCTATGAGTGGGATAGTATTGTTTCATTAGATTAACTAAACAATCTTGAGACAGTTCTTGTTTAATAAACTCTAAAATTGTCTTTGTTTCATCCAGGCATCCTGGCAACATAAGATGACGAATAAGCAAGCCTCTATAAGCTATTGCTTTTTCGTCTAATTTTAAACCTCCCACCTGTCGGTCCATTTCTTTTAGAGCTAATTTGACTTTTTCAGGATAATCTGGAGCCTGAGAATATTTTTTGGCTTTTTCAGAAGAGATATATTTGAAATCTGGCATGTATATATCTATTATTCCATCCAATATTTTTAGGGTTTCGACACTTTCATAACCTCCACAATTATAAACTATGGGTAAATTCAACCCTTTCTGAGCAGCTATATAAAGAGCTTCGATAATATTGGGTACAAAATGAGTAGGGGTTACTAAATTTATGTTATGACATTTATAATGGTTTTGCACTAATAGCATCATATCAGCAAGTTCTTTATTAGACACAATCTTTCCTCTGTCTTCAAAGCTAAGCTCATAATTTTGACAATAGACGCATCGCATATTACAAAATCCAAAAAAGATTGTGCCAGAACCTCTAGATCCCACTAATACATGTTCTTCGCCAAAATGAGGACCTACGCTTGATACAATAACTTCTGCAGGAGCTCTACAAAAACCGATATTTGTGGTTCTATTCACACCGCATTCGCGTGGACATAGATGACACTGGGTCAGATGTTTTTTAGCTTCATCAACTTTATCGAGCAAAATACCATCTTCTAAAGATTTTACATAGATTGGTTTAAAAATTATTTCTCTTTTCACCCATCCTTATTAAATATTCTTGTATAATAATATAGTGAATTACCGCAACTTGCGTTCCTCTAAGACGTTTTGGCTTAAATCTCACGGATTATTTTTTCTTAAAATCCCTTCATAGATCCCTGGGACTGAATTTTCTATTGGAATTGCATTTACAATCTTTTCATAAAATTTTACTGGTCCAGCGCTTCCTATTATTGCATAAGCATATCCTACTTCCCACATTCCTTTTAAACCAATTAAAAGTAGTGCTTTCCCTATATCTTTTCCTCTATAACTTTCCTCAACACCCATTGGACCAAAAAAACCTTTGCAAGTACTATCATAACAAGAGAAACCAACGATTTCATTTTTTGCTCTATCTATGGCAATGAAACAACTTATTGGAGAACGTGAAAAAGAAATATCGCTTTCGCTTGCCCAATAATCACCAAACTTTTCCTGAATCCAATTAACAACAAACTTTTTCTCTGGTGCTTTTGCTCTTCTCACAGAAATATTTTCATTTTTTAGTTTATCAAAAAGGGTTTCATCATAAGGTAAATCATAAAGTTTTACAAGCATATCGGGCATCTTCTATTCTCCTTTTTCAAAGTTTTTATTAAACTAATTTTTTCAATACTATCATAACATTATTTCACCGCTATAAACAAATAATAAAAAATGGCTTCCTAAACAGGAAGCCAGATTAAGAAGATAAAATCCCATAATACGAAAGTAAAGCTACTTCTTCAGAGTTTCATAAGCTGCGTTGAGAAGGTCGTTTTCGATATCATCTACGTATTCCCAATACATTATTCCTCCTAATTTCATCTCATGGACGTACTTTGCCTTTTGGGCAACCGACTGGGGATCTTCATAAGTTATAAACGTTTCTCCATCGTATAAATACGGAACTTTTGCAGCATCATCCCAGTATCTTCTAAAATCATTTTTATCTATATAATATTTCTTAAGGATTGTGTACGGTATTGCTCCACCCGGCCAAATGGTTTCTTGATACTTTTGGAATAAGCCATCACCATTTTCACCAGGCTCAACCCCATAAAATTCTCTTCCATATGCTGGAAATCCTAATACTAACTTTTCAGCAGGAATTCCTCTATCAATAAACCTTTTAATAGCGGCATCAGAAGACAATCCCCAATGTGCAACAGGATCTTGAGGATTTATAAAAAGATTAGAGTGATGAGCTGTGTTTGCACTCCAAGGTCCATGATAATCATATCCCATCACGTTAATTGAGTTAACCAGAGGAACGACTTTCTCCCATTCTATTACATCTAAAAACCAACCAGATACATTGGCACAAAAAGATATCTCCTTATCCTCTCCTAATTTTTCACGAAGTAGTTTTATAAGTTCTGTGAAGTTTTCTTTATCTTCCTTTCGAGCTTTTATGGTTCCTCCACCACCATCAACTGGATATTCCCAATCTAGATCTATTCCATCCAAATTATACTTTTCTATATATTCCACAACACTATCAACAAAAATTTCCCGTGTAGCCTTAGTTGCGACCATATCTGAAAATCCATCAGCCCCCCATCCACCAACTGCCACAATTATTTTTAAATCTGGATATTTTTTTTGTACCCTTTTTACTTCCTCCCACACATCATTAACAATAGTTTGAGAAGATACAGTGTCTGGAACCCCTGGTATTCTTACATCATAGTTTGATATCTTAAATTCGTTGTTGATTCGAGCGAAAGCTAAATATAGGTGAGTTAATTTATCTCCTTCTATATCTTCCGCAGTCCAATCTTTTCCTACCCAGCAGGGCAAATATGCAATAATTTTGTAATCTTTGTTTTCCACTGTTATGTTCTCCTTTGTATTACTAAGATTCTCAGAAAAGCTTAACAAACTTACTGTTAACACTATCAAAATAACCCATATCTTTTTCATTTTATCTACCCCTTTACACTTCCGGCAGTTATCCCGGATATGATTTGCTTTTGAAAAATTAAAAAGGCTATCATTATCGGTAAACCAACAATGGTTGTTGCTGACATAAGGTAGGGCCACTGTAATTGTGTCAACTGTTGATAAAGCGCAAGACCAACTTGAGCTGTTCTCATTTCACGAGACGACGTTAGTATCAAAGGCATGAAAAGATCGTTCCATGTTGTTATAAATGTGTTTATTGCCATCACAGCCAATGCTGGAGAAGAAAGTGGCATCACTATTCTGAAAAAAACAGCAAACGGTCCCGCTCCATCAACTACAGCTGCTTGTTCTATTTCTATTGGAAGCTGTTCTATGTACTGCTTTAAAATAAATATACCAAAAGGCGTTACTAATTGAGGTAATATTAATGCCCAGTAAGTATCTAAAAGATTCAAGTTTTTCATTAATATGAAAATGGGAATGGTGGTTACTTGAAAAGGGATCATCATTGTAGCAAGTATTAGAGCAAATAAAAAGTTTTTGCCCTTAAATTCTCTTCGTGCAAATGCATAAGCCACCATTGATGAAAATAAAAGATTAGCTACTACAACTGTGACTGACACTATGATACTGTTTATAATATATCTTCCAAACATATCTTCAGTCCATACTATGACATAATTCATCAAGGTTGGATATTGATTGTAAATTTTGATATCATCTATAAGAAAAGCTACATTGGATGCATCTTCTTCGTTGTTTAGCACAACTGAAATACCTGTTACATATTTGAGGTTTAGTTCATCTTTATCAAGTGCTTTTTTATTTATAACTATTTCTTCCCATTGTCCTGTTTTTCCCAGCTTAAATGGAATATCTTGAAATTTCCCATTAACATCTTCAAACCTAACATATCCATTTTCAATATTAGGGGTTTCTACCTTCAGCCAGAAATTAAAGGTTTTTACTTTTCGTAAATCTCTGGTAGCTCCTATCATTTTTATTCCAGGATTTCTTTCACCTGTTGACTCGATTTTCAAAGATTGCGTTGAAGTAGGAGACTCTTTTACTAATGAATAGTCAGTATTACCTAATGGTGTAATCGTACGTTTTATAACACTCATGTATCCCGCTTCAAAATCGTTTAAATAGTAATCTTTTACAATATTTGTCATAGTTCCCTGGGGAATAAAGGATGTATATATCATTATCACCAACGGAAAAAGAAAAATTATTAACAAACAAAACGAAATAATTAACAATACCGTTTTTTTAATATTCACTAATATTCACTCCTCAGGGCCCTTTGCTGAATCAAGGTAATAATTAGAACAATAATAACTAGAATATAAGCCATTGCTGAGGCATATCCCATTTTAAATTGTCTAAAACCTGTTATGTAAAGGTAGTGAACAATAGTTTGAGTTGAATTTAAAGGGCCTCCACCTGTCATTGTAAAAATTTCAGCAAAGATTTGAAACGATCTAATAGTATTTATAGCTATGACAAAAAACAACGTGGGTTTTATTAAGGGTAGGGTTATTTTAAAAAATGCGTCACTACTAGATGCTCCATCAATAGCAGCAGATTCGTACAATTCCTCAGGAATACTTTGTAGACCAGATAAGAAAATTATGGTATAATATCCAATGGCCGCCCACACATCCATTATCATAATAGCTAACAAAGCTGTGTTAGGTGACGCGAGCCACCCAGTACTTTTTTCTATACCAAACATTCTAAGCATATGATTGAGTAGACCGTCTGCACTATAGATATAGCGCCATATTGTTGATATAACAACCATTGACATTACCGATGGAAGAAAGAAACCGGCTTTGAATAACCCTTTAAATTTAACCATTTTACTGTTAATTAAAACAGCTAAAAGAATTGATATTATTGTCGTAAAAGGTATTGTTCCAACAACAAAGATGAGTGTATTTTTCATAGCTTTCAAAAATATTTCATCTTTAAATAAGGCGGTATAATTTTTTAAACCAACAAAATTCATTGCCGGATTTAATCCGGAATAATCTGTAAAGCTTATCGCGATTGAATAGATAATAGGATAAGCGGAAAAGATTATAAAAGTTATGATCCAAGGAAGCAGAAAAGCTAACGTGGTTAAATTGTACTTGCTTTTTGTTTTCATTATAAACAGCTTCTCCTTTTCACATTTTTTAGTCTATATAAACCAAACAACGGGTTTGATTTATAGAAAGGCAGAGGGTTAACTCCTCTGCCCCCTATCTTGTAACTCAATTAGTTTCCTACAGCAACGCTTGAATCTGTTCGTTGTACTTTTGTAGTATATTTTCGATAGGTGTATTTGTGAGTAATATTTCTTCAACAACATTAGTGAATATTTGTTCAATTTTGTTAGCTTCAGCTAATGGTGGGAATGGTACAGCATATTTATTTTGTTCAAGAAATGTTTTGTGTAGTGGATGGCTCTCGAACCATGGGTCGTTTTCGATACCTACTTTTGTTGGGAAAACTTCGCCCGTGGTTCGAGTTATTTGCATAGCTACTTCTTCGCCTAATAGATACTCTATTACTCTCCATGCTTCGTCAACATGCTTGGTCTGTGAAGAAATACCTAATACTTCTCCTCCGGCAAATGAAGCATGATAACCATAATTTTCTCTTGGTTTTGGAATGAATGCAACGTCAAATATAGTTTCTGGATAATCTCTCTGTATATTGTTTATATATGCTGGACCTGCAAAGAAGAAACCTAATTTTCCTTTTCCAAAAGCTTCTGCCAATTCAGATTCCTTTCCCAGTAATGCATAATCTTTCAAACTTCTGTAATAGTACGCCGTCTCAATTACAGGATCAGAATTTAAGGTCGCCTTTTTCAAATCTGGAGATACAAAGTGTCCAAAATTTCCCCAAACGGCTGGTAAGAACCATTGTTGATATGGACTATACAGCTCACCTACACATAACCCTGCACCATAGATATCGGGTCCGAGTGCATGGATCTTAGCTGCAGCATTTAAAAGTTCCATCCAAGTTTTTGGAGGATTATCTGGATCTAAACCCGCTTTTTCAAGGAGTTCCAAGTTATAATACATACATCTTGGAGCAAGAAGCCAAGGAAAACCCCAATAACGATCTTGATATTCAACAAAATTCCACGCCACATAATTATCTTTGACTTTATCCACTAAATCATCAACTGGTCTTAAAACACCTTGAGATGCAAATGTTGCAAGCCAAGTGTTACCAAGTTCAATTACATCTGGAGCCGTTCCAGCTGCGATAGAAGTAACTATTCTATCAAATCCTGTAGCCCATGAGAGTTGAACTATTTCTAATTCGATATCAGGATTAGCCTTTTCAAAATTCTCCTTTACCTGTTGGGACAAGTTATCATCCATCATGAACTGCCATACTGATATTTTGGTTTTTCCAAAAGATAAAAGTGTTAATCCAACAAGCATAAACACTAATAACGCCTTTTTTCTCATACTAAAAACCTCCTCCTTCTTTATTAAATCAGTTTTGGATAAAAATGTATCTAGCTGTTACTAAACTTTCTTAACTTCCACCTCCTTTTTCTAATGTTTGAAGAATTTTTAGACATCAAATATCGTTTTTAATGCATAATAGATTGATAAAGCTTTTGTTGAATTGGTGAGAACATATTTTTCTGTTTGGTAATTTTGAAGATCCCTCTCATCCCTTAAAATAATGTATATAACGTCGTTGGCAAATTCTTTAATATCTTTTTGCATTTTTAATTGTTTTTTAAAAAGATATGAATCTACTACAAAAGAAACGATGAGTTCTGTCTTCTCCAAGGGTTCATTAATTTTCCCTATCTCCAAATCGTAAGTTTTTATTTTAGGATTATCAAATAAATTGTTTATCAAATTGGGATATTCAAAGTAATCTTTGTTACTTGTATCAGATGGAGAAAGCGGATCTCCTTGGGGAATGAGAAAGGTAATTTCAGAAAAATCAATCTTCTTGTTTATATTCGTATTAATCGCTTTCCTAGAAATTTCTGTTAAAAATCTTGTTTCATAATCGGATTCTATGTATTGATTTTGCAAATTAGTTATTCTACCTAAGCTTTCTTCTAGCAATTTTTTATCAATTTCCCTGTTAGAATACAGGTTTATAAGCTCCCTATAAAGAGGTCCAAAATTAGCATCGCAATCTCCAACAAGCAACAAATCTCCTGTGGCATTAAAGAATTTTGACACAATTTCTCTTGGTGAATAATTATCACGAATGGCTTTCATTTCAAGGGCATCTGTTATAATTAATCCTCGATAGCCTAACTTATCTCTAAGAAGATCTTTTAAAATACTTTTTGATAAGGTAGCAATGTTATGTTCATCATATTGTGGGCATATTATATGAGCAGTCATTATAGCTTCAGCTCCACCTTCAATTGCTTTTATAAAGGGATAAAAGTCGTTATCGTCTAAATCCGGAATTATCGGAATTTCGTGGTGTGAATCTTGAATCGCTTTTCCATGGCCTGGAAAGTGCTTACAAGTACCCAAAATATGATTACTCAAACCCTTTAGAAAATTTACTCCACATTCTGCAACGACTTTGGGATCATCTGAAAAGGATCTTAAGCCGACTACTGGACTAGATTTTTTTGCTCTTACATCTAACACTGGAGCAAACAACATATTGAATCCTAATTTACGTAACTCGTCTCCTAAAAAATCTCCATAAATGTAAGAATAGTGGGACTCTTTTGTAGCTCCAATAGCCTTATTACCTGGAGAAGGAAGTATCCCCGGAACGGTTTCAAGTTGCCCTCCCTCATGATCTGAAGAGATAAAAAGCTTGATCCCCTGATCTATAACTTCATGAAGTCTTTCTATACTTAGTTGAAGGTCGCTTAATGATTTCATGTTAGCTGGATAAAGTATTATTCCTGCTGGTTTAACTTCTTTTATTAAATCTATATGATGACTTTTTATTCCATTTTGAAAACCTAGTATAAAGAACTTTCCTAAATCATTTTTGTTCAACTTGTCTTCCTCCCCTAAACTGTCTGTATTTTTTTAAAAAACTTCTTCAAGTATTTTTCTTCTTCAAACGTTTTTGAGATAAAATTAATTGCTGCTCCTACCGCGTTTACAGATTCTTCTTTACTCTCTTTGAGAAATTTGATTTTTCTTTTATCTTTCATAAATATTTTTTTCTTAGTCTCTTCTAAAAGATAGTTCAGAGCAATTTCAGGTAGAAACCTAATATTTCCATCGTATATTATTGTATCTGGATCCAAGATACTCCCTAATAAACCAATTTTTTCAGATAATTCATCAAGAAAACTTTCAATGGCCTCAAAAACTTCTTCTTCTTCAAATTTTTTCAAAAAGTTAAAGTAATCAGTTTCATATTTTTTATCTTTTACTAAATTGAATTTGAATTCATATTCCCCTGAGCAGTTGTTAGAACCATGATACAAATGGTTATCAATGATTATTCCAATACCAACTCCTACAGGATCTCTAAGTTCATACGGTATAGAGGTATAAATGTATAAAATATTTTTTGCCGTATTTTGCAGTTTTGAATTATAGTAAGCAGCACCGATATTTGAATCGTTATCTATCAAAATAGGTATTTCAATCTTTTTAGATAATTCTCTAACTAAATAAAAATTTTCTATGCCTAAAGCTTGTGAAAATATAATTTTTCCTTTGACTGGATCAATTATTCCTGGAAGAGATATTCCAATTGCGTATAAGTTTGGATCTTTTTTTTCTTCAACAATCTTAAAAATTGTTTCTGTTAAATTTGCTTTATTGATTTTCTGATGAATAACAAATTTATCTTTTATATCTCCGTTAAAGTTAGTAATAACCCCTTCTATTCCATTTTGTTCAATTTCTAAACCTAGAATATGAAAAATATCATAATTAAAAGAATACACATTCGTTTTACGACCACCTTGAGAACCTGGTTTTAGAGAACCTTCAGTAACTACTATCTGTAAACTCTTAAGTTTTCTAAGATATCTTGATACAGTAGATTTGTCTAGACCTAAGTCTTCTGATATTTGATTTATAGTTGCTTTTTTATGTGACCACAAATATTTTGTAATGGAAAACAAGTTCTCTTGCATTGTCTCTAGCTCCTTAAATTATTTATCATTAAATTATCTTTTGTTAAACATAAAAATTTGTAAGAATTTTAGTTTGATGGATTTAAAGTTCGTTGCTTGCAGCATGCAACTAACTAAATTATACAACTAATTCATTATTTTGTAAAACCTAATTAATAGTCATTAAAGATAAACATAACCATTTAAAGATAAATATTTAGAATTAACTTAATTTTTCGTAGAATTTGAAATTTTTATTATGCTTAATAAAAAATAATTTTTATAAACGGATTATGATATAATTAATAAAAACACACAAACAAATATTCAAGAAAGGGGGATAAAAGTGTCAAGTGAAATTAAGATAGTAACCTTTACACTCGGTAAAGAAAAGTTTGGATTAGATATAATGAATGTAGATGCTGTTATAGAGTACGAAGAAACAACAAAATTACCTAATACAGCAGATTATTTTGAAGGTATTATTAATTATAGAGACGAAGAGGTTCTTCCAATAATCAATTTGCGCAAAAAATTTAAAATGCCTGATTTTGAAAATAAGTCTCGTGCAAAAGTTATTGTGGTTAAGTTAGGAGATAAAAAAGTCGGAATAATGGTGGATGACGTTAAAAATGTTAGAAGTGTTAATTCAGACCTCATAGAAGAAAAACCTAATATAGGTGGATTACGAGGAGCAAAGTTTATAAGTGGGATCGCTCGTTTAGAAGAAGGGATGCTCATCATTTTAGATATAGATAAGTTAATAACTGAAGAAGATAAAATTGAAATAGATGAAATGGTTAATAGTTGAAAAGGTTCTTTTTGAAATTACATATTAGCTGAAGATACATGGCTGAGCAAAAACTCAGCCATTTTTTAATTTTCTTTTATTTTTTATTTTAAATCAATATTTTTATATTTTGGAGAAAAATTTTTAGGAACCTCGTTTTTAAATAAATTAGCTGCTTCTATAACGTCGTCAATTAATGAGGCTTTATTTTGATTGACAATTTCTTCATACAGCTCACTTCTATATATCTTTATCTCTTTGGGAGCTTCAAATCCTAATTTTAGAGTACCGTTGTTGGATTCTAAGATAGTCATTTTTACATGATTAGTTCCTAATTTTATTATAATTGATTCTCCTACTTTCCTGGATAATATTAACAAATTTATCCACCATCTCTTTGAACCGATAGTAACTGGTTATTTCTTTCAATTTCATCTTTCAAGTAATGCCTGATTTTATATTCGCTACTTTCAATTAAAAGTTGTAATCCTTTTTTATTCCTTAGAGAAATTATAACAGGGGCGGCCAAATTTATTGTGATATCTTCCTTATTGTGAGGTATTGTTAAAATACAAATAACCACTGCATCTTCAGGCTTTTCAAGCTGTAAGTAGTCTGTAATATCCTCAGGTAAAATAATCTCATAATCGCTTCTTATAAGTTGTGGAAGAATTACTGGAAATGCCACGTCTTTGTCTTCTAAAGAAACCAGCCACATAATAGGAAAGGTTGATTCTGGCTGTAACAAAGCAAATTGAGTGAGATTTTCAAATCCTGGGATACCATATTCGAAATCGATAATTTTATCTGTATCTATTTTAACATTTCCGAGTTTAGTATCAAAATTTTCTATCATATTAGAATATTACCTCCTTATATAAAATCTATCAAAGTTGGGGGAATAATACTGCCTGCTGCTTTCAAAGCTGCTTGTAACACAATTTGCTGCATAGCTAAATTCATTATAACTTCGGCAAGATCCGCATCAGATTCTTTTGAGAGAAATTCTGTAGTAAAACTATTAAAATCCCCCATTCTCTTTAATGTCATATCAAACATTCTTTCCACCGAACCCACCTTTGCTAAAGATTTTAAAGCTTTTGATTGTATTTCTTCAATATTTCCCAATTCTTTCTGTATTAGTTCATTATCGCCCGATTTAATCGCTTCTGACAATCTATCTATTATTCCAAAAATGGAAGATCCACTATCAGTAACAAAAACATCGTAAACTGTTACCCCATACTCAATTTCTTGGCCTGCTAACGATACTTTACTTCTTACGTTAGCAAATGGTGGCACAGTAATTTCAAAATCATCAGTTACAACCTTTTTGTTATTTTGGGCTCCACCAAAGATATAGTTTCCTCCTATTTCAGTGTTTGCTATACTTACAAGATGGGTGTTAATCTTGTCTAATTCTTCAGCTATTGCGTTTCGATCCTCTCCACTAAGAGTACCGTCAGCACCTCTAACAGAGAGTTCTTTAATTCTATAAAAAATACTACTTATCTCTTGAATTGAGGAATCATACATATTAACATAGTTCTGTGCTGTTTGAACATTTGAGGTATATCTTTCAATTTCTCTCAAACGGCTATCTAGATTAGATACCTTAGAAACTATCGCTGCGTTGTCTGAAGGATATCTAAATTTTTTTCCAGAAGTTAATTGAGAATTCAATTCATTATATCTTCTTAAAATATCATTGATATCTTGAAGTGTCTGCTTTGATAAAAGATTTTCTGTTATTCTCATAACGATTCCTCCCTATTTTCAAGTAACGCCTAAATTATTTACTACGGTACTTAACATTTGATCAATGGCTGTAATCACTCTTGCACATGCATTAAACGCCTGTTGATATTTTATGAGATTTGTGACTTCTTCATCAATTGAAACTCCCATAACTCTTTCTCTTTCAATTGTTATTTGTGAATTCAATGACTCACTGTTGAGCTTCATCTTTTGGGCGGTCTCGCCTTTAACCCCTATTTCTGTAATCATATTAGCTAAAAAGTCTGAAAAACCAAGTCTTCCATTATCTAAAATAGGTGAATATCTTAATTGAGTGATTTGATCCCAAACAGAAATATTTCCTGCCCCTATAGGTTGGTAATTATTTCCGTCAAATATTCCAAGATCAATAGCTAGTAATGATGGATTACTAATTAAATTTTGAGAAACAGTAATTTGGTTTATAAGGCCAATCTCTTTATCTATCCTCAAAAGGTCTGCCTTTGAAAACATACTTTCTATTTTGTCTGGTGAGAGATCTGGTGATGTAAGGGTTATTATGTCGTTTGAATTATCTTCTATCAACCCAAGAGCATTAAATAATTTGGCGTTACCTTTTATTACCACATTCGCCAAATCAAAATCAACAAAATTACCTGCTCTTAAAACAAATTTACCGTGTGGGGTAATTGAAGCTGTAACCCCCATGTTGGTAGCGTTTATTTTGTCTACAAGATCATTTGCAGTATCTTTAAGTGGATCTATTTCAATCTTTATACCGTTAATGCTCATCTCCACTCTTTCATTAGAACCTAGTAAATTATTTAGCGTTGGTCGAGAAGTATCTAACGCGTTAAGGGTAATCTTTTGAGCATTCATTTCTGAAAGAGAACCTTCTATGTCATTTAAGACAATCGTATCAATATCGTTGTTAGGAACTTTGTTAGTTGGAATAATATAAATAAAACCATCATATTCAACAGCCTTTAGATAACCTCCTGCGCTAGAGTTGATGTTATCAATCAGTTGATCCTTATCTTCAAAATTGATAGTGTAAGTATTATCATCGATTTTAAATTGTATAGAACCACTTACAACATCATCTGTAGAAATCTTATATGCGCCAACTTCTCTAGTAGCAAAACCATATTCTTTTAAGAAGTTACCTCCAAAATCTATTATTAATTTATCCTTAAGGTCATCTCCAGCCGTATCTAAATACAATGCCTTACTGGCTGAGTCATATTTTATATTAGGCGTGAATTGAAGAGGTGAGTTGTTATCTCCTGTAATAGAATACAAATTAAGATCATTTGTGTCTATGTTTGGATTTGAATTGTAACTTTTAAGGCTAGTAACATATTCAATAGTATTGGGGTGAAAAACATCTTTTATTCCTGCAATTCTAAACAGTCTTGTATCTTCTAAGCCTTTTTTACTTGTTAAGTCAGAAAAAAAGTTGGCTCCTGTTATTGTACCTGTTGCATCCCAACCTTCTTTATATATAAGGTTTGTAGAATCTACTAAAAATAATCCAAATTCGTCTATTTGTCTGCGATAAGAAGGTATAATTTCATCCCTTAACTCAAAAAGGGCTGCAATCGTTCCGTCACTAAATTCCAATAAGTTATTTCCTATATAGGTTTGATAAGTATCCTGGGTTCCGGGAAGTACTGCTAACTTTATTTCTTGATAATAACTTCCATTCAAGACCATTTGATTTCCTATACTTATAGATATTTGATTGTTGGCTAAAGAATTTACTTTAATGTTTGATAACTTAGACAACTCATCTAAAAGTACATCTCTCTCATCTAACAGATCATTTGGAGAAGTGCCTAAAGCACCGGCAGTTAATAATTTTCTATTTAAATCAGAAATTCGAACTAGATAACTATTTATCTGGGTGGTTTTGAGTTTAATATCGGAATTTATATCACTTTGTAACTCTTTTAAGCGATAATCAAAATCTTTCATTGTGTTAATTAGTTCTTCTGCCCTTGATACAATTTGTGCTTTTGCAGCTTCGTTTGAGGGATCTGTTTTTAATTCTTCAATAGCAGCCCAAAAAGAGTCGTACATATTTCTAATTCCTGTTTCTCCCGGTTCACCCAGAAGTTGCTCAACATAATGTATGTTTGAATAGATATTATCCCAATAATTGAGTCTGGACGTAGTTTCTCTGTATTGAAGATCTAAAAATTCGTCCCTTATTCTTCTAATATCAGAGACTGTTGAACCTGTTCCAAATGCGATAGATCTACCGGAGCTTCCCAAACCCGTCATATATATAGGAGGGTTGGTAACAATTATAGGCGTTTGTCTAGAATATCCAGGGGTATTGGCATTAGAAAGGTTATGAGCAACAACGCTCATAGCAGTTTTGTTTGTGTATAATCCTAATAAACCGGTATTCAACATTCCATTTAAAGTCATCGCACACATTCTAGCCTCTCCACTCTTTTGAAGGAAGGTTAAGATCTAAATCTTTTCCAGTTTTATCGTAAGTTTTTTGCTGTGTGACTGAGTTACCACTTAAAATTTTATATATAAAGTCATTCAATGTGGATTGAAATGAAATTAATTCACTTAAAAGGTTAACCTCATAAACAAGATCTTTTAAATTTCTTACCATTTGAGACAACAAAAGAGCTATATTCTCTTGATCCTTCGCAAAAAAATTTATAACCGATTCTAAATTATTTTCTATTCGGTTCTTTATACATATCTCTCTGGTTAAATTATCCCTAAGATTTTCTACTTGTTGAAATTCATTAGCCTTTTTTTCTATCTTCAACAAAATTGGATTTATAGATTCAATAGACCCCTTATTTACTATAATTTCTTTTAAATCTTGAAAATATGATTCCAAAGAAACTATACATTGATTTTCCTTTTCTAAAGTCTGTTCTAATACAGAAATATCGGAAATAGTGATCACCTTCCTACTCAAGCATTTTGTTCACGATTCTATCCACGTTGATCTGGTAGGTACCATTTTTTATTTCCTCTTTTAATTTTTCTACAAGATCATAACGAATTTCTGGTATCTTATTTGATAATTCTATATACTTCCTTGATTCTCCTGTTATCCCATAAACACTTTCTTTATTTTGAACTTGCAAGTCTTTGTTTTCAGTAGTTTTTTTGGCATTCGCTTCTTTTATGCTTTTTAATAAATTTTGATTTATAGGATTGATGTTATTTATATCCATTTCTAATTCCTCCTTTCGATTTTTGACTAATATACATTATTAATTTTAAAAATATATTTAATAAATATTCTAGATTTAGTTTTTCAAGAAAATTAGATACTCCCTATAATTTACAATAATAGGGACTCGTTTGACTGAAATTGGTGTTTGAATGACCTCAACATAATAAATACAAAATTCTTTTTACTAATAATCACTGTTTCTAGTTTCTTAGATACTAACTTTTATGTTTTTCCATGTTATTTATCGTCTCATTTTATTATAACATTAGCAGAACTAAAAAAATAAATGCTAAAAACTTAATGCTCAAAATTATTGTAATAATCTATTAAAAAAGTAAGATAAAAATTTACTTGACAACCTTTGAATTTTTTCTTATAATTTTTTTAGATCAGCCTAAAATTATAAGGAGGTGGCTTCAGTGGAAGGAAGAATACCCTTAATTGGTGAGAAGTTCCCAGAAATGACAGTTGTTACTACAGATGGGAAGAAGGAACTTCCAAAAGATTACAGAGGAAAGTGGTTGGTGTTATTTAGTCATCCGGGAGATTTTACTCCAGTATGTACTTCAGAATTCGTAGAATTCGCAAAGAAATATGACGAATTTAAGAAAATAAATACAGAGTTACTAGGACTTTCTATTGACCAAGTTCACGCTCATATTAAATGGTTGGAATGGATCGAAGAAAATATCGGAGTTGAAATTAAATTTCCTGTAATTGCAGATTCAATGGGAAGGGTAGCTTCAAGATTAGGTATGGTAGATCCTGAAAAAGGTTCTAATACCGTGAGGGCCATTTTTGTAGTAGATCCCGAAGGAATAATTAGGTTAATTTTATATTATCCATCGGAGGTAGGAAGAAATATCAATGAAATTCTAAGAGCAGTAAAGGCACTTCAAGTTGCAGACAAATACCATGTAGCCGTTCCAGGAAACTGGCCAGAAAACTCTATATTAGGTGATAAGGTAATAATTCCTCCCGCTTCAACATATAAAGAAGCTATGGAACGCAAAGCCTCTGATCAAGAAGGTTTTGATTGGTGGTTTAAAGTTAAAGAAGTAAAAATCAAAGAATAAATTATAGAACTATAATAATATACAACATAGAGGCCGTGTATTTTACATGCGGCCTCTATGTTTAAACTAGTTCATTGTTAACTACGTTGGAATGTGCAATAAATGGGTGGCTAAAGCGAAATATATTGTTAATGAAACTGCATCAGCAATGGTTGTAATTAATGGACCAGCCATTACTGTTGGGTCAATATGAAGAAGTTGGGCTATAATAGGCAAAGCGCCACCTATAACATTTGCAACACAAACTGCAGTCATCAAAGCTACAGAAACAGTAAAAGCTATTTCTGCTGAATAACCTTCTAAAAAATATATTTTTAAAAAGTTGACTGTTGCTAATCCTGCAACAATAATTGCACTTATCTGAATTTCTTTCCATATTACCTTAAATATATCTTTATATTTAATCTCACCTAAAGTTAGACTTCTAATTATCATCGTAGAGGATTGAGAGCCTGCATTTCCAGCAGTATCCATTATAATTGGAATAAAAGCAACCAGCCCTACAACTTGTTGGAGAATTTCCTCATATGTACTTATTATATATGCACTTATGGTTCCAGAGATCATTAATATTAAAAGCCACCAAAATCTTTTTTTTGCTAATGTAAAGGCACTAGTGACCATATATGGTTTATCACTTGGTGACATTCCTCCAATGTGATGGAAGTCTTCTGTAGTTTCTTCTTCGATGGCATCCAAAATATCATCAACAGTTATTATTCCAACCAATCGTTTTTCACTATCAACTACGGGGACAGCTATCAAGTCATATTTTTTAAATATTTGAGCGACAGTTTCTTGATCGTCATGTGTGTAAACATAAATTATATCTTTACGCATGATATCTTCTACTTTTGCTTCAGGGGGAGCCAAAACTAATTCTTTTAATGAAACAATCCCTTCTAATTTCCTTTTTGCATCTGTAACATAACAATTATAGACCATTTCAACATCTTGACCTTCTCTTCTTATTTTGTCCAAAGCTTCCTGAACTGTCCTTTCTTTTTTGAGATCAATAAATTCTATAGTCATTAGGCTTCCGGCAGAGTTAGGAGGATACTTAAGAAATTGATTAATTAATTTGCGTTCTGACTCGGTTGAATTCTTTAAAATTCTGCTCACCACATTAGCGGGCATCTCTTCCAAAAAGTCAATTTTGTCATCAAAGAATAAATTATTTATAATCTCCATAAGCTTTTTATCATCAATTGCTAGTGATATTTTAGCTTGTAAATCAGAAGAGAGATAAGAAAAAACATCTGCTGCTTTTTCTTTAGGAAGAAGTCTAAAGGCAATGATGGCCTGAGTGGAATCAAGTTCCCCTAATATTTCAGCAATGTCTTGAGGTGGCAAATCTTGTATTTTTCGCCTAAATTCTAAGTATTTTTTGTCTTCCAGGAGTTTTTCAAATTCTTCAACGACCATTTTTATTACCCCCAATACAAGTTTTATCAAATAAGAGTTCAACTAAAAACTTCATAAATCTCACTACAATGAATATAGTCATATCAACTACTTATTAAAATTCTAACAAAACGAAAAAAATTAATATTTTTTCTTTGATTAACTTTAAACTAACTTAAAAATTTATAAATCTTAATAAACCAAATGCTTTTCTGCTTTTCTAAGGGAGAAGTTAATAAATAAATAAAAAATATGAGCAAAAAACTAAGAAGCCTAAAAAAACAGAAGAAAGATACTTTAAAAATGATGTGGTTATAACTGCGAAAGTTGGAAAGCAAAAATTTATGTAATGAATCTCAGCTCTATTAGCCACATAAAAACCATCTGGATTATACTATAAAATTTAAAGATTTTCAACTAAAAAAGTAATTTTACAAAAAAAGTTACTTTGAAAGTGTAAAAGTAAATATCATTTAACTTTTTTCTAATAACGAGTACCATAATTTTATATTTCATATAAATCCTAAATATTAGATAGATGTATTTGATATAATATTCTATCTAATGATATTGTAAATATAAAAAGTAATCAACACCAAAATTTCAGTCGTAGAGATTTGCAACTTGCGTGTCTGGCGGTTTTGAACAGGAACTTCATTCAAGATATTACAACAAACCTTTAAAAATAAGGAGGACAACATGAAAAAAGAGCGCTTAAACAACTTCATTAATTTAATGGAAGAAAATAATATTTACCAATCAATAATAACTTCGACTCCCTCCGTCTTTTATTTTTTGAATGAGTGGATCGAACCTGGAGAAAGGCTTTTAGCCTTATACATTAATCTTTCTGGAGAAATTAAATTAATAATAAATGAGATGTTCAAAGTAACAAGTGTAGATAAAAACTTAATGTTAACTTACTCTGATTCTGACAATCCAATAAATATTTTGGCAAATGTATTAATTGATGGAAAAACCATAGGAATTGATGAAAAAATGCAAGCAGGATTTTTGCTAGAGCTTCTGAACTTGCGTCACTCATTTTCATTCAAAAATATTTCCCCACTTATTGCTAAATTAAGAATGATAAAAGATGATGAAGAAATAAATTATATGAAATTTTCATCCGAAATTAATGATAAGACAATGGGAAAAGTTATAAACGTGATTCCTGAGATGCTTTCAGAACGATTATTAGCCAAAGCTATTAAAAATATCTTCGAAAGAGAAGGTGCTGATAACGTATCTTTTGAACCAATTGTAGCTTATGGTGCTAATTCATCAAATCCTCATCATGTACCGGATTCTACTAACATTAAAGACGGAGATGCAGTAGTGCTAGATATTGGATGTATAAAAAATCATTATTGTTCTGATATGACAAGAACTGTATTCTTTGGAAATCCCATCAATACATTCAAAAAAATTTACGAGATTGTTTTAGAAGCTAATTTAAAAGCTATAGATAGCGTTAAACCGGGTGTAAAAGCTTGTGAGGTAGATAAAGTTGCTCGTGAAGTTATTACTAAACACGGATATGGAGATTATTTTATCCATCGAACAGGTCATGGTGTAGGAATTGAAATTCATGAAATGCCTTATATATCTTCCAACAGTGATGTTGTTTTGGAACCGGGAATGATCTTTTCTGTAGAACCGGGAATTTATCTTCCTAACATAGGGGGCGTACGTATAGAAGATTTAGTTTTAGTAACAAAAAAGGGTTGTAAAATTTTGAATCATTATCCAAAGGATTTCACAATAGTTTAATATATTATACGATAGTATTAAATATTGAAATACAGCCTATTTTCTAAACTAGATTACAATTATGGTATGTTATAATAATAGTGAAACTACCAAAAAAATAAAGGAGGAAGCAGCATGTACAGAGAAATGGTTTTTGAAGATATTCTAAAAGAAATTTCCTCTTCAAATATGTCTGTAGACGGAGGGACGGTTGCTGCTTTAGTTGGAGCGTTAGCAGCTTCACTGGGAAGTAAAATCGCCAACTATACTGTTACTTCAGGTGTAAGCGAAAATTACGAAGTTACTTTAGAAAGCGTGCTTGAAAATCTTTTAGAAATAAAAGAAAAATTGTTGGATTATTCTGATAAATCTTTTCATTATATTGCAAAATTTCATTCGGATGAAGAAGAAGGAGAAAAAAAGATACAGGAAATAAAAAGGGCTGCTATTGTTTCTTTCAACATAGCAAAACTAAATTACAACATATTGAAAAATTGCTTCACATTGCATAAATTTGGTGATCCTGCTTTAAGACCGGAAACAAAGATAACCTGTTACTTAGCTTGGGCGGCCTTGAATTCAGCAATAACCTTAGTACATGCAAATTTAGAGCAGATAGAAAATGGTGAAGAAAAAGCTAATCTTCTTCAAGATACAATAGAATTTAGTAATGAAGCTAATGCATTGATCAAAAAGTTAAAGGAGGAAGTACATATTTAATGTCAGAATCACCTATAAAATTTGAACTCTTACATGTAGATAAATATACAGGGGCAAGAAGAGGGAGGATAAATACTAAACATGGAGTTATTGAAACGCCCGTTTTTATGCCGGTAGGTACCAATGCAACCGTAAAAGGAATTACAAATCAGCAGCTTAATGAGATTGGAACTGAAATTATACTATCTAACGCTTTTCATTTATATTTGAGGCCTGGCTTAGAAGTTTTAAATTATTATAAAGGGCTTCATAATTTTATGAATTGGTCAAAACCTATTTTAACCGATAGTGGAGGGTTTCAGGTTTTTTCTCTTCCAAACAAAAAATTTAGCGAGGCAGGAATCATCTTTAAGTCTCCTTTAGATGGATTAGAAATAGAACTGACTCCTGAAAAGTCTTTAGATATTCAAAATGTAATAGGTTCAGACATAGCAATGGTTTTAGACGTTTGTGTCAATTCACTATCTCCTTATGAAACAGTAAAAGAAAGTGTTCAAAAAACTTTTAATTGGGCTTTAAGGTCAAAGGAGTATCATAACAACAAAGAACAAGCTTTGTTCGGAATCGTTCAGGGTGGACTATATAAAGATTTAAGAGAAATTAGTTTGGAACAAATTACTTCCTTAGATTTTGACGGATATGCAATGGGAGGCCTTTCAGTAGGAGAAAAGTATCAGGATTCTGAAAAGGTTTTAAAGGCTTTTGGAAATAAATTCCCTGAAAATAAGCCGAGATACATTATGGGAGTAGGTTCTCCCACGATGATGTTTATATCTGTAGAAAATGGAATGGATATGTTTGATTGTGTTTTACCTACCAGAATGGGGAGGCATGGAACTGCTTTAACAATGAACGGAAAATTAAACTTAAAATCTTCTAAGGTAAAATACGATGACAAACCAATAGATAACGATTGTGATTGTTATACTTGTAAAAATCATTCTAGAGGGTACATCCATCACCTATTTAAAAGAGATGAAATGCTTGGTAAAATTTTATTGAGTATTCATAATCTTAGATTCAACATTTCATTGGTGGAAAAAATGAGAGATGCCATTGAAACAGACGACTTTCGATTCTTCAAAGAAGAATTTTTCCGAAGTTCAGGTTACTCCCTAACTAATTAGGTCAGAGGAGGGATTACCATGAAGTCTTATATAAAGTACTTTAACGAACTAAAATCTGTTTACCAAAATCAATTGGATCTTACCAAAAAATTGGGAGAAATTCCAGAAGTATTTTCTCGTAATGTAAGTAAACTTTTAGAGATGATTTATGGAGAAGACAAAGTTGATGCAAAAGTTTTTGCGCAATATGTAGAATTTGTACCTGATCAAGAACCTTATTATAGATTAAAACAAGAATTGTTAGATTTCTTGGGGGAAGATTGGCAAAATAGCGATTTACCAAGTATCATAGCAAAAATGGCTAAAAGTGCCTACAACAGGTATAAACGGATTATGGATGATCACGATAGAACAGAAACATTTAGGTTGGGATAGTATAATAGAGGGGAAAATCCCCTCTATTAAAAACCATAAAACCGAATTCGGAAAGGGCGGTCAGGTGTAAGTATCGTTAGAGGATTTAGACACCATAACAAATATGGATAAAAATCATACAGCTAAAATTAAAAAGATCGAGAACATATTTTGGAAAGTAGTTTTTATTGCATATATTGCGTTAATTTTATACTTATCTTTATCAAAGCCCTTAATAAACTATAGTACATTCAAAGGAGAAGATAAAATAGTCCACTTTATATCGTACTTTTTAGGTGCTGATCTTTTTTTTACAGCATTTTACAAGAA
Organism: Thermotogota bacterium; assembly: GCA_029780115.1. Lineage (GTDB taxonomy): Bacteria > Thermotogota > Thermotogae > Petrotogales > Petrotogaceae > Defluviitoga. Next base: position 118,199 of record JAKOZG010000033.1, read on the forward strand.
AACGAAGAAGGCATATTTTATAATTCTCTTAATTTCTTTTGCTTTGCTTCCTTTTATAACAGAATGGCTGCAAAGTTTTACTTATTATCGTACTTATAGTAAATTTGATATGTTAGCTAATTATATTGGTGCAGTAGTTGGTTTTTTATTCTTTTTCTTAAAACATAAAGCATTTAGTCAAGAATAACAGTTCTAATCTCTTATTGTTAGAAAGGGGAGATGAGGAAATATAAAAATAAGTTCTATGAAAGAGGTGTCACTTTTGAGTAACATAAAATACGCGATTGTTTACTTAAATTTAGATCCAGACTATGCAAAATTAAATAATTTACCAGTAAAATTGCCGTTATTAGTAGAGGATTTTCAAGAAGCAAGGGTTACAAACAAAATTACTTTAGATCAAATTATAAGAGGTTTAGAAGCAGAAGTAGAAGTAAACAAAAACAATAAATATTATATATCTTACCTTGTTTATTACTATTATGAGGCATTTAAGAAGTATTTGCACGACGAAAATTTTGAAATGGCTAAAACATATTTAGATAAATCAAAAAATGTATATCCAGACTACAGACAATACTTTTATACCGCTTTATATTTTAAAAAACTGGGAAATTATGAAATGGCAGAATTGAATTTAAAACAGTGTTTAAAAGAAAAACCTAATTTTGCCTATGGTTATTTTGAATTAGGAAATTTAATGTTTGAAAGAAAAATTTATGACGAAGCTATTGAATATTATTCAAAATCCGTAGAAATCGAAAAAAAATTCACGTTGGGGTATTTAAAAATAGCTGATGTTCTTATTGAAAACGGAAGATGTGAAGAAGCTATAACCTTCTTACAAAAATGTTTGGAAATAGATAAGAATTTTATTCCTGCTTATGAAAGGCTTGGGGTTGTTTTTAACATTTTACAAAGGTACAAAGACGCTAATTATATCCATCAAAAAGCTTTAGAAATAGATGATAATAACTTTCAAATATATTACAATAACGCTCATTCATTGGCAAGACTTGCAAGACATCATGAAGCAATCGAATCCTTAGAAAAGGCGTTAAAAATACAAGAAGCTGATTATGTACTGCATGAGCTATGTTTAGAATATAAAAATATTGGAAGATATCTAGAAGCTATAGAAGTCGAAGAAAGAGCTCTAGAAATTGCACAAAAAGAAAATATAAATCTTATAAGAATAACACTTTTAAAACTTGCTTTAATTGTTGAGGATGAAGAAAGATTTAATAAATATTTTAACTCTTTAAAAGGTACTGAATTTTATCAAGCGGCTTTACATTTAAAAATACTTTTTGATTTATCCCAAGGTAAAATAGATGAAGTAAAAGAACTATTGCAAAACGATGAAATCTTAGGATTTGGCATGCTGTTTGAGAGATTAGATAATTTAGATTATTACCTTGATAAGTTAGAAGCAATCATGGATCAGAATATTGCAGATTCAATAATAGACAGTATCAACGAATACGGCATGATAGATCCATTTTTATTATCAGATAATTTAGAAGCTAGAGGAATAAAATCCGAGTATTTAAAATGGCTAAAAGACTTATCTAATGCACCTAAAGAATCTCCAAAAGGTTTAGAAATAGTGATTAATGGTTTGTTGCTGTCAGGTTTTAATTACGGCCTTTCAGAAAGAGTTGCTGTAGCTTTGTCCAGATATCTTTGGAAAGATGGCAATGGACTTGCTTTTGGTAGGTTACTTTTAAGGTTTTATCAAGATAGAGTGTTTGGTGACAATGCACCAGTAGAAGTTTTTATAGAAGAAAACATAGAAGAAATAAAGGATATGTCCTTTCACTTTGCTAGGATATTTGCAAAATATGACGACTATTTAATGGATTTTGATTCTCTAGTTGAATTTGAGATGAAAGATTTTATCGATGCTTTAAAGGTGTTTTTATCTGCTGTAAGAATTGAAGTTAGCAAAGATGAGCTAGTTTCAGAAATATTTAAAGATGAAGATATAAGAAAGTTATTGGTTTTTATTAATGCTCTTAACAGATTGTGAGGTGCTCAATGTGTTGAAGAAGGCAGGAAGAGCCTTACTTTTTTCTTTTTTCTTTTTGTTACCTTCAATTTTAGTTGGTTCAGCTATTTTACTTATATCACCACCTGATAGTGCCACGGATGTTGATATAAGGATATCTTTTAGGTGGCAAAATTCAGAAGAAATTAAGGACATAGAAATGAGTTACAGTATTTTTATCTCTGAAGATGAGATTGTCGACGAGAGCGATTTAAAGTTAACTAATATATTTTCGAACTTCTATACGGGCGATGTTCTTAAACCCGAAACTACGTATTATTGGAAAGTTGAAGGTGTTGACAAAGAAGGTAATGTTTACGAAAGTGAAATAGCAAAATTCACCACAAGAAAACTAAGGCCAGGGGATGCGTATATCATCTTTTTTGAGGACTACCTAAAAATTCTACCACTCGGTAAAAAATTAGTTGGTGTCACAAAAGATAGGATAATATTGATAACTAATTCCAAAGATCAAATTAAAATAATTAATGGTGCTAAAGAGATAAAAGAAGTTCTTTCAGCCGGAAGTTTCTTATTAGTTATGAATGAAAGTGGCACATATATTTATGACGATGAATTAAATAATCCGCTTTATCAAATTAACGATAAGATAAAAGGAATAGCCGCAAACAACGTTTTTTATAGTAACAACAAAATTTACATATTTGATTTTAATGAATCTATTGTCATACAAAATGAATTAGAAATAGACGATATCAAAAAAGCTATAGTAATTGATGAATTTCTTTATGTCTTAACCCAGAAGCAGTTACATAAAATTAATAATAACCTTGAAACAATAAAAATTTATACATTCCAAGATTCAACCTATGATTTTGATTACATATTTCTAAACGAAGAAAGAAGGTTGGCTGTTCTAACAAATAAAGGAATAGTTTTATTAAACAACGAACTACAAAATATCTCAGAAACAAACTTCCAAATTGAGACAAAAAATTATGAAAGAAAACTTTTTTCTTATTATGACAAACTTGCTTTACTATCCGGCAACAAAAACCTAAATTTCTATGATTTCGATTTGAATTTACTTAAAACACATAATTACACAGAGAGTTTTAATTATTTCTTACCCTCCAATAAAAAAGAGTTTATAATGGTGGGAGACAGTATCAAATCATACACTTTTGATGATAACAAATTAAAATGGAGTTATTCAACTATAAACAAATTTGAAATTATTTCACCACCAGTGCTTTATGACGGTGGTTTAATAATCGGCTTAAAAGATTTCTTGACAAGATTTTTAGTCTTTTATGATGATTTTGATGAAGAATATTATTTTAATAGATATGCAAGAGAAGAATTTAAAATATTAAAAGAAGTTTCTGAAGAAATTGACAAAGAAAAAGAGGAAGAAGAAAAAGCTGAGATGCCTATTGAGATACCTAAGTTAGAAGAGACAATTGAACCGTCTTCACCGACCAAAGGTATTGACCTCTCTCAACTTTTGGAGGAAATTAAGCAACCACCTATACCTGAAACTGAAATTATAAGCATTGAAGAATTAATTGAAGAAGAGGAAGAACAGATAGAAGAGATCATAAAACCAACACCTGCTGAAACTGAAATAGAAGAGGAAATAGAAATAACGGAGCCTAGTGAAATGGAAGAAACAACTCCACCACCCGCACCATCAGTTACTATTGAGGAACCAACTCCATCTGTTGATAAACCCAAAGAAGAAATTCCTAAAACAACTGATAAAGGCTTAAAAGAACTCATTCAAGCATTAATTGTTCCTGAAAAGATTAAAGAAGAACCTAAAGAAATTAAGAAAGAAGAAACAGAAATTATAAAAATATTTGAAAAGCCTTACAATGAATATATTTATGGAAGCATTTTTGAAGATGATAACTTTTATCTCTATGGTTATGAGGATAAAGAAGTTTGGGATGCAAAGGTTTGGAAAATAGATACATATGGAGAAATAGTTTGGGAAACTGCTTTACATGGAGATAAAACAGATTTCTTCAGAGATGCTATTGTAACAACTGAGGAAACCGAGTCTAAGACCAATAAAAATATAATAGCTGTGGGAGATACTTTAACCTACGGTTTAAACGGCAATGTTTATATTGCTTCTATAAGTGATGATGGAACGGTTAATTATAAGTTTGATTATGGTGATATAGGTAGAGATAGTGGAGTAAAGATTCTTAAAATTGATGATGAAAGTTACGCAGTGGCTGGGAACCTATTCATCAACAAAAGACTAACTGATATATTTGTATCAAAATATCTTAATGACGGCACAAGAATATGGACTAAAAATTTTGGTGGAAATGATGTAGAGATAGCAGTAGATATAAAAAATACTCAGGATCAAGGTTTCATGGTATTTGGTGCAACAAGATCTTTTGGAGCAGGTGGGTTTGATGTTTATGCATTGAAAGTAGACTTTTACGGAAATATGAAATGGTCTAATGTATTTGGAGATAACTATGATAATGTCCCAATAGGTGTTGTACAAGAAAGCTCAAAATATTACGTTGTATATGAGACAACTTCTAATCCTCTTAAATTTGGATTTTTAGAAGTAGATGAGTTGAATGGTTTTGGTGATTCTTTTGAATATACTGTTGAGGGGATGGAGAAGTTATTAGGTGTCACCAAGATAGACGATAAATATTTAGCTTATGGGTACCGTCTTCAAAACAACAAAAAAGTAGGGATAATTTATGAGATCAGCCAAAGATATCGGACCTTTAAAGAAATTAAAAACTATGAATTTGAGACCGATTTTGAAATAAGAAGTGTAATACATCCAGAAAATTCTGATTATATTTACATATTCGGTAATACAATCAATGACGAGAAACAAAATATTATGATGATTAAAGAAGAAAAAAACAATTAGGAAATTTTAGTTGCTTTAGTATCTTCAATAAATCTAAAACAATTTGAAGTTTTGGGAGGAACTTACTTTCCAACGAATATCTCGGGGTTAATAAATAGGAAGGACGCCCTAACTAATTGGGCGTCCTACAATTTTCAACGGGGCCCGGTTCGAAAATAAAATTTGAATTTAAAGCGGGTCTAGGGCGGAGCCTTTCTACCCTCTTTTTGGTAGGCTACCAAAATTTAATAAAATTTTTTAAAATTCTTAAATTTAAGGAGAAATCTCTATGACCCTATGTTCAGTTTATGGAAAATGCGGAGGTTGTAACAAGTTAAACATCGATTACGAAGAACAATTAAAAATAAAGGAACAATACGTTTTTAAACTATTAGAAGAATATCAAATAAATCCTCACAACTATCATGGAGTAATTCCTTCACCAGATATATATGGTTATAGAAATAAAATGGAATATTCCTTTGGGAATGAATACAAAGATGGTCCACTAGTACTAGGTCTCAGAGCTAGAAAGAAAAAATATGACGTCTTTTACACAAACGATTGTAAGCTAGTAGGCGAAGACTTTAATAAAATAGTTTCTGAAACATGTGAATACTTTAGAAGAAAAAACACCCCATTTAGGAACTACAAAAATCATACAGGTTTTTTGAGGAATTTGAGTGTAAGAAAAGGATTATACACTAACGAAATCCTTTTAAATCTAGTCACCTCGTTTGAAGAATCTTATGATGAAGAAGTAGAGGGGTGGGTAGAACTTATTTTAGAGGTACCACTAGAAGGAAAAATAGTTTCCATAATTCAAAGTAAAACAGAATCAAAAGCCAATGTTGTAAAAGCTGATGAAATGGAGGTTCTATACGGTAGAACTTATTTCTTTGAAAAAATATTAGGACTCATTTTTAAAGTAGGACCTTTTTCATTTTTTCAGACAAACACAAAAGGCGCAGAAGTCCTATATCAGACTGCATTATCTTATGCAGACAATTCTGATTTAGTTTATGACTTTTATTCGGGTACAGGCACAATTTCTTTGTTACTTTCAAAAAAGGCTAAACTAGTTTATGGGATAGAGATTTTAGAGGAAGCTGTAAAAGCAGCACGAGCAAATGCTGAGCTAAATGGTATTAAAAATGTCCAGTTTATCAACGAAGACGTAAAGGATTTTATCAGAAAAAGAGAGTCTTTCGAAAAACCTGACTATATAGTAGTTGACCCTCCTAGATCTGGCCTTCATCCTAATTTAATAAGATTTATTAAAGAAAAAAAGTTTGAAAAAATTATTTATATTTCCTGTAACCCAAATACTTTAATCCCAAATATGAAAGAATTAACAGAAATTTATACATTATCGGATTTTCATTTAGTTGATATGTTTCCTCATACAGATCACATAGAAGCTGTAGCATTTCTTAACTAGAAATTACTATTTAATAAACTCTTTGTTTCAAGAACTTAAGGAAAGTTAAATATAAAGTGACTTTTAAAAAAATAAATTAAACGCTATCAAAAATATTGACTTTAGTTTAAAATTATGGTAAAATTCTTTTGTTTGAAAGATGTTTTTTGTTATTTTGAATACGGAAAATGGTGTGAAAATAAAAGAGGAGAAGGAGTGGGATATATGGGAAAAAAGGGTATTGTGTTTATCAGTATTTTGTTAGTGTTATCTTTCACAATTTTTGCTGCAAATTTTGAAGTAGGTGGTGGGATAACTTACAATGGTTTTAGTAATGAAACGGTAGAGAAATATGACCACGAAGTGGAAAAAGAGTTTTCCCCTATTACACTTTTCGGGATTAACATCAACGGTACTTATTGGTTCAATCAGAAAATGGGTGTGGAAGTTGACTTTGATTTTTCAAGAGGCACTGTGTATAAATATTCAAAAAAATGCCCAGATAGTCCCGGATCAAGTTTAACAGAAGTCTGTCAATACTTTGGACCATCTGCAAATTTTAAGTATAATCTATTGAGTAGCCCAGCTGTTGTTAATTTAAAAGCAGGCGGAGGATATTATTTTTATTCAGATACTTTGAAATTAAAACTGCCTACCAGTGAAACTTCGTCAAAGTTAACAGGTCACGGACTCGCTATTTCTGCTGGAGCAGAGGTTATTAAACCAATTCCTGAGATCTTTTCGATGAGAATTGATAACTTGAAATTGAAAGCTGATGTTGGATATACCGTATTTTCTAGAATAGGTGGCCTAAAAGTCGATGAAACGCCTTGGGAAGATACTTACCTTACTATGAACGGCTTAAAACTAGGTTTGGGAGTTATATATAATTTCTAAAAACTAATGGGTATAACAAGATAAACCCCTCTTCTTCTTGTCATACATTAGTTGTTTCGTAGGATTGATTTTTTGCCCCCAAAGATACTATTCTTTGGGGGTTGTTTGTTTTTTATTTCCATTGTTATATAAACTTTATTGACTTTTAAATCTATTTAAAATTCTATTTAACTTGGTATAACATTAGGTTTTAAAGATATTTTTATGATATAATTCCTCAAATTATGTATTTTTTAACTTAAAAAACTTAAAACTTCTTCCAGGAGGCGAGGGTATTGGAAAAATATGCACTGGATCGTATCCCAGATTCAGAACGAAAGTCGTGGTGGAGCATTGCTCTAATTTGGGCTGGCTCTATTATTAGTGTTTCTGCTTTGATGGTTGGTGGAGTTATTGTTCAAGGCATGCCTTTAGTACAAGGCATAATAGCCGGGGCTATTGGTTACACTATAGTGCTGGTTTTGATGATTTTTCAAGGCATGATGGGGGCAGACTTCGGTGTTCCTACAGTTATAACTGCTTCTTCTGCGTTTGGTTCACAAGGCGCAAAATACGTAATTTCAGCGATTCTTGCTATCTCGTGCATAGGCTGGTTTGGTGTTCAGACTGGAATTTGCGGAGCTGCTTTTTCTCAAATAATGTATATGTGGTTAGGCGTAGAAATTCCAGTCTGGCTAAGTGGTTTGATTTGGGGTATTATTATGTTAATAACCGCTGTATATGGCTATGAAGCACTAGAATACTTGAATTACATAGCAATACCTGCATTGATTATATTATGTATAGTAGGCGTTGTAATGGTTATTAAGAACTTTGGTGCTGTTAGTTTGAAGTCATATACACCAAAAGAGAATTATTCTTGGAGTTATGCTATCGGACTTTCTGTTGGTGGCTTTGCAGTAGGTGGAACAATTGCTGCAGACCTTACACGTTATGCTAGAAAAAGAAAAGATGCTATTTTGTCTGGACTAATTGGAATATGGCCAGCTGGTGTTTTTCTAGTTGTAATTGGAGGATTATTAACAGTTGTAGCAGGAACATTTGATATTACAATTGCACTTGCACAACTAGGTTTAGGCCTTATCGGTAGCATTATTCTTGTTTTAGCAACATGGACGACTAATACAGTTAATGCATATTCTGGTGGACTGGCATTAGTCAACCTTTTTAATTTGAAAAGTGAAAAAAGAGGATTGATGACGTTAATCGCTGGTGCTATTGGAACTATTCTTGCTGTGGTTGGGTTGCTTGATCATTTCACATCTTTTCTTACAATATTAACTGCAGGGATTCCACCTGTTTCTGGGTGTATGATTGCAGATTATTGGATTTGTAAGAAAGGAAACAAAGAGGCTTGGCAGAACAATATTCCAAAAGTTAACTGGATTGGTTTAATTTCGTGGGCAGTAGGATTTGCTATTGCAATTTTTGTTAATGTTGGTATTTCAGCAATTAATGGTGTAATAGCGTCGATGGTAATTTATTGTGCGCTTTATTACCCATTATATAGTAAAAAGACGGTAAAGAGTATTGAGAGTGTTATAGAAAAGTGAGAAGGAGGGCTATCTCGCCCTAGACCCGATTTTAAGAAACTGGAAACCGTTTGAAAACAGGGAGACGCCCATGTAGGTCGTCTCTACAATTGTTAAAATCAATGTTTTGGAAGGAATTTTTAAAGGAGGCTTTGTTTAATGAGAAAATTAGATGTGCAAGCTATTGAAGATATAGCTGTAGGAGCCACTATCTTAGGAACTGGTGGTGGAGGAGATCCATACATTGGTAAACTTATGGCTCTTCAGGCTATCGAAGAATATGGCCCTGTGTCTCTTATTGACGTTGATGAAGTTCCAGATGATGCTTTAGTTGTTCCTTCTGCTATGATGGGAGCACCAACCGTTCTTGTTGAAAAGATTCCTAATGGTGAAGAACCTTTTAAAGCTTTTGAGCTTTTAAAAAATCATATGGGCAAGGATATTTTTGGAACTATTTCAATAGAAGCAGGCGGACTTAATTCTATGATTCCATTAGCCTTAGCTGCACGCCTAGGACTGCCTGTAGTTGATGCTGATGGAATGGGAAGAGCCTTCCCTGAACTTCAAATGGTTACCTTTACTATATATGGAGTCTCGTCTACACCTTTAGCTTTATGTGATGAGAAAGGCAATAATGTTCTTTTAAACACCATAACAAATAAATGGTCTGAAAGATTAGCAAGGGTTTTAACTGTTGAGATGGGTGGAAGCACTATGCTTGCTATTTATCCTATGACTGGAAAACAGTTAAAGAAAGGTGCTGTTAGAGGCACGATGTCTCTTGCTGAATCTTTAGGAAGGGCTATTAGAGAATCTAAACTTAATCATGTAGATCCTTTGGACAAAATATTGGAGATAACTAATGGTTATCTTTTGTTTAAGGGTAAAATTACTGATGTTTTGAGAAAAACAACCGGTGGATTTGCAAGAGGAAAGGCTATATTTGAAGGAATAGACGAGTACAGAGACAAAACTATGGAATTGGAATTCCAAAATGAAAACCTTGTGGCTCAGGTTAATGGTCAAATTTTGGCTAGTGTTCCTGATTTGATTTCGGTTATAGACCCTGATACAGGTAAACCTATTACAACCGAGATGTTAAGATATGGATATCGTGGTGTGGTAATAGGTATACCTTGTAACGAAAAATGGCGAACAGAAGAAGGCTTGAAATTAGTGGGTCCAAGGTATTTTGGATATGATATCGATTATATTCCAATAGAAGAACGCTTTAAGGGGGTTAGAGTAAAATGATTTATCGAATTGGGATTGACGTTGGTGGTACAAATACTGACGCAGTTATTCTAGATCAAGATAATAAAATAATAGCAAAAACTAAAACCCCCACAAGCCAGGATATTATATCTGGTATATACGAATCTTTAGATAATGTTCTGTTCCAATCTAATATAAATGTGAAAGATATAGGATACGTTATGTTAGGTACCACTCACTGTACCAACGCCATAGTTGAAAGAAAAGGCTTGAGAAAAGTTGCAGTAATTAGAATAGGAAAACCTGCTACAATGGCTATTAAACCGATGGTTGGTTGGCCACAAGAATTGATAGATGCTATCGGTAAGAAGTATTTCATTATCAATGGTGGTCATGAATTTGACGGGCAAGAGATTAATGAACTAGATTACGATGAAATAGATCAAGTTATCAAAGAAATAAAAGGAAAGTTTGAAGCTGTTGCTATATCTTCTGTATTTTCACCAGTTAATACAAGTCATGAAGATACTCTCGAAAGAATTATTAAAGAAAAATTAGGAGATAATATTGACGTTTGTGTATCTCGTGAAATAGGAAGTATAGGTTTAATCGAAAGAGAAAACGCAACTATTTTAAACGCTGCTTTAGGAGGAGTAATTAGAAAACTAGCGAAAGGGTTTCAAGAAGCGTTGAAAAGAAGAGGTATTCAAGCTACGTTATACTTAGCTCAAAATGATGGAACTTTAATGTCCGTTGATTATGCAATGCGTTATCCTATAATGACTATTGCTAGCGGACCTACGAACAGCTTGAGAGGAGCCGCTTATCTATCAAAAATTAAAAATGCAGTTGTAGTTGATGTTGGCGGAACTACATCAGATATAGGTATTTTGGTTAATGGATTTCCTAGACTTTCTGCTATGGGGGTTGAAATAGGTGGTGTTAGAACAAACTTTAGGATGCCTGATCTTATATCAATAGGTCTTGGTGGAGGTACCGTTGTCCGAGAAAAAGATGGAAAAGTTATTTTAGGACCTGATAGTGTAGGTTACAAAGTCGCTAAAGAGGCGCTTATCTTTGGTGGTAATGTCTTAACAACCACAGATGTAGCTGTCGCAAGCGGTTTAGCAAAGATAGGAAATCCTGAGAAAGTTAAAAATATTGATAAAAACCTAATAGAAAAGGCACTATTGAAAATAAAAGAATTAGTTGAAATCAACATAGACAAGATTAAAACTGCTGCTGGAGATGTTCCTTTGATACTAGTAGGAGGAGGAAGTTTAATTGTCCCAAATTCTCTAAAAGGATGTAGCGAAATTATAAGACCAAAACATTGTGAAGTTGCTAACGCTATTGGTGTTGCAATAGCACAAGTTGGAGCTGAAATTGATAGAATATTCTCACTTGATAATGTCTCAAGAAGCGAGGCAATTCGCCAAGCAGAAGAATTAGCTATACAAGAGTGCATAAAAGCTGGTGCAAAAAGAGAAACGATAGAGATTGTTGAAAAAGAAGATATCCCATTAGCATATTTACCAGGAAACGCAACAAGAATAAGAATAAAAGCAGCCGGAGATATTGCTTATTAAAAAACGCCCAAATTAAGGGCGTTTTTTTCATGTTTTTAATCGTTATATGATAAAATAAATGAGTAATAATGTCATTTTTTGAGTTAAAATTCCAAGGTAAAACTCCAACCAAATCTTAGTTGGAGCTTATAAGTGATGTTATATGTAAATATGTTATAAAAAGGAGAGTGCAGGGTATGCCTATCAATTTAAGAGGAAGGAGTTTACTTACGTTAAAAGATTTCACACCTGACGAGATTAAGTATTTGCTAGATCTTTCTAAAGATCTAAAGGCTAAAAAAAGGATGGGGCTAACTGGAGAATTATTAAAAGGAAAGAACATCGTTTTGATATTTGAAAAGACTTCTACCAGAACAAGATGTGCTTTTGAAGTAGCTGCTTATGACGAAGGTGCTCATGTCACTTTTTTAACGCAAAGTCAGATGGGTAAGAAAGAGTCTATAGAGGATACGGCAAGAGTCTTGGGGAGATTTTATGATGGAATTGAATTTAGGGGTTTTAAGCAAGAAACCGTAGAAACTTTGGCAAAATACTCTGGGGTTCCTGTATGGAACGGTTTAACAGACGAAGATCATCCTACCCAAGTATTGGCAGATTTTATGACTGTTGAAGAAAATTTCGACAAACCATTAAACAAGATAAAGTTTGTTTATATAGGTGATGGTAGAAACAATGTCGCAAATGCCCTTATGATAGGTGCTGCAAAATTAGGAATGGACTTTGTTATAGTGTCTCCTAAAGAATTATTCCCTTCTGAAAAATTATTGAAAGAAATGAGAGAAGAGGCACAGAAGAACAACGCAAAAATCTCTATTTCAGATGATCTTGATGCTGTAGAAGGTGCAGATGTTATATACACAGACGTTTGGATCTCTATGGGAGAAGAAGATAAGATAGAAGAAAGGATTAAACTCCTTAAGCCATATCAAGTCAACATGGATTTAATTAAAAAGACGAACAATCCTGACGTAATATTTTTACACTGTCTCCCTTCTTTTCACGATACAAAGACTGATATGGGGTATGATGTGTATAAAAAGTATGGGCTCCCTGAAATGGAGGTTACAGACGAAGTTTTTGAGAGTAAATATTCTAAGGTCTTTGACGAAGCAGAAAATAGAATGCATACCATAAAAGCAGTTATGGTTGCAACTTTGGTGGGATGATAAGCTTGAAAGAAAAACTTGCTATAGTTGCTATAGGGGGGAATGCGTTAAATAAGCCAAAAGAATCCCCTACTGCAGAAAATATCTTCAAAAATCTAGAATTTACTTCTAAGTGTCTGGTTAGTTTTGTAAGAAAAAATTATAAGATAGTTATTACCCATGGAAACGGTCCACAAGTGGGAAACATCCTTGTACAACAGGAAGTTGCAAAAGATATAATTCCACCATTTCCACTTGACGTGAATGGTGCAATGACTCAAGGATATTTGGGTTATATGATTGCCCAATCTCTAAAAAACACGTTGTCTAATGAGGGGATAAAAAAAGATGTAGCTTGCGTTGTTACTCAGGTTTTAGTAGACAAAAACGATCAAGCATTTCATAATCCTTCAAAACCGATAGGACCTTTCTATTCAAAAAGTGAAGCTGAAAGGTTAACTATAGAAAAAGGTTGGAATATGATAGAGGATGCTGGTAGAGGATACAGAAGGGTAGTCCCTTCTCCGATACCCCTTGATATTATTGAAATTGAGGCAATAAAAAAGTTAATTAAAAACGAAACTATAATCATAGCAGCTGGTGGTGGTGGAATCCCTGTAATTAAGGAAAACAGTCAAATCAAAGGTATTGAAGGGGTAATAGACAAAGATAGGGCTTCAGCACTTTTAGCAATTAAGCTTGATGCGGATGAACTTATTATTCTTACAGCAGTTGAAAAGGTGTATATAAACTACAATAAACCAAATCAGCAGGCTATTTCTTCAATGACCGTGGAAGAAGCAAAAAGGTATATTAATGAAGGGCACTTTTCTAAAGGGAGTATGCTCCCAAAGATAGAAGCTTGTATAGAGTTTGTTGAACATACAGGAAGATCTGCACTAATAACAGATCTTCAAACATTAGAAGAAGCACTTGAAGGAAAAACAGGTACTGTAATAACTAAATAACAAAAGAGGGGAGTTAAGAGGTTAAACCTCTCAAATCCTCTCTTAATTTTATTATCTCTCTTTTTGGATCATCTGAAAAGATTATTCCTCTTGACACATTTATAACCATTGTTTTACCATTTTCTACAAGAACTTTTAAGTCTTCAATTCTTCCACCTTGACTACCTATCCCTGGAATTAAATAAATCATGTCTCCTGATTTCTCGACAATCTCGTCAAAATAGGCTTTTTGAGTTGCACCAACCACTATACCTATTTTATCTTTATATGTAGTTTCTAATTCTTGCAACTTTTCAAGAATCTTTGAGTAAAGTTTATTAGGAATAATGAAGTCATTAGCACCAGGGTTTGAGGTTAAAACTAATGCAAAAATATGAGAACTTGGAAATTCTAAATATGGCTCAATACTATCTACACCCATAAGTGGATTGATAGTAATAGAATCGACTTTTAAATAGTCAAAATAAAATTTTGCATAAGCCTTGGCGGTATTAGAAATATCACTTCTTTTAGCATCAATTATTACAGGAATATCAGAATATGTTTTTAGGTATTCAACAGTATTTTCTAAAGTCTTTATACCTTTATATCCTAGCATCTCATAAAAAGCAATATTTATTTTATAAGCGCATGCGTATTCGTAGGTTTCAGAAATAATGTATTTGTTGAATTCTTCTACACCCTTTGCTCCATTGACCTTGAATTGTGAAGGAATCTTTTCTATATCGCTATCAAGCCCAACACAAATCAAAGATTTATTTCTTGTTTGACAGTCTCTAAGTTTTTTAGCAAACAAAAATAAAACCTCCTCTTTAAATTCAAAATACGATTTTAGGTTATTATATCATACAATATTATCTACTGATTTAAATTCAAAAAAATGATAAAATTATAATGACTAAAGAAAAAATTTCATATACAAAAAATAATACTATAATTTGAGGTGATGTTGGCTTGTTTTCAAAAACGGATGTTGATCAAATAGTAACTATTGCTAAGAGCGCTGGTGAAAAGTTGAAACAATGGAGCTCAGAAGGGTTTCATGTTAATTCTAAAAACACAAGAACTGATTTGGTTACAGATGTTGATTATATGATACAAGAATATCTAATCAAAGAAATTAGTCAAAGTTTTAAAAACTCTGCATTTTTAGCTGAAGAATCAGGATACGAGCATATTCCTAAAGAGCAAAGCTATTGGGTAATCGATCCAATAGATGGAACAGTAAACTTTTCACGAGGAATTCCAGAAAATTGCATTTCTATTGCATATGTCGAAAACAGGGAACCAGTACTTGGCATAATATATGCCCCTTTTATGAATCTATTCTATTTTGCACAAAAAGGTAAGGGTACCTTCTTAAACGATGAAAAAGTAAATCCACATTGGTGTAATAACTTTGAAGATGCTATGCTTTCTTTAGGGAATAAACGCGGAAAGACTCATTTATACTTTCAAGCTTTAGAAGAAAAAGTTATGAGAATTAGACTGTTTGGAACAGCTGCCTTGCAAATTGCCTATGTTTCTTCTGGTTTTTTAGACGCTTTTATATCGGTAGGTTCACATCCCTGGGACGTAGCCGCAGCATATCTATTAGTAAAAGAAGCGGGCGGAAAGGTAGTAAAATTAAATGGTAAAGATGCTGACATATTTTATTCAAACGCTATATATTGTAATCCATATATAGCAGATGAACTTGTTAATATTGTAAGTAAAGTCGATAAATGATAAAAGAAGGTGATTCTTTGAAAGCAATGGTTCTTGAAAAAACTTGCAATCTCCTTGAAGACAAAAATCCTTTAATATTAAAAGATTTACCAAAACCCAAAGCAGAAAAGAGACAAATATTAGTGAAAGTTTCTACATGTGGAGTATGTAGAACTGATTTAGATGAGATCGAAGGAAGAACTATGCCTTCAACGTTTCCAATAATATTAGGTCATCAAATTGTTGGAAGGGTTGAAGAATTAGGAGAAGCTTGTAGTCACTTTAAAGTAGGAGACAGAGTTGGTATAGCTTGGATTAATTCATCTTGTGGGAAATGCGAATTTTGTCTCTCGGGAAAAGAAAATTTATGTTATGAATTCAAAGCTACCGGAAGAGACGTTAATGGTGGATATGCTGAATACACTGTAGTCCCTGAAGATTTTGCATTTAAAATCCCGGAAAGTTTCTCTGATGAAGAAGCTGCCCCTTTGTTATGTGCAGGAGCTATTGGATTTCGATCTTTAAGTTTATGTAATATGAAAGATGGATACAATATAGGGCTTGTCGGCTTTGGTGCGTCTGCTCATCTTGTACTTCAATTAATAAAGTACATGTATCCCTCTTCAAAAATATTTGTATTCACCAGAAGTGAAAATGAAAGAGCGTTTGCTAAGGATTTAGGTGCATACTGGACAGGAGATATTCCGGATGTTTCTCCTGAAAAATTACATGCAATTATCGATACAACTCCAGCATGGAAGCCTATAGTAGAAGCACTTAAGAATTTAGAGAGAGACGGAAGGCTTGTAATAAACGCTATTAGAAAAGAAAATGAAGATAAAGAATACCTAAAAAATATTGATTATGAAAGAGATCTTTGGTTAGAAAAAGAAATTAAAAGTGTGGCTAATGTTGCAAAAAAGGATGTAGAAAACTTTTTATTTCTAGCCGAAAAGATTCCTATTAAACCTGAAGTGCAGGTATTTGAACTAGAAGACGCTAATAAAGCGATTCTAGAAATAAAACAAGGGGAAATCAGAGGCGCAAAGGTGTTGCGAGTTTCATAGAAGGTAAAAACTCGTAATGTTAGATGCAGACCATACCTTCGACAATTTTGTCGGACCCAATAAAATTTCTCAAGCCATAAAAGAAACTCTCGATTGGTTAGATATGTATTTGAAATAATAAATTAAACATCTATCAAAAAACGCCCTAAGAAGGGCGTTTTTTGATAGATTTAATCATATTATTGATACAACACACAAATAGAAAGGGGTTCAACTTCAACTTTGTTCTTAACTACTCTTAATACGTCTGTTCCTGCGGTATTTTTATCTACAACGACATTCCAATTGCCTTTTGGAAGTTCGATTGTTACAGCTTTTTCTGGTTCACCATTATATATTACAACTATATTTTTCCAACTATCGTTGTTTGCATTATCTTTTATCGTAAAGGCTATTGTTTTTGTAAATTCTCTAGATAGTTCAAAAAATTCTAGATGTTTCTTAATATCAGCAGCATTTGTCATTCTGAAGGCAGGATGCTCTTTTCTTAACTTGATCATTCCTTGATAGTATTCGAATACATAATAAAACTCGCTTTTTCTATTCCAGTCTATAACGTTGGGACCTTGAACGTTGTACGGATTGTCGTGCCCGTTTTTAGTCCTTGCAAAATCTACTCCACCATGTAAAAAGGATACACCTTGCATGGTAAGGATCATTGCATTTGAGAATTTTTGAGAGCTCTTTAATGTTTCTAGAGTTTTTTCATCTATTTTTTGCTCCCATGGCCTTACTCCTAAAGCTAATGCGTTTTTGTCCCAAAGAGTGTGATTGTCATGGTTAGAAACATAGTTAATGGTTTCTTGTGGATCTTGAGTCCAAGATTTTATTTTACTGCTGTATTCTATTGAACCCACTATGCCTCTTTCCAATTTAGTTTTTTGCCCCGTTGCTCCTAAACCGAATCCTTTGACTTTTGCATCAAAAACACTTCCTCTAATTGCGTCTCTCACATCATCATTGAAAACGGCTATTTCTAATCCTTTTTGATCACCTTTCCCAAATAGTATCGGTCCTCCACCAGTCCAAGGTTCCCCATATAATACTATTTCGGGTAGTATTGCATGCAACTCTTGTGATATTGCCTTAACAGTTTCTTTATCGAACAATCCTAGTAAATCAAACCTGTATCCATCAATATGGTATTCAGTAACCCAATATTTCACGCTATCTACTATATACTTTCTTACCATGAATCGTTCGGTTGCTATTTCGTTTCCACACCCTGATCCATTTGTGTATTTTCCTGATCCGTCTGTTCTGTAGTAAAAGTAAGGAACGGTTTGGTCAAATGGAGAACTTTTACCAACTTGATATGTGTGGTTGTAAACAACGTCCATTATTATACGTATCCCATTTTTATGGAGCGCTTGAACCATCTGTTTTACTTCATTTATTCTAACTAATGGATCAAAAGGATCAGTAGAATAAATACCCTCAGGAACATTGTACACATGAGGATCATATCCCCAACCATATTGCTCATCAAACTTTGTTTCATCTAGTGAACCTATGTCTTGAAATGGCATTACATGGACATGAGTAACTCCCAATTCCTTCAAATGTGCAAGCCCTGTTTTTACGCCAGTTGGAGATTGAGAATCTTCTATGGTTAAACCAAGATATTTCCCTCTGTATTCTTTTGGGATACCTGAACTTTCGTCTATTGTAAAATCTTTTACATGGATTTCATAGATTATTGCATCTTCAGGATTCGAAAATGGAGGTCTTACATCATTCTTCCATCCAGCAGGATCCGTATCTTTTAAATCAACTATAGCTGATTTGGTTGAATTAACAGCCAATGCAATTGAGTAAATATCTATTGTTCTTCTTGTTTCTCCGTAAGAAACAAACTCATACATGTAGTATTGTCCTTTTAAATTTCCTGAAACAGTTGCCTGCCATACACCATTTATGCTTTTTTGCATTGGAACTATTTTATATGGTTCTTCATCGTTATATTTTTCAAAGAGTAGTAAACTGGCTTGAGAAGAAACCGGCGACCAAACTTTAAACGTAGATTGAGTTGTGGTATATGTTAAACCAAGGTCATCTCCATAGTAATGAAAGACTTCGTCATCTAGAACATTTCTCAAAATTACATAACCATCGAACACGTAATCTTCTATTTCCACTTTAAACAATTTGTCAACATTTTCTGGTTTTATGGGATTTTGAAGTTTTATAGTAATTTTCGTGGTTAATGAAATATCGGTTGGATCAGTTTTATATACATCAGATACATCAAACTGGATAGTTTCTGAACCATCAACCATGTAGAAGTTCACTTTGCCTTTCCAATCTTTAGTATCAAAAGGGACCGTTAATTCTAATTTTACTTCGTCAAAAGAATCCATGATAGCTGCTAATACCCGTGGGCTTAAATCAACGGTTGAGGGATCTACATAGTAGTTTTCTATTCCAGATAGTACCCAAATTTCAGCAACACCACTCACAGGGATGGTAACAAATCTATCAACAGATATATCTTTGTCCCAACTATCTGTTCTTACAATAAATCCTAATTCTGTATATTTTTCATCAAAAGTGATTATTGCATATTTGCCAAAATTGTCTTCTCCTTCAAATAAATATCTGGCACCTTCTTTTGATACAGGTTTACTCGGCCAAATCCATAAATTCCAAGGATCATACTTTCCATCTGGTCTGTGGTAATGAACTATTAAAACGGTTTCTGCGCCAAAATCTTGTGCAGTTTTACCTTCTGATAGAGCTATGAATTCACTAACTTGTGCACTTTCAAAGCCTTTTGTCACTTGACTGTTATCAGCTGAAAAGCCAAAACATGGTATAACCATCAAAATGAGAATTATCAGAAAATACCGAAGTTTTTTCATAGTAGTTTCCTCCTTTTAACTTTAAATTTTGGTGATATTTTGAAAGAGCTGCCGCCCTGAACCAATCTATTTTTCATTAATGAAAAGGTTTCCATTATTTTCTAAAAAAAGAAAGACTTTATGTCTCTCTTTCTATTATTTTGCAAGTGAGCTTGTGCTGATCTACTTTTTCCCTTCCATTTAAAGAGCTAATAAACATTTTATACGCAATTTCTGCCATTTCACTTAGAGGTTGACGAATAGTAGTTAATCTAAATAACCTGCTAATAGGTAAATTATCTACAGATATTAGAGAGTACTCTTTTTTTGGAACCATTTTCATCTCTTCTAAATATTTTTTTACTCCGACACCTAACATATCACAGGTTGAAAAAATGGAAACGTAATTCTTTGGCTTTCTTTTGATCAACGATTGCATTGCTTTGTAGCCCCCCTCCCACATCAAGTCAGCATATACAACTTTTACTTTCTTGTTGTGTTTTTGCATAACTCTTAAAAAACCTTTATCCCTTTTTTCAAAAACAAAAGACGTAAATTCGTTGTCTAATTCTTTAAATGTTATTAAATAATAATTTGTTTTTTCAGGAGAATTTTTAAGTAAATATTCAGCTGCTGTTTCTCCAATTTTTTCGTTGTCTACATACACAGAATCAAATCTTTCATCAAACGAGTCTATGAGTATTATTTTTTTGGGAGGCGTTCTATTTTGGAAAATCTTTGTAACAGATAAAGAACAAATAAAAACTCCATCTGTTTGATATATCATATCCGTATTTTGTTTAATTTTCTGTAGAGCCACTTGATCTATCAAAGGGAAAACAATTAGTCTATAGTTATTACGTGAAAGCCTTTTTTCAAGAAGGGAATAGATAATTGAATAAAATTCGTTTCCCATATCAGGTATAACAAAGGATAACGATTCGATATTTTTAGACGAAAGAGTTCGAGCATGTATGTTTGGTGTATATCCAAGTTCTTCAATAACACTTAAAACCTTTTCTCTCGTTTTCTCGCTCACCTTGCCTGAATTGTTAATGACTCTAGAAACGGTTGCTATTCCTACATCGGCGAGCCTTGCAACATCTTTAATGGTAGGATTAGAATTTCTTGGCTTTTTTTGGCCTTTTTTCTCTATTTAAATCACCTCCTAGTAAAAAAGTGAGGAATTTTTCATTATTTTTTTTGCTTTTCAGTACCTGAAAGGGTGTGGGTAGAGGGCTCCGCCCTGAACCCGTATAAACCCAAAAGCATTTTTTTTAATCCCATTTTCCAGAGTCTCTAAAAAGTGAGGAATTTTTCATTATTTTTTTTGCTTTTCAGTACCTGAAAGGGTGTGGGTAGAGGGCTCCGCCCTGAACCCGTATAAACTCAAAACCTTATTTTATTAGGCATGCTCTATATTGTTATGTATATATCTTACCAGATAATCGAATTCCTCTGAAGGTATCAGATTAGGATAAGACATTATTTTAAGTGTAACAGGTTTTTTATTTCTTCCTAAGGGTGGTTGAACATAATGATGTTCATTCAGATGAAATCCAGCTTTTTTATAAAACTTGATCCTTCTTATTGTTGTTTCATCTTTTGGTGGTTCAACCTCTAATACCAATCTACCAGGAAATCTGCGTTTGACGTCTTTTAAGATTTTTGTCCCATAACCTTTTCCTCTAAATTCTTTCTTTATTGCTAGATGTTCTAAAAACACGATATCACCGAGAATCCACAAAGCAATAAAACCAACCATTTTTCCATTGTTATAATAAGGTATTATTTTATATTTATTATTAGTAAGCAATCTTCTTTGAGTCTGTTTATCGCGTTTTTCATCCACTGGAAAAGAGCTGTCGTAAATTGCCCAGAATTGTGAGAACTCTTCAGGAAACATGAATATTCCTCCTTTAGTTTTTACGTTAGTTTCAACATCTATAACCATTATACCATATACATATCTTGAGACTGTTAAAAAGGATCGTTTTGATGGCGTTTCACTAATATTTTGATTAATTAAAAAAGAAAGCGTTTCCTCTTATTAACTTAACTTTATTTTATCTAATTTGTACCAGTAAAACCTAGCGTAATTACTCGGAATTATGCAAAAATATAACTATTTATAACTAATTAAGAACAAATAACTTGTTTTTTTGCGTTTTTGAATATTTTTAAAAATCATTTGCATATTATATATCCTTATGATATAATAATAAGGAAAAAACTGACTTATATGATTAATAGAAGCTTCATAACTAAAAGGAGGGTGAGTATGACTTTTCTCTCAGTTGTTGTTATAATAGTTCATATAATCTTAGCTATAGGGGTTATTTTTTTTGCCTTACAAAAAATGCGTGAGAATAGTGAACGTGGTGGTGCCTTCGGAGGAGGTACAGGGGCTGTTTTTGGAAGAGAAAAAGGACTTGACAAAACTTCTAAAATTGCTTTAACATTCGGAATTCTGTTCATGTTTAGTTGCTTTTTAGTCACATGGATAGTGGCTTAGGGAGGGTGAAATTTGAATTTAAAAGACCAACTTGAAGTCATTAAAAAAGATACGGTAGATTTTATCACCGAAGAAGAATTTTTGGATAAATTAAAAAGAAAAAAACAGTTGAAGGTAAAACTCGGTGTAGATCCATCCAGACCCGATCTGCATTTGGGACATGCTGTAGTTCTAAGAAAATTGAGGCAATTTCAAAAGTTTGGCCATATTGTTTATTTAATTATTGGGGACTTCACTGCTAGGATCGGTGATCCTTCTGGAAGGTCGAAGACCAGACCGCTTCTTTCAGAGGAAGAGGTAAAAGAAAATTCAAAGACTTATGTTGAGCAAGCATTCAAAATCTTAGACCCTCAACAAACCATAATCAGGTTCAACAGTGAATGGCTTTCAAAACTTACCTTTGAAGATATCATTAACTTAACATCTAGATACACTGTAGCCAGAATGCTTGAAAGAGATGATTTTAAAAACCGTTTAACAGAAAACGAACCAATAAGTATCTCTGAATTCCTATATCCAATTGCACAGGCTTATGATTCTATAGTTATTGAAGCAGACGTTGAGATGGGTGGAACTGACCAATTATTCAATCTTTTAGTAGGAAGAAAACTTCAAGAAGAGTTTGGTCAAGAACCACAAATAGTTATCACTATGCCTCTGATAGAAGGTACAGATGGAAATCTGAAGATGAGTAAAAGTTATAACAACTATATTGCTTTTAATGATGCTCCTGATGATATTTTTGGAAAAGTTATGTCTATTCCAGATCATCTAATAATTAAATATATGAAATATTTAACCGATATACCTATAGACAAAATAGAAGAATACGAAGAAAAAATGAATAAAGATGAAATCAATCCAAGAGATGTTAAAATGATATTAGCTGAAGAAATAGTAAAAATGTTGTATAATGAAGAAGAAGCAAAAAAAGCAAAAGATAATTTTGTTGCTATTTTTCAGAAAAAAGATATGCCTGATGATCTTCCTGAAATATTAATCCAAGAGAACGAAACAATATTGGATATAGTAGCAAAGGCAAATGTTTTTGATAGTAATAGTGAAATAAAACGTGCCATCAGCCAAGGAGCAATTAGAATAAACGATGAAAAGATTGATGATTTCCGGTTTGTTCCTAATTGTGAAGATGGTGCAATCTTAAGGGTAGGTAAAAAGAATTATTTTAGATTAAAAAAAGTTAAATAACCTTTGCAAAATTTAAATGAATATAGTATAATATTATATAGATTGATAAAAGTGCTTTTAAGCGCTAAGTTTGTAAGACTCTAATACTAAATAAAAGTTTTTAAAAACAACAAATAGTCAAAAATTCAGAAAAGGGGGTAAGGAAAGTGAAAAAGGGTTTGGTGTTTTTAACACTTCTTGTGTTTGTAGTCTCTGCGTTTTCTTTGGGTTTCACCGATGTTGGTTTAGATAATTGGGCCTACGACTACGTAATGAAGCTAGTAGAAAAGGGTATTATCCCAGTAGAGCAACCGACCTTTAGAGGTTATGAACCTTTAACAAGGTCAGATGCAGCTGTATGGATGTCAAGATTAATTACCTACCTTGAAAATTCTCCCGAGATCGCAAAAACAAAAGACATACAGTATTTAGAAGCTAAAGTAAATGACTTAAGTAAAAAATTAAGTGCTTTAGAATCTTCGTTAGCAATTGAACAAGCGGGAGCAACAGCAGCTGTAAGTCAAGAAGTAGCACAATTGCAATCTAAGGTAGCACAACTTGAATCTAAGCTATCCCAAACAGAAAGTTCTTTGAAAAACTTGAATAAAACCGTAGAGCAAGATAGTTTGATAGTAAAAGGAATTCCGGCTTTATCAAGAAAGGTTTATGATCTTGAACAAAAAGTTGATTCACTAGAAGAGTTCCAATCAACTATGACAAGGAATCATTTGAACCTTAAGTACGATACTTATGACAAAATAGACAGTCTTTCAAACAGAGTATCAGATTTAGAAGCATCTTTAGAAGATTTCAAAACAACAATGACAAGAAACTATTTAAATCTGAAATATGAAACATATGACAAGATCGATAATCTCTCAAATCAAGTAGCGACTTATGATGAAAAAATCGCTAATTTAGAAAATGAAGTCGCAGATGTAAAGTCTTTAGCTGAACAAAATGCAATGTTTGTAAAAGCACTACCATCTATATCTATGAAAGTTTATAATAATGAGGCAAAGATAGAAGAAATAAGCAGGGAACTCGAGGTTCAAAAAGAAGAAATTGCAAAAGCTAAAGACCATAGGCTGTTATGGTTAACTGCTATAACAGGAGTAGGATTGGGAATCATAGCTATGTGTTTGGCCGAAGATGTGTTTTAGTAATCAAAATTGGTAGAAATACAATTTTATGTATTGACAGGAAGTTTGTACATTTGATATAATAGCTTAGGATTTTTCAAATACTAACACAAAATTACAAGTAGAAGGGGGTTTTTAGGATGAAAAAGTTTGTTGTTTCTCTTTTAGTAATTCTTAGTGCGCTTGCACTATTTGCTGTAACTGTTACACCTGTTTTAGATGTAAGTGGAGAATTTGGTTTTGAGTTACTATTAGACGAAAGTGCTTTGGACATCAACGGAAAACTTGATGTTGATTTCAGTTTATCAATTCCTGTGGAGGCAGGTCCAGGGAGTTTTTCCGTTGGTTTTAAGTTACAACCAGAAGTTGAAGTAGGAAAGTCTGGAGATTATGATCCAACTAAACCAGAGGATCACACTCATCCTGCTTCATTCACTCTGAAAGACGTTTTAGACTATATAGAGTATAAAGAAGATGCATGGCTATTAAGATACGAACCAAGAGCTATCAAGTTAAGTGACTACACAATCAACCAGTTCACAAGTGCTACTGGAGCTTTAAAGCTTGGATTAACGAAATATAACCTTTCTTTTGAATTAGCTGATTTAGCCGCTGGCGAAGTAACTCCACATAAGGATGGTAAATTGTCTCTTCCAGAGAACTGGATTTTGGGTCTAAAGTATGATTTAGATATTGGAGAAGAACTAAAAGGATTTGCAGCAACTGCCTTCAAATTCGAAGATAAAGAAAATAATCGCTTTTCTCTTCAGGGAAAATTAACAAAATCGCCGTTGCCTGGTGAAGAGACAGTAGACTTGGTTTTTGCTCTTTTAAATGCTGGGGTAGATTCTAAAAATGCCTACAGAGTATATGTTGATTATGCATATCCTGTAACAGTAGATGGCATTAAATTAAAACCTCATGCATATTTCAAAGCTCAAGAAGGTTTACCAGAAGTATTTAAGCCAGAATCTGATGCAGATGTAAGAAAGGTCATCGATTGGCCTGATGCCAGAAAGATCGGAGCAGGTTTTGACCTAGAAGCAAATCCTGCACCATTTAAAATTGGAATAACTGATACATTCACAATTGATTTCTTAGATATGAAAGATCTTAAATATTCATTAAACTTAAAACCATCTTTTGAATATGCTGTCACCGATTTCAAAGTGGGTGTAGGCGTTCCGATGAACTTCACTTTTGGAACCCCACTAAAATATACAATCACTCCAAACCTTTATACAGTACTTGGTATAGATAACTTAGAAGTTGCTGGAAATCTTTACTATTTCCTTGCAGATGTTAAACCCGATAATCAGTTAGCATACATGGCAGACGTTACCTACACATACAATGTTCTCCAAAGTGGTCTCCATTTAGGTAATGAAGCTAGAGATCCTCGTGGTAACATTGTTGGTGCAAATGATTTAAAAGCTCTTCACTGGTACCTATTCTTAAAAGCTTCAGTAAAATTTTAATTAATGTCTAACAATAAAACCTCTATAGAAGACCTTCTATAGAGGTTTTTCATTTTGTCTTTTATTATTTATTTTTATAAGCAAAAGAAGAAGCTGGCGAAAATTGCCAGCTTCTATTTATTATCTATTTATAATGTCTATTGTTTTCTCATTTAATATAAAGCACATCAATACCTAATTGCTCTAATTTTTCTTGGATATTTTCATATCCTCTAAAAATATGGTCTACATTTGTTATAATTGTTTCACCTTCAGCCACAAGACCGGCTATTAAAAGTGCAGCTGCCGCTCTTAAGTCTGTTGCTTCAACCGGTGCTCCTGTAAGCTTGTTAACCCCTTCAATTATAGCTGTGTTATCTTCAACCCTAATCTTTGCTCCCATTCTATTTAATTCATCTATATGGTAAAACCTGCTTTTAAAAACCGTTTCAGTTATTGTAGATCTACCAGGAACTAATGATAACAAGGTAGTAATTTGTGGTTGTAAATCTGTAGGAAATCCAGGATATGGTGAAGTTTCCATGCTAATACTTTTCAAAGTTTGTAATGGTACTGCTCCTACTTTAACCTCTCTCTTCTTTTTATTGTAATTAATTGGGCAACCAACTTTTTCGAATATTGAAAACAAAGCGTCTAAATGTTCAGCAGTTACATTTTTTATAACGAGGTTCTCTCCAATTAAAATGCCCATTATTATAAACGTCCCGGCTTCTATTCTATCGGGAATTATGGTGTAATTTACACCACTTAGCTTATCCACACCTTCAATCTTTAAAATAGAAGTTCCTATGCCTGAAATTTTTGCTCCCATCTTATTCAAAAAATTAACTAAATCTGTAACCTCTGGCTCAATAGCACAATTAGTAATGGTAGTTTCCACACCCTTTATCAAACATGCTGTTGTTAAAATATGTTCAGTAGCACCAACACTGGGGAAAGGTAAGGTAACATTGATCTCTTTATTTGGTTTACTCACTCTACTCATCACAAAACCATGCTCAACTGTACTTTCTATACCTAATTTTTTCAACCCTTCTAGATGAAAATCCACCGGTCTTGCTCCGATAGAACAGCCCCCTGGTAGTGCAACTTTTGCATAGCCATTTCTAATAGTTAACGGGCCATACACATTGAAAGAAGCTCTCATTTTTCTAACAGGTTCATAAGGAATTTCAGAGTTAATTCTTCCGGTACTTTTAATTATTAATTGATCGTCGTACCTTTCAATTTCTTTTCCAGCACTTTCTAGTATTTCTGTCATAGTTTTTACATCGGCTAAATCTGGAACATTATGTAACACAACTTCATCATCGGTAAGTAAAGACGCTCCCATAATAGGAAGCACCGCATTTTTTGAACCAGAAACTATTACCTCTCCTCTAGCCTTTTGCGGACCTTTAACTATCATCTTTCCAGAAGTGTCTAATCCTATACTTTTCAATTTAAACCCCCCTAATTAATTATAAAGAATCGCTCACCAGTTTTTATTTCCTGTTGGTAATAGTTCACCTTCGAAAACTTTCTTTGCATCTTCTTCTACACTTTTCGAGAAATATGTAACTGCTTTTTTGTCTGTATAATTGATTTCCTTGTATAACAAATTTAATCCTTCGTTCCTATAACCTGATAAGACAATACTACTCTTATACAATTGCTGAATTATTTCTTCTAGATTTTCACTTCCATAAGTCCAAGGAATCTTGAAGATGTTATCGTTGGTAAACTTTAAACAATCACCATTAAAAAATAAATCCACTTTCTTTAGTTCGGATGAGTATGAATAAAAAGATCCAACTTTTTGAAGCAAAGAATCAGTGATGTTTTTATTATCATCAGATGTAACTATTACAACAGGCACAACACCACTTGTTTCAAAGCCTCTTATCATACGGTACATAACTTCTGCCACGAGATAAGGGGAATTCCCTATGTAATGTGTAGGATCATCTTTTACGTTTTTATCTAGAAGTTTTAAGTTGCCAAATATTACAATATCAACTCCCAGACTTTTTAAGTAGTAACCAATTTCTCTAGCGAAATCTTGAATTAGATTATAGTTCCTAGTAGCTCCTAAAGCAAGATAGCAAAGCTCAGAATCGATTTCCTCTAAATCTAGCAAATATGCAATAAAATCATTTTCATCTGATTCTAAATTTTGTAGATCATTTAAGTTAAGAAAAAAAAATCCTATATTTAGTTCGTCTTTGTTAATTATATCGTATACAGTTGCAAAAGTAAAGCTAAAAATTAACATTATTACCGTCATCGCATAAAATTTTTTCAAGGGCATATGCAACACCATCCTCATCATTACTTGGTATAACATAACTTGCAGCTTCTTTTACTTCTTTTTCGGCGTTCCCCATTGCAAAGCTATTCTTTGATATCCTTAACATATCTATATCGTTTTGCGAGTCACCAAAAACATAGGCTTCTTCTACATTAAAATTATATATTTCGGCTAATATTTTTAATGCTTCCCCTTTTGATACACCAAATGGCATAAAATCTAGATAAGAACTGAATGATTTCATAATATTTATCCTTCCTTCAAACTTTTTTTCAGCAAAACTTTGAATCTCATCGAGTCTATCAGGTTCACATATTGCTAAAATCTTTAAGGTAGGATGTTCTGAGCTTTTTATGGTTTCTACTAAATCGTCTACCAATTTATATTCCACAAAAGCATGTTTCGAATAATCTCTGATTTCTTGATCATCCACCTCAGATATCAATTCATCATTGATGTAAATATGACGATGCACATTTAACTGTCGTAAAAATTCTACACATTCAATGGCGACTTCTTTTTCTAAACCTTTCTCAAATATTAGTTCACCTTTGTTGTTAACAATATATCCACCATTGTAAGCTACAATATACGCATAACCCTTTAAAAATGGAAGAAAATTATTAATAATGTACAACATGGATGCATACATACGACCACTACATAAAATTATAGTATGACCCTGTTCTTTAAGTATTTTTAATGCCTCAAATGTTCTTGGACCAACTCTAACTTCAGAGTTCAATAATGTTCCATCGAAATCGAAAACAAAAACTTTATGAGAAGAGTTTAAATGATAGTCCATTTTGTAGATGTTTGATGTCCTCCTTTAAATAATGTTTGGTTTTTTATGTCAAAGTTAATTTTAATAATTTACCAAAGGATGATTTTAAGTTGTAGAAACGGGCTACATGCACGACTCCTGTTTTTAAAAAAACTAAATTTTACGTTTTGAAAATTAAATTATACAAACTTGCAAATCGTGATTAAATCTTGACAGCACCTATATATCTCGTCTCTACAAATGAAATTCAATATGCTTTAATATTGTGTTTTTACCTTTATATTTTATCATATTAGTCATGAAAAATTTATTAATAAGTGGATTTTTCGAAGTTTCTTTCTTGCTTAATTGTTTTAAAACAAAAATTTGTTATCATTAATAAGAGTTTTAAATTTTAATTTACTAGTAAGGATTTTTTAATCTTTTAGCTATGATTACTTTGAGCATTTCTAATCAGATTACAGATGATTTATATAGGTTTATCTTTCTTATGTCAATAATAAATATGCTTTTTTGGCTTTAGCACTTTATATGTACTCTAGGTAAATTTGAACCTCTCTGTTGCAGAAACACCCAACTGGGGTGTTTAAATAAGCGAGACGATCATATACAATCCAAAAATGATTTCTGTGGGGACTGGGCGTTAACACTTCCACAGCACCGCTATTCTATCAGCTTTAAAACAAAATAACGAATAATTTTTATGATTGGGGGCAGACAAAATGGATTTTATCAAAAATGAAAACAAATACATTTTAAGATTAGACAAGGGAGAAGAAATCGTTTCAACCCTTGCTGATTTTTGTAAGGAAAACTCTATTACTCTTGGAAAAATTACTGGCTTAGGTTCGACAAATAAGGTAAAAATAGGACTTTTTAATACCCATACTAAAAGATATTCGTCAAAAGAGTTCACCGGAGATTTTGAGATAGTTAATCTCACAGGCAACATTTCTACTATGAACAAGGAACCTTATTTACATATTCATGCAACAATTTCAGATTCAAACTTAGATGCCTTTGGTGGCCATTTAAATTATGCTATAATTAGTGGAACTGCAGAAATTATTATAGAAAGTCTGCCTGGATATGTCGATAGGGAATTTAGTGAAGAAATTGGACTAAATCTTTTTAAATTTATTAAAGAATAATCCAAATGCACCTTGTAAATATATATCTTAGTTCGATAATTTTATTGAAACATCGATTCTGGCTGGAGAATCGACTAACTTGGGCTTCTAAATCAGTGAACCATCCAGGTTTTGCATGTAAAACCTAATCAAAAGCACGAAAAGCGCAGATTGTAAGTTTCCTCAGTTAAAAATAAACGTTACAAAATGTGATGTTTATCGGATTATAGTGAAGCTGTCCCATATTTTTTTATAAAAATATATTTTACACAACAATAATAAAATTAGTAAAAGGAGCGTTAAACTTGAATTTTATTGATACTCATTGCCATTTATTATTCTCAAATTATGATGACGATAGAGAAGAAGTTTTAAAAAAAGTTAATAAAGAACTTGATCTTTTTATTGAAATAGGAGGAGATTTAGATAATTCAAAAAAGGTTGTTGAATTTGTTAAAAATCAGCCTAAAGCTTTTGGAAGTGTGGGTATTCATCCATCTGATAGCGAAGGCGTTGATAATAAAGATTTAGAAGAATTAGAAAAATTAGCCCAAAGTGAAAAAATAGTGGCTGTAGGAGAAACAGGTTTGGATTTTTACTGGGAAACAAATAAACAAACTCAGTACAAAATTTTTGATGCACAAGTTTCTATAGCAAAGAAACTTAATAAACCAATTGTTTTACATATAAGGGACGCTTACAATGAAGCTTATGAATTTTTAAAGAAAAGCAATTTGCCAAGTAAATTAGGTGTTGTACACTGTTTTTCTGATACATGGGAAACTGCCAAAAAATTTCTTGATCTTGGCTTTTATATAGGTATAGATGGCCCAATTACCTATTCCAAAAACTCAGAACTAAGAAAAGTTGTTCAACAAGCACCCTTAGACCGGATTTTACCCGAAACAGATTCACCTTTTTTACCGCCTGTTCCTTTTAGAGGGAAAAGAAACATGCCTGTTTATGTAAAATACATTTACGAAAAGATTGCAGAAATAAAGAATATTGATATAGAAGAACTTAAAAAACAAATGTATTTCAATGCTCGTACTTTATTTTTTTAAGTTTCAATGAATCTGTCTCCTATAGCTAATTTTCTGCCATTAATCGCATCTATAGTAGAAATCTTTCGTTTGTTTGGAAACTGAATTTCTTTTATTTTTACTACTCCATTTTCACATTTAACATATATTCCCGTATCATTCTTATCAAAAATAGTCCCATTTTTATATGGGACTTCTTTTTTTGTTGTATAATCTCTAACTAATTCAGAACCAAATAATTTTACTATCTCTGAGTTAATTTCACAAGAAACTCCTGAAATTGGATCATATGCCCTTATTTTATTATGAACCCTTATCGCGTCCCAATTGAAATCAACCTTTAAATCTTGAGGTGTTATCTTTTCTGCATAAGTAGCCAAACTATCGTCTTGTGGAACTAAAGTAAGGCTATCAAACTTTTCAAGAAACTCTAAAACTGCCTCTTTGGCAAGCTCTAAGAGTTTATTGTAAACTATACCAAAGTTATCGTTTATATCAATAGGAATAGCCTTTTGAATCGCTATATCACCTGCATCAAGTTTTTCAACCATTTTATAAATAGTTATTCCTGTTTCGTTTTCTCCATTCTCGATCGCCCTTTGAATAGGTGCTGCACCCCTATACTTTGGAAGAAGTGAGGCATGAACATTCCAGCAACCTTTTTCTGGATATTCCAACACATTTTTTCTAAGTATTTTCCCAAAGGCGGCAGTTATTATTATATTAGGATTCAATTTAACCAAAGTTTCAAAACCTTCAGCTTTACTAACTGATTTGGGTTGAAACACAGGAATTCCATATTGAAGTGCAACTGATTTTACATAAGTAGGTTCAACCTTTCTTCCTCTACCTTTAGGTCTATCAGGCTGAGAAAACACTCCAACAACATTGTAACCATTTTTGATTAATTCTTCTAAAACAACACCACCAAATTCTGGTGTACCCATAAATACTATTTTGAAATCATCTTTTTTTGTCATATCTTAATCTCATCACCTAACTTTTTTAGTTCTTTAGCCCGTAGTTTGCCTTTTTCAGATAATTTAGCTAAATCTTTTTTTATTAAAGCCTTTCTTAAAGTTGAAATCTTATCAACAAAAAGTATCCCTTCAAGATGGTCAAACTCATGCTGAAAAATCCTTGCTTGATAGCTGTGAAGCTCCTCTTCTATAACATTTCCGTTTATATCTTGATATCTAACCCGAACTCCCTCAGGCCTTAATACATCTTCAAAGATGTCTGGTATACTCAAACAACCTTCTTCTTCTGTAACTTCTTCCCCTAAATACTCAAGTATTTCAGGGTTTATAACAACCTTTTTGCCTTTGTCGTTTTCTTCTCTTGAATCCATTACAAATATTCTTAACGAAACACCTACTTGAGGAGCAGCTAACCCCACTCCTTCGTATAGGTACATTGTAGAGAACATTTCCTCTACAAACTTTTTTAGTTTATCATCAAATTCTTTGACACTCTGTGCCTTTTTTCTAAGCACAGGGTCCCCAATGATTCTAACCTCCATTTTTATTCCTCCAGTAATCTTTTCAATTCCTCAATAAAATCAAATTTTGTCATAAATACACTTAATGGTGTGACTGAAACATATCCATGCTTAACAACATTATAATCAGACTCTGGATCTGGATCATCCTCTATAATATTTCCAAGCATCCAATAATATGAGTTACCGTATGGGTCTTTTCTTTCTTCAAAATAATCCTGATATCTTCTGCTGCTCTGCTTTGTAACTTTCATCCCTTTAATCTCATAATATGAATTTGGCGGCACATTAACATTTAAAGTAGTGAATTTAGGCCATTTTTCAAAATCAAGTCTTTCTATTATATCCATCACAACTTTGGCACCATCTTCATAGTTAGGTTCAGAGTACTTAACGCATGATACTGCTATTGATGGATAACCATTCAATGCAGCTTCTAGGGCTGCAGATACTGTTCCAGAATATAATACATCTGTTCCTAAATTCGCCCCTCTATTAATTCCAGAAACTATAAGATCAAATTTTATATCTTTATATATTGCGTCTAACCCTATTTTAACACAATCGGCAGGAGTTCCATTCACGGCATGACCAAAAAATACCTGTCCGAACTTTACCTCCTTTGCCCATAATGGGTTTCTAACTGTAATAGCGTGTCCAGTAGAACTTCTCTCTACATCAGGAGCAACTACATACACGTTATGTTTTTGTTGTAAATACTCTTTTAGTGTAATAATACCCGGAGACATAATACCATCATCATTAGAAAGCAGAATGTTCATCAAACACCTCCAAAACCACAAAAAAAATATTGCAACAAATAAATTATTAAAAATCAACTGCGTAAATATTTTAATATTTATCTTGTACCTTTAATTTTAACATTATTTTTTTATTATCAATTTAAAATATGATTAATTTTATCTTATAATCAAAATTTGGTATAATAGAGGGTAGAGAGTTTTTGACTTCATATAAAAATAATTTTTAAAAATAGACTATAAAAAGCGAAAATTCTAGATAGAAGTGCAACTTGCATGTTTAAACCCTAATTTTAAGCTATAAAGACTATATACAGGTTTCCAAAATAGAAAGACGTTGTTTTTTATAGAACCATTTTTACAATTATGGATTTTAAAAGGAGAAGATCTCTTTTGAAAGTACTTGGACTTGTAGTTGAATACAATCCTTACCATAATGGGCACTTATATCACTTGAATACTGCTAAGTCGCTTGTGAATCCTGATTATGTTGTTGCTGTGATGAGTGGTAATTTCGTTCAGAGAGGGGAACCAGCGATAATTGATAAATTTTCTCGAACAGAAGTGGCTGTTAAGATGGGCGTCGATATCGTCTTTGAGTTACCTTTTGTCTATGCTATTCAAGATGCCAGTGGTTTCGCAAATGGTGCTGTTGGTATTCTAGAAAGAACCAGTGTTGTTAGTGATTTAGTTTTTGGAAGTGAGTCTGCAGATATCGAAAGCTTATCTCAAATTTCTGATATATTAGTTAATCAACCCAAAGAGTACAAAAAGACTTTAAATAGATATTTAAAAGAAGGACTTTCTTTTCCAAACGCTAGAAAATACGCATTGAATGATTATTTTGCTCATATGAATGAAGAAAAGGAAATCATTGAGAAACTTGAAAAATCAAACGATATATTAGGACTTGAATATCTAAATGCCTTGAAGCTCTATGATTCAAAAATTAAACCGCAGGCTATAAAACGGGCAGGTGCAAGTTACAATGAAGAAAATTATACAGGAGAGATTTCTAGTGCAACTGCAATTAGAAAATTAATTGAAGAGGGAGATTTTGAAAAAGTAAGAGACGCTGTTCCCGATGTTTCTTATGACGTCTTAAAAAGAGAAATAGCATTAAAAAAAGGCCCTGTTTTCCTAGAAGACATGAGAGATATGATTTTAGCTAAAGTAAGAATGATGAATAGAAAAGACTTTTCGAAAATAGATGGGATTAAAGAAGGTTTGGATAGAAGATTTTTAGATTGTTCAAAAGTTAGTTCAACTATTAATCAACTCTTGATGTGTGTAAAAACAAAAAGATTTACCCTGACTCGCATAAAACGAACATTGTTGAAAATATTCTTTGACTTAACTGCAAGTGATGTACAATTATATAACAAATATGGTCCACAGTACTTAAGAGTTCTAGGTTTTTCTAAAAATGGCCAGAAACTTTTGGGCCAAATAAAAAAGGTTAGCAAATTCCCAATAATTACAACTCCTTCTAGGTATAAAAGGATTTATAACAAATTAAGTGATGAATCTTTATTAACTAATAAGAAATTTAACAGTATACCCGAAATATTTTTAAAACAAATAGAGTATGATTTTTTAGCTAGCAATATTTATTCTTTGCTTTACAAAGATAAAAAATATGCAATCTATGAACCAGATATGGTAACAAAGGTGTTCATCTATTAGAAATTTGTGTTTAAACCTGAAATTCTTGATATAGAAATGTGCAACCTGTTCGTTTCGCTGATTTAGACGCCTATTATAGTTCATCCCTACAAATGAAAAATTTGGCAAAAACCGATTTAAAAAGGATGACAGAGCGGCAGCCCTGGTTCACTCTCCTTTGATTCTAATTTGCATAGAGTTTGCAATTTTATGGAGGTAATCTAAAAATGCAAAAGATCCTCATCATTGACTTTGGTTCTCAATACACCCAACTTCTTGCAAAAAGGATAAGAGACATTGGAGTTTACTCTGAGGTAGTTCAATTTGATGATAAGATATCCTTTGACGATGTAAAGGGAATTATTCTATCTGGTGGTCCGGATAGTGTCTACGAAGAAGATGCACCAACCCTGCCTACATATATTCTAGAATACAACCTACCTATTTTAGGGATTTGCTATGGAATGCAACTTTTAGCAAAAAAATTTGGAGGTAAAGTTGAAACTAGAGAAGCTGGAGAATTTGGTAAAACAATAATAAAAATTACAGATTACTCTAAATTATTTGAAAATATAGATATAGATAAAGAGTTTATTGTATGGATGAGTCATAAAGACGTGGTTGTAGAAGCCCCCCTCGGTTTTAAAGTAACTACTAAAACAAATAATGGAATAATTGCTTCTTTTGAAAATGAGGAAAAGAAAATCTATGCATTACAATTTCATCCTGAAGTAAAACATACAACATTCGGTGAAACAATTCTAAAAAATTTTGTTATTAAAATATGCGAAGTTAACGAAACCTGGAAATTATCGGATTTTGTTAATGAAAAGATAAAACAAATACGAAACACTGTTGGAGATAAAAAGGCAATAATCGCATTATCTGGTGGTGTTGACTCTTCAGTTGCAGCTTTATTAACCTACAAAGCAATTGGAGAACATCTAAAGGCTATCTTTGTTAATCACGGTTTGTTAAGATTAAACGAGGCAAAAGAAGTTGAAAGCACGTTTAAAGAGTATTTTGGAATAAACTTGACTGTAATTGATGCTGAAGAACGATTTTTAACAAAATTAAAAGGCGTGACAGACCCTGAAATAAAGAGAAAGATCATCGGCGAAGAGTTTATAAGGGTATTTGAAGAAGAGGCTAGTAAAGAAACTGACTGTGAATTTCTTGTTCAAGGGACAATTTATTCTGATGTAATTGAAAGTGCTAAATCAGGTAAAAAAACAGCTAAAATAAAAAGTCATCATAACGTCGGAGGGCTTCCTGAAGATATGAATTTAAAACTGATAGAGCCACTTAGAGAATTATTTAAAGATGAAGTGAGAAGTGTTGGAGAAATATTAGGAATACCCAGAGAAATTCTGTATCGTCATCCTTTTCCAGGTCCAGGGCTTGCAATAAGAATAATAGGTGAAGTAACAAAAGAAAAATTAGAGATATTACGAAAAGTAGATGATATATTCATAAAAACACTAAAAGAAACAGGTTGGTATGAAAAAGTATGGCAAGCCTTTGCAGTTTTAACGCCGATAAGAACTGTTGGAGTTAGAGGAGATAGAAGAAATTACGGTTATTTAGTTTCATTGAGAGCGGTAGACAGTACTGAGGGAATGACAGCAGACTGGTCTAGAATCCCACATGACGTTTTAGATCTCTCGACTAGAAGAATTACAAATGAAGTTGAAGAAGTTTCAAGAGTTGTATATGATATAACTTCAAAACCCCCCGCTACTATTGAATGGGAATAAATAAAGTAAAATTCGGAGGTGTACTAATAGGTGGATATATATTTAGTTAGACATGGTATAACCGCTTGGAATAGAGAAGGAAAATGGCAAGGTCTAAAAGACATAGAATTAGACGAAGAGGGAATAACGCAAGCTCAGGCAGCAGCAGAAAGATTTAAAGAGATGGAAATAGACGGACTGTACTGTTCTCAACTCAAAAGAGCCATAAAAACAGCAGAAATAATAAACCAATATCATGGTTTACAAATAGAAAGATATGCAGACTTAAATGAATGTGATATTGGCCCTTGGGATGGCAAAACTTTAGATCAAATCCTTATAAACTACTCAGAAGAAGTAAAATATTGGCATAACGATATATGGGCCATAATTGAAGGGGTAGAATCTTTGGGAGATTTACAGAGACGTGCTGTACGTGTTTTAAAAAGAATCACAAAAAAGCACAAACCAAATGATAAAATAATAATAGTAGCTCATGGACTTGCTATTAGAAGCATTATTTGCTGGATATTAAATGTTCCTTTGAACCAACATGGAACATATTTAATGGAGAATGCATCAGTTTCACATATTATCTATGATGGAAAATATAAATATACTATTTCTTCCTTGAATGAAACTTGGCATATAGAAAATTACACAATGAGGTTTTATACTACTTTGCAAGAAAAGGAGTTAGATTAAAATAGAACAAAGAGATATATTCAAAACATACATAGATGTCTACTTTTTACCATGTGAAAATATAAAAAACCATCAAATTTATATTCTAATTGATATACTTAGAGCTACCTCAACAATAGCAACACTGTTACATTGCGGCGCAGAAGAGGTAATGGTGTTAGAAAAAGTTGAAACAGCAAAAGAACTAGGAATGATTGGAGGATACATATTAGCTGGAGAAAGAGAAGCCCTAAAAATAGAAGGCTTTGATTATGGAAACTCTCCTGTTGAGTTTATCAAAAATGCTGACCAAATAAGAAAAAAAACTGTAGTGCTAACTACCACTAATGGAGCAAAAGCTATTCAAAAAGTTAATCAAAAAGGAGATGTTATAGCTCTTTCTCTACTTAATCTTGATCCTGTTTTTGACTTTATAACAAAAAAAGCCTATAAAGATATAGGTGTAATTTGTTCTGGTACAGACGGAAATGTGTCGTTAGAAGATTGTTTTGTAGCAGGAATTTTTGTAAAAAAGTTCCTTGAAGATGCTACTACAGCAGAAGATGTTGAGCTAAACGACGGTGCAAAGATTGCACTTAAATTATCGAACTATAAAAGAAACGAGATAAAAAATTCTTCACATGCAACTCGTCTAAAAAAACTAGGTTTTAAAGAAGATTTGGACTTCTGCTTTGAATTAAACATGTTCAATGTGGTACCTTTTGCTAAAAAAGGAAGCCAAGTTTTTAAACAGGCTTACTTATCTAATGTTTAAAACTCTTTTAGAATGGGTACTAAAAGGTGGGAAAATATGTCTTTAACAATAAAGAGTTGTTATGCCTTAAGAGGTCTCTATGAGCTGTACAAGTTACAAAACGAGCAAAATCAAAATAACGAGAAAAATTACATATCTATATTTAACATTTCAGAAAACACAGATATACCTAACGAATTTTTAGCTAAAATATTTTCTGAATTAAAAAGAGCGGGCATTGTAGACTCCGGAAGAGGAAAATTTGGAGGATTCACTTTAGCAAAAAATCCCGAGGAAGTAAAGTTGTCAGAAATAGTTGAGGCATTAGAAGTGCCTTTGAATTCTTATGATTGCGTTACAAAAGGAGAATGCGTAAATCAAGACACCTGCCCTGCCGATTTCGTTTGGAGAAGGGTACAAAAAGCTATTTTTGATGAATTATCAAAAATTACTCTAAAAGATATTATAGAATACGGAGAACGCAAAGGTAACGTTTCTCCTATTTAATTAAGAAAAACAACCTTACTTTTTTAGTCCGCTTATTATTGTATCATAGTGCATTTCAATGGAAAATAAAAGTTGACCTATATCTCGATTTTTGAGAGCATTTAATATGTTTCTATGATTTTCTAAAGTTTTCTTGTTATACGTATTTGTAAACAAATATTCCTTTTTCATTATCTTCCACACTCTATCTTGAATGAAACTTGTTAAGTTGTCTAATATATTTTCTATTATTGGATTTTGTGTGTAAGAAGCATATATCTTATGAAAGTAATAATCATGTTCTAATGCTCCGTTTAAGTCTTTTCCCTTTATTGCTTTTGCCAAATTTTGAACAATCTTTTCTAACTCTTCTATCAATTCATCATCCATATTTTTAAACACCAAAGCAGCTGACGCCTGTTCCAATATCTTTCTACTTTCTAATAAATGATCAACATCATAATCCAAATAATTTAAGTCAAAATACTCTTGTTTTGGATAATCTATTATATAGTTTCCGCTTCCTTGAATGCTTTCAACGACACCAATAGCTTTCAAATAACTTATGACTTCTCTTATAACAATTCGAGAAACGTTGTATTTTTCGGCAAGACTTCTTTCTGACGGAAGTTTATCGCCAATCTTAATCTTTGATTGTTCAATTTCTTTTAAGATCTCTTCTATAATCTCTCTACTCTTTGATTTTTTCTTTAAATCTCCATCTTTCATTATTTACCTCACAAAAAATCACACTAATTTTTTCTGTAATTCTAAAATTTCTTTCTCTAACTCCGGCGAAACGGGTATGCCCTTTCTTTTATCTTCTAAATATTTTATCAGTTTTTTATGATCTCGTGAAACCAATGGGTACCTAATAGCCACAATAATACCAAACGTCATCAAAATCAAAGGAACAAAAGAAATTATGAATCTCAAAGCAAACAAAAAAGAAGGTGGTTGCGTAAATTCAACCCCATCAACAGGGTTAATAAAACCTGCCAAACCCATAGAAAAAGTTACACCTGCAACAGCTAACCCAGACGCCACTTTCCTGATAAAAGTCATTAAGCCACTCAAGGTACCTTCTTCCCTCTTACCAAAAACCAGTTCTGCAACATCTGTAACATCTCCAAACATTGCATGAGGCATTACTGCAACTGCAGATATCCCTGCCCCTATTATAGCAGCCATCAACACTACTTGAAAAGTCCCTACATCAGGTGGTAGCGTAAACAATACAACTCCTGCAATACACCAAACTATTGCACCTATGATGTAAGAAATATTTTTAGAGGTTTTTTTAGCGATTGCTCCATATACAGGAATAAACAGAATTTCTGCTATAAAAAGTGTTCCTAAAGCGATAGGAAGCACAGCCTCATTACC
Organism: Thermotogota bacterium; assembly: GCA_029780115.1. Classification (GTDB taxonomy): domain Bacteria; phylum Thermotogota; class Thermotogae; order Petrotogales; family Petrotogaceae; genus Defluviitoga. Next base: position 158,026 of record JAKOZG010000033.1, read on the forward strand.
CAAATAATATTTTGTATAATAAGCAAATACAGTAGATACAACATCAATAGCTAAATATGCAAAAAGATACATAAATATCAATAGCCTAAAACTTTTTATTTTAAAAGGTTCAAAAAATAATTCAAAAAAATTGAAGGATTTCTTTTCTTGCGAAAAATCTTCTCTTTCTTTAGTATATAAGAAAACTCCAATCCAGGGCAAAGAAAAAATAAGCCCAAAAACAATCGCCATTACTATATAACCGGTTTTTATATCATCAAAAGCATTAACAATCAACATAGGTAAAACGGCACAAACTAAGCCTGAACCAATAGAAAAAGCAAGTCTATATGAATTCAAAGAGGTTCTTTCATGATAATCTAACGTTAATTCAGCACCCAAAGCGGAATAGGGAGTCATAACCATAGTAAAAACAGTAGTAAAAATTAAATAAGCAACAAGTGCATAGACAAATTTTCCCACTTGAGTCGGAAAACTCACTGGATACCACAAGATAAAAAAAGAGATAAAAATTAAAAATGTTCCAGCTAAAAAGTACGGCCTTCTTCTTCCCCATTTAGTTCTTGTATTGTCAGATATAAGACCCATTAATGGATCTGTAACAGCATCCCATATCTTACCAATTAACAGGATTGGTGCAATATAATGCATCTTCAAACCAACTACATCTGTTAAAAAAATAGCATAGAAAAAATTGATAATATTAAAAGCACCGCCACCATAAATATCCCCTGAGGCGTAAAATAACTTGGTTTTTAAAGAAAGCTTTTCTTCATCCATATGATCCCCTCCTCTATAAACCTAAATAGTTGTAACTATAACATTTAAATCCAAATTAAATAATAAAAAGTTACAATCTTTTTAATTATACATTATTTTGTTATCCTTTTATTCCTCCACTCATCCCTTCTATTAAATATCTTTGAAACAGTAGCGTTATCACAAAGTTTGGTATTAACATTATCGTTCCAGCTGCTGCTAATTGACCCCATAGAGGCGCATATTGCCCCATAAATCCGTTTATTACAACAGGAGCAGTCTTTGCTTGTGAACTTGTTAATACCAAAGCATATAAAAACTCGTTCCAAGACATCATAAAAGTAAAAACTCCTGCAACAACAACACCAGGCGCTACGAGAGGTAAGAAAATCTTCCAAAAGATTTTCTTTTTATCGCAACCATCCACTAAAGCGGCTTCTTCATACTCTTTAGGAACATCAGAAAAAAACGGTAAAAGTACCCACACAACATAAGGGATATTAAAACTCATATGAGCGAAGATTAAGGCTGGTAAAGTATCGATTAAATTTATAAATCGAAACATCATAAACAAAGGTATAGCCAAAGAAATTTGTGGAATCATCCTAGATACGAGAAAAGAATATGCTACTGTTTCTCTGTATTTAAAATCAAATCTTGCAATGGCATAAGAGGCCATCGCCCCAACTATCAAAGATATAATTGTTGAAATTAAACCTACTAAAATGCTATTTTTTAAACCTAACCATACATCACTTCTTTGAAATATTTTTTTATAACTTTGTAAGGTTGGTTTAAAACTAAACGGATTTCCAGACCAAATATCAATATCCCTTTTAAAACCATTTAAAACTATTATCAATATTGGAAATAATTCTACTATAAGAATTAAAATAGAAACGATTATTATAATAGCCTTTTTTATTTTCTTTCTTTTCAAAACAATCAACTCCTAAGCGCTTTCCATCATCATATTTTTTCTTACCAAAAAAATCGCTATAGTTAAACTTATGATTGTTAAAATAATACCCATAGCAGAAGCATAACCAATGTTAAAATATCTAAACGCCTGTTTATAAATATATAAAGAGAGCAGTGTAGTAGCATTTCCAGGCCCTCCTTCAGTCATTACAAACACTTCAGAAAAGATACGCAAAGCATCTATTAATCTTAGTAATATAGCTGTTGTAAAGGTTGGTTTTAGTAAGGGAAGTATAATTTTAAAAACTTTATCCCAAAATCCGGCACCATCCAAATCAGCCGCTTCTATCAGCGAAGGAGGAATATTTATTAGACCAGAGTATAAGAACATAAACATAAATGGCCACATCCTCCAAATATCTTGAATTATTACAGCTGCATACGCTGTAGTTGGTTTTGCAAGCCAAGTTGTTTGTGAAACACCAATTTTTGTCAACAAAAAACTAATAGCCCCATATTCTGGTTGTAACATTAACCGCCAAGTCAAACCCGACAAAACTGGTAAAACAAAAACTGGTAATAATAAAAGACTTCTAATAACTTTTACACCTTTGAACTCTCTATTTAAAAGCATAGCAACAAAAAAACCTATTACCGTTTCTATAGGTATGGCTATAAAAATGAAGCCTAATTGAAGAAATAGTGCATTCCAAAAAGATTTATCTTTAAAAATGTTTACAAAATTAGAAAATCCTATGAAACCTCTCGCTGATTCATCAATGAGGTCCCAATTAAAAAAAGATATCCCAAGAGCAAAAAGCAGTGGAAAAATCAATATTACTGCTACTAAAATTATGGCTGGCAATATAAAATAAAGAACAGGGGATTTCTCCCCTATCCTTTTTTCTTTTTTAGTAACCATATTTTTCTAGTACCTCGTTAACTCCCTTAATTATATTGTCAATAGCAACTTCAGGAGTTACTCTACCTGTTACGCCTGCCAGCCAATTAACTTTAATTACATCGGAAACCTCTGCATATTTCTCAATACGAGGTCTAGAAACAGAATATCTCATTGAATTAAATATACCAACAAAATATGGTTTTTGTTCTACATATTTAGGATCTAACAGTAAATCGGTCCTTGCAGGAGTCATACCAACCTTTACCAATTCTTTCCCCGCTTCATAAGAAGACCACCAATATGCAAATTCTGCTGCGGCTTCCTTGTTTTTTGAAGCATTAGGAATACCTAACATCCATGTTCCTCTTATTGCAGCTCTTTTTGCTGGGCCTGCTGGAGGAGCCCCATAGTAAATTTTTCCGGCTACAACTGACTGGTCTTTGTTTTCATGATCAGGCACTATTGCAGGCCATTGGAACATAGAAAAAACTTTTCCTTGATTAAATGCTGCTATCCTTTCAGAATGTCCCATATCTTCCCATCCTGGAGGTGCAAATTTGCATAATTCTTTATACATTTTTAGAGCCTCGACTGCTTTTTCTTTATCTAAAACTACTTCAAAATCATGTTCTCCAACTTGTACTAGAACATTCGTACCATAAGATTCAAACATAAAGATGGCTTCACAAGTTGCTCCTTCTGCATTTTTGGTGAAAGGTGCAAAACCGTATATTCCCTTGGTTGACAAATATTCGCTTATATCTAATAATTGATCAAATGTTTGTGGAATGTCAAGTTCATAACCATACTTTTGCATAAACTCTTTTTTGTACTGTTCGTTATTTACGATATCTTTTCTTGTCAACCAAACATAAACGTTACCGTTAATAGGGAGCCCCCTATATTCACCATTCCAAAAGGATCCTTCAGCAACACCTGGGATTAGATCCCTTTCAAGATCTATCTTAGAGTAGATTTTTCCTTCTGGCCAGGCAGAATACGGCATAAAAAGGTTACCAACCTGCGGTACAAAAGGCTCGTCAACACTTACTAGATCGTAATCAGCTTTACTACCTGAAACAGAAAGAGCTAACTTTTCAAGGATAGAACCACTTGGTATCCTTTCGAAAACAACTTTTATACCTGTTTCATTTTCAAACTGCTTTATCATAGATTCAACCGCGACTGTTAAAGCATCATCCCACACAAGAACCTTTATAGTGCTCCCTTTATACGGTTGTGAAAACAAAAAGGTGCTAACCAACAATACTAGAATCAAAAAGTACTTTCCTGCCTTTCTCATTGTTACCACCCCTTCCAAAGATTTTCAAACAATTCCACCCTGTCTTTTTTGTATATTTTATAAATGACCTCAAAGTATATGATGATTTATTCGTTTTGTAAAAAATTAAACATATTTAGTACATTTACATTTTATCACTGGTATTACCTTTTAGCAAGTTTGAAAAAAACCGTTCTTATTAGAAAGGAGCAGTTTAAAGGTTATTATCTTCATTTAATGATGATTTTCTTATTATTTCTCATTTTTCTATTTTTGACAAAGAAAACAGAAAGTGCTACAATGGTAATACCACTATTCTTTTTAAAATATCAGTTTTTCAAAAACCTTTAAAATTAAGGTGTTGAATCTAAAGTGGTTCTAGGGCGAAGCCCTCACCTCTTTCTTCGCTCAAAATAAATAAAAAGTTAAAGCAATCTGCTATTGGCAAAACCTAAAATTTTAGAAACATCTTATAAAAATTAAAAACTATAACATTTATTAAAAAACTAATTTTTAGAATTTCTAAAACAACTATTAAAAAAGAGGAGGATAAAGGATGAAACTTTTTCTTGACAGTGCCAAAATCGACGAAATCGTCTATGCAATTGAAAAATGGGGTATTGAAGGAGTTACAAGCAATCCAAGACACATAAAAAACTCAGGTAAATCTATGGAATATTTTATGAATGAAGCAAAGAAAGTAGTTGAAAATACCAACATAACAGTCAGTGTTGAAGTCGATCCACACCTTAATAAAGCTGAAAAAATCGCAGAAGAAGCTAAAAGAATTGCAAGCATTTCCGAAAATTTTGTTGTAAAAATTCCTGCAACAGAGGAAGGATTATATGCAGTTAAATTATTAAAAGATACATCAGTCAAAGTAAATGTCACGTTAGTATTTAATCCTGTACAAGCTTTACAAGCTGCTAGAATGGGGGCATACTACATTAGTCCATTTGTTGGCTGGAGAGAGGAAAGAGGAGAAAACAATATAAACTATGTTTCAGACATAGTCAATGCAGTTCACAATTATGGATTTAAATCTCAAGTTCTCATTGCAGCAATACGAAACGCCAAACAAATTATCGAAGCTATTAACGCAAAAGCGGATATCTTAACCGCAGGTTTTGAAGTATACAAGAACGCTTTTGATACACCATACACCAAGATGGGGCTAGATATCTTCAGTCAAGCTTGGGATGAAATAAAAAAGCAGGAGGGATGAAAATGGCATTTTACAAATTCTTGGTTCACAAAGAAGGAGACAGTGTAGGAATTGCAACAGATGATCTACAACCACATGAAAAAGTCAAAGGAAAAGTATTAGAAGGTGAAGAAGAATACGAAATAAATGTGCTTATGGAAATACCTTTAGGATACAAAATAAGTTTAAAAGACATCGAAGAGGGAGAAGAAATCATTGAGTATGGAGAAAAAATCGGAAAAGCTATTAAACCTATAAAAAAAGGTGAGATGGTACACGTTCATAACATAAAAAGTATCATATGGGGAGGTAACAAAGATGGAGAATAAGATATTTGGTTATGTCAGAGAAAACGGAAAAATAGGGGTTAGAAACCATGTTTTAATTATCCCTGTTGATGATATATCAAATTCTGCAGCAGTTGCAGTTGAAAATATAATTCATGGAACCTTAGCTATTCCTCACCATTATGGAAGATTGCAGTTTGGTAAAGATCTTGAATTATTTTTCAAAACCATGATTGGAGCTGGTTCTAATCCAAACGTTGCAGCAGCTATAGTTGTAGGAATTGAACCAAAATGGGCAAATAAAATAGCTCAAGGAATTGCTGAAACAGGCAAACCAGTAGAGGCTTTCTACATAGAAAAAAATGGGGAACTCAAAACAATTGAAAAAATGTGCCGTTCTGCTGTTAGAATGGTAGAACATGCAACAAGCTTAAAAAAAGAATGGGTTAATTTTTCTGATATCACAATTAGTTTAAAATGCGGAGAATCTGATACAACCTCAGGATTAGCTTCAAATAGGATAGTTGGCAGATTTACAGAAAAATTTTTACAAAATAATGGAACCGTTCTATTTGGAGAAACAACTGAATTAACAGGAGCAGAGCACATAGTTGCCCAGCGTTTAAAAAAAGAAGAAGACAGAAATAAGTTCTTAAAAATGTTCAATGAATACCAAGAGTTAATCAAAGAACAAGGCGTTGATTTATTAGGTTCACAACCAACTGAAGGCAATATTGCAGGTGGATTAAGTACGATTGAAGAAAAGGCACTTGGAAACATTCAAAAGATTGGAAATGCAAAAATCGATAGTGCATTAGATTATGGTGAACAACCTGTTGGAAAAGGCTTACACTTTATGAACACCTCATCAGCTGCGGCTGAGGCAGTGACACTTTTTGCAGCAGCAGGGGCTGTTGTTCACCTTTTCCCAACAGGTCAAGGAAATATTATTGGTAACCCGATTATTCCTGTAATCAAAATTACTGCAAACCCAAACACGGTCAAATATATGTCAGAACACATTGACCTTGACGCCTCAGGATTATTAAATCTTAGAGAAAATTTGGATCACTATGCCGACTGTTTATGGAATAAAATAATAGAAACTGCAAACGGAAAATTTGTAAAAGCAGAAATACTAAAACATAGAGAGTTTGTCTTAACAAAATTATATCCGAGTGCGTGATAAAATGAAAGAAGTACTCATCCCTTTTGGAAAAAGCAAATTAAAAATTACACTTAAAAATCAAATTGTAGATGTAATAGACACAGATAAAAATAGAAATATCAAACTTACTGATGAAGAGACGATAAAAATCGTTGATTCATTTACAAGATCTTTATCCCTAAAAGACAAAAACGACGTGGCAATAGCCATTCCCGATATCTCTAGACCTAAAATCCCTGAAACTATATTTTGCCGACTTTTGGAAAACTTATTAAAATCCTTTGATGGTTTGATAAAAATATTTGTTGGAACCGGACTGCATAACTTTAGTATTTCAGATAAGGAATTGCTAATACCTAAAAATTATGCCAATAATAAACGGATAAAAGTATATTTTCATGATGCCAAAAGAGGCAACAACGTCTTTCTAGGTAAAACAAAAAGAAACACACCTATTTACATTGAAAAAGAATATTACCTAAGTGATCTAAAAATGTCTATTGGTGTAGTAGAACCTCATCAATTTGCTGGCTTTTCTGGAGGGGCGAAAGGAGTTGCAATAGGATTAGCAAGTGACGAAACAATATCTAAAAACCATAAACTAATAACAGATCCTAGATCTAGAATGGGTGTTATAGCAAATAACCCCCTAAGAGAAGACATTGAAGAAGCTGGATTAATGATAAAAATAGACTATTTAATAAACATCGTAATGAATACAAACAACGAACCTATGCAAATATTTTGTGGAGATAATCCTGATTCGTTTAATGAGGCAGTAAATTACATAAAAAAACTATCAGGTTACCCTGTAAAAAGGAAATATGATTTAGCCATCACTTCTCCTGGCGGATTTCCTCGAGACATAGATCTGTATCAAGCCCAAAAGGCTTTAACTCCTGCATTATCATTTTGTAAACATGGAGGTAGTATCTTACTTGTATCTGAATGTTCTAGAGGATTTGGAGAAACTAGCTATATTGATTTAATAAAAAAATATAAAACTGCTGAAGATGTTATTAATAATTTTGACGCTGAAAACTTCATTGTAGGACCTCATAAAGCGTTATTGTTTGCTAAAGCAGCGCTAAGCCATAATCTGTATATTTTTTCATCAAACATAGAGCTACTTAGTGATCTAAAAGATTCATTTTTAATCCCAGTCGACGATCTGCAAATTTTCTTAAACGGAATTCCTATAAATAACTCAGTTTGTATCTTGCCAAGAGCCGTTCAAGTCTTACCTGTAGAATCGGAAAACAATATTTGATTCAGCAGGGCTAAAAATTAGTTTTTGAATTTAAACAGGTCCAGGGCGGAGCCCTCCCCCCTCGGTACAAGTACAAAAATTACAATTGTTAATTATTGTTTTTGAATTTAAAGGGTAACAGGGCGGAGCCCTCCCCCCTTGATACAAGTACAAAAATTGCAATTGTAAATTATCGTTTTTGAATTTAAACAGGTCCAGGGCGGAGCCCTCCTCCCTCGGTACAAGTACAAAAAATGCAATTGTAAATTATCGTTTTTGAATTTAAAGGGTAACAGGGCGGAGCCCTCCTCCCTCAGTACAAGTACAAAAAATGCAATTGTTAATTATTGTTTTTGAATTTAAACAGGTCCAGGGCGGAGCCCTCCCCCCTCGGTACAAGTACAAAAATTACAATTGTTAATTATTGTTTTTGAATTTAAAAGGGTAACAGGGCGGAGCCCTCCTCCCTCGGTACAAGTACAAAAATTGCAATTGTTAATTATTGTTTTTGAATTTAAAAGGGTAACAGGGCGGAGCCCTCCCCCCTTGATACAAGTACCAATAGTTTAAACTTATAAAATGTAGTTTTTAGAATTAGTATTAAAATAAAAACAAAGGAGGTTACTATCAAAATGGAGATGATAATTGGAGGAAAAAAAGTTACTAAACCAAAAATGATAAAAGTCTATAATCCTTTTAATGGTGAAATTGTCGGCGAAGTTCCTGAAGCAGAGGTATCGGATGTAAAAGTTGCAATCGAACTTGCTGAAGAAGGAAAAAAAGCTATGAAAGAACTTCCTTTACATAAAAGAGCTGAAATTCTATTCAACACAGGACTTTTGTTAGAAAAGAATGAACATAAAATCACTGATATTTTAGTTAAAGAAGTTGGAAAAACTGTGAACGAAGCTAAGTCAGAAGTTCTTCGAACAGCAGATTTATTCAAATACGCCTCAGAAGAGGCTAAAAGAATCCACGGAGAAACGTTACCTTTTTCTTCTGTTACTGGATCAGAAAATAAAAGAGGAGCATATATTTTAGAGCCTGTTGGGATAGTAGGAGCAATTACCCCTTTTAATGTTCCACTTTCATTAGCCGCTCATAAAGTTGCCCCTGCTATAGCTGCAGGAAACGCTATTGTCTTAAAACCTGCTACTCAAACTCCTTTGAATACATTAATGCTTGGAGAATTACTACTTGAAGCTGGCATGCCCCAAAAGGCTTTAAGTGTTTTAACAGGACATGGAAGTACTGTCGGAAATGCGATTGTTGAAGATCCTAGAATAAGATTTCTAAGTTTCACTGGTAGTGCTGAGACTGGTAAAAATATTGCGAAAAATGCTGGAATTAAAAAGATTGGATTAGAATTAGGCTCAAATGCACCTTTAATTGTTATGGACTCTGCAAATATTGATAAAGCGGTAAAAGCTACTGTTAGTGGAGGATTTTCTGTCGCTGGACAAATTTGTATTTCAGTTCAACGAGTCTTTGTCCATGAAAAAGTTTATGAAATATTTATCGATAAATTAGTGAAAAAAGTTAAAGAAATTATTTTTGGAGATCCAACAAAAGAAGAAACAATTATGGGACCAGTCATAGATGAACAAAATGCTATTAGAATAATTGACTGGATAAAAGAGGCAGAATCAAAAGGTGGAAAAATACTAACAGGCGGCAAAAGAAACTACACGCTAGTTGAACCTACAGTGATTATAGACGTTCCTTTAGATTGCAAAATTATGCAAAATGAACTTTTTGGTCCTGCTGTTGCCCTAAGAAAAGTCAAAAACCTAGATGAGGCTATAAATCTGGCAAATCAAAGTGTTTATGGTCTTCAAGCTGGAATATTTACTAAAAACATTTTTGAAGCATTTAGAGCTGCTCAAGAAATAGAAACGGGCGGTGTAATGATAAATGAAGGTCCCAGATACAGGGCTGATTTTATGCCATACGGTGGGTACAAAATGAGTGGTATTGGCAGAGAAGGAATAAGATATGCAATTGAAGAAATGTCGGAAATAAAGGTTATATGTTTTGATATAGAGGGGTGAAAAAGATGAAAGAGAAAATCAACTTGGGCATAGTTGCTTTTGTAAGAAACACTTATGATGCTCAAAAAGGTCAAGAAATATATAAGCAATCATTATTAGATTTAGAAAACACTCTAGATAACGTTGATTTGTTCGGTTGGCAAAATGTTGTTGAATACCCAGACGAGTTAGAAGAGGTGTTAACTTCTTTCAAAGAACATAACGTAGATGGCGTTGTATTATTAAGTGCAACCTTTCATCTTGGACAACTAGCCTTAAAAATTGCAAAAAACATTAATAAACCTTTTTTAATATGGGCCCTTCCTGAACCTTCCTATCATGGTGAAAGGCTAAGACTAAATTCTTTAGTTGGGGCCCATTTAGATTGCTCTAACTTATATAAGTCTGGTTTTGACAACTTTGAATTCATATATGGAGAGACAAAAGACCCTGATTTTAAAAATAAACTGAATAATTGGCTTGATGCTTTAAGAATTATCAAAAAATGGAACAATACAAAAATCGGCTTAATAGGAAACCATGCTCAAGGTTTTTATAATATAGACGTATATGAACCTGAAATCATCAAAGAATTTGGGGCAGAAATAGACTTCATATCTTTAAGTAACATATTTAATTTCAAGGCAAATACTGATGAAATAAAAAAAGAAATGAACAATTTATCTGGTATATACAATTACGGAGAAAATATGACAGATGAACGATTGAAAAAAGTAGCAAACCTATACATATGCCTAAAAGAGCTCGAAAAGTCTAATAACTACACTGCAATGGCTATAAGATGCTGGCCAGAATTCGCAAACTCCTATGGAATTTCTCCCTGCGCTTCTATGTCTTATTTTATGCCCGAACATATCCCAATTGCATGCGAAGGAGATATAGAAGGTACATTAGAAATGATTGCATATAAAGCGGTTGGTTGTAATGAACTCTTTTTAGCAGATATAAGCCAAATTTTTGAAAAAGAAGACTCTTTATTATTTTGGCATTGTGGGGTTGCACCATATAATCTATGGGATCAGAAATCTGAAAAAACCCTTGACACATATTTTGCTGGAGGTAGAGGAGTTACCGTAGGTTTCGTTTTAAAACCAGGACCTGTAACAATCTCAAGAATAGATTATGCGCGAGGAAAAACTAGGTTGTTAACGCTAGAAGGAGAAGCACTTCCAACAGAAAAAGAGCTCAAGGGAACTTATGTAAAAGTTAAAATACCTGATGCAAAAAATACTTTTGAAAAATTTGTCTCACAGGGTGTTGCTCATCACGTTGTTCTAGGATACGGTCGTTATAAAAAAACCTTTGAAAAAGTTGCAAAACTAAAAAATTGGGAAATATTATAATAAGAAATATTTCACGGATGGTGAAAATGGTATGAAAATAATTCAACAAGATAAAAATTACAAAGTATATATCAACGATTTAGAACTTTTTAACACTCAAGAATTTCGATATGGAATAGGTCATCATAAAATAAAAGAAAATCATGCCCATTTCAAAATCAAAGAAAAGTCTGATATAAACCTAAAAGACAATCTTGAGATAAAAATAGAAAACACCACAGAAAACCTTTTAACTATGAATTTAAAAGTCCCTAAAGAATTTAATAGGCTATTGATTTGTCTAAACTCTTTTGACTCTGAACAAATATTTGGAGGAGGAGAACAATACAATCATCTTAATTTAAAAGGAAAAAAATTCCCCATTTGGGTTCAGGAACAAGGAGTTGGAAGAGGATGGGATCCTATCTCCTTATTAACAAAACTCAAAGGAACAAGCGGAAGCTGGTTCACAACCTATTTTCCCTCTCCAATCTTCCTATCAACCATGGGATACGCAATAATAATTGAAACTTATTCACCCATTATTGTAGATTTTAAAAAGAAAAAGTCTGTATTTGAAATATGGGATAATAACGCAAAAATCATAATAATCGAAGGTAAAGATATACAAGAACTTACAAAACACATCAGAATATATTTTAACTCAAAACATCATCTTCCCGACTGGATATATGGAACAATTATTGCCTCTCAAGGAGGAACAGAAGCCTTATCAAAAAAAGTTGACTTGTTGACACAAAACGAAGTCCCACTCAGTGCAGTGTGGTCACAAGATTGGTCTGGTACTAACAGAACTTCTTTTGGTAGACAAGTCTACTGGAATTGGGAATACGACAAAATATCGTATAAAAACTTACCCAACAAGATACAAGAATTAAACAATAAAGGAATAAAGTTTCTTTCATATATAAATCCTTTCTTGATAGAAGGAAGTAGATTATACAAAATAGCAAAAGAAAACGACTATTTCGTTAAGCATCCTAATGGCGATGTATATAATATATACGTAACCACTTTCCCAGCCGGCCTTATAGATCTTACAAATAAAGATGCTTACAATTGGTACAAAAATATAATTAAAACCAACATGATCGCATTGGGAACTTCTGGTTGGATGGCTGATTTTGGTGAATATTTACCTGTAGATGCAATCTTATTTTCAGGAGAAGATCCCATTAAATATCACAATCAATATCCAGTAGAATGGGCCAAATTGAATTATGAAGCAATAAAAGAAAGTGGAAACGACGACATCATTTTCTTTATGAGATCTGGTTACTTAGATTCAGTCTCATATTGTCCAGTATACTGGGCAGGTGATCAAAACGTTAATTGGAGCAAAAGTGATGGAATAGCCTCTGTAATTCCCGCTGCCTTAAGTTCTGGGTTTAGTGGCGTAGACTTTTTCCATTGGGACACTGGAGGTTATACCTCTTTGTTTTGGATGAAAAGAACCCCAGAGCTTTTTATGCGTTGGGTAGAATTAAGCGCGTTTTCTCTTATCATGCGAACTCACGAGGGAAATAGACCTGAAACAAATATTCAATTTAATTCTAATGAAGAAATATTTAAACATTTTATATGGATGTCTAATGTTCATTATTCTCTAAAGAATTATTTGAAATACAGTGTTCAAACTAGCCTTGAGGAAAATCTACCAATTACAAGACATTTATGTCTTAATTATCCAGAAGATAAAGAAAGTTACCATCAAAAGTATCAATTTATGCTAGGAAGCGACATACTTGTGTCTCCAGTTATCTCAAAAAACACTGAAGAAAAAACAGTTTATTTACCTCCTGACAATTGGATTCATCTTTGGAGTACAAAAAAGTATTCGGGACAACAATATATAAAAGTCAAAGCACCTATAGGGTTCATCCCTGTATTCATAAGAGAAAATTCAACTTTTTTAGAAGAACTTTTAAATAACACCGAACAATTAAATAAAAAATTTCAATATACTTAAAACTATAAAATTTTTCGTAGGGTTGATCAACATATTGATAGATCAACTCTACGAATTAATTATTTTATTGAAAGCTCCTAAATAATCAGAAACTGATTCTGCAGTTTTCACTGCTTTTTCTAGTATTAACGCTTTTTCTTCGTTTTTTAAAATTCCATCTACTAATGCAATATCAAACACATCTCCCATACCTATAGTATACTTCGCCTTTTTTTTATTACCTCCTACCTGTATATCATCCCATTTTGCCCCTTTTATTCCGAGCTTTACAACATCACAAGTAAATGGAAGTCCTTTACATTCTTCTTCGTTTCCAATATAAATAACGTTATTATGTTTTTTATGATTATTAGCAATAATATTTGATCTTGGTCCAATATCGAAAAAAACTTTATTGTAAAACGAAAATATATCGCTATCAACAACATTTTTATTTATCTCAGTAGTAATGAATAAATAATCTGATTTATTATCAGGCACAAACAAATCACAGTCAAGTACTTGCCTATCAATTGCTATAGGTTTTTCATTAAGTGTAACAAATATTGATGTCGGCTTATTTATTCTTTGAACATAATCAACATCCACACAATATTCAATTAATTTTTTAATAATATAATCTCCCACAAAATCGTTACCAACATTACTAATCAATCGTACGTTATAACCCTGTTTAGCCAAGCCTATTGCAACAATAAGCCCAGAACCTCCAGGAAACATATACACCTTGGATTTATGAATATCTTCTTGCTCCTTAATAATATAAATATCTAAAAAAGTACCTCCTAAAACATCTATACTAACCATCATATTCCCTCACTTAAAAATAAAATTAACTTACTTTAGAAATTCTAAAATCCTTATTATATCTATGTTTTGGAGTTGATTTTTTTACAAAATAGCTCGTCAACCTTTCGGTACTTATACCAAGGGTGGAAGGGCTCCGCCCTGGTACCCCTTTAAATTCAACAACTATAATTAACAATTACACTTTTTTGTACCTGTACCAAAGGTGGAAGGGCTCCGCCCTGCTACCCTTTTAAATTCAAAATTCTATTTTTAGAAAATTTTTATTTCTAAAGTCATTAAAAATAAAATTGTTTCATTAGAAGATTATACGACAAAAACAATAAATTAAGCTATTTTAGATTTTTTTTAGATCCCAAAATTATAATTCAATTATATAAATCGACTAAATTTAAAAGGGGTGAACTTAAATGAGAAAGTTAGGTATTTTTCTTTTGATTCTGACGGTTGGTCTTATATTTGTAAGTTGTACCATACCACTAGACTGGTTTAATGATGAAAATGAAGACATCATAATTAAAACATTTTTAAATGGCAATCTTCAACAAATTGAATTTTTAGCCTACAAAGATGGTAAAGATGGGGACTGGAAAAAATTAGATTCGACAACAGGCATTTACAATTTCAAACCAGAAGCTACTGACGGAAATTACAGTATTTACGCAGTTCATGGATTATATGACGCAGATAGCGACGAAACATCCTATGATATCAAAATAATGAACCTAAACACTTCTGAGCTATCAGAAATTCCTATTTATTTTTCTACATATGCTAGCACCTCACCTGAAGCAACCCTCATGCTTAATTTCAGTGATGATTTTCTAGAAAAATGGGCAGGTGCATATTGGGGAAAGTGTCACGGTTTTTATGATTTTGATAAACCAGCATATCTAACTAACAACAAAGTCTATGGAGTAATGCCGGGAACCAATGATTTAGTAATATTGTTAGGCGATTTAATAAATCGAGGAAACTATTGGTCACGTGATTTTATAAATAAAATATTCATTGAAAGAGGATTCACTATTTCTGAAGGTGAACAAGAATTAGATCTTTTATTGAACGAATTTGTTGATATTGAAACCTTCGTAGCAACATCTACAATAGCTGATGCATATATCGAATCTAATCTTTTAGTAGGAGGAACAACAAACGTTTTTACATGGGAACTTCCAGAAGATCATTTTATTAAACTCCCAGCTTCTTTAAAATCTGATAAAGATTTATATATTTTGTCATTAGTAAATAATGACTATTCTAATAATATTTCAAGATTATTTAAGATATACAAATCAAATCCAAATGATTACGAAATTATAGATGTATTCCCTGCTGATAATTGGGAAAAACCAACTTTTATCAGCAATACTTTCTACTGGACCCCTTATGATCCAAATGTCACTGGTCATAGAATGAGATTTTATGAAGCTTCTCTTAACAATGATGATTACACTATAAATTGGACTTTCTTATTTTCAAACGGATGGTTAGGTGAGGCCGATTCTTATGAATATGAATTGCCAAAATTAAATAATTTGGCAGGTTGGAATGATCTATGGTATCCTCAAGAACCTATCGACTCCTACCAATTTTTTGACGCAGTAGCAGGAAACAATAATAATTTAATCAGATACCTATATGAACCAATAGCTGGATTGGAAAAAAGTATATTTTCCTATGGTATAAACTCCTCTTTATAATGACTTAATAATAATTCAAGTACTATTAAATTAAAAGAAGAAATGAGCACTGTGCTTTTCGTATTAAGTAAAAAAACCTAAGGTGATTGCAAAATCAGAGTGAAATCTTCAAAGATACAAGTACCAAAAAATGCAATTGTAAATTATCGCTTTTGAATTTAGAAGGGTACCAGGGCGGAGCCCTCTCCTCCCTGACTACAAGTACCAAAAAGTTGTAATTGTTTATTACTGTTTTTGAATTTATAAGGGTACCAGGGCGGAGCCCTCTCCTCCCTGGTACAAGTACCGAAAAGTTGTAATTGTTTATTACTGTTTTTGAATTTAAAAGGGTACCAGGGCGAAGCCCTCTCCTCCCTGATACAAGTGCCGAAAAGTTGTAATTGTTTATTACTGTTTTTGAATTTAAAAGGGTACCAGGGCGGAGCCCTCTCCTCCCTGGTACAAGTACCGAAAAGTTGTAATTGTTTATTACTGTTTTTGAATCTATAAGGGTACCAGGGCGGAGCCCTCTCCTCCCTGATACAAGTGCCGAAAAGTTGTAATTGTTTATTACTGTTTTTGAATTTAAAAGGGTACCAGGGCGGAGCCCTCTCCTCCCTGGTATAAGTACCGAAAAGGTTAAAGAACTTAAGAATTAGTGAAGTTTAGCATTGGGAAGGTATTTTGTAAAAAAAACGACGCTAAAGCATATATAACGCAGATTTTAGAATTTTTAAAGTAAGTAAAAACAAACAAAAAAGAGAGTGAGATTATATGAAAAAAAAGTATTTTTGGTTTTCTTTGTTAATTTTATTGTTTATGTTTACTGTAGTTGCTTGTGTACCAAAGGAAACTAACAATCCGCCGATATGGCAAAGCATACCAGACCAAAATATAAGAGTAGGAGAAAGTGTAAGTATAAACCTATTAAATTATGCAAGTGATCCAGATGGAGATCAATTAACATTTGAAATAATTACAGGTGAAGGGAATATAAGTGGAAGTACATACATATACAGTGGAGAATCAGAAGGTAGAAAAACAGTAACAATAAGGGCAAAAGATACAAAAGAAGCATATACTGATACATCATTTGTAATTAATGTTAGTTCTGGAAATCAAAGCGGTTCACTCAAATGGAAGTTTAGAACTGACTCTTATATTGATTCAAGCCCAGCAATAGGCAGTGATGGAACTATATATGTAGGATCATATGATAATTATCTCTACGCGATAAAACCAGATGGTTCACTCAAATGGAAGTATAAAACAGACGATTGTATTGATTTCGGCAGTCCAGCAATAGGGAGTGATGGAACTATATATGTGGGATCATTTGATGATTATCTCTATGCGATAAACCCGGATGGTTCACTCCAATGGAAGTATAAAACAGACGAGTGGATTGATTCAAGCCCAGCAATAGGCAGTGATGGAACTATATATGTGGGATCAAATGATGATTATCTCTACGCGATAAACCCGAATGGTTCTCTCAAATGGAAGTATAAAACTGACTATTGGATATGGTCTAGCCCTGCAATAGGTAGTGATGAAACTATATATGTGGGATCATTGGATGATTATCTCTATGCGATAAACCCAGATGGTTCACTCAAATGGAAGTATAAAACTAATGATGTTATTTATTCAAGCCCAGCAATAGGAAGTGATGGAACTATATATGTGGGATCATTCGATGATTATCTCTACGCAATAAACCCGGATGGTTCACTCAAATGGAGGTATAAAACTGACGATTGGATTGAATCAAGTCCAGCAATAGGCGGTGATGGAACTATATATGTGGGATCATATGATAATTATCTCTACGCGATAAAACCAGATGGTTCACTCAAATGGAAGTATGAAACTAACGATGTTATTTATTCAAGCCCAGCAATAGGCAGTGATGGAACTATATATGTGGGATCAGATGATTGGTATTTATATGCGATAAACCCAGATGGTTCACTCAAATGGAAGCATGAGACTTACAATAATATTGGTTCAAGTCCAGCAATAGGCAGTGATGGAACTATATATGTGGGATCAAATGATGGTTACCTCTATGCAATACAAGGAGAAAGTGAGGGGTTAGCAGACACACCTTGGCCAAAATTTAGAAAAAACAACAGAAATACAAGTAATTACGATGATGCTGAGTAAGTGCGTTTATACAGGAATGTAATATACATGTCTGTTTTTTCTAATCTGAAAGCAAATATCAAATATTATAGTGAACTATTATAGCTGTTAGATAAAGAGAAGAAAGGGCAAATGGAAAAAAGATTTATTCTATTAATTCAAAGAACCGTCAAAAAAGGAGAGTGAAATTATATGAAAAAAAAGTATTTTTGGTTTTCTTTGTTAATTTTATTGTTTATGTTTACTGTAGTTGCTTGTGTACCAAAGGAAACTAACAATCCTCCTACTAAACCGTCAAATCTCCAACCACAAGACGGAGCGACAGGGGTAAGTATCACACCGACGTTAAGTTGGGTATGTGAGGATCCAGATGGAGACGCATTGACATACGATTTATTCTTTGGAACAAGTGAAAGTCAACTAACTTTAAAAGCAAACGATTTAATAGAAAACAAATACACATTTACAGAAGAGCTTGGATACAACACAACATATTACTGGAAAGTAAAAGCAAAAGATGGTAAAGGTGGAGAAAAGGAAGGACCAATGTGGAGTTTTACAACACAAACGTCCGAACAACCACCAAACACACCACCAACTGCGCCACATACTCCATCACCTGCTGATAAAGCCACGGAAATATCAGTGACACCAATTTTGAGTTGGGAAGCCGAAGATCCAGATGGAGATCCATTGACATACGATTTATTCTTTGGAACAAGTGAAAGTCAACTAACTTTAAAAGCAAACGATTTAATAGAAAACAAATACACATTTACAGAAGAACTTGAATACGGAACGACATACTACTGGAAAGTGAATGCGAAAGACGGAAAAGGTGGAGAGACAGATAGTTCTGTTTGGAATTTTACAACTATGGAAAAACCTCTTGATATTATCGATGATTTAGACGATTTAGAAAGTGATGATGAACTTTATATAGTAACCTCGATTACAGATGAAAATATAACCGAGTTGACTAGTGATGTAATTGACTATATTGCTAATATTCCACCTTTAGAGACACCAGAGGATTATGTAGAATTATATGAAGGTATCCAAAATATTTATTCAGGAAATGAAGATGCTATAGAGAAATTAAGAGATATGATTGACTCTTCTGAGGTATTAACTGAAAAACAAGATCTTTCTATTGAAATTACAGGGGAAGCTAAAGAAGCAATCATAGAAGTACTGAATCAGTTAGCAAGTCCTGTAGAACCAGTTAACTTTAATAACAAAAAAATGATGGGCACGTATAACAATGAAACTGAACCAGAAGTATTGATTTTCGATTATCGAGATCTTATGTATCTAAGATTAATTACAGGTAGTTTATTAACCATTTACGAAAGTATAGATTTTATGGAACCCTATATAGATATTTTTGAAGAACTCAGTGAATATGAAGATATTTTTGAATATTTTTTGATTCCCACCTCTTATGACAAAATAAATACATTTGTAAGCACATATCAAGAATATGATAATCCTTGGAAACAAGAAGACTTTTGGCAAGATTTAGATGAGTTGATAATAGAACTATCAAAAGAAGATGGTGATGATGAATATGTTTCTTTCTCAGATTTATTTAAAAATAATGTCCTACAACTACCAGGAACAGATTTTGTAATAGAAAAACTCGATTTCTTTGTTTCAACATTCAAAAATATTTATGATTTTGAAAAAGAAATGACAGATGAAAATGGTTGGACAGACGATGATCAACTGAGTTTATTCGAATATTTTATGACACTCAACGGACTAAGTACTTCAGATGATATTAGCATAAAAACAGCTTTAGACGAACCTGTCGATATTCAGGATATTCCACAAGAAATACTAGAACTAAAGTTTGGCAGCACTTCTCTACTTGAAAGTTTTACTTTGGAAGATTTACTAACAGAATTATATAACAGTTTGCCAAATGGTCAGTTGAGTATAACAGCCAAAATAAACATACCAGCAACAGAAGAAGACAATATTGACATTGATTTAACTGTTGAAACTTCTTTAACCCTAGATTTTGATGAATTAATGAACGTTCCTTTAGATTTGAGGGTTAATAATATAAAGGTGCAAGCAGATATAATAGAGGAATTAATAGAGATCGAAATATGGGAGAAACTAAGCTCTAATAACATGACACAAGAAGAGGCAGAAGAAATATACAATATTGTTTTGAATAATTTAGGTTTTTATGATCCACCTTCAGATACATTAACAGTAAATATAGACGAAGGTAGCATAATCACTGAAATAAAAATTGAGATTCAGTAGTTTTAATAATGCATTAATACTAAATTACCCCCTCACAAGAGGGGGTTTTCCAATAGATAAAAATTAATTTAGTAATGAGGAGACTAAAAATGAAAAAGACTAATTATATTTTAATTTTATTTTTTCTTTTGTTGACATTATTATCCTGCACTACTAAATTAAATATGTCTCCTGATGAAGAAATCATTGGTAAAGAGCCATTGATAACATTAGATAGTATAAATGATCTCAACTCTATAAACAATGAAAATAGTTTATACATAATAAGACTTTTAACTGATGAAGATACACTTAATTTATTGATAGAATTAAAAAATTATATCGATCCTATATTAAACTCAAACAACAAAGCTATAAATTGGAGATTAGTTTATAATAAGTTGTTTGAAATATGTAATCAATATCAAGAAGTGAAAGAAAAACTAAACAGTATGATAAATTCTTCAGAAAAATTGATTAGGAAAAGAGGCATTCAAGCTGAAATCGTTGAAACAGCAAAAGATGATGTATTAAATTCACTAAACTCTCTGTATTATAGTGATCAAGTTTCTGAAAATCCCGAGATCTTAATAATAGATTATAGAGACTTAGTTTACTTAAGGTCTTTAGCAAAGCTTGTACTCAGCATATATGAAGGAAAAGATGTAATCGATAATTGGCTTGATGCCTTAAAGTTAATAGATTTGAATGGTTATCGTTCTTACTTTTTAACAGAAGATGCAAAAAATTTTTTAGATGATTTTAACATCTATTTAGAAAATACATATTCGTTTAATGACTATCCATGGAAACATGAAGAAACATGGCATCGATTAGATGAAATGGTGAGGCAGTTAGCCCGCATATCAGGAGACCCTGGTTTAGTAACAACTGAAGATCTCTTCAAAGAAGACACTCTTAAATTTGAGGGAACAAATTTTTTAATAGAAAACATGGATTTCATTCTTGAAGCATGTTACGAAATTTATATTTTTGAATCATTGTACGCCGACGAAGAAGGCTGGACAAATAACAATAAAACAAGTTTGTATGAATACGCTCATTTAAATGAAAACAAAGATATAAGTATAAAAACAACTTTAAACACACCTATTAGTGATTTAGGGCTACCAAAAGAAATTGTGAAATTAAAGTTTGGTAGAGTTGATTTATTAAATAATCCAAAAAAAGTTGATTTATTAAAAGTAATTAGTGAAACCTTACCAACCAGTAAATTAGAGATAACTACAACATACTCTAAAGAGACAATAAGTCGGATTGGATTTATCAAAATTAAAACAGTGACTAATATTTATGGTTCTGTAATTCTCGATTTCAAAGAAATATCGAATGAACCTTTAAATTTAAATAACAATAATTTAGCAGCAAAAGAAGAAATAATTAAAGAAAGTTTTATTGAAACAAAAGTATGGGAATACTTTGAAAAAGGAGAAATAAGAAGCGATGAGGCTGAGAAAATATTAAAGATAATTTTGAGAAATATAACCTTTGGAAATCCAAATGAATATTCTATTTATATAAACCTTGATGAAAGTATAATAATAAACATAGATATAGATGTGAACTGATCTGTAACTATTAATGTTTGAGAGCATACATTTTATAGAATGTTAGTTTAAAAAAGGCTACTAGAGATTTTCTAGTAGCCTTTTCATATATTAACAAATTCATATACGTAGTCTTATTATTTCTTTTTTGAGATTGTATCTCTCACTTTAATATCCTCATACAATTAAACACAGCTAATAGAGACACTCCAACATCAGCAAATACTGCCCCCCACATATTTGCTAATCCTAAAGCAGCTAGAATGAGGAATAAAATCTTAACGGCTAAAATAAATATTATATTTTGCCATATAATCTTAATAGTTTTTCGTGAAATGTTAATTGCGTCTATTATCTTGGAAATATCATCCTCCATAATAACAACGTCCGCTGCTTCTATAGCAGCATCAGAACCTAATCCTCCCATTGCAATCCCAACATCAGTTCTTGCAAGAACAGGGGCATCGTTAATACCATCTCCAACAAAAGCAACGGTATGTACATTATTTAAATATCTTTCTAATAGAGCTACTTTATCTTCTGGGAGTAAATTTGCATAGTATTCATCCACACCAAGTTCTAACCCTACTTTTCTTGCTGTTTCTTCATTATCTCCTGTCAATAAAACTGTTTTCTTTATTCCTAACTTTTTCAATTTATTTATAGTATCCTTTGCCTTTGGCCTTATCTTATCTGAAATCTTAATATACCCTGCAAAGCTGTCATTAATACCAACATATACAATAGTTCCATTTGGCTCTAGTTCTGGAAGATTTATACCATTTTCTTTCATTAAATCTATATTACCAACTAATACTGTCTCACCATTTATTTTAGCCTTAACTCCTTCTCCAACTACCTCTTGATATTCCTGTATTAATTTTTCGTCTATTTGTTCATCATAATATTTTTTTATAGAAATTGCAATAGGATGATTTGAATGGCTTTCTGCATAGGCTGCTATTTTCAAAAGTTCATGGCTGTTAATCCCGTTGTAAGCTTTAACCTCAGTAACCTCGAATACCCCTTCAGTTAGAGTTCCGGTTTTATCAAAAATTATTGTATCTATTTTTTTTAATGTTTCAAGATAGTTTCCACCTTTAACAAGCACTCCTTTTTTAGATAGCTTACCAATCCCAGCAAAGTACCCTAATGGAATTGACAACACTAAAGCACAGGGACACGAAATAACAAGAAAAACTAAAGCCCTATACAACCATTGTTTAAACGGTCCTCCGAATACTAATGGTGGAAGAATAGCTAAAGCAATTGCAGAAAATACAACAATTGGTGTATAATACCTTGAAAATTTTGAGATGATTTTTTCCGTCTTTGCCTTCTTACTTGAGGCATTTTCAACAATCTCTAATATCTTAGAGTAAGTAGACTGACTGTATTCTTTCTCAACTTTTACGGTAATTGAACCATTAAGATTCACAAATCCACTTAATACCTCATCCCCTTCTTTAATTGTCTTTGGAACAGGTTCACCAGTTAGGGCTGAAGTATCTACCATTGTAGATCCTCTTATTACTACCCCGTCTAGTGGAATTCTTTCTCCGGGCTTAACCAAAATTAATTGTCCAACACTGACCTCTTGTGGTGAAACTTTATAAGTTCTGTCATTATCTATAATATTGGCATAATCAGGTCTTATCTCAAGCAATGATTTTATTGATCTTCTTGAATTATCCACAGCAAGATTTTGTAACAACTCCCCAATCTCATAAAAAATCATAACTCCCACTGCTTCAGCAAATTGCCCAATAGAGAATGCACCAATTGTCGCAATACTCATAAGAAAGTTTTCATCAAAAATCAAGCCTTTTTTTATGTTGGTAAATGAACGATATAACACCCTCCATCCGGAAATGAGATACGAAAAAATAAACAGAGATAGTTTTAAACTAAAAGGTTCTTTAACTAGTATAGCGATTATAAAAATTGTTAAACTATATAACAACCTTACAATTTCATCTTTTTTATTAAATCTTTTTTCACGATCAGCTTTGCTGTTTTTCTTTTGAGACTCGTTTTTAATTATATCTTTATCATATACTTTGACATCTGGTTCAATCTCTTTTACTATTTTTTCTATCTCTTTAAGCTTGCTTTCATCGTCAACATTAAACTTCAATGTTTGAGTTACAAAATTCACATTAACATCGTTAATTCCTTCTATTTTCTTTACTTTTTCTTCGATCTTTACTGCACAATTAGCGCAACTAAGTCCATCCAAGATTAATTCTTTCTTTTTCATGCAATCCCTCCAGATTGTAGGCAATTTCATAAATTACATGAATATTTGAGCAATTGTTCATACATATTAGTTAAAAGATATAATCATTCCTCTTTGATATGAGAATATCCAACGTCAAGGATTTCTTTTACATGCTCATCATTTAGTGAATAAAAAACAACCTTACCTTCCTTTCTAAACTTTACCAATTTTGCTTGTCTTAAAATTCTCAATTGGTGAGAAATAGCTGACTGTGTTTTACCAAGAACGTACGAAATATCGCAAACACACATTTCACCAGCGTTAAATAACGCATATAATATCTTTATTCTTGTTTGATCGCCCATAATTTTGAAAAACTCTGCTAGTTTATTCAATGATTCTTCACTAGGTGTATTTTCTTGAACCTTCTTAACAATATCTGGATGTATCTCAATAGTTTGGCAAACTTCTTCTTTTTCTTTTTCTTTGCTTTTTCGACTTTTGACCATAGTATTTCACCTCATTTAAACATATGAACAACTATTCATATAAATTATACTACTTTCTATTAATTTTGTCAAATAATGCAAATGATTACTTTTTTATCCTTGACTTGTTACATACTATCATAGTATAATATTACAGTAAATTATTCATTTTATTTGGAAGGTGAGGGTTTTATGTGGTTCAGCATAGATTTTTCTTCACATGTTCCCGTATACAAACAAATCGCCGAAAAAATCAAGATGAAAATCTCTAATGGCGAGTTAAGGCAGGGGGATTTTCTCCCTTCTGTCAGAAAACTTGCAGAAGATATAGGGGTAAACTTTAATACAGTTTCAAAAGCCTACAAAGAACTCAGTGAACAAGGTATTATAGAAGTTCAGCGCGGAGAAGGCTACACAGTTAAAGTAGAAAACCTTGAAGATTTCAATAACGAAATATTGATAGAAATTAAAAATGCGCTAAAAAAGGCTTTGAATGCTGGAATATCTCCAGATGAAATTAAAAAAATCTTTGAAGAAGTGGTTGGGAGGGATTTTAATGATACTAGAAGTTAAAGACCTCAAAAAATATTACGACGATAAACTTGCTGTTGACAAAGTAAATATACAGGTTGAAAAATCTGAAATATTTTCACTTTTAGGTCCAAATGGTGCAGGAAAAACAACTACTATTAAATGTATCTTAGGTATGAGAAAAAAGGATTCTGGAGAAATATATTTAAACGGTACATACTCATATCTTCCTGAAAAGAAAGAATTGTACAAAAATTTGACTGTACAAAAAATGCTTGAAATAACACCTTCAATATCTAATAATTTTTCACTTGAAAAAGCCTACAACTTTTTAAAAGAGTTTGAAATTCCATTAAAAGAAAAGATCTCTAAGTTATCTTATGGAATGCTTACTCAACTCTACTTAACTATTGTATTATCAGAAGATGTTGATATATATTTCTTAGACGAACCAACTGAAGGATTAGACCCTCTTAAAAGGCTTCGGTTATTTGATATAATCAGAAATCTTTCCATGAATGGAAAGACATTCTTCTACACAAGTCATGTTCTTTCAGAGGTTGAAAAAATTGCTGATAAGGTTGCAATAATGGTTAATGGCCAAATTGCTCTGATGGATTATCTAGATAACATAAAAGAAAATTATGTTGCATGCGCTGTTGACAAAACTACAACCTTAAATGGCTACTTATACAAACAGACTGAAAAAGAAAACGTATATATAATTGAAAAAGATAAAATAAATTGCAATTACGAAACAGCAACTTTCGATATGATATTTGAGGCAATTGCAAAAAATCAAATTAGGGGAGATAAAAAATGAAAAAAGAAATCTTAGATATACGTCTAAAAGTAATTATCATTTTCGCCCTAATGATAGGATTGTTTTTCACTTTTGCACCATTTCAAAACTTTACAGTGAGCATGTTCTCAGAAGAACTGCCTTCTCTTGAAAAATACCTTGGAGATAACTTTGCTGAGAACTTAAAAGATTGGAATTTTTACATAACCTCACAATGGTTTGGAAAGAATTTTGGCCAGTTTGTACCTATAATCTCAATTATTTTAGCATTTTCTCTCTTTTCTCGCGAATATGAACGTGGAACAATAGAATTTTTAGTTGCAAGATTGCCGAGAAGAAAAATATTTATTAATAAATTATTGGTAAGTCTGATAACCCTTATAATCATAATATTTACATTATCGATTTTACCTTCCATATACTCTATAATAACAGCAAAAGATTTCAATCATAGTTTAGTATTTAAATTTATGGTTCATGTTTTAATAGGGGGATTCTTCTGGTACAGTATTACACTATTATTTAGTGTACTATTCAATACACAAATAAAATCGTTATTTACAAGCGCTATATTATTAACAATAACAACAACTTTGGGTTTCATAAAACCTCTTGGCTTTATGAATACCTATAAATATATCTTAGGATCTGAACTTTTTACTAATGGAGTTAATTGGATATATTCGATTATTCTTTTACTAATTGGAAGTTTTTGTATATATTTTGCTTATTACATTTTTGAGAAAAAGGAAATATAAGCAAAATAATCTAAACATTGATTATTAGTTGTAGAGACGTGCTACACGCGCGTCTCCTGAATTTGACAATTAAACCATAAAAACATGAAATAATGATTAAACCTTTGAGACACCTATACAGATCGTCTCTACATTTGATTTAATCAACGTTTAAATCAATTATTGATTGGTAAATATTTAAAATTACTGTTTTGAATTTATAACGGGTCTAGGGCGAAGCCCTCCCCCTTTTCTTTGATACAAGTACCAAAAAGCTAAAGAAATTAAGAATTAGTGAAGATTAGAAGCTGGGTGGTATTTTGCAAAAAACTAAATACAAAACATATAACATATAATATAATGCAAATTTTAGAATTTTTAAAGTAAGTAATAAACTAAAACTAGGGAGGAATCCTATTTTGATTGAATTAATCAATCTTACAAAACGCTTTGGTGAAGATATCGTTGCAGTAAATAACGTAAACCTTCAAGTCAAAGAAGGAAAAATATTTGGATTTCTTGGTCCAAACGGAGCGGGAAAAACAACTACCATAAACATGATGGTTGGTCTAAGCATACCAACCTCAGGAAAAGTAATAATTGATGGTCTTGACATTGAAAAATATCCTGTACAAGTTAAAAAAAACATTGGATTTGTACCAGATGAACCACTAATCTTTGAAAAAATCACAGGAATTGTCTATTTGAACTTTATCTGTGATGTTTTTGAAGTACCCCTTGAAGATAGAAAAAGAAGAGGTAGTTGGCTAATAAAAATGTTCAAGCTTGAAAAAGCCATCAACGACCCTATCTTAACCTACTCCCATGGAATGAAACAAAAGTTAGCTTTAATTGCAGCATTAATACACGAACCAAAAAACTGGATCCTCGATGAACCAATTGTTGGGCTTGACCCTGAATCTGCTTTCATCTTAAAAAATTTAATGAAAAAACATGCCTCAAATGGAAATACGGTGTTTTTTTCTACCCATATAATGGAAATTGCAGAAAAGATATGTGATGAAATAGCGATAATAGATAAAGGAAGTATAGTCTTTCAAGGAACTATTGAAGAACTTAGACAATTAAGAGGAAACAAGAGTCTCGAACAATTATTTTTAGAGGTGACAAAGAGTGAAAGTGAAAAAGTTGATTTCTCTTTTCTTGATTGAACTAGATCACCATTTTAGCATCACCAAAAGAAGGTATTCTGTTAAAAAGAATAAAGGTGAGTTGGTATCTCTCATAGCTATGATTGCAAGTATATCTGTATTAATTATAGTTTATTTCCTCTTTTACTTTAATATATTAAATACTAATCTAAAAGTCTATACAGAAATGGATATTCAGCAGTTATTTTTAACTAATTTTATTATGTTATCTGGACTGTTTGGGTTTTTCCTAGGAGCTTTTGTGTTAATTGGAGAATTTTTCTCAAACAAAGATTTGAAGGTTTTAATAACCTTACCACTAGAACCACATGAAACAATTTTTGGAAAGCTTTTTATCGTTTTATTCGATCAAATGATTATTTCTTTACTAATATTATTACCTGCATTAATATATTATGGTATATACACAAAACAAACTGCAGTTTACTATATAATATCAATTATTGTCTTTCTCTTATCACAAGTTTTTCCTGTGATGACGGTTCTTTTGTATACTTTAATTATTTCAAAACTCTTGAAAAGATTTAAACGAAGAGAACTCCTGCTATATTTATCTACGGCACTTTTTATGATTATTGTTGCTGTTTTATTGTTCTTTTCAGGAAACACATTTTCTATAAATATTGAAAATAGTCAAGAACTTCCAGATATTACCATTAACCCTGAGGGTATCCTTTCAAGATTAGCTTGGGTTTATCCACCTGCATTCTTTGCTACAAAGGCTTTAATCGCTATTGGAGTCAATAGATTAACATGGTTTTTATTGTTTTTGGGTTTTCATATGTTGTTGTTTGTATTAACCTACTTTTTAGGAAACAAATTCTATTACTCATTCTATTCAATATTATCAGAACAAGTCTCTTCAAAGAAAACAGAAGCTAACTTTGAAGAAGAAAGATGGTTCAATAAAACCTCTAATCTAGAAAAAGCTCTTTTGAAAAGGGAATGGTATTACTTTTTAAAAACACCTGCATTTTCAGTTAATGGCTTTGCCAATGTTTTAGTCTTTCCCATAATGATAATAATCTTTGCGATAATATTCAGTAAAATTGGTGTACCTGAAGAAATATTTGAACAAATCTTGAGTTATAATATATTTATTGTTGGAATGATTTCTGTTTTGTCTTCTTCTCTTAATGGTCTATCTTATTCTTGTTTTTCACGAGAGGGACATCTTTTAAAAGAGCTTAAGATGCTCCCCATAGAAATCGAACAGATACTAAAGGCCAAAATTATTCATATCTATCAAATAAGCTCAATTGGTTTTTTATCCGGATTAATCATTGGTACAATATTCTTTAAACTTAATTTCTTTGAATTTTTGGGAACTGTCTTATTTTCTATAATGGTTAATATCTTTCTAAATCTAACACAAATGTTGATTGATGTATCTAACCCTTATTTAGACTGGGACAACCCACAAAAAGCTATGAAAGAAAACGTAAACGGATTATTTGCAACATTAATAATCTTCGGATTTTTAGGTGTTTTTGGATTTTTGATCTATAAGTTAGTACCTATAGTTAATTCATATGTTCTTTTAGCTTCTTTATCTCTTTTGTTTTTAATTCTCAATTTTTTAATATGGAGATTACTAAAAAATAAAACCTATCAGCTTTTAAGTAAAGAACTGTAAAATCATCTGCAAAATCATAGGCGTTTTAGATAGATTTGTGAATTTAAAGTGGGTTCAGGGCGGAGCCCTCCTCAACTCTAAACATAAATATTAATAAAAAGATTTGTGAATTTAAAATGGGTCCAGGGCGGAGCCCTCCCCTCTTCTTAGCTCAAAACGAAGAAGTTAAAGTAGAAGTCAATACCAAAATGAACAAAAAATGGAATTAAGAATTAGCAACATTTGAAAACAAATCAAGCTTTTCTTTTAGTCTGTAAGATTCGCCTTTTATTGAAATCACATGAGAATGATGCAAAAGTCTATCTAAAATAGCTTGAGCTAACATTGGAGTACCAAATATCTCTTGCCAATCAGAAAACGGTGTATTTGTTGTTATTATTGTACTATGTTTTTCGTACCTCTCTGAAATCAATTGAAAAAACAAATTAGAACTGTCATTATCTATTGGCAAATAACCTATCTCATCTATTACAAGTACTTTGTATTTTGCAAAATGTTTCAATCTTATCTCAAGTCTATTTTCCAACAATGCTTTTTTTAGTTGTGACATTAAGTCGTAGAAATTGATAAAATAAGTTGAATATCTGTGTTTTGCCGCTTCTATTAGCAAATAAAATAGGCGAGAATTATGAGGGAGATAGAAAGGATCTAATGAAAAGGCTTGAAGGAAAGAAAAACTTCGTGAACCAGCAAGCTCACGAAGTAGTAAAAAATCATATATAATCTGTCAGTATTATTATATCACAAAAGGGGGATAAGAGGTTTAGAAGTTTGTATTGAATATAGAATTAGGATTTTGAGCA
This sequence comes from Thermotogota bacterium, assembly GCA_029780115.1. Lineage (GTDB taxonomy): Bacteria > Thermotogota > Thermotogae > Petrotogales > Petrotogaceae > Defluviitoga. Next base: position 188,017 of record JAKOZG010000033.1, read on the forward strand.
AAACAATGTCAAAAAGATAGAGAAGGCAACAATTAATTTTCTTGAAGCTTTGAAGAATCATAAAAAGGATCATAAATTAATATAAATATTTCACATCGTATAACCTAGCATAACCGTTGTTATTCTAAAGACGTTGTCTTGAAAATTTATCGGAGGAGAGAAAGATGATTGAGGAGATTGAATATGAGGGTATATGGTGGCTACCTGACAAACCTGAAAAACCAGTTTCGGGAACGCTTAAGTTTACTCCTGATGAAGGAGCAATTTTGGATTTAAATGGAAATTTTCATGAGCTTCATCCTTGTAAAGATAAAGAAGCTAAGAATGATGGCAAGAACTTAGAAATATATGAAATGGATATAGAAAATTTATTAGAACATGAGATTATGTTAGGTCGTTCAGAAAATAGTAAAAATATTACACTTTATAACTGTTGGGAATATGAACTAAATCCAGTATCTTCTAAAGCGTTGTATCGTATTGATTCTGTTTTCATAGGAGCCCATTTTCAAAAGCCGGGAGATATAAAGGATATAAAATTCAAATTTGTGTGCATTTATTATGCATATTTAGATGAATGGAGAGAGCAGTGTAATTTTGATATAAAAAATATAGAAGAAGAAAAAGCAAAGGTAGAATTTGAAGATAAGACTCTGTCACTTTCTTTCTTTCAAAAAGAAGTAGAGAAAACACAACAAACTTGGATTCGAATAAATCCGGAAAATTCAGAGGAAATATCCTTCGAAGATTATAGAAAAATTATATATTACATCCGAAATTTTCTTGCTTTAGGATTTAATCGATCAGTTTACCCGTTAGCTACTGAAGTATTAACAAGATCTAAAAATGTTGAATCTTCTGACCTAGTAGTTAATGAATTTTTTACTTCGATAAGTATACCTACGAACTTTATTCCATTATATTTAAACCCTGGACCTTTTATTTCATTGGAAAATAAACTTACATTTAAAAGATTTACTGACTTTCTTAAAAATTACTTTAAATATGCAGATATCCTGGAATCCATTTATTATTTATACTTAGGGGAACTATATAACCCGCATATGTATCTTGAGAATCAATTTTTAAGTTTAATACAAAGCTTGGAATCATTTCATCGGCTTACCTTCAAGGGAAAATATGTATCAGATAACGATTATGATGTTGTTAAAGAAGCACTAATAAAAGCAATTCCTGAAAGTGTTGATAGTGACTTAAAAGCTAGATTAAAGGAATATTTTAAGTATGGTAATGAGTTTTCTTTAAGGAAAAGATTGAAAGAACTTTTTAATGAATATCCAGAATTTTCAGTTATATTTACAAAAAATAAAAATGAAAATAAGAAAGACTTCATTGAAAAAGTGGTCAATACCAGAAATTATTTGACCCACTATGATGAAGAGCTAAAAGAATATGCTGTCTTTGGAGAGGACCTCTATCTTCTCACTCAGAAACTGAGAATATGTGCTGGAGTATGTTTATTAAAGAAAGTAGGTTTCGATTCAGAAGAAATTATAAACTATTTTAATGAATTTATAGATTATAACGAATTATTGTAAATTACTATACTTTACAAGTACTTTCGCTATTAATCAAAAAAGGAAGAGATGACCATATAAATAAGTCCACCAGACATTGTGAGCTTAATTATCCAGTCAATTATTTTTGTTCTTAGTTCACTTTTGTCTTTTCTTTGAATTTCCAACGTATCTAAAAGTCTCGCTATAAGGTCATCTTTAAAACCGTTTCTAAAATGGCCTAATTCTTTTTTTATATTCTCTATATCCGTACTGTTCCTAGATACGTTAAATTCAATGTTTTGAAGCTTCTCTAATATTTCAATATCTATTTCGGTATTATATTTGTTCTCTTCCAAAGCCATAACTTCTCCTTTTCTGATTAATAGCTGGTTTTAACCCTTTTTCTTAAAACGCTTAGAAACGTTATATATATTTTTAGGTGATAAATTATACTAAGAACTATCTTAAATATCGTCTGAGAGCCCCTGATAAAGAGGTGTATTTTTACAATTTAGTTAAAATCCCTCCTCGAAAATCTGGAGGGATTATTTTTATCATTCTTCCTTTTTAGGAAACATTATTTCTACAAGACCATCAATTAAAGCGGATAAAATAAAATCTATAAAAGGTATTTTTATATTCAATTTATCTAAAATAGCCATCATAGCGTTTTTTACTAATTCCTTCTTTTCTTGCCCATGTCCGGGACATTCGACTAATTTTATTAAAAAAGGAAGTATCCCAGTTACTGTTCCCATTCTCTCACCTCTTTTTTATAAAAGGCGGCGAAACAAAGCCGCCTTTGTTTTACTTATTACTATTATTCTTCTACGAGATTCATTACTTCGTTTGTAGTGGTTGTTTCATATATTGCTTCATCTATTTGAACTGTTTCTGGGACTAACACTCCTATCATTGCTTGCATAGCGGTCTCAATTGTGGCTTGATCAAGATTTTCTTGTGGATCATCAACTTTAATGTATATATGTTTTCCTTCAGTAGGATCCCAAAAGTACAGTTTCAATATAACTTCTGTCATGTTTTCCCTCCTTTATAGTTTTATTTACGAACATGCTTAAATTATTTCGTAGACTGGGTCGTAGTAATAGAAAGAATTTGGGTTGTTGCTTAAACTTGCTAAAGCTTGGAGTCCTTGCTTAACTGCAGCTTCCGAAGCAGCGTCCAATTCGGGATCTTTATATAGGCTGTAAGTTCTGGTTAATCTTCTTTGTTTTCCATCCACGACACTAATCCATACTATCTTTGCTTTCCTTGCATCTAAATTCATCGCCATAAATTTTCACCTCCGTATTTTTTTTGAAGACGTCTTCATTTCAATAATACTTTATTATAACTTTGAATACAAGTAGCTTTGAGCTATTCTTATATATATTTTTATGCGAATAAGCAAGTAAACACGAGATATTTAAAAATAATTGCATGGGAAGCGTTTAAATAAGAATAAACGAAGAAATTAGAAAGAATATAAAAATCAGATCTAAGATCTTAGAGAAAGAATTCTCACCCTTGGAGGAAGAGCTTGTCCCCCTCGGGCTCGTGAGTGCAAAAAAATGCACTCACTCGTTTAACCCTCGGGGTCCATCGCATTGATTACAATCCCACCCTGTGGTATTAAGCGGCTTATATTGTTCCGCAGGCTTAGGGAGAGCACTGCTTCACAAAAAAAGCTGCTTTAAAACAAAAAGGAAGGCACTCCCTCAAAAATCTGAGGAAGTGCCTCTAAAAATAAGTATATCTCTAACAAGGTTGTATAAAACTATTTACTCAGAATCAGCGTAATTACCAGTGTTTCTGTTATTTTTACCAAATTTTGGCCAAGGTGCATCTGCTAAACCTCCGCTTTCTCCTTGTATTGCATAGAGATAACCATCGTATGATCCTACATATATAGTACCGTCATCGCCTATTGTCGGGCCTGAAAAAATAGCAGAGTCAGTTTCATACTTCCATTTGAGTGAACCATCCGGGTTTATCGCATAGAGATAACCATCAAATGATCCCACATATATAGTTCCATCGCTGCTTATTGCTGGACTTGAATAAATATAATCAGCCGTTCTAAATTTCCATTTGAGTGAACCATCCGGGTTTATCGCATAGAGATATCTATCATATGATCCCACATATATAGTACCGTCATCGCCTATTGCTGGACTTGAGTAAATCCAATCACCAGTTTTATACTTCCATTTGAGTGTACCATCTTCAGAATCTATAGCATAGAGATAACCATCTTCTGATCCGACATATATAGTACCGTCATCGCCTATTGCTGGACTTGAGTAAATCCGATCACCAGGTTTATACTTCCATTTGAGTGTACCATCTTCAGAATCTATAGCATAGAGATAACCATCTTCTGATCCTACATATATAGTACCGTCATCGCCTATTGCAGGGCTTGAATAAATAGCCTCGCGTGTTTGATATTTCCATTTTTCTGAACCATCTGGGTTTATAGCATAGAGAAAACCATCAAATGATCCCACATATATAGTACCGTCATCGCCTATTGCTGGACTTGAATGAATCAAAGAAGCTGTTTTAAATTTCCATTTTTCTGAACCATCTGGGTTTATAGCATAGAGAAAACCATCTTCTGATCCTACATATATAGTACCGTCATCGCCTATTGCTGGATTTGAGTAAATCCAATCACCAGTTTTATACTTCCATTTGAGTCTGTCTAAAGTCCTTATTGAAATTATATCTGAATACTCAGACTCTCCACCTTGGTTATATGCTTTCACTCTGTAATAATACTTGGTATTTGGAGTTAAGTCTTTGTCGTTATATGTAGTTGTATCGGCGATTACTGTTACTATCTCATTCCAACCAGTCGAGTCAGTCTTTCTTTCTATCTTGAAACCATTTTCGTTATCTGAGTTATCGTTCCACGTTAGTTTTATTTCAAATAAAGATATAGCTTCAGCTTCTAAATTACTTGGGGCATTTGGAGTAGTTGGAGTAGTTGGCGGTAATGTATTATCAGGAATACACGAAGCCAATATAACCAATATAAATACAATCATACCTAAATATAAAACTTTTTTCATCTTTGTTATCCCCCTTTAAAAACTATTATTAACTAAAGTTTCAAGTCATTTTTCATTTTATCATATTTTACATTTTTTAGTGTTTAAGGAAGGCACTCCCTCAAAAATAGGAAGTGCCTCTAAAAATAAGTATATTTCTAACAAGGTTGTATAAAACTATTTACTCAGAATCAGCGTAATTACCAGTGTTTCTGTTATTTTTACCAAATTTTGGCCAAGGTGCATCTGCTAAACCCTCGCTTTCTCCTTGTATCGCATAGAGATAACCATCGTATGATCCTACATATATAGTTCCATCACTACATATGGCTGGACTTGAGTACCAAATACTACCAGTTTTATATTTCCATTTAAGAGAAACATCTTCAGAGTCTATAGCATAGAGATAACCATCTTCTGATCCTACATATATAGTACCGTCACTGCCTATTGCTGAACTTGAAGAAACCACATCACCTGTTTTGAATTTCCATTTTTCTGAGCCATTTTCAGGGTTTATCGCATAGAGATAACCAACGTGTGATCCAACATATATAGTACCGTCACTACCTATTGCAGGATTTGAAGCAGTAGTATCAATTCTAAGTGACCATTTTTCTGAACCGTCAGTGTTTAATGCATAGAGATAATTGTCATTTGACCTTACATATATAGTACCGTCACTACCTATCGCAGGACTTGAGTTAATCCAACCACCAGTTTTATACTTCCATTTGAGTGTACCATCAGGGTTTATGGCATAAAGATAATTATCACCTGATCCTACATATATAGTTCCATCACTACCTATCGCAGGACTTGAAAAAATAGCCTCGCCTGTTTGATATTTCCATTTTTCTGAACCATCAGCAGGGTTTATAGCATAAAGATAATTACCGCCTGATCCAACATATATAGTACCGTCACTGCCTATTGCAGGGCTTGAATCAATTATACTCCTTGCTCTAAATTTCCATTTTTCTGAACCATCAGGGTTTATGGCATAAAGATAATTATCACCTGATCCTACATATATAGTTCCATCGCTACCTATTGCAGGGCTTGAATTAATAACACGCCTTGCTCTAAATTTCCATTTTTCTGAACCATCTGGGTTTATCGCATATAAAAACCAATCATTTGATCCTACATATATAGTTCCATCACTACCTATCGCAGGATTTGAACGAATATAACTATCAGTTTTAAATTTCCATTTGAGTCTGTCTAAAGCCCTTATTGAAATTATTTCTGAATACTCAGACTCTCCACCTTGGTTATACGCTTTCACTCTGTAATAATACTTGGTATTTGGAGTTAAGTCTGTATCGTTATATGTAGTTGTGTTAGCTTCTACCGTTTTAATCTCATCCCACTCAGTTGAGTCAGTCTTTCTTTCTAACTTAAACCCTTCTTCGTTATCTGAGTTATCGTTCCACGTTAGTTTTATTTCAGATGAAGATATAACTTCGGCATTTAAATTAGTTGGTGCAGCAGGTGGTGAAATTGTAATAACACATGAAGAAAATATAACCAATATAAATACAATCATACCTAAATATAAAACTTTTTTCATCTTTATTATCCCCCTTTAAAAACTATTATTAACTAAAGTTTCAATCCATTTTTCATTTTATCATATTTTACATTTTTTAGTGTTTAAGAAAGGCACTCCCTCAAAAATAGGAAGTGCCATAAAAAAGAAAAGTTATACCAAGAAATTAAATTAATAAACATTTGTGGAATGTCGTTAATTTAAACTATACTTTTGATAAAGCAGATTTTGAGAAAAGAAACTATGTTAATTATATATTGAAATGAAATAAAACTTTAGAAATGGAGATTTTCAGAAAACGAACTTTGGTATATTAAAAAATAAAAAAGGAGATGGAATAAACTGTGACTAAAGAAAATTTTAAAAAGAAGTTTTTAGAAACTTAGAGATAGTTTGTCAAGATGATTTTAAAAAAAAGTATAGAAACTATTATTACAAAGTTAATAGACATAGTAATAGAAATACTATTTTGAGAGAATGAATGTAAAGTAATAATAAATCCCCTGAAGCCTTAACTAAGGATAAAAGTAAGACTTTGGGGGATTTTTAATAAAAAACTTCTACTTTTGAAAATGTCCGATTTCTTATACTGCTTCAATAATTCTACTTCCGATAATTGTTCTTATCAAACCTAAAATTATCAAAAAAGTTCTCGTTTGTTTTACTTTTTTTACTTGCTAAAAAGATTAATTTTTCACCGAATAATTTTCTGTTATAATAGAATTATATAAGATTTTCAACTAGTGGGGGATTAACAAATGGAAGTTTTAGATTACTATATTGAAGATATTAAATATAGAATAGAAGCTTGTGAAGCTGTTGATAAAGAAAAGAACAATTTTAATAAAAAAGTCGCTGAATTCAGGGCTTTTATATTCTCTGTAGGAAGTAGCATGGATATAATTAGGAACAACGTATTTGAAGATTATGAAAAAAACAATTCACAATCTGATAAAATTAAACATTTTAGCGATATTTATAGTATTAAAAAAGGTAAAATTCAGAATGAATTTGACGAATATTTAAACAATAAATATACTGATCAGAAGCAAAAGCAACAAATCAGGATTACATTAGAGAACCTGGGGGAAATTTTATCAAACAAAAAATACCAATTTCCAGCCACGAAAAATCCTTTGGGACTAATGCTTGAAGGTGAAGTGGGCATAAAAGAATTTGGTTTATGGGATATTTATAATTCTTTAAAACATTCATGTTACCCTCTCGAATCACATTTCGTCCTTTTTACCAAAGATATAATAGGCGAAAAACATGAAATGTTGCTTTATATATTTGATGGAAATGAAAAATATTATCTCCCTATTTGGGGTGGATGGGTAGCTCCTGAAGGTGCTGAAGATTATGCAAAAAGTATAGAAAACCCTTTTATTACACTAATAAAAGCCATAGGGAACGATATAATTGATAATCTAAAAACGCTTAATGAGATTTTGACTATTTAAATCTAAAGTCTAAGTAGAGGTGTTGAGATGAAAAAAGAATTATTTATACCAAATAAATTGAAAGAAGAAGTAAGCAAATGGCGAGAAACAAGATATGATTGTGACTATCCTGTTATATCAGAAATATTAGATTATAATGTTGTTATTAGTAATTCGGGAGAAAAAAGTTTGAGATTTTTAAGGCAACCACAATTCGATGCTTTGGAGGTTTATTGGTATTTAAGAATAGTAAAAGATACTCCGCACGTATTAGATATATATAAAAATTTATATTCAAGCAAAGAACTTTTAGAGGCATTAGGATTAAAACATTTAGTAGAAGATCTTACAGATGACTTGGTATCAGAAACTTTAGTCAATGATATTCTAAATAAAGTAAAATATGACGATAATTTTGTTAAGGAACACAAATTGGAATCTTTGAGAGAAACTTTAACTCTGAATTATCCCAGCTATATTTTTGCTTTAGCCATGGGAGCCGGTAAAACAGTTCTTATTGGTGCCATCATAGCGACGGAATTTGCCATGGCTCTGGAATATCAAGACAACAAGTTTGTAAAAAATGTTTTAGTTTTTGCTCCTGGAAAAACTATTTTAGGGGCTTTAAGAGAATTATCAGATGTACCTTATGAAAAAATCTTGCCTCCACGATTGTATAAAGAATTTATAACCTCTGTAAAATTCACTTATACACGAGACGGAGAATCAGATATTCCTATTATTAAAGGGAGTAGTTTTAATATAATAGTTACTAATACGGAAAAAATAAGAATTCAAAAACAAGCTATAACAAAGGCTATATTAAAGGATATAAAAATACCTTTTTCTAATAATGATGAAAGCAAAGAAGATCAAATAAAAGAAGAGGTAGCAAATTTAAGACTTCAGACCATTGCCTCGCTTCCAAACCTAGCCATCTTTTCTGATGAGGCCCATCATACATACGGAAACACTCTTGATAAAGGTTTAAAAAAAGTAAGGAAAACAGTTGATTATTTGGCATACAATACAAACGTCTTGGTCGTTGTTAATACGACGGGAACGCCTTATTATAAGAAACAAGTATTGAAAGATGTAGTTTTTTGGTATGGTTTATCTCAAGGGATTAAAGATGGGATTTTAAAAGAGGTTAGAGGAAACATTGTTGGCTATGAAGAGGTTAGTGACGAAGAATTCATAAAAGATGTTGTTAATGATTTTTTTGACAATTATGAAAATGTAAAAATATATGATGGAAGTCCAGCAAAACTAGCTATTTATTTCCCAAAAGTAGATGATTTAATAAAATCTAAACCTATTGTTGAAAAAACATTGGTTGAAAGAGGGTTGGACCCTTCAATAATTTTGGAAGTGCACAATGAATCTCCAGACGAGGTAAAGGATCTTTTTGATAATAGAATAAATGATCCAAAACTTCAATATCGTGTGTTTCTTCTTGTAAATAAAGGAACAGAGGGATGGAATTGTTTATCACTATTTGCAACTGCTTTAGCAAGAGAAATTAAATCAAGTAATAATTTTTGTCTACAAGCTGCAACTCGCTGTTTGAGACAAATTTCAGGAAACACACATAAAGCCAAAATATATCTTTCTAAAAATAATACCAAAATATTGGATAGGCAACTAAAAGATAATTTTGGAGAATCGATTCAAGAATTGAATAGAACTTCTCAAAAGATCTTTAAAGGGAAAATAGTTTTAAGAAAGGAAGACTTAACACCCATTAAAATCAAAAAGAAAATTAGAAAAATTGTTCCTATAAATAATACAATAAACGTAGATGATTTGTATTTAGAAAAACCCAGCAACCTGCCGCGAGAAGCAAAAAAAATTATTTTTGATTTAAATGAAATATCAGACAGAAAAGGCGTTTTGGTTGCTAAAAAAGAAGAAAATATAGTATTAGAAGAAGATTATATAGACGTTTATTCTTTTGCAGTAGAGCTTTCATCTTTATATAGATTGCCATTATTAAAAATATACAAAAAGATAATAGAATTATATCCAAACGGGGAAATTCCTTTTAATCATTCTAATGAATTGAAAAAGCAATTAGAAGGACAAATAAAAAATTATGAAATAATAGAAGAGGTAATCGAGCAAAGTATAGCTATTGTAAAAAAAGAAGGATTTATTAAAGAAGAAAGAGAAAATAACGAATTAGTATATACTGCAGAAATAATTTACCATAAAGATAAAGCTGAAAAGTTATTTGCTTATTATGAAGATTTAAAAAATATTAATAGTTTAGATTTCTCCTTTCATTATAATCCGTATAACTTTGATTCACAACCAGAGAAAGATTTTTTTATCAATCTTTTAGAAGATCTCAATCAAAATCCTGATGATGTGGAAGATATTTATTTTACTGGTGCAATAACTGATCCTAATAAGACGGATTTCTTTTTCGAGTATAAAGGTGTCGACGAACGATGGCATACTTATACACCTGACTTTTTAATAAGAAAAAAAGATGGGAAAATAATCATTGTAGAAATAAAAATGGAGAAACTAAAGAACGATAATATAGATGGGGAAAATGGTCTAAAAGCTATTGCGGTTAAAAATATTCAACACTTAAATCCTGATAAAATAAAATTCGAAATGCTATTTACCGATAGTGATGATATTGGAATTAGTAATTTGAAAAAAATCAAAGAAATAATTTATAAGCAATGGAGGTAAACTGAATGACTGAAGAAAATATTAAAATAACGCCTGCTAAAGGAAGACCTATGCTTAACTGGGTTGGTAAAAGACCTTTGGATTATGTCAAAGGTTTTCCTGCTCAATTAGTAGAATGTTTTGATCCTCTTAATGTAAATAAAATTCCCCAAACACCTAATTATGAAAGCCTTAAAGATAATTGGCATAATCTTTTATTTCATGGAGATAACAAAGACGTTTTAGCAACTCTCTTAGAAAAAGGTTTTAGAGGTAAAATAGATCTTATATATATAGATCCACCTTTTAAGAGTGGAGCTGATTATGTCAGAAAGGTAGAACTAAGAGGAGTTAAAAACTTAAATAAGTTAGACAATGATGATGCTTCTATCTTACAGCAAACAATGTATTTTGATATATGGAACAACGATAATTATTTACAATTCATGTATGAAAGATTATTATTATTAAAAGAATTATTGAGTGAAACTGGAAGCATTTATGTGCATTTAGATTGGCATGTGGGTCATTACGTTAAATTACTGATGGATGAGGTGTTTGGAGATGACAATTTAAAGAATGAAATTGTGTGGTGTTATACGGGTCCGTCCCAAACAAGCAAATATTTTGTAAGAAAACATGACAATATTTTATTTTATACAAAAACTGATAATTATACGTTTAATTCCGAGACAGTAAGAGTTCCATATAAAAAGTCAACTAAATTTGCTGGAAAGACATCCTTCACAGGACTAACTTCTGAAGAAAAACGCAAGGAATTAGATGAGAGAGGGAAACTAATGGAGGATTGGTGGGATGATGTAGCAGGTATTGGTTATGCACACGGGCAAATTACTGGTTTTGCTACTCAAAAACCAGAAGCGCTACTCGAAAGAATAATAAAAGCTTCTTCTAATCCCGATGATATTGTTTTAGATTGTTTTATAGGTTCAGGAACTACAGCTGCTGTTGCTCAAAAACTTGGAAGACGTTGGATCGCTTGCGATTTAAATAAAGGGGCTGTACAATTAACTAGTAAAAGATTGCAAGGAATTATTAAAAATCAAATTAGCGATAAAAAGGACGATAAACAATTAGCTCTTTTAAAGGAAAATTCTCTTCCAAAATATACTTCTTTTGCCGTATATAAAGTAAATGATTACGATCTTAAAATATTAGAAACTGAATCAATAGAACTTGCTGTTCAACATATAGGGATACAAAGAACAAGAACCGACTCATTTTTTGATGGAACATTTGGCAAAGAATTAGTAAAAATTATTGATTTCAATCATCCATTAACGCTACTAGATTTACAACTAATTCAAGAAGAATTAGAAAAAAGGCCTAACGAAGATAGAAACATAACTATAGTGTGTCTAGGGAAAGAGTTATCAGTTGATCCATGGATAGAAGAATGGAACAAAAAACATCCAATAAATAAATTAAATGTGATTGAATTAAAAACAAATCCTAAATATGGAAGTTTTTTGATTCACAAGCCAGATGAAGCTAAGGTAAGAATGGAAAGAACAGATAAAACAAAAGGCAAAGTAGTTATAGAAGATTTTATTTCTCCAACAATAATTGAAAGATTAAATATGGATAATAAATTATTTAAGATAAAGATACCAGATTTTAGGAGTATGATAGACACAGTTTTAATAGATAATAATTATAATGGTAAAACCTTTCATATTGTATATTCGGATGTTCCAGAAAAAAAAGATGATTTAATAAAAGGAGAATACGAAATAGAAATATTGGAAAACAAAACAGTCGTAGCGGTAAAAATTATAGATATGTTAGGCGAAGAAGTTATTATAACAGAAGAAATTTGATATTAACGTTTATATAAAAAGGTTAGAGATAATTTCTCTAACCTTTTTAACTTTTTTTCTCACGGCAAGAGCTTTACTGCTGAATTTTCATGTAATTCTAAAGTTTTTAAATATCCCATCGTTGTTTGTATATTCTTATGTCTTAGGTGCCGAGAGACTTTTTCGACACCTGCTCCGTGAAGCAGTAATTGCACGGCGCAGCTGTGCCTTAAATCGTGGGCTGATATTTCTTCGTAGTTTTTTACTTTTGCTTGTTTTGCTCTTTTTTTGACGATTTCATTTATTGATTTATTTGAAAGTTTTCTTAAATAAGAATTATTAGAAAAGCTAATAACTATATACTCTGTTTTTATATCTCTTTCTTGTAGAAGATTTTTGAATTCTTCAAGCGTTTCTCTCACTCTATTATGTAATTCAATGACAGCAGCCCCACCTTTTGCTTTTCTTATGTATAAACTCATTCCGTTTATATCTTCTCTTATATCGCTCCATTTTAATTCTGATATTTCTGATCTTCTTAGTCCTTCATATACTCCAAGCAACATTATTACAAGATCTCTTTTGCCTATTAAGATATTAGGATCATCTTTACATACTGAGATGAGTCTTTCTATTTCTTCCCATTTTAAATGGTGGGCAGGTGATTTATGAGAAAGATTATGCATTGTTTCTGAGCTATCTTGAGTTATTTTTTTCATCGCTAACTTAAAAGTTTGGGTAGTAAAAGGATTTACTTCTATAAAAGACTGTTCTAATAAGAATTGAAAAAACCTTGAAAGAGCCGCTTTTTTCCTTTCAATAGTAGTTTTAGCATAACCTTTTTCAACGAGTGTTTGGAAGTATTCGATAGTGTTTGTGAGGTTAAAGGTATCTAACGAATTTAAATAATCAAGAATGTCGTTGCGATAAGCTCTTGATGTCTCTTGTTTTAAGAATTTTATAAATATTTCTAGCATCTTATATACGTTACTCTTAGCAACGTCATAACTAATAATTTCCGCCATTTTTTACTCCCCCTATTAATAAAAATAACCTTCTTAAAAATTTTTAATTTCTTTTATGTTATAATGAAAAGCATAAGCAAAGTAATATACTTTTGATTTATTTTGTAAAGTTTTACAATTTATAATCATAATACAACCTATAAATTTATCTCTTTTGTTTTTAATTCTCAATTTTTTAATATGGGGATTTCTAAAAAATAAAACCTATCAGCTTTTAAGTAAAGAACTGTAAAATCATCTGCAAAATCATAGGCGTTTTAGATAGGTTTGTGAATTTAAAATATTAATATCAGTCAAGGAGGAAAATGAATGAAAAAACTCATGTTAATTACTTTATCCATAATTCTTGTACCAATGTTCATATTTTCTGAAACTTATACATATTATGTCTATCAAAATAATGTTGAAATGGGAAGCATCTCTGTAGATGTCGACCCCCATTCTTATACAGGCAAAACTACTACGATTTTGCAAGTTGGGCTAAATACAGTAAAATACGTTGGCCAAACTAAATACGATAACGCTTGGACCTTTAAAGAATATAACCTAGAGATTTATGTAGACAACCAAAAACAAGTAAGCTTTAAGAGCAGTTATGATGGGCAAAAGATAAACAATTATTTCGATGGAATATCCCTAAAAAATTATGAAGTAAGTGATGCAATTATCTTAGACAACAACCTAATTTTAGATCATATATTTGCGATATATTATAAACAGTTAACAGATGGAACATACACCTCATTTATTCCACAACTGGTTTTAAACCAATTAACATGGGACTATGCGGTTTTAAATATAGATATTAAATATATAGACAGCGAGAACTTTGTTATTTCATCGCCAGGTGTAGATCAAAAAGTTACCTTCAAAGACAATAAACTTATAAGGCTTGAAATCCCGTCTCAATTAATCGAAGTAACAGAAAGTAAGAAAGAAGTTAAAGAAAAAAGCTACATTGAAGAAGAGATAACCTTTCCAAGTTTTGACGGATTTGAATTAAATGGTTCACTAATGTTCCCAAAAGAAACACAAAAGAATGAAAAAATACCAGCTATTGTATTAGTGCATGGATCAGGAGCTAACGATAGAAATGAGTCTATAAGCTATATGGCCCCGTTTCTACAGCTTTCTGAGGGGCTTGTTAATAACGGCTATATAGTACTAAAATACGACAAACGAAACTACACGATGATGAAAAACAAACAAGACACCTCAAACGTTATGCCTCTTGATTTTATAAAAGATGCACAGGCAGCTATAAAATACCTAAAAACAATCCCAGAGGTTGACTCAGACAAGATAATTGTTATAGGCCACAGTGAAGGAGGTTCTTTTTTGCCTCACATTGTAAAAGGCGAAAAGGTTGCAGCCGCCGTTGCACTGTCTCCTGGGTTAATTGAAATTACAGATCTTATGGTCTACCAGATAGATTATCAAATCAATTATCTAAAAAAGTTGAATGTTGATAAATCACAAGATTACACCATAACTATGCTAGAAAACTTACTAGCCCAACTTAAAGAGGTTAATAACGACATGAAAAATGGAAAAATAGACCCCGATAAGGTCTATTTAGATTATTACAAAGGTAGTTATTTAATACAATGGAGTGAATTAACAAAAAACACAGTAGAAGAATTTGTTAATATGCAAGTTCCACTATTAATAATAAACGGCACTCAAGATCTAAAAACACCATACGAGCTGTTAAAAGAGAAAGAAAATCAATTAAAACAGAAAAAAGATTTAGAAATAGTGTATATAGAAAACATGGGGCATGAGCTATATCGATCTGATACAGGAGTTTTTGAAGATTCTGTAATCGATCAAATCGTGAATTGGCTGAAAAAAGTGTTGTAATATTTGCCCCATATATAATTTAATAATTTTTAATATTTATCTCTTGTTGCTTTTATCTTTCCCTCAGCTCTAAGAGTCAAATTTCCGGTATTAGACAAAGGCTCTAAAATTTTTAAATTTCCGTGAGTTCCGTAAACACTTAAGAACCTGTCACCATTCCATGTGTCTGCATATTTTATTCGAACATTAATGCTGGTCCCATTTATATTAATACTCTCACTGCAATTCACAGTCATATCTAAATTTAATGAAGTACCGTCGAGCCTAATATTTCTAGAATCTATATATCCAAACCACTTGATAGAAGTTCCGTCTATTTCAATATCATCGGCATAGATGTCTGAATTGATATTTATTGATGTTGCATCTATTTGAACATTGTGGGCTTTTAACTCTTGATTTAACCGAAAAGAAGTTGAACCAACAGAGAAATTTGAGGTCTCAATATCTGCATCAATATTTAAACTAGTAGTATCCGTCTTAAAATACGTTGCCTTTAAAATCCCCTTTAACCGCAAAGACGTTGAATTTATTTGAATTGTATTGTATGGATTTTTGGTCCCTATAACAATAATAGACTTATGACGATTATTAATATCAGAGGTTAAGTTTAAAGTATTAGAAATCCTATTTTGACGTACTTGATGAGGTATATAGATTTGATCTGAGTTTTCATCAAAAGTTATTTCTAAACTTACCCCTTTAATATAAACGTTTTCTGCACTATCTATATAGGTATCTGGTTCTAAAACCAAGTAATCGTTTTGATTAGAAAAAATATTCTTACCCCATCTTTCCCAAAGTGAAGACCATGACACATCCATGCTCTTCAAAATAGCAAAAGAAACAGATGGGATTATTAAAAAGATCAATGCCAAAATAACAAAAGCAAATTTATGATTTTTCATATTCCAGCCAAAAAACAAAACTGAACAAATTCCTAGTATAGCTTTCAAGCCTACCTGCGGTACCAAAACAGCTAACACAGCAAATACCAAAGCAAAAATAAAATTACTCAAATAAATGTTCTTTTTCAAATCTTATTCACCCCCCTTCGGATGATAACTTACCAATTAACTCTCCAATGACTTTTTAACCCCAAAGGGGTCAAAGGTTTGAGAGCTCTTTAAATATGCCAAGACTATTTCATTGAATGTTGGGAATCTTCCTATATCTTCATCAGTTTTTACCAATACCTCTTGCTCAAAGTTTGCTATAACCTCACCACTTGGTATTGTCTCTCCCTTTCTTATCATTCTATGTTTTTCCTTTGCCAAATCCACATCATCAGTATATAAGATCTTTCCTTCTCTAATAATTGCAAAAGAACTTGATATTTCCTCAAGTTCATATATTTCATGAGAAGAAATAACAATTGTTTTGTTGGCTTCATTTGCATACTTTCTCAAAACACTTAATATCTCTGCTCGTATTACAGGATCAAGATTTTGAGTTGGTTCATCTAACAACAACAGATCGGCACCACTTGAAATAGTCAACGCTATATAAAACAAGGTTTTCATACCCATTGAATATCTCTCTACCTTCTGAGACATATCTAGATTGTAATGCAACACAAAATTTGAAAATGTTTCATCGTCGAAATTTGGATACAACATCCTCCAAACCTTATGGTAATCACTGCCTTTAAAGTTTGAGAAAGTCAATCTATCCTCAGTCATTACAGATATTTTTGTTTTTATTTTCGAGTTTAACTCATCAGAAAACAATCTTATACTACCACTATCTGGCTTTAATTCGCCATACAAACATCTTAACGTAGTAGTTTTGCCCGCACCATTAGGACCAATTAAAGAAAATATCTCTCCAACGTCAACCTTAAAATTAATCTTATTCAATACAGGCTTTGAATTAAAATTCTTAACCAAATCATTCACTTCTATAATCATTTATTCACACCTCTCTTCTCAAATAAATACAAAGATAACGACAAAATAACTAATGAAAAAATCAAACTACCCCATATATTTCCTTGATAATATGGGCTGATAAACCTGTAAGGATTGACATTATAGCCAGAACCAAAACTGCCTAAAATCAAATCTGCCAATAATATTAAAAAAGGAATACCAAAATTATCTCCACCTAAAGTAACAGAGATTAAAATAACACCATAATAAGCTGTCGCAAAGATTAGCGCACGAAGAATATTTAAAAAAGCTGTTACTGCACTAAAATTAATAAACGCTACTCCAATAGTTCCTGGAATTAAAATCATCAAAAGTGAAAATATATATGACGAAAAGAAAACTTCCGCATACGAATATGGAAGAGAAATTATAAGCGAAAATTTCTTATTTTTAATATCACTTCCAAGCATGTTTGTTAAAAATAAAAACACAAAAAACCAGGTCAAAAACGAAATATGAAGAGGTATAACAAACAAAAAAATTAACGAGAACAAAAATATCCTTCCACTTTTTTCAGTAAACTCTTTTTGAATAAATACCTCTAACTTATTCAGAAAATTGTTCATTCCTCCAAACCTCCTCTAAAAGTAATTTGATAGTCTCAAGATCTATATTTTCTTTTTTCATCTTTTCAACAAAACTACTCACTTCATTAAAAACACTATTCTTCAAATCCATATCTGTACGCACAAAATATCCAACTCCGTGTTGAGCCTCTAAATAACCTTCAAATTCTAACCTTTCCAAGGCTCTCAAGATAGTATTTACATTAACATTGAAAATTTTACTAAGCTCTCTAACAGGCGGCAAACTATCGCCTTTCTTAAGATTACCTATAATAATCTCCTTCTTAATCTGATTCATTATTTGAATGTAAGACGGAATTCCACTGTGTTTGTCAACTTCATAAAACATATATACAACTTCCTCTCAATATTTTTTACGATCAACGTTTATCATACCGCTAATATTGAGTTCCAAAGAACCTTCGTTATCAGACGGTTCAATTAAAGTAAAATTACCATGAGTTACATAAATTGACATGTTTCTAGTACCTACCCACTCATCTAAATATTTAAGAGATCCATTCAATGCAGTTGCTTGAATAACAATATCTTCTGCTCTCTTAACTAACAAATTAATATCCATACCTATACCTTGAACCTTAACTTTCTGGGCATCAACTGTCCCTTTCCAGCTAACACCTGTTGCATTAATTTCAATATTATCGACAGATAACTCGCCACCTAAATCTAACCCTGCACAATTAACAATCAAATTAGTAGCCTGAAGATCAACATAAGAACTAAGACCCAAAGTCTGTATATTCATATCCTCAACAGTAAGATTCCCACTAATAGACAAACCTGATGCTTCAATTCTTATACTATTATATGGATTTTTTGTACCTACTTCGATAAAAACACTTTTATTTACAGAATTTGAACTTAAGCTCAACGTATCTCCACTACGACTTTGCTTAATCTCATGAGGAATATAAATCTTATCTGAAGTTTCATCAAATAAAATCCTAAAACCCGGACCCGATATTATCAAATTATCTGCAGCATCAATATATGTATCGGGTTTTAAAGTTTCACCATTGTTTGAACTCTGAAAAAAATTATCACTATTAATCCATCGCCAAAAAGATCTATTGCTAATATAGTTAGAAAAGAAACTAGCAGGGATTATAAAAAGAACAATTGATAAAATTAAAAATAAAATCTTGTAATTTCTCATATTCATTGCTAAAAGAATTAAAGCAACAATAGATAAAATAGCTTTTAAAAAAACTGAAGGTGCAAACAAAGCCAGAACACCTAAAACCAACGCAAAAACTAATTTTAACAAGTACTCAACTCTTTTCACTTATTAACTCACCTCACATGTCTAATTGTTATAGTTAACTATAACACAAAACAGAAAAAAAGTCAATACATAAATTAATTTTTCTCAAACTAAATTATTAATAATTGAATATTAAGTAGTGTTTATAAATGGGTCCAGGGCGGAGCCCTTATCCTCGCCATACTAGCAAGTATTAAAAAGAATAAATATCAAAATAAAGATTTCAAAAATATCGTTTTTATAAATGGGTCCAGGGCGGAGCCCTTCTCTTCCCCTTACTAGCAAGTATTAAAAAGAATAAATATCAAAATAAAGATTTCAAAAATAGCGCTTTTATAAATGGGTCCAGGGCGGAGCCCTTCTCCTCGCCATGCTAGCAAGTATTAAAAAGAATACCTATAGACTTAACAAACAAAAATTTGTTATAATATCTTAAATAAACAGTAAAATTACAGCTTACCCAAATAACAGATTCATCCCTCATAAGATCAATATTGTAAAAAAGATTACAAAGCATCTGCCTCTATGCTTATATATGATTATTTCTCCGAGCAATTCCAAAATACTAAGGGAGGTATCCTCTTTGAAAATTCAAGGAAAGTTAGTCTCTAGAAATGTAATTCTCTTTGTCGCTGGTTTTATAGCATTCTTAATAATCATACTATATTCCATTACCAACTACATAGTCGACAACAGCGCAGAAAAACTGATAATTTCTTCAGAATTAAAGAAACAATATTTTGAGAATTTCTTTAACAATATTGAAAAAGATCTAAATATAATTTCAAATAGGCCAGACTTAAGCAACAACCTAAACCTACTTCTTTTCCAATTTAACAACATAAGTCAATTACCCACCGCCCCTAGAGGCGGGGGCTTGTAGAAATACAAGCTCGGTTGATTAGCCTATGTCATTAGTTTTTGCTAATGATTAGTTATAGCAGAATATATAGTCACCGTGGGATGCTCCACAAGTCCCATGCTCTGAGGGTAATGGTTAAACATCTCTGAGGGGTAGGAGAAGTGCTGTTACCATTAAACCTG
>JAKOZG010000015.1 GCA_029780115.1 Thermotogota bacterium
TCAATTCCTTTGAGTTTCATCCTTGCGGACGTACTCCCCAGGCGGCTCACTTAGCGCGTTTGCTTCAGCACAGAGAGTTTGTCACTCCCTACACCTAGTGAGCATCGTTTACGGCTAGGACTACCCGGGTATCTAATCCGGTTTGCTCCCCTAGCTTTCGGGCCTCAGCGTCTGTTACACCCCAGTAGACCGACTTCTCCACCGGCGTTCCTACCCGTATCTGCGGATTTCACCCCTACTCGGGTAATTCCGTCTACCTCTGGTGCACTCAAGTAATACAGTTTCATCCGCTAGCCTATCGTTGAGCAATAGGTTTTCACAGATGACTTGTATCACCGCCTACGCCCCCTTTACGCCCAGTAATTCCGGGTAACGCTCGCCCCCTACGTCTTACCGCGGCTGCTGGCACGTAGTTAGCCGGGACTTTTCCTAGCTTACTTTCTTCTCCTGTGTGTCCACAGGCCTTTTATTCGGCTAGTTCAGAAGTTTACGTCCCGAAGGACTTCTTCCTCCACGCGGCGTCGCTGGATCAGGCTTCCGCCCATTGTCCAAGATTCCCCACTGCTGCCTCCCGTAGGAGTAGGGCCCGTGTCTCAGTGCCCTTGTGACCGTTCATGCTCTCACACCGGTTATCCGTCATCGGCTTGGTAAGCTTTTATCTCACCAACTACCTGATGGAGAGTAGGCTCATCCCTCGGCTGTCTCACCACTTTCCCCTCTCGGGCTTATCGAAGTTTACCTACCGTTTCCAGTAGCTATCTCCGTCCAAGGGGCAGATTCCTACCTTTTACTCACCCGTTCGCCACTACCCTAAGCTTTCGCTTAGAACCGTTCGACTTGCATGTGTTAGGCACGCCGCCAGCGTTAACCCTGAGCCAGGATCAAACCCTTCATCCTAACTCTTTTTAACCCTCTATCTACTTTTCAATGAACCCCTTTTTCGCCGCAAAATTATTTATGCGGCCTGACCACATTTGTTTTTCTAACGCTATACCACTTTTTTAATCTTTCTTTCACTCAACGCTCTATATCTTACCATATTTTTACCTAACTTGTCAATTGCTTTTTTATGAAATTATATCTAATTTATTGTTAATTCATTACCCTTTTTTCTTGATTAATGCTTATTATTACTATTTTTGCTCCAATTTTTAATAATTATTTGAAATTTCTCTTAATAAGATTTGATAAGTTATATATTCGTTATTTGTACATGTTATAATTATAAATGAACCATTATTAGATAACTTTGAGTTTGTATCCGTTTAAATAGTAGTAGCTCAGTCGCTTCTTTACTTCTTTAAATATTATAATATTAAAATCAAAATAAATTGTCTTATTTTTGAATGAGTGAAAATTTTATCATTTCTAAATTGAACAAAACTTATATACGAGCTAATTGGTAAAAAGTCAAGAGGTAAAAGTTGAAAAAATAGTAAAAAATAGCCAAAACAAACAGTGCTCATACTTTGAAAAACGGATCAAATAGGCTAAAAATGAAAAAAGATTTAGTTGTATGGATACAAGTCTGTGATTTACATAGATTCAATTTTTGACCAGCAATCCAAAAATCAAACTAACTAACTTACGTGCAGTAAATACGAGTGCTCTTTTATGCTTATGGTTAGCTGGTTCTTTAAGCTTTTCACAATAGTAGTTTTTGCACTCAGGGATACATCTAATAACGCCATTTGCAGCTTCTATCAAATAATATCTAAGATATTGGTTGTCTGTTTTAGTCATTCTAGTATTCTTTGAAGTATAATTCCAGATTGGGTATTCCTCCAAGTCAAACCAGAACATTTAGCCAAAGCATCGCTAGACTTGAAAAAACTAACAGAAACTGTCTCAGCTATAATACCCGCAGCAATAACAGGACCGATACCAGGAATTGAAGTAAGACACTCATATTTGACAGGATTAAGTCCTTTGATAGTTTTCTCAATAGCCTTATCAACAAGTTTAATTTTGTTTTCTAAAGCTTTAATAACGTTAAGGGAAGAAGAAATAGCAATATTTATAGGTTCATACAACACTTTATCCAAACGATATGAATAATTAGCTACCTGTTTAAGGATATTAGCAATATTAAAAGTAAGAGTCTACTATCAGAAGATAAAAAATTAGCGATATGGATACTGTAAAAAGAGGTAGATTCCGAGGCAATAACAACAAGCTCTAATTTATAAGTCTCAAGACAAGCCAAGATATTTACTAACATCGATCGATTCAGCACCAGGACGATTGTTAGAAACATTCAAATTAAGAAGCTTATTGCCTTTAAAATCAAGAGCACAAACTGTATTATGTTTAGAACTAATATCAATACCAACAAACAAAGTAGACAAAATATTATCAGATACAAAAATCACCACCTTTTCATTAAAAAGGTGAAAGGAATAGAACAGTGAAAGAGATATCCTAATCTTAGCTGCTGACTGCAACCTCGTGATTGGCATCCAACTTTGAAAAATAGTCTTGCTGGAGACCTAATCAAATGGATGCACTAATTGAAGTAGGCAGCTTATGATAACTCAGTCAGGAAGCACGCTTTTTAGGCAACAACCCAAAGTTTTTGCACGGGGGCAGGAATCTTTCTTCACTAGATGAGTCGTATCTTAATTTTAGCATTCGGATATTCCTTTTCAAAGAACTATAAAAAATTAAAAAGAATAAAAGAAAAACTCTATTTTTAATACTAAAATATGTGTTTCTCTATTTACTATTATATAAGGGGGTGCATTGCATGTTAAAATGTCAAGGTTCTAAAAACTCAAGTTTTACAAAAGTTATTGTTGCTTTGTTGGTGATTTTATCAACACTAAGTATGTTGTTCGCCGCTGGGCGTCCAAATGCCTTACTCTTTTTAACTGATTTTGGTTTAAAAGATGGAGCAGTTTCTGCCATGAAAGGAGTAGCGTTTGGAGTTGATCCTGATTTAAGAATGTTCGACGTTACACACGATATTCCGCCATTCAACATCTGGGAAGGTGCTTACCGTCTTAAACAAACAGTAGAATACTGGCCTACAAACACTGTTTTTGTCTGCGTTGTTGACCCAGGAGTTGGTACCGAAAGAAATCCAATCGTCTTAAAAACAAAAACTGTCTATTATTTAGTAGGCCCTGATAACGGGTTATTCAGTCTAGTTGCGGAAGATATGGGAATAGAAGAGGTAAGAATAATAGACGTAGAGAAACATAGACTTCCAGGTTCCGAGAAATCATACACTTTCCACGGAAGGGACATTTTCGCATTTGTTGGAGCAAGATTAGCTTCTGGTCAAATTAAATTCGAAGATGTAGGACCCGTACTTGAAGACGAAATAGTCACAATACCCTACCAAAAACCCACCATTGAAGGCAATACGGTTATGGGAAATATTCCAGTATTAGACATACAATATGGAAACGTCTGGTCCAACATTCCCGACGAACTCTTTGAAATGTTAAATCCACAGTTTGGAGATCTATTTTACGTCGAAATCTTTGAAGAAGATAATTTAGTCTTTGAAGGAGAAATGCCCTTTGTCCATAGTTTTGGAGATGTTCCTGAAGGAGATACTTTAATATATTAAAATAGTTTGTTAAATGTATCTGTAGCCATAAACATGGATAATTTTTCTGAAGTCTACGGTGTTTATTCCGGTCCTGAATGGACAATCAAATTAACAAAAATACCATTTTAGAAAATAAAGTGAAGGAAAACTATTTTAGCTTTAGACGAATCCTTATAAATAATCCTTTTACCGTTTTAATAAAACAACAGAATAGTAAACAATAAAGAAAGTATAAAACAGGAAACCGATTGAAGGTAGATAAAACCATTTACTATGACCTATATCTGAATTGCCAAACAATTGAATACCCATCCAAGCAAGAGAATATCTTACTATTATGTAAGTTATCATAAAAACCATAAAAAATGAATAGAAAAAAATTATCAACGCAATTATCTTATGATTCATGCTTCTTGCCCGTTCCAATGAATAGAGTTCTAATAGAACCCCTAAAATCAAAAGTAATGTTGATAAAATAAACAAACACTTGGTGTTAAGAGGAAAACTTTGACCTAATAAATTATTAACTATAGGTTTTAAGTAGTTTAGTCCAACGATTACTAAAAATGAAATAACCGCAACAACAATATTTAAAGTCCCAAAAATCATCTCTAAAATAGGATAAGGCAATTTCTGCTTTTTTTCTACGTTATTATACTTCGTTTCTTTTTTATCTGGTTCATAATAATAATTTACATCTACTTTCATCTCAAGCTTCTCCTTTTAACGAACATTTATCAATACTTTAGATAATTTAAAAATCTATATTTTCCTTTTAGGTAAGAATAGCTATGCTTTTAAAAACTAGTCTATCTCAATTTTATCTATTTCTTTAACAATCTTGGAAATTTTATCTATAAATTTTTCGTATAAATCTTGAAAATCAATCGCTGTTATTTTTTCTGCGGGAACCTTAAAAACAGCCATAACTGGTTCTTTTATCTTCATCTCAGGTAACTTGTAAGAATTATCTAAAAAAGTGTATTTTTTTAAAGTCTTTTCTTTAAGGATCCTTCCAAGTTCTATATAGATTGAAACTTTACTACTTTCAACATTTTCAGGTAACCTAAATACCACGTGTACATCTCCTAAATAAGGAAAATAAAAAACGCCATTTTGCCATTGCTTGAAATGATCTATTATAAATTGTAAAGTTTGGTCGTCTATACTTAAGCTTAAAGAAAGAAAATTTTCTCCTTTTAATTTTTCGGAGAAAATAAGTTTTTTAATGAGTCTCTCATCTCCCCAAATCCTATATGCTGTCAATTTTAAAGGAGCTTGAACAATTCCGAAAGAAGTTTCAGGATACGCAACTTTTTTATATTTTAAAGCTAAGTTTTTGTATTTTGTTTCCAAAAAACTTGCATTGTGAAACAAAGTAGGATATAAAACACTCATAACTTTACCTGGATGATCTGGACCAAGAATCTCTATGCTTCTCCCTTCCTTGTCTACTAAAACTGTATACACAGGGAATGTATGACTTTTATCAAATATACTCGCATAAAAATAATGTTGAAATTCATCAGCTAACACATTATTATACTTTTCTAAATAGTTTATGCCAAATTGAGAAAGTTCTTTCAATTTATTCCTCTCCTAAATATTCTTTTATGCGTTGAGCAATTTTTTGACTTTTTACCACTTCGGCTATTTCTTCCGTTGATGCTTCTCGTATTTTGTTGATTCCTCCAAAATGTTTAATTAAAGCCTTTTTTCTTTTTGGCCCGACTCCTGGAATTTGGTCTAATCTTGTTTTTTCATACCTCTTTGTTCGCAAACTTCTATTAAATCCAATAGCAAACCTATGAGTTTCATCTCTCACATAAATTAATAGTCGCAAGACTGGATGGTCTAAAGGCAAATGCAAATCAGGTATTTCTCCAGGAAATACTATTCTTTCATCTTCTTTAGCAATACCCACAACATCAACATCTTTTAAGGAATAACCGATATCTTCAAGAGCTTCAACTGCAGAATTGACTTGACCTTTTCCACCATCTATAAACAACAAATCCGGTAAAGGATGGTTACTATACCTTCTTTTGATAACTGTTTTTATGCTTTCGTAATCATCGGGCGCTTTAATGTTATCGAGTCGATATTTTCTATAATTATCTTTTTTTGGTTTTCCATCTTCAAAACAAACAACTGAAGCCACAGTATATAAACCTTGCAAATGAGAAACATCTATCCCTTCTATTACACAAGGGATTTTTTTGAGAGAAAGTATCTCTTTAGCTAGTTTCAAAGAACTACTCAAATCACTTTGTCTCTTTACTTCTTCGTTGAGGTTTTTTAATGCGATTTCATAAAGCTTGGAATTTGTTCCAATCTTTTCGATTCTTTTTAATCCTCTTTCAGATAAATAATTAATAACGTCTTGGTTGACATTTTCTTCATACATGGTTAAAATAACAGTTGGAGGTTCGTTGTTTCTTATAATATAATACTGGTACAAAAAATCTTCTAATTTGCCATCCAACGTAAAAGATAATTTAGATATTAAATATCCTTTTCTCACTATAAGAACTATATAAACTGGTGGCTCATACATAATAATATCGATGTTTGCCCCATTTTTGTACTCAACAGCAATTTCCTCAAATAAGCTCTCTAATTTATACAAAGTATCTCTCATTTGGGCTGCTTTTTCAAAATTTTTTAGTTCGGCGTATTCTACCATCATCTTTTTAAGATAATTTTCTACCTCACTAATGTTTCCTGAGAGAAAATCTAAAACCTTTTCCACTGATTCATTATAAACCTTTTCATCTACATCGGTATAACAAGGGCCGTAACACTTCCCCAGATGATATAAAAAACAAGGTTTGCTTTTCCTTTCTAAATTTCTATTGCAGCTCCTTACCTTATAAACACTCTGCAAAACCTCTATCACATCTTTTACAAATTTAACATCGGAATAAGGGCCAAAATATTTACCTTTTTCTTCCTTTTTAACCCTTACATATTTTATTTTTGGAAATTTTTCTTCTGTAACTAATATGTATGGATAAACTCTTGTATCTTTAAGCATGATATTATACTTTGGCTTGTGAACATAAATCAAATTAGCTTCTAAAATAAAAGCTTGGTTTTCGTTTGAAGTTACTATATAATCCAAATTCACGGCTTCTTCCAGCATCATAGGAATCTTTTCATTTCCTATATAATTACTCCTATTAAAATAAGAAGAAACTCTACTTTTAAGATTTTTCGCTTTGCCAATGTAAATAGGAGTTCCTTCAATGTCTTTAAATATGTAGACTCCTGGTTTTTTAGGAATATCTTGTAAGACGGATTTGTCTATCAATTTACTTTTCACCTCTTGCTAACAAACGTAACTTTTACATCTTTCATCTGAACAATTCTTCTGCGGAACCAAATTTTTTACAATTTTTCCTATAGGATTCGGCTCTCCAGATAAAAAAGAAGCTAAATGCATATGTAGACATTTTATTTTATCGAAATCACAAGTTCCTCCAATACCAACCTTTTTTAACTTCTCCCTAGCATTTTCGGGTAATTGATCTAGTCTATCTCCTATTATCGCTAACCTTTTTCTAATTTCTTCTAGATGAGCTTGATAAAGTTGCTCTCTCAATTCCTGATCTTCAGACACTTTTTTCTGAAGTTCTTTTATTAGACTGATCGATTCGAGTTCAGAAACTTCTTCAACCAAGTAAGGACACGTAACCCAATAAAGGGTAGGAAAAGGTTTGTTATCTCTAAGAGGAAAGCATTGTATTACTTGAGGATAACCATATTTACATCTTAGTGTGATCGAAAAAATATTCTCTACTTTTCTGTTCAACTGATTATAAATTATTTCTAAATCACTTTTTGTAACCAAAGAGCAACCCAACCAGAATCCTCCACTCTTTCTTTAAGTTCTAGCCCACATTTTTTTGACTCTTCAAGCATTATTTCTTCTCTCTCTTTAATTATACCCGAAAAAATTATATCTGCTTTGTTATTCAAAATTTCATGAAATTTTGCATCTTTAATTAATTCAATCAAAACTTCAGCTATGATATTTGAAACTATAACATCAAATTTAATGTCTAATTCTACGTCTTTTAACAAATCGGACATTTGTATATCAATATCAACTTGATTTAATCTAGCAGCTTCTTTAGCTTTTTCAATAGCAAAAATATCATTATCTATGGCTCTAACATATTTTGCTCCCATCTTTTTAGCATAAACAGCTAAGATTCCACTGCCTGTACCTACGTCTAACACACATTTTCCCTGACAGCCAACCTTGCTCAACAATTTAGCAGCCAACTTAGTGGTTACATGAGTTCCAGTGCCAAACGCACTTCCTGGAATAATATTGAGGACTAGCCCCGGTTTTTCAACCTTTTTATTATCATATGGATTTATCCAAACTCCGTCAATAAATTCGAAAACTTGTACTGACTTTATCCATTCTTCTAACCAATTTTTTTCTTTGATTATCTGATCCGAAATCAATTCTAGGTTATATTTGGATAATATTTGCAAAACATCTTTATCCTGGTCATCTGTCAAACTAAAATATAGTTTTAAAAAACTTTCGGATTGTTCTACATCATCTTCTACATAGAATTTAGTGAAATTGAAGATATTAAGATCCTCTACAATTAATGATTCCTCTTCTTTATCTTTTAGCTTAAAAACAACTTCTCGATAGCTATCCATTGGCACTCTCCTTCATTAGCCTGTTTAACTGAGGCACACGTGTTAGTATTAATTTTATTATCAAAGGATTTAGAAAAAATAAAACTACAAACCCACCTATTCTAGGTGGCATGAGGACAACATACGGAACTCCAAAAGCTTTATGTATAAAAAAAGGAGTCAAAGTAATCCCTATTATTTCTCCTGCAGCACACGAAAAGGTTAAACTCCAATAATTCAATTTTCTCTTAAATCCATATTTAAATACTAGTCCAGGTAACAACCCATATAATGCCTTTGTCAATGTAAATTGAGGCAAAAAAGGTCCCATCGGATTTATCCAATAACCTAATAAATCCTCAACGGTCCCCACCAGCATACCACTCAAGGGGCCAAACAAGAATGAAGATAAATAGACAGGAATAGTGCCAAAACCAAACCTAATGACTTCAACATTTCCAATAGGAATCCTTATAGACAACATCCTTGTCAAAATCATAGAAAGAACTATAAATAAAGAGTTCAATATTAGTTTATAGGTTTTTTTATGGGCATTCAAGAATTTTGCTCCTTTTTAATAATTTCTAAAATAATTACAAATTATAAAAATTCGAGTTAACGATTATTATGACAAGATTTGCATTCTAAGACTCGATTAAATTCTAATTTCGTTTTATGAAAAATATTGTTAATTATTATTCATTAAAAATAGAAAGTCGTAAGGGAGTTACTGTCTCATCGTTTTTGTCATACTTATTAGAATATTCTTCTAATTCTTTCATATTCCAATCAAACACAGTCAAATAGCATTCACCATCTTTTTCCTCGCTAAACAAGGCTGGAAAACCATCTTCAATTTCTGAACTTTCTTCATCAAACAAGCTTATTTCACTCAAGATACTATAAGCTTTAATCTCAACTATTTCTTTGATTTCATCAATGAAAAATAAAAAATTATCAATTTCGTCATCGCTATCAAATTCTAAAGGAAAATGAACAGGTACTACCTGATTGGCAATATCGTAATTAGATAAAAATTCTTGCATATCTTCAAAAAACTCTTCATCATACTCTTTTATCTTAGATAGAAAAGCTAACTTTGAGTCTTCATTAAAATTTATCCACAAAAAAATCACAGGATGCACATGACGTTCGTGAACCAATTCAGATCTTCTCACATAATCAATCAAATATTGATGAAAGTCTGGATATTTAATAATAATCCCTCCTTGGATTTTTTAATGCTCACCTAAAAATTCTAAAACCTTTACAGAATTTATCTTCTATATTTAAATTTTTAGTATATTGGTACTTGTATCACCAGACCTGAGGACTACCGCCCTTATAACCCACATAAATTCGAAGTCTTTTTATTCAGAAACCATTCACAAATTTAGCTTTATCTATCCTTTAATTATATCATGTTTTAGCATTTTTAGTTTTCCAGTCTCTTCTTCAGATAAAAATCTACGCTTTTGATGTTAAAAAGCGTAGATTTTTCTTTAACAGTATTTAAATTAGCTAAATCAATAACTTTATCTTAAGAACATTTTGACCAACCACATGTACTACAAGTTACACACCCTGATTCATTAATTAGTGTGTTTTTCGAAAGACAATTTGGACAGTATCTATTGCCATCAAGGTCTATGTAATATCCATCTTCATACTTTAAATCGTTAGCAAAAACAAACTTTTCTACTTCTTCTTTCGTTTTTGGGATACCGGTTCTAATCAATTCATACTCTCCAACCGGCTTTCCCCATAATTCTTTAAAATCATTCAAAGCCTTTGTTATTTCTTCAGCAAGCCCTTTACAATATTGCCCTTTAACTTTTCTAAGCTGCTCAATAATTTCTTCTGTAGAAACTCCTGCTCTTAAAGCTATTGACGAAAGTCTACCAATAACCTCTGCTGTTTCAGTTCCATCAGATAGAAATATCTCAACAGGCTCTCCAAAATCATCAAATGAAACTGTTACATAGACTGTATTGCCATTGTATTTAAACTTCCTAGTAACACTTCTTAGAGTTTCTTTCCTTGGCCTTGCACGAAGCTTATGCTTATCATCTAAAACAAAAAATGTAACTTTTTGTCTAGCTGCTTTTTTATCATCTTCCTTTTCTATTTCTCCAGCTGTCGTAAGCACCTGTGTTTCAAGACTACCATCTCTGTAAATAGTAAGCCCTTTTACATTTAGATCTAAGGCTTTCAAATAGATAGATTTTACATCATCTATAGTTGCACTATTTGGCATATTTATGGTTTTAGAACAAGAAGCATCCAAATAACTCTGAATAACATGTTGAGCAAATAGATGATCTTCAGGTGAGATATCTACAGCAGTAACAAATACTCGTCTAATATTTTCAGGAATCGTTTCAATATGTTGAATACTGCCTTTTTTCACTATTTCGTCTTTTATCTCATCAGTTAGTTTAGTCCCAATCTTTTCCATCAAAATTGGGTTTATATATGTAAGGGGTACTCTTTCACCCTCTTTATTGGTCATATATCTAATGTAAGAAAGCAAATAATTTGGTTCTATTCCGCTAGATGTATCTGCCAAGTTAGAGATCGAACCAGTAGGCGCAACTGTATTAGTTTGAACATTTCTTTTAAATTGTTTCGCCTCTCCATAAAAATGTTCTTTTATCTTTTCATTCCATATCTTTAAATCTTTATCTATTTGGTCATCTAGCATCGCAAAAGGAATAAACCCATTTGGATACTTTGATTTTTCAAAATCGGGGAAGTTGCCTCTTTCTTTGGCCAATTCACTGCTCGCTAAATGAGAGTAATAAGCTAACTGGGCTGTGACTTTTGCCATGAACTTTCTTCCATCTTCAGAATCATATGGTATGTCTTTTTTATAAAGAGCGTCTGCTAAACCCATTACACCTAATCCAACAAATCGCTGCCTTTTTGTGATCTCTTCTATTTCTTTTAGTGGAAAAACATTCACTTCTACAACATCATCAAGAAATCTAACGGCCCAATATACTATTTCTTTGAATTCATCAGCTGTTGGCGATGTTGGATTCCCAAGGTCTATCTTCTGGGCCAATTTGGAAATATCTAAAGATCCTAAATTACAGCTACCAAACGGAGGTAAAGGTTCTTCACCACAAGGATTAGTGGCAGTTACAGGTGTATGTTCACTCATTGCATAATACTCGTTATGTTTTCCAAGAAATAGAATCCCAGGGTCTCCAGTCTTCCAAGCATTTTCAGCCATTTTATCAACAAGCTCTCTAGCCTTTATGTTCTTTTGAATTTTTGAGCCTGGATGCTTCAGCAAAAGATCTCCATCATCTTCTAAAAGTTTTTTAAACGAAGTTGTGTCGTCTATGTTTACTGAAATATTGAAATAATTTAAAACATTATTTCCTTTATTGTCTTTTTTAGAATTAATGAACTCAAAAACATCTGGATGATCATATCTAAGTACCGCCATTTGAGCAGCTCGTCTTGAACCACCTTGCTCAATAGTGGAAGCGGCAACATTAAAGACATGCATAAAACTGACAGGACCAGAGGATTTACCTCCTGTACCAGCTATTGAAGAACCTTTGGGACGCAAAACCGAAAAATCATAACCTACTCCCCCACCGTATTTCATTATAAGAGCAGCATTTTTTACAGCATCAAATATAGAAGCTAAGGAATCTTCCATGGGCACAACAAAACACGCAGAAAGCATATTATGTTTTGTTCGAGAATCATATATTTTTTTGTAATCATCATAGGTCATATCTTCGACTTCTTTATTGAATAATTGTCCAACTAACGTTTTTCCTGCGTTAAATAAAGTAGGACTGTTTGGAATGAAGATTCTCGACTTTATCAGTTTAAAAAATATAGTTTCTGCCTCTTTTATTTCTTCTAAGTCTTCTGTAAAAACAACTTCAGCACTTGCTACATGCCTTGCAACTCTTTTTGCAACGTCATCCCAAGTATTCTCTAAATAATTACCTTCCCCATCCTTTAAAAAATATCTATCTTGAAGAATCGCCATAGCGTTTTCAGATATCTCTCTATTTAACCACTCATCCACAACCTTCATAAAAACCCCCTCTTCACAATATATAGTATAATAGTATGATAACACATCAACATATTGTGAAGCAAGGGGGTCTTGAAATATTTACAAAAGATTATTTTTGTTATCCAGGATATTTAACAAAGCCCATAAGATAATTTTTATGTGGCATATAAGGATGGTTAGGAGTAACTCTTACATTTATTCCGTATTCTCCTCTATCTTCGATTTTGATCTTTCCAACGTATAAATAAGCATCTTTCTGAATTTCTTTAACTAGTTTCATATCATAAGTTTTTAATTGTTCGATTTTCCCATTTTGTAATGATGCAACAACTATTTCCGCAAGGATTGAATCAGGACCTATTCCAGGCATATAAATCTCAGCTTGAATTTCGATTTCTTCTTCAGCGTTCATAATCTGAGTCCTTTCATAATCAAAGATAACGTGTATTTTTATTGAATCCCAATTCTCTTTCAATAAATCTACCCATCTAGTAAAATCCTTAACAATCTTAAAATCATTAGCACAAAAAATTCTATGCTGTTCACTTGCAGGCATATACAGCTTTTGAGTATATTCTTTGAGCATTCTGTAGGTATTGAAAAAAGAGGTGACACTTTTTAGTGACTCTTTCATCTTTTGAATCCATTCTTTTGGAATTCCTTCCTCATTTCTTTCATAAAATAGAGGGACAATTTGCTTTTCTAATTGATTATAGATAGATACACTGTCTATCCTATCTTGTAATTCATGGTCTTCATAATCTCTATCATCACCAATAGTCCAACCATTTTTCCCATTGTACCCTTCATTCCACCATCCATCTAGAACAGAAAAATTAATTGCGCCGTTCATTCCTGCTTTTTGTCCCGATGTTCCAGAGGCTTCAAGTGGTCTTCTAGGATTATTTAACCATATATCAACACCTGAAACTAAATATCTTGCCATATTCATGTCATAATTTTCTAGAATGATTATTTTGTCTTGAAATTCAGGGTCTCTCGAATACTCATATATCTTCTTCATCATTTCTTGACCAGGTCTGTCTGCAGGATGTGCTTTACCTGCAAATATCAATTCTACAGGTCTTTCAGGATTGTTTAAAATCTTTTTAAGTCTTTCTGGATCTTTAAAAATAAGATCTGCACGTTTATAGGTTGCAAATCTTCTAGCAAAACCTATTGTTAAGGCTTTTTCATCTCCTATATGTTCAATTTCTTCAAGCTGTTCAACAGTTTCTCCGTGTCTTGATCTTTGAACTGTGATGCTTTGACGGACAAACTTGATTAATTCTTTTTTAAGTACAGTATGTATATTCCAAAGCTCTTCATCAGGTATATCGTTTATCTTAGTCCATAAATCAGGATCATCGATCTTTAACATCCAATCCTCGCCTAAATACTTCTTAAAAGAATCTTGCAGTAGAGGATTTAACCACGTGTTAATATGGACTCCGTTTGTAACATAAGTAATAGGAACTTCTACCCATTCTATTCCTGGCCAAACGTGATTCCACAACTTTTTTGAAACTGTTCCATGCAACTTAGAAACACCGTTGGCTCTCCCAGAAAGTTTTAAAGCTAAAATTGCCATAGAAAAAAGGCTTTCTCCACTTTTTTGCCTTTCTAAACCAAGTTCTAAGAAATCTTGCCTAGTTGCTTTGAGTTGAGGCCAGTAAT
The DNA here is from genome assembly GCA_029780115.1 of Thermotogota bacterium. GTDB lineage: Bacteria > Thermotogota > Thermotogae > Petrotogales > Petrotogaceae > Defluviitoga. The sequence continues at coordinate 13,950 of JAKOZG010000015.1, forward strand.
CTCCAAAGTATTTATCTATCAGATAAATTGGGAATAAATCATTTCCAGCGGGAACAGGTGTATGTGTTGTAAATATGTTTCCTGCTCTAACTGCTTGGACAGCTTCTGAAAACGTTAAATTATGGTCTTGCACAAATTCTCTTATTCTTTCCAAGCCAAGAAAAGCAGAATGACCTTCATTCATATGCCAAACAGAAGGGTTGTATCCAAGCTTTCTTAAAGCTCTTACACCACCGACACCAATAACTATTTCCTGTTTAATTCGCATTTCAATGTCTCCGCCATATAGAGTGGAGGTTATTTGCCTATCTTCAGGATCATTCTGTAATAAATCTGTATCTAGTAAGTATAATTTAACTCTACCTACTTTTAACTCCCAAACCTTTATGTACACGGTCCTTTCAGGCATTGTTACAGACACATAAACTTCTTCTCCGTTTTGATCTAAGGCAGAATGTACAGGGAAATCAGAAAAATCAGAATCTAAATAAATACTCTCTTGCCAACCTTGAGCATTAATTCTTTGAATAAAATATCCTCTTCTGTAAAGGAGCCCTACAGCTACTAAGGGTATTCCTAAATCACTTGCACTTTTAATATGATCGCCAGCTAATACCCCCAAGCCTCCCGAATACATTGGAAACGATTCATGTATTCCATACTCCATACAAAAATAAGCTATTCCCCCGGCAGTAGTTTGACTGTGAGTTTTTTTAAACCATGTGTTTTGATCGTTTTCTAAATAATGGTGAAAATTGTCCATAACTTCATTATACAAGGCTAAAAAACCTTCATCTGCTGCAGCTGCATTTAATTTCTTCTGCTCAACTCTCTTCAAAAAAACTACGGGATTTCTTTGAACAGAATGCCAAAGAGTTTCGTCAATTTTTTTAAATAATTGTTGCGCCTTATAGTTCCATGTCCACCACATATTCTCAGATAATTCTTTTAAACCGGAAATTTCATTGGGGAGCTTTGGAACCACTGTAACTTTACTTATAAATTTCATTTTTTCCCCTCCTGGTTACAATTTTACAATCATTCAACAGTATGTATAGGAAAGCCTGTTCCTGAAATAATTATTAATTCTCCAAATTTTGAAGCATCTTTTTTAACGTAATATATTTTGTTGAACAAACCATATTTCTTTGATACCAAATATACAAATTCTTCACTCTCTCCGATTATCTCGATGAAATCTTTTGGTAAATGAAACTCCTCATATTTTGTCTTTACTACATAAGCTTCATTATTTTTAGAAAGAAATTGAAACTTCAGTAAATCAGATGAATTCAAAATCTTTATTTTAGATAAATTTGTAACAAAATCAAAAACTTCTGGTACCAATTCTTCGCTAGGAACTATAACAAACCTAAAAAAATCGCCGTAGTTATTAAGAACCGAGTATTCCATTCCTCTGAAATCATAAGAAGGATACGATACTACAATCGTTTCAGGACTTTCAAAGAAGAAAAATCTGTTGTCGAAGGTCTGAACAAAAAATGAGCCAAAATGTGTTTCTACAGAGTAAATGTTCGAAAAACTCGTTTTATTTATAGTTATATTAGTCCCCTTAGGGGAGTAGGGAAATTTGGTAACCTTTTTATAACCAGTATCCTTCATCTTTATGTAAGGATAGTAATGTCGATTTTCTAGGTACCCACTGTACACATTCCATAAAAGTAATGCAATAGTATAAATGACCGCCATTGCTATTATAATTATTAAAAGATTTTTCCAACTCCCAAATTCCTCTTTTTCGCTTTCATTCAGTTTTTCCTCTATTTTTTGCTCGATTTTATTTTCCTTCATAATTTAGATTCTCCTACCTTTGATTTATCATTTTCCTGCAAGAAGACTCCCACTTCTGTAAGTGGGGGATGAATTGCAGTTATAAAACATACTAAATCCTTTCCTAAACATATAGGGCTTAACTAAATCTGTTTTAACTGGCTTAGACATTTCCATTAGCTTAATATATTCACCTTTGTTCTGTACACCTTGAACTGTATATTTTTTGTTCTTAAAGATAACG
>JAKOZG010000006.1 GCA_029780115.1 Thermotogota bacterium
ATCATTTACCTGCCAACGCCCAGTATCACAGTTCATAATGCGATCTTCATACGTAGCCCACCCTTTTTGATTAGGTTTTTGCAGGTATTTTACAAGGTAGTTTACGCTTAATCTGTTTACTGTGCCTAAGCTGGAAATAGAAGAGCTACCGTAGCTCCAAAGCCAGCGATCGGGCTTAGGCAGACGGATATATTTACTGACTACAAGCAAAATGTGGTAGTGGGGAACACCACGAGCTTGTAGCTCCAGAACAACGCCGTAGCCGATTACTTGCACGCCTTTTCTTTCTATGTATTGAACTGTATCTTTCAGAAACTGGGCAAGGCCACTCCTTGGTTTTCTTTCTTTGCACTGCTTAAACGCTGCCATATCTCTAAAGGTAAGCGTGATAGCTATTGCTTTCGCTGTCCTTAAAGTAGGATCGGAAGCAACTGCTTTTTTCAGTATCTTTACAAAGAGACGAGAGCTCTTTTTCAGCTTCTTAAATGACTGCTGACGCCCATGCTCGAAAAGACGCTCATAGCTAATAGAGGAGGCACGCCTAACAAGTGTAGGCATTTTCTTGCCTCCTTAAGGTTTTGAGAACAATGTTTATACAGGTTACAAGCCCAATAGAAAAAAGAGAAATATCAGTTACAAATAGGGAATTGACTTTCTTAAAATGGTTTGCTAATTTTACATTTAATGCTATAATGTTCATAGCCTTTTGTGGGGCGAGCGAAAGCTCGCCTCTTTTTTATTGCTTCACCTCGCTTATTTTCTATGTTTAATAGCACTATTATAGCATATAGTATTAATCACCTTAGCAAACAAGCCAGCTTTTATACCCTCGGCTGTTGAGACCGCTTTACATTACGGCACGTGCCCTTTCGGGCGCGAATAAAAAGGCCTCTAACAGAGCAACTCTTACACAAATAGACGCAAGCCTCTACATTGCAAGCACTCTCACATATTAGATGTATTAGAAAACCTCAACAGAGAGAAAAACTCAGCATTAAAAAAGGGAAAACTCCACAGAAGAAACCTCTACACTTAGCCTAACTCAACGATAGGCAAATCCTCTTGCACTCGGCCTTACACCACCTATTTTAGCATATTGAACCCCCTGCTTATTTTTCGGCCATCTACCAAAGAGAAAATCAGGGCTCGTTAGCCGTGAGTAAACCACCCTCGGCGGTTTACTCACTTACGCATACGCTGGGTATTGTTTAGCGGAGATAGTTTCGGGCAGCTACCTCTAACCTGTTATGGCCGAGTGCCTTAGTAACAAATTTCATGGCGTGCCTTTCAAAGTGCAACCCATCTTTTGTGTTGTAGTATTCTTTTGTAACATTACTGGGCAGACGTTCCACGGTTTCCATATAAGTAGCTTGAGCATATTCTCTACGGTATGAATGAATGTCAGCACCCAGAGGAACTGTAGGAAAAACTCGCGGGAGATTATTCGCTTTCGCTCTTTGTGCAATTTCCCATACCCTATCCTGATACTTGAGCAAAACAGGGACTTCCCTTGTGCGGCCACCTTTACCGCTTCGCACATGGACAAACACCCTACCATTAGCCGCCTGATACACATCTTCAGGCCTTAAAGCTTGCAGCTCTTTTCTACGAAGGCCTGTGCCTCGGCAAAAGTCCACTAAGTCTTTGTTTCGTGTCTCGCTGAAGCTTACATCTCTCTTTGCTGGGCGACGGCTTCGCTTGATTGCGTGCAGATCTCTTTTCGGAAGCTGCACGCCTAATTCAGTAGATTTGCACCCGTAGATTTTCGCAAGAGCATTCGCTTTAGTGCGAACTGTCCATGCACTTTGATACTGCGAAAGGTATTCAGGAATATAGCGACGCGCATCTTCTAACCATTTCACCTCTGGATGCCGTTCTCTTACCCACTTCACAAAGTGTGCACCTTGTCTCATGTATGTTCGCATGGTCTCAAACGAATAAATACCTTCAACTTGTGAAGGATTCCATTTTTCGCCTCGTTGTTCAGCTTCACGCTTAGCCCTTTGCTTAGCTTGGTGCTTGCTTTCTCCGAACCTTGCCTGCTCTTCCAGTCGCCGCTTGACTTGGTAAACAAGGCTGGGCGTGTTTGTGCTCCTCGGCATATTCTCACCTCCATACCGACGCTCGGCTCTGACCCGAGCCGCAACTGTGGCTCGGGCACATCGCCTTCGCTACTGTACCCGAGTTTGTCACTTCACCCTACACCTTCCTTCTAAGGGATTTACCCTGCCTCCAGCGGAAGTCTCAAAATATCAGCGTAGCCCATGCCTGTATTGGACGTTAGCACTGTCTCCACTGAAGCATCTAAAGGAAACCAAAGGCCATACTCTATGCGATCGTGCCAATCCATTACACGAAACTTTTCCAGAAATTCGTTATCAACATCATAAAGAATACCTATGAAGTTAGCAGAAATGAATGTTATTACTGACATCGGAGCTCGGTCTAACACTTCATGCCTTATAAAAAAGTGGCCTTCCGTAAAATCTTCAGTGCCCCCAGCGTGAAAAAGAACTCTGGCATCTGTCATTAAAAGCACCTTAGCTTGATCAAAAAACCAACCTGCACCGCTAACTTTCTTTGGTAATTCCTGAAAGAAATAGCTAAAACGCCGTATGTAGTTAGGAAGCCGTAGCCAACGAAAAACTTCCTTCCAATCAGTAAGCCGTAGCACCCAGATGAATTTTTTTACGCCATAAAGCGGATCATTTACCTGCCAACGCCCAGTATCACAGTTCATAATGCGATCTTCATACGTAGCCCACCCTTTTTGATTAGGTTTTTGCAGGTATTTTACAAGGTAGTTTACGCTTAATCTGTTTACTGTGCCTAAGCTGGAAATAGAAGAGCTACCGTAGCTCCAAAGCCAGCGATCGGGCTTAGGCAGACGGATATATTTACTGAC
>JAKOZG010000002.1 GCA_029780115.1 Thermotogota bacterium
CTTTATTACATGACGTCTAACAACTTTGTCTTCTAATCCACGAGCTTTTAGAGAAGTAACAAACGGAGCATTGACAACATCAAGCATATTACCCCTCATAACTCTCATTAAACCAGCAAGACCTGAGAATCCTATCACTACAATAGGTAACCAAATATGTTTTAGCAAATCAACCAACTTAGCCCAACTCCATGGAGCTCCAATATATTGAACCGAAAATAAACCTCCTATTGAAGTTACTCCCATTTGCAGAGCTAACCACATAAAAACTAAAGCAAGAAAAAAAACTGGCACAGAAATTCCTAAAAATCCTACAAAGGTAAGAATATAATCACTAACAGAATATTGATGCATTGATGTGTAGATTCCAGCAGGAACAGCTATTATCCATTGAAATATGATAGTCAAAAGTGCAATTGAAACCGTCCAACCCATTCTTTCCCAAATTAATTCACCCACAGGTCTTTTATAGGCAAATGAATACCCAAAATCTCCTTTTGTAATAATACCTTTTATCCAGATAAAATACCTCTGAACAGGGGGTTTGTCTAAACCCAACATCTCATTAAGCCTTACTAAATGCTCAGGAGAAATATTTGGATTTTCCATAAATTGAGAAGCAAAACTTCCTGGCTGTAACTCCGTTATGATAAAGCACATTACAGATATTAGAAACATTGTTGGAATCATGATTAACAATCTTCTCACAATGAATGACCACATGTAAATTCCTCCACTTTTAAACAATTTAAAAGTTAATGCTCATTAATCGGAGTTTCATACACTGGCAGAATTGATATTAAAAAACGCTTTGTTGACTACAATAAATGTATGAAACTCCGTGCAATTTATTTTTTAAATTGGCTTAGTAAATCTGTTTAGCCGATCTTTTTTATTTAACAAAAATTGTATAATAACTGTAAACCACTGGTCCATTTCCGTTTAATTGGAAAACATTACCTATACGTTTATTCCAGCCCCAAATATCCATCGGTTTACAAACGAATATATATGGAACTTTATCTGCGTAAATCTCTTGCCAGCGATCATAATATTTTTTTCTTTCGTATGGATCCATAGTAGTTTGTCCTTTTTCAAAAAGTTCATAAACCTCCAATTCCCAATCTAACATATTTTCAAAAACTGGTTTCCCAGTTTGTGGATCCCTAGTAGATATATGATTATAATAAAGCGGTCCACTCGGCTGCCATATCTCTTTCCTTAATTGAGGATCAGGTTGATTTCCAAAAGCATACATAGACATTTCAAAATTTCCCGCTAAGAGGGTTTCCATTATTACAGAAATATCTAAAAACTGCAAATGAAGTTTTACTCCGATCTTTTTCACATCTTCTGAAAAAATATAGGCAATTTCTTGGGCTTGTTGAGCAGTAGTAGTCAAAAATACTATTTCAAGATTTTTTCCACTTGGTAAATTCCTTATGCCATCTTTATCTGTATCTTTTAATCCTAGTTTATCTAATAGTTCTGCCGATTTAGTCAGATCATAAGGTCTTCTAATCTCTTCGATTTTTGGGTTATAAAAGAAATTTGAGGGTAAAGTCGGTGTCCCACCATAAACTGCTAATGTATTATATACTTCTTCTATTATTCTATCTCTATCCAAAGCGTATTCCATCGCCCTTCTAAAATCGTCTTCCCTAAATAGTTTTCGTAACTCAGGATCTTTCGCGTCTAAATTAAAGGTAATATGAAAAGGACTTGGTGTAGGATTAACTGGTTCTGCGGCAAAAATTCTAAATGGTGCGCCTGCTAATTCTTGACTTTTCAAAGTTGGATAATCTTTTGGATCTAGTACTGCAAAATCAACTTCTCCTGTCATAAATTTGGCCATTGTAACTTCAGGGTCAGGAATAACTATAAAGTTTATCCTATCAATATATGGCAAACGATTTCCCCACTTATCAACTTTCCAATAGTTAGGATTCTTCTTAAGAACAATTTTTTGATCAGTAACATATCGTTCAATAGTAAAAGGTCCTGTCCCAACTATTTCATTTGGAGGTGTGCTAGTAGTCCATATAAAGTTTACAGAACTCAGATCATTCTTATCAATTAAAGGTTCAAGTACATGTTTAGGAAATATTTTTACATGAGAAAGTGTCATAAGAAATGGACCAAAGGGTTCGGGTAATATAGCTTTCACAGTCATATCGTCAATTTTTTCCCATTTAACCAATTCTCCGGCTATTGTCAATCTAGGTATTGCATTATTAATAGCTTTTTCATTCATTGCAAAATATTTTAATGTAAACATAACGTCATCGGCACTAAAAGGATGTCCATCTGACCATTTGACATCTCTTAAATGAAAAATTACTTCTCTTCCATCCTCTGATATCTCCCAAGATTCGGCTAAAGCTGGTTCAGGCTGCTGATAAACAGGTTGCAAATCAATCAAAGGATTCAGAACGTGTATCATCACACTGAACGCGGGTGTAAAAAATGTCGCATAAAGATTAAAAGAATCTGGAGCACCGTTTAAAGCTAAATTCACTTCACCTCCCATTTTTGGCTCCTCAGGCGTTAGCCAATCAGGGACAACAAAATCTGCCGCAAAAACACTAAAAGCTAAAATCCCAACTAACAATAGCATAAAAAACTTTTTCATTTTCAAAAACCTCCTCTAAAAATTTTAAAAACTTTTAAAAGTAATAATGTAAATAAACTTGCTATATGAAATAAAATATGCATTATTTCCTGACTCTAACTTAATTTAATTCAAATGATTTCATCCTTTTACGGCTCCTGCTGTTAAACCACTTATAAACTGTTTTGACATTAATAAATAAAGTATTATCATTGGTATACTCGCAATCACCATCCCTGCAAACAAACTTGCCCAATCGGTCATATATTGTCCAAAGAATATAGTCATGCCAAGCTGGATGGTTTTTAAACTATCTGACCGGATAAAAAGAAGGGGAAAAAAGAAATCGTTCCACCATGGAACAAAATTAACCAAGGCAACTGTCGCTAGTGCAGGTCTAACTAAAGGCAACATTATCTTATAAAATATTTGAAATTCATTACATCCATCTACGCGTGCAGCATCAGATAATTCTGAAGGTATGGTTTTGAAAAAACCGGTAAATAGAAAAACAGACATAGGCATTCCACTAGCAGAATAAGTAAAAATTAGAGACAACCTGGTATCAAGTAAATTTAAATCTCTCATTAAAATAAACAGAGGTACTATTCCTAATCTTATAGGAATCATAATACCTGCAAGAAAAATCATAAACACTAAATTATTAAATTTAAAATTAAATTTAGCTAATGCATAAGCAGCCAAAGAAGCACAAAAAAGGAGAATGATTAATGAAGAAATAGTTATTAAAACGCTATTCAAAAAATATACTTTAAAATTTGCTTCATTCCATACCTTTATGAAATTCTGAAAGTTCCATTTCTTTGGCAAATTAAAAGGATTAAAAAATATTTCTGGAGTTGTTTTAAAGGATGATATAAACATTATAAAAATTGGATAAATAGATATAACTGCAAGAATTGTAAGGAACATATAATTTAAGACAACCAATATTTTTTTAGTCATTTTCTCACCCTTCAATATTCGATTTCGCTTTTTTGCATAATTCTTATTCCAAAATATGAAGCAAACCCAATTATGATCAACATTACTACTGCAATGGCGGATGCTACTCCTATATTTCCTCCCGCAGCCCCTGTCGTAGGATCTCCAAAAGCTGTTCTATAGAAAAACGTTGCTAACAAATCCGTCGAATAATGAGGATTACCACTTGAACCTTGCATAACAAAAACCAATTCAAAAGCATTAAAATCCCAAATGAAAGTAAGTATAGTAACCATAATTATCGTTGGTTTCAAAAGTGGAAGAGTTATGTATCTAAACAAATGCCATTTGTTTGCTCCATCGACTATTGCAGCTTCGTTCAATTCTTGAGGTATACTCTGTAGACCTGCCTTAAAAACAAGAACAGGATAGCCAAACCATCTCCAAAAATTTATCAATATAATTGTGTTTAAAGCAGTACTTTCTTGACCAAGCCATGGTGCTACCCACTTTTCCAGTCCTATAAGACTCAAAAATTGGCTAACAGCACCCCAATTTGGATTTAAAAGTAGTAACCACAAGAACCCTACAACAACCATCGATAACGTATAAGTAAGAAAATAAACAGCTTGAAAAAATTCCATCACCGGTTTTTCTTTATTTAATTGAATTGCGATATACAAACCAATAGTTGTTTGAAGAATAAAAGTCGTTAAAAAAAACTTCGCATTATGTCCGAGCGCTTTCCAAAATTTTTCTTTATATGGATATTCCCTAAGTACTTTGCGAAAATTTTCGAATCCTATAAACTCTTTTCTGATAAATCCATCCCAGGAAAAGAAACTGTATCCTAAAGCAGATACTAATGGATATATCATAAAAAGTCCGTATAGAATAACGCCTGGCAATAGAAAAAAGAGGTAAGGGTGTTTTTGAATCCATTTTTTCATGCAATTCCTTCTTTCGTTTGAAAGTTGGGTGTTACACAAAATAACCCGTGTGTAACACCCTTATTCAAATCAACTATTTTTTAAATGGTTCATACCAAGTTGCTATTCCTTGTTGTATTTTTCTCAGAGTAGTTTCTATATTTTGTGTTCCGGCCATTAATGCTTGAAGCTCATTTTGCAAAAGTGTTGAGCCACTTGGTTCTCCATATCTAAATGCAGTTAACATCATAAAAGGAGTAGGATTTGCAACATTAACGACTTCCCTTAAAGCCTTGTCTGTCGGTTCAACCCCTGGAACAGCTGAAATTTGAGCAAGCTCATCTGTAAACATTTGCCCAAATTTTTGACTAGCTGTAAATCTAATAAATTTGGTCGCTTCTTCTATATATTTGCAGTCTGCATTAATTCCATAAGAACCATCAACATAGATTGAACTATATGCTGGCGTGTCTTCCGTTTCTCCAGGAACGATAAAAGCACCTATTTCAACCGCTGGATTCATTTGTTTTATTGTACCAATTTCATAAGAACCCGCAACCCACATAACAGCCATTTCTTGTGCAAACATTATTTGCATGTCTGTATATCCTACTCCCGTATAATTGCGAGGTAAATATGGCCTCAGTTCAAGTATTTTTTCCAAAGCTCTTTTCATCTCTTCAGATTCAAAAGTTTTCTCACCTGAAACTACAGCTTCGTAAAATTCATCTCCACCATAAAAAGTTGGAGCAACTCCTCCAAATAAGGTTTCTAGGGTCCAAGCATCTTTTGTTCCATTAGCAAAAGGTATATATCCTGCATTTTTAATTTTTTCTGCAGTATTTAAAAATTCTTCCCAAGTTTTAGGTGTTTCAAGATGAAGTTCATTGAAAAGTCTCTTGTTATATAGAACAAGTACATGCTGTACAGCAAAAGGTACACCATAAATTTTTCCATCTCTTCTACTAGTTGCACCTTCTAAGACGTATTCCGGGAAATTTTCCAATTCAGGAATTTTATCATCCAAAGGCAATAAAAATCCCGCATTAGCCAAAGGTTCCATTCCTCCATATGCTCTTAGCTGGATTATATCTGGTCCCATACCTCCTTGTAAGGCAGTGGCAAGAATAGTGTTATACTCTGTATTTCGATAAGCAGTAAAGTTAATGTGAATATTTGGATATTCTTTGTTGAATTCCGAGATAAATTTTTGATAAGCTTTTATATCCTCAGTTCTCCAACTCCAAAAATCTAACTCAATTACGCCCTTTTCTCCAACCGCAGCTATTACATTTGTTACAGGAACTAGCACTAGAACCAAAAAAGTTAAAAACAATATAAACTTCTTCATTGCATAAAACCTCCTTTTGAGTATTGGTAAAACAAATCATTAAAACTTCATTAAACTATCTAATCCGATAATTTTTTATGCCTTTTCATCTGAATTAGCTCAATTCAAAAGATGTTCTAGTTGGTCAAAGTATCCTACAAAATAAGCATATGAAATATTTAAAAAATTTTATTTTGATGGCTAGATATCTAATTACAGGCTTTATGAACAATTTATAAATCTTTAAAACATTATGCTACTTCATCATTGCCAAAAACATCAAAACTTATAAGCACAATTAATATAATGACTGTAAAAAGTTTTTCATTCCTACAAACCTCTATTATGTAGTTAAAAACACTTGAAAAGTTTGAGCAAAATATTTAAAATATACTTTGTACCAGGTAAAAATACTAATATATATGTGACAAAGTAAATACATAGTTAATAAGATTATTGGTTTGTAATTTGTTTTTTTAATTATCCCATAAAATTATAAGTGTTTGCAAATTGAAAAAAACGATATTTTTTTATTTAATTGCCAATAATTAATCATAATAACTAAAAACAACATATTTTCAATAGATTTAGATTTGACATATTGTCATTACTTAATGTACAATTAAGATAAAAAGAAAGAAGGTGTATTAATTATGATATTCCAAGGAATAGACGTATTAGAAAAAAATCATTTTAAAGAACTAAACAATAAAAAAATTGCATTAATAACTAATTATTCTTTTGTAAATAAGATCATGGAAGATGGGATTGATTTAATGTTCAAAAATAATATCAATGTAGTTAAGATATTTACTCCTGAACATGGGCTTTATGGCTTACCTGATGGGCAAGAATTTAACGATCAAATTCATCCTATTTATAAGATTCCTGTAATAAGTTTATATGGTGAAAATAAAAAACCTACTTCTGAGCAACTAAAAGACGTTGATGTTCTTGTTTATGATATTCAAGATGTTGGATTAAGATTTTATACCTTTATATACACCTTAGCTTATTCTTTAATCGCTGCTAGCGAAAACGCTAAGAAATTTATAGTTTTAGATAGAATAAATCCCTTAGGAAGAATAGTTTTTGGACCTAGAATTAAAAAAGATTTTTTTACATTTGTTGGCAATTATGAACTTCCTTTAAGATACGGTCTCACCCCTGGTGAACTGGCAAGATACTACAAGAAATATCTTAAATTAGATATTGATTTAGAAGTTATTCAAATTGAAGGATGGCAAGGAGACACTTTCGATAAATTACAGTTAAAATGGAATATTCCTTCTCCTGCTTTACCCACTTTCGAAAGCACGGTAGCATATAGTGGTATGTGTTTAATTGAAGGTTCAAACATAAGTGAAGGGAGAGGAACACCTAAACCTTTTTGTTTTATTGGCGCACCATGGATAAACGAAAACGAATTATATGATTTCTTACGTAAAAAATTCCCTAATCTGATTTTAAGAAAAAGAAACTTTATACCAAATTTTTCTAAATTTCAAGGACGACTATGTAATGGTGTAGAATTTTTCCCTGAAACAAAAGATAACTTTGTAATAGTAGCAGTTGAGATGGTCAGATATTTAGCTCAAAAAGAAGATTTCGAATTTAGAAAATATATAGATAGAGAAAATCTTCATCAAAAAGATCACATTGAAAATTTACTAGGAGTTGAAAAGACAATATTTTTTGAAGACGATTTTTCATACTTAGAAGATTGGAACAAAAGTGCTCAAGAATTTATTGATTTTTGTGATGATATTTTACTATATGGAGGAATAAACCTATGGAAGATTTAGATAGAATATTGGGGAAATTATTTTTAATAGGTATACACGGGACGAGTTTAAATAAAGAAAATATGAAAGCATTGAATGCGATCAAACCTGGGGCAATAATTTTCTTTTCAAGAAACGTACAACACAAAAATCAGCTACACAAATTCATAGAAGATATTAAAAATTTTCTTGGTTATGAACCTCTGTTTAGTATTGATCAAGAAGGTGGAATGGTGACTCGTTTAGAAAAAAGTTTTTCTGTTGCTCCAAGTGCTATGGCTGTTGCTGCCACAGGCTATAGCGAAAACGCTTATATAGCAGCTAATACCCTCGCAAAAGAAATGCTAGCGGTTGGAATAGATTGGGATTATGCCCCCGTTGTTGATATAAACAATAATCCTTTAAACTCAGCAATAGGTATCAGAAGTTTTTCTGATGATAAGAATGTTGTACTCAAATTTGCATCTGAATTTGTTAAAGGATTACATGATGGTGGAGTGCTTTCATGTTTAAAGCATTTTCCTGGAATTGGAAATGTAAATATAGATCCTCACTTAGATCTTCCTCAATCAAATCTAAGTAAAGAAGAGCTTTTGCTGAATGAACTATTTCCTTTCTTAAACATAAAATCTTCATCTTGGATGCCCACCCATATTTACTTACCAAGGATACAAAACACAAGAGAGCCTGTTTCTGTTTCCAAAGAAATTCTTACTGATTTTGTTAGGAATGAATTAGATTTTAAAGGTGTGTTGGTTTCCGATGATTTACAAATGGGTGGGGTAAGCAATTTTTATTCTATAGAAGAAGCTACAATAAAAGCATTGAATGCTGGTATGGATATTGTTACTATATGTCATTCCTTTGATGAACAAGCAAAAGCTAAAGAAGCTGTTGTATTTGAATATAAAAATAATAATGACTTTAAAAAGATAGTTAAAAAGGCCTTAGAAAGAATAAACAATTTACATAATTATTCTCGCAATTTAAAAAATAAACTCTCAACTGAAGTTTCTTTAGCAGATGTTGGTTGTAAAAAACACTTAGACATTATGCAAAATATTTGTGATCAATCAATTACCTCCTTTATCGATAAAAAGTCTTCAAAGGAAGAAATTTCATCTATTGAAAAGTTAGATAATGTTTTTTACTTTTTAAAAGTTAAAAATACGATTGGAGTTGAAGACAGTGAGAATAAAAGTAAATGGTTAATTAATCAAATTTCTAAAGATTTCAAACTCAGTCCAATAGACCTAACACAATCCAAAAAAGAAGATGTCATTAATTTATCAAAAAATAAAATTAATTTGATCTTTACTGAAAACGCCTACTTGAATGAAGAGATATCAGATTTAATTTTAAAGATAGCTCACACATCTAAAGAAACATATTTAGTTGCACTAAGAAATCCTTATGATATCTTTTTACCTCAGATAAAGTATGGATTATGCTCATATGGATATCAATTAAATTCACAAATATCCTTGTATAAAACATTGAAGGGGGAAATGAAACCAATTGGAAAATTACCTATTGATCGGAGGTCTGAATATGCTAGAATTTCTAGAAACAGAAAAGAGTAATCCCAAAACCGCAAATTTAGATGAACTGAACATCTATGACATTTTAAGGGTGATTAATCAAGAAGACGCTACTGTGCCTTTAACAATTACAGAAAATTTGCAGACAATTGTTTCAATAGTAGAAATTTGTATTTCTACCATTGAAAATGGTGGAAGAATCGTGTATGTTGGAGCAGGAACTAGTGGTCGAGTCGCAGTCATAGATGCCGTTGAAACTGTTCCTACGTTTGATGTTGAACCTGGAACTTTTTTACCAATAATTGCCGGGGGAGAAAAAGCTTTTTTTACTGCGACTGAAAATGTAGAAGATTTTGAAGAAGGAGGCATAAAAGATCTAGAAAAAAACAATATAAGAGCACAAGATTTTGTAATGGGAATAACCGCTAGTGGTAGAACACCTTATGTAAAAGGAGCCTTAACAAAGGCACGTGAAATTGGTTGTAAGACAGCGTTAATTTGTAATGTTAAAGATCCAGAATTAAAAGATTTTTGTGATATTGTCTTATCTTTAAGAACAGGTCCTGAGGTAATCACAGGAAGTACTCGAATGAAAGCTGGCTCTGCTCAAAAAATGGTTTTGAATATGATAAGTACTACAACTATGATAAAATTAGGTAAAACTTACAAAAATTATATGGTTGATGTAAAAGTTATGAACAAAAAGCTTGAGGAAAGAGCAATTAGAATTATTTCTGAAATAACAGGATTAGATAGAAATACAAGTAGAGACTATTTACTAAAAGCTAACATGAAACCTAAATTAGCTATCTTAATGATATTGTCAGGTAAGGATAAAAATTCTTGTGAAAATGTTCTAAAAGAAACGAACGTTCTTAATGAAGCTTTGAAAAAATTGGGGGTGTGAGGAAATTATGGAAAAAGTACCAATACCACTTTATTATCAATTGTACCTTGAACTTAAAGAGAAACTTATAGAAGAATATAAAAAAGGTGAAAAATTTTTAACCGAAATGGAAATTTGTGAAAAATATGGTGTATCAAGACCTACGGTAAGAAAAGCACTAGATGAATTAGAAAGAGAAGGACTTATTGAAAGGAAAAGAGGCCAAGGTACCTTTTATACTGGCATTAAACAAGAAGAAGAATTAAGTAAATTAACTGGTTTTACCGAAGAAGCTCTAAAACAAGGGCATAAGACTTACTCATTAGTCTTAGAAAATAAGTTAGTAGAAATACCTACCGAATTGATAAAAGACTTTGAACTTCCTAAAAATGCTAGGGTAGTTCTCTTAAAAAGAGTGAGATATTTAGACGAAGAACCATATGCAATTGAAACAGCTTATTTAAACCCTGGGGCGGATATAAGAGTCTTGAATATAATTGAAAGAAATATGGGAAAAGAATCTTTGTATCAAATATTAAATAATGAGTACGGAATTAAATTTTCAAAAGCTATAGAAACTCTGGAAGTTACTAGACTAACAAAAGAAGAGGCAAAATATTTATCTCAAAAAGAAGGAGAACCAGCTGCACTCAGAACACGTTACACTTACACAGAAGCTAACCAATGCATTGAGTATGTAATTTCCATATACAGAGGAGATAAATATAAATTTAGAGTGGTGAGGGAAGTTTGAAGTTTCTAGGAATGGATGGTGGAGGTACCCATATTGCAGTTTCTATAGTTAATGAAAAAGGAAACAACCTGATGGAATTTGAAATAAATACCGGCGTTAATCTAACTTCTGTTGATCAAGAAAGATTAAAAAATATTTTTAAGGAAATTTATTACAAAACAGGTTTTGTTGATGGAATTGTTGTTAGTTTTTCAGGAGCAGGAACACAAAAAAGAAAAGATAATTTAAAATCTATAATTAAAGATGTCTTTAAAATCGATGAAATCATAGTATATAATGACGGAGAATCTATTCTCTACGCGTGTTATAATGGAAATAATGAGGCACTTGTAATTTCAGGAACAGGTACCGTTGTAATGGGAATGACCTCAGAAAAGCAAATAATAAGAAGTGGAGGATGGGGTCATCTTTTTAATGATGTTGGTGGAGGATTCTGGATCGCAACAAGAATTATTCAGGAGGCTTTCAGATATCGAGATGAATTAAGAGAATTCGATCCGATTTTTGAAAGACTTAAAATATATTACAGGGTAGATGCAATTGAAGAACTTACGAGTTTACAGGGAAAAGAAGATTTCAAAACGATTATTTCTTCTTTTACTAAAGATGCTTTAAAAGAACCTACTCTGTTAGTTAAAGAAATAGTTGAAGAAGGAATACAAGATCTTTCATTTAGGTGTAAAATGATATTAGACAAGCTTGCTCTTAAAGAAATTTACACACATGGAGGATTATTTGAGTCCAAATTCTACCAAAGTGTATTTAAAGAATTTATGCATCCATATTCTATATTACCTTTAAAAATAAATGTTAGCGAACAAATGGCATTACTTGCAAAAAAACATTCTACATAAAGGAGTGATTGCGTGTCTTATACATTAGAAGAAATTCTTAGAATACCGGCTTTGTTAGAAAATTTGAAAGATTTTAAGTTTGATTTTTCAAAAGATAAAAGTTATCTGTTTGTAGGGTGTGGCTCTTCTTTTAATTTGGGTTTTATCGCGAAAACATTGTTAAATATGAACGGTTATAAAGCAGATGTGATAACTAGTGGTTACGTAATGTTATTTAATAAGATTCCTAAAAGTGACGTCGCAATTCTAATCACCAGAACAGGAGAGACAACTGAAACTGTAAAAGCTGCACAAACTATTAAAAACTTCGGCATTAAAACCATTGGGATAACTTGTGCAAAAGATTCTACTATCAGTAAAATTTCTGATGAAAGTATAATATTAGATTTTGCTGAAGAAAAAAGCGTTGTTATGACGGGTTCTTTCGTCCTTATTTTGGCATTGCTTGTAAATGGTATCAATAAATATGATTTTTCTGAAGAAAGCAAAAAAGTTTTAAACTCATCAACCGAAGTTATTGACAAGCTAGATCTCAGCAAATATGAACATTTTGTTTTTTTAGGTTATGATGAAAATCTAGGTGTCTCAAAAGAAGGAGCTTTAAAATTACAAGAAATGGCTTTGCAATACGTTGAATATCATGAACCACTCGAATATAGACATGGACCAATATCAAGGCTTACTGAAAAAACTCTGGTTGTTATTAATTCAAAAGACAATCTTGAAGAAAAAAAATTAAAAAAAGACATAGAAAAATTAGGAGCCACAACATTAGAAATTTCCTTTCAAGGAGAAATAAAAGTCCCCAACTTCAATGGTTTTGAAATCCCTCTAAGACTGATACCTATACAATATTTAGGATACAAAAAAGCAATCCAAATGGGATATAACCCTGATACCCCAAGAAATTTATCAAAGTCGGTAAAGCTCGAATAGGAGGCTTAGATTATGAAGTTGGAAAAAGTCTTAATCGTTGATCCAATAAAAGGAGAATTTACAGGAGACGTTGAAATAGAAGGTAAAAAAATCACTAAAGTCTCTGTAAAAGATTACTATAGCTATGACAACATTGTTATGCCGGGTTTTGTTGACGTTCATACTCATGGTCAAAAAGGTATCAATGTTATGGATGCATCAAGTGAAGATTTCAAAAAATGGGCGGAAAACAATTTCTCATATGGAGTTACCTCTTTTATACCCTCGACAGTTTCTGCTTCTAAAGATCAAATTCTCAAAGTTTTGGAAAATTCAAAAGATGTTGGTTTATCGATAGAAGGAATTCACTTAGAAGGTCCATTTATAAGTCTAGAAAAGAAAGGAGCTCAAAATCCACAATACATTAGAAAACCCACTATTGAAGAACTCGAAGAAATCATAACTGAACAAGTCAAATTGATAACTATGGCTCCCGAAGTTGAAAACTTTTTTGATGTCATTGATTATTTAAAAGAAAAAAATGTAGTTATATCTCTAGGACATACTAACGCGGACTTTAATCTCTTTAAAAAAGCTTTTCAATCTGGAATAAATAGAATAACTCATTTTTCTAATGCATTAACTCCCTTGCATCATAGAAATATAGGTGGAACAGGGTCGGCACTATATTTGGACTTCCATCTAGAAATGATTTGTGACGGTATACACCTGAGTCGAGAATTCGTGGATCTAACTTATCAAATCAAAGGGTCAGACAAAATCATTTTGATAACCGATTCTTTTGAAGGTGCTGCACTTGAAGATGGTCATTATAAATTAGGAGGATTAGACGTAACAGTTAAAGACGCAAAAGCTTTCTTAGCAGATGGAACTATAGCTAGCAGCACTCTTGTATTTAACGAAGGAGTAAAAAACTTCAAAAAATTTACAAATTGTTCTCTCCAAGAACTAGCTAAAGTATCTTCTTATAATGCATTAAGAAACCTTAATATTTTAAATAAAGGAAGAATTGAAACTGGATACGTCGCTAATCTTGTGATTTTAGATAAAAATTTAGATTTAGTTCAGACAATATTCGAAGGAAGACGTGTATTTTAAAATCCGAGACTTCTTTAATGCTTATATTTTATGATTAAGTACAAAATTCAATAACAACTGAAAATCCTAAACAGAAGACATAATTTTTGTGGTATAATTTAATATAATGAAAAACTAGGGGGAGGCTAGATCAAAGCCTCCCATTTGCTTTATTAATTGGAGGTGAGTATTTTTGATAAAATCGGATAATGATTTCGATGTAATAGTTGTAGGAGCAGGTCACGCTGGAATTGAAGCTTCTTTAGCTTCAGCTAAAATGGGAATGAAGACATTACTTTTAAACATAAACTTGGATACTGTAGGTTGGACACCATGTAATCCAGCAATTGGTGGTCCTGCCAAAGGAGTTGTTACACGAGAAATTGATGCACTAGGAGGAGTACAAGCAAAAGTAGCCGATGACACGATGATAAATATACGTATGTTAAATACCAGTAAAGGAATAGCCGTGAGAGCTTTGAGGGCTCAAGTTGACAAATACGAGTATTCAAGAAGAATGAAAGAAATTTTAGAATCCACTAATAATTTAATTTTAAGGCAAGGCATTGTAAAAAAAATATTAGTTGATGGAAAAAGAGTAATAGGTGTAGAAACAGAATTAGGAATGAAATATTTCGCTAAAGCTGTCATTTTAACAACAGGAACATTTTTGAGAGGAAAAATATTTGTTGGAAGAGAATCTTTTGAATCAGGAAGAATCGGTGAATTACCTGCAAATTCATTAACTTTTTCGTTAATAGAAAATGGATTGAAAGTCGGTAGATTTAAAACAGATACTTCTCCTAGAATTCGTAATGATTCTGTTGATTTTACGAAGTTTGAAGTTCAAAATACTTCTGATGAACCTCTGGCTTTTTCATACTGGAATGAACCTAAATTACTATCAAAAGAATATCCCTGTTATCTTGGAAAAACCAATAATAATACCCATGAAGTTATAATGAAATATATTGATTATTCTCCCTGGTACGGAACAATAAAATTATTGTCAAGTAAAGGTCCAAGATACTGCCCTTCCATAGAAGATAAGGTTATGAAGTTTCATAAGGATTCTCACCAATTTTTTCTTGAGCCTGAATCAAAATATTCGAAAGAAATTTATTTAAACGGATTAAGCACAAGCCTACCTTATGAAGCTCAACTAGAAATGCTTAGAACAATTCCAGGCCTTGAAAATGCGATAATAGTAAGACCTGCTTACGCTATAGAATATGACTTTATTTATCCTAAACAATTGAAACACAATTTAGAAACAAAAGAGATTGAAGGATTGTTTTTAGCAGGTCAGATAAATGGAACAAGCGGATATGAAGAAGCAGCAGGGCAAGGTATTATCGCTGGAATAAATGCTGCTCTTAAAGTTAAAAATGAAGAGCCTTTTATTTTAGATCGATCTGAGGCTTATTTAGGGGTATTAATTGATGATTTAATAACAAAAGGAGTAGACGAACCATATAGACTCCTTACATCACGTGCCGAGTACCGGTTATTATTAAGGCATGACAATGCACATCTAAGATTATATAAATATGGTTACAAGTATGGTTTGCTAAACAAAGAGCAATACGAAAAAGTTCTAAATCTTGAAAAGCAGATAGAATATCATATTTCAAGACTAAATCAAATCAATATTAATCCAAGTGAAGTAAATGAGATACTACTTGAAAAAAGTTCCTCGAAAATAAAAAGTAGTGTTAAATTTGGGGAACTGTTAAGAAGAACTGAAATTTCTTATCATGATATTAAACATTTAGATCCTGAAGAGATTAAAGAAAAAGAAGTGATAGAACAAGTTGACATATTTTTTAAATATGAGGGATATTTCAAAAGAATGAACGAAGAAATTGCTAGGATGAAAGAACTAGAAAAAGTGACAATTCCAAACGATATAGACTATGATGAAATACCTAATATAGCGTTTGAAGCGAAAGAAAAGTTAAAACAAATAAAGCCAGAAACGCTTGGACAGATGTCAAGAATTCCTGGAATAAATCCAGCAGATATAATAAACCTAAATATCTATTTAAAACAGAAATATAAATCTAAATAAAAAATAACTGCCTGAGCGAGGCTTCTCAAGCAGTTATTTTTTTATCCAAGAATTTTTTTATTTTATAGTATATTTTAAAACAAACACATCTTTCATATCGTCTGCACCCAAATCAGGTGACTCAGAATAACCTCCAAGATAAAGATTTCCCTTATTATCTATGTCTATAGAGAAAGCAACATCGTCTCCGTAACCGCCGATAATTCTTTCGCTGAGTAAATTCCCGTTTACA
The DNA here is from genome assembly GCA_029780115.1 of Thermotogota bacterium. GTDB lineage: Bacteria > Thermotogota > Thermotogae > Petrotogales > Petrotogaceae > Defluviitoga. The sequence goes on from JAKOZG010000002.1 coordinate 15,951, forward strand.
TCATATTCTAATATGACAATGTCTTTGTCTTTATAATCTTTATTTGGATTTGTAATATAACCTGTTACAAAAATATGACCATTAGGAGCTATAGCTAGCGAGTATCCATGATCACCTTCTATATCTCCATAAAATCTTTCCCATACAATTTTACCGTTATAGTCAACTTTTACAACATAAATGTCAGTCCACTTTGTTTTCCAAGAACCTTCATAACCAACAGCGACATAACCACCTGGAACTTCCTTAACGTCGAAACCTCTTGCATATTCTCTTGGAGAAAATACTTTAGTCCAAATTTCTTCTCCGTTCTTATCCACTTTAGTTAGATAAAATTTTGTTAAGTTTTCGAAAATTTGTACAATCGTTCCCGCTATAATAAAATTGCCATCAGATGTTTTTTCTATACTCAATGGTTTAGTATCAGATCCAGGAACAAAATAAGGTAGCCATTTTTGATAAACGATATTGCCAGATTTATCTAATTTTACTATAATGCCCCTCATGTTTAATGTTTCGGGATCAGAACCATAACCAATTACTATAAAACCATCATTTACTTCCACAAAATCAGTACCTTTATCCTGTCCTAATTTTGTCAAATTTTTTGTAAATTTGTTTTTACCTATCTTATTAATATATATATCAAAATCACTTCCATATGAACCCGATGTACCAACAATGACTAAATCACCATCTGATGCGACTCCACCACTACTAATCCAATCATTATAGATACCGCCTAATGTGTTCTCATAAACCAAATTACCTACTTGATCAAACTTTAAGATCAACATATCTTCGTTAAAACCCATCTCATCTGTGTAACCAAAAGCATACACTCCATCTTCCACTGCTGCTACTTTGAATATTTCTTGGGCACCTGGTAGGGTATAAACTCTTCCCCAATCCAAAGTGACTGAAGCCATGGAAAGAATGGAAACAACTAAAATCAATACTAACAAAATTTTGGTCTTCACCACAATCCCTCCTATCTTTTATAATTTTTTTAAAATTTTGATTACTTATAGATACAAATTTTACTTATGAGACAATTTAAAATCAATTAAATTTTAAATTCTACATAATTATAACATAAAAAAAGAAAAAAATACAACTTATAATTCAAAAATAACAACTCAAATAATATTTAAATCTTTACCAATCTTTTCAAATTTAGATAGAGCGAAATCTAAATCTTCTTTTGAATGAGTAGCACTAATCATGACTCTAATTCTTGCTTTTCCTCGTGGAACAGTAGGATAGACAATGGCTGATGCGAAAATTCCTTCTTCGTAAAGTTTAGCGCTAAAGTCTCGAGTCTTTTTTTCATCATAGATCATAACAGGTGTTATAGGGGTTTCAGTCTCACCAATATTGTAACCCATCTTTTTAATAACATCTTGAAAATAGTGGGCATTTTGCCATAATTTGTTTACCAATTCGTTTGATTCCGAAAGGATTTTAGTAGCTTCTAATGCTGCGGCTGTTTCAGCAGGTGACAAAGAACTTGAAAATAAAAATGGTCGAGCTTTTTGCTTTAGATAATCTATTAATATTTTTCTACCCGCAATAAAACCTCCAACCACACCAAAGGCTTTTGATAGAGTGCCTATTTCGATATCTATCTCGTTACTTAACTTAAAGTGATCAGCAACTCCTCTACCATTCTCTCCAAGCACTCCTTCTCCATGGGCATCATCAACCATAACTAATGCATCATATTTTTTGGCTAGATTAACTATACCAGGAAGGGGAGCGATATCTCCGTCCATGCTAAATACACCGTCAGTTATTATCAGTTTTCTTCTAAAATTCTCATTTGAAGCTTTTATCAATTGTTCTTCTAAAGATCTAAGATTTTTGTGTTCCCAAATATATCTCTTAACCTTTGATAATCTAATCCCATCTATAATACTAGCATGATTTAGCTCATCAGAAAAAATCGCGTCATTTTCATTAGTAATAGCAGGGATAACTGCTTGATTAGCGTTAAACCCAGATTGCACAACCAGTGTAGCTTCCACCTTTTTGAAATCTGCTAGTCTCTGTTCTAATTCTTCGTGTATCTTCATTGTGCCAGCAATTGTTCTAACTGCACCTGGTCCAACACCCCATTGTTGGATTGCTTTGACGGCTGCCTCTTTCAATCTTGGATGATTTGCTAAACCCAAATAATTATTGGAACAAAGATTTAAAACCTTTTTACCACCCACATTTATCCACGACCCTTGAGGACTTTCAAGAGTTCTTATATTAACAAGTAAAGCAGAATCTTCCAATTCTTTCATTTCTTTTTGTATTTGATCATAAAAATTCACATTAACACCTCCCTCAATATAGTGTCCATAGATGTTTTTTAGAATTCTATTTAGTTCTTTTATATAATTTATGTTTTTATTTAAGATCTTGTTCCTTTAAAACTTGATCAAAAACTTGATCAAACTTAAGTTTAGTTTTACTAAACTCAACATATTAATCAGCAGCAACATTTAAAACTATTTTACCACTTTGTCCACTGGCCATCAATTCAAATGCTTCTTCAAAATTATTGAAATCAAATTGGTGAGTAACAATTTTACTTAAATCTAATTTTTTATATTTCAACCAAGAAGCTGAAAGATACCAAGTCTCAAACATTTTCCTTCCAGTTATTGTATGAATGGTTAAATTTTTAAATACTGCAGCATTCATTTCAAAATTAATTCTATCTTCAGGATAAACACCTAAAATTGAAGCTACTCCAGTATTTTTTAGAGAAAGAATTCCATCATTTAATGCGCTTTCATTTCCTGACATCTCCAAAAACACATCGGCTCCTAATCCATCTGTAAGTTCCATAATTTTATCAACAACTGAATTATTCACTGGATTAATTACCAAATCAGCTCCAACATCCTTTGCCATTTTTGACCTATATTCAGATATTTCACTCACTACAACAAAAGATGCCCCTGATATCTTAGATACAGCTAACGCCATTAACCCTATAGGCCCAGCTCCAGTAATCAGAACCAAACTTCCCCTCAAATCTGCAACCGTAGTCGTAAATATTGCGTTACCTAACGGTTCCATAACAGATGCATATTCTAAGGGAATACTCTCATCTATTTTCAACAAAACAACATCCGGAAGAACTATATATTCAGAAAACACACCATTTGTATCTACACCCAGTATTTTAAGACTTTGGCATACATGCATATTTCCATTTCTACAATGGTAACAGTGCCCACAAGGTATATGACTATCTCCAACTACCAAATCACCGGGTTTAACATTTTTTACCTCTTCTCCAACTTCAATAACTTTTCCAACGAATTCATGACCATCTATCTGGGGTAAAGATTTTATTCGATTTTTTGCCCAATTATCCCATTTGTAAATGTGAACATCAGTTCCACAAATAGATGCCTTTAGAACTTTAATTTTAACGTCATGGGAAAAACTTATCGTAGGTTCATTAACTTCTACAAGAGAAAAACCTTTTTTTGGTTCAACCTTTACTATAGCTTTCATATTTTTCACTCTCCTAATTACTAAATTTTTATGTCTATTTAAAGTTTAACGCATTATGAAATTTTTTTCAAATATTAGGAGAGCTATTGATACCTAAAAACTAACAATGAGAAGGAAATAAAGCAAAATAAAAGGAAATAAATAAAGAAAAATGTTATACACTTCTTATTAGCGCTCGTAAACAATTTCACCATTAATTATTGTTTTAACAACATAACTCCTAAAATCAAATGGATGTCCACTCCAAATTACTAGATCAGCATCCTTACCGACATCCAGACTTCCTACTCTTTCTTCTATTTCCAAAATTTTGGCAGGATTAATAGTAAGCATCCTTATCAAATCCTCCTCTTTTGCTCCATATCTCAGAGCAGTTGCAGCCTGAATAGACGCGTGTTCTAAAGGTATAACAGAATGATCACAAGTCAATGCTGCTAATATTCCTTTTTCATTTATGATAGAAATTGAATGATAGCTCATATTTCTTGTTTCTAGCTTGGTTCTAAACCCAAGCAGTGGACCTAATATTACAGGAATATCTTTAGCTTTTATATAGTCAGGGATTTTATAGGCTTCTGTTGCATGTTCAATTACAAGATCAAATCCAAATTCCTCAGAAAGACGAATAGCAGTAAGAATGTCGTCTTTTCTATGAGCATGAATTCTTGCTGTTACTTCTTTTTTTAATACCTTTTCTCCAATTTCATATTTAATATTAAATTCTGTAAAATCCTTACCTTCTTCTTTTGATAATTCCTTTTTCTTAATATAATTTTTAACTTGAATAAAATAGTCTCTAATTATTGCTGCATTACCAAGCCTAGTTGATGGTGATTTGTTTAACGTTCCATACACTCTTTTCGGATTTTCACCAAGTGCCATTTTTAATCCAGCTGGTTCCCTTATAATTGAATCGTCTGTTATTTGAGAATTCAACTTAATAATCGCGCTTTGACCACCTATCGGATTAGCACTACCTGGAACAATCATTACTGTAGTCACACCACCTGCCAATGCCCTTGTAATTGCAATATCGTCTGGATAATAAGCGTCTATCGCTCTGACATGTGGAGTTACTGGATCTGTAGCTTCGTTCCCATCTTGATAATAATTTCCCACACCTTCTTCAAACAATCCGATGTGTGAATGTGGATCTATAAAACCAGGAAATACAAATTTGCCAGTTATATCTATTGTATCAACGGATTTTTTTTCGATTTGTTCACTTATTTCTGCTATTTTTCCATCTTCAATTAGAATATCCCCAATAAAAGGTTTTGTTGAAACAGGATATATTATCCCTTTTTTTAAGAGTAGCTTTTTCATCCTATCACCTCCAAAAATTAAAATTTATTTTTTGCAATACTATTATTAAAGTATAACAAAATTTAAATATACTACCGAAACTGCAATATTAAGAATCATTATCAAGAATCCATATTTGAAAAATTCTCCAAAAGATATTTTTTCTCCTGTTGATTTAAATAAAATAGTCAAAGCTATTATATTTGGAAGAGATGCCACGGGCGTTGCAATCCCTCCTAAACATGTACCAAGCGATAAAGCATACCAAACAGGGTTTAAATTTGAAAAAACTAAAGGATTTAATGTTGGCAAATATCCTACTAAAGGAATGAACGCAGCAGTAATTGCTATATTATTCATAAATGCAGATGCAAATGCTGAAATTAACATTATAATAATACTAATCGATTTTAGAGACGTTCCAGCAAAGTCAACCAATAACTCAGTTATATAACTTATTGCTCCTGTTTCAACTAAAGCACCAACTACAACAAAAAGTGCGAAAATAAACAAAATAATATCCCATTCTATTTTAGCAAGCATTTCTTCTACTTCTTTTGGACCAATTAAAAGCAAAGAAACAAACCCTGCAGCTAAAGCAACGGTTGAACTTTCAATGTTAAGTTCATGGTGAAAAATAAAAGCCAAAACCACTACGATGAATAAAATTACTGCAATTGAAAACTTTTTTTTATCCTTGGAAAAACCTTTATTAAAGTTTTTCAATCGGTCCCTATCTATTTTAACTGAAAAATCTTTTTTAAAAAAAAGCACAATCAAGAGATTTGATATAACTAAATTGATAATTGCAATTGGATACATTACTGCAGAAAATTCTGAAAACGTAAACATAGAGGCTGAAGATATCATTATATTGGGGGGTTGACCCATCATCGTTGCCATACCACCTATTTGAGACGCAAAAATAATCCCGAGCGTAAAAGGCAAATGATTAACCTCTAAGAAATCTGCTATCGAAAGTGCAATCGGAACAAAAATTAAGATAGTTGCAATAACTTCGATATATCCAGCTATTATAGCAACAAAAATAGTTAATCCCCAGAATAAAGAATAAATATTGCCACCAAAAATTTTTAAAATCAATGAAGCAAACGATTCGAACAAACCCGTCTTTTTTAAAACATCTACAAATAACATAATCCCAACTAGAAAAAGAAGCGTGTTGAAATCAACATAATTTCTAATAGCTACCATTGGTTGAGAAAAAATGCCTATTACTAAAAGAAAAACTGCGCCCAACATTGAAATTAACGTCTTATCAACCTTTTGAGATAAGATACCGATTACCACAACAACAAATACTATCAGAGAAACTACGGCACTTATGCCCACTTATATCACCTCTTGTTTAGATTTTGATTTATAATGTATTGTGCTTAGATATATTACAATATTTATTGTATCATTTATAAAACAAAAGTAGATAAATTTATTATTTATCTACTTTTAATAAATTAAACTTAAAAAAGAGGTGTGACTATGTCTTATCTAAAGCTGATTTTGTTCATAGCATTGTATTATATTTCCATATTCTTTATTGGTAAGTTTTTATTAGAAAAAACAAAATATGACGTCTATAAAGCAAATTGCTTAATTGGGATATTCAGTATCTTAATTTCAATTGTTTTGATTTTTTTCTCAGATATCAACTTCAAACAAGCGGGCTTCAAAATTGGAAACATAAAAAATGGTCTAGTAATGGTAGCAATCTCTTTTTTAATAATTCTTATCTCTATCTATAGCATGAAAAAGATGACTTACTCAGACCTTCTCAAAATTCCTTACATCAATTTTGGAAAAAACAAATTACTTTTATTATACATGTGGGCCCTTGTCGGACCTGTAGAAGAGATTTTTTATAGAGGTTTTATTCAAGGAAGTTTAGAACAACTAATAACTGGTTCTTTTTTAACAATAAGATATTCTACCTTAATTTCTATGTTGATTTTTATATTAGCTCATTTAAGTAATGTTTTCTTCGGAAAAGAGAATTTAAAGCAATTTCTGAATCTTTTGCCGGGTAGGATAATCATGTCTTTTATTCTTTGTTATACCTTTCAAATAAGTCAAAGTCTATTGTATCCTATAATAATACATAACTTTACCGATGGGATTACCATTAGCTATTTGTTACGTTTAAGAAAGAAACATATAAATGAATATCAGTCTTAATTTTCAATTGCTAAAATTTTTAATTACATTTATATTTAGTTATCATTTCTTATTTATAAATAGTAGATTATATTTACTTATCCTTATTATATTTTTCTCTTGATTTTTTCTATTTTATATAGTATAATATGGATGATAGAAAAAAATCATAGGGGGTGGTTGTCAATGCTACCAAGAAGAAGAGATGAAAGAGACGAAAGAGATGATTGGTTAATTCCAAGGGATTTCTTTGAAAGAGAGTTAGAAGAATTCTTTAGACCATTTTTTCAAAGTTATGACATCATTTCAAGAGGGGTAATGGATGTTTACGAAACAGACGAAGATTTCATCATTGAATGTGATCTACCAGGTCTAGATAAGAAGGACATAAGAATAGATTTAAAAGATGATTTACTAAGAATATCTGCAGAAAAGAAAGCATCAGAAGAAACTAAAAAAGGACGATTCTACAGACAAGAAAGATATTACGGAAGAATTGAAAGAGCTGTTAGATTGCCGGATTATGTAAATAAAGACAAGATACAAGCTAAATACGAAGATGGCGTTCTGAAAATCTCGATACCCAAGAAAGAAAGTGCAAAAGCAGAAGTTAAAAAGATCCCAATTGAATAAATTTAGCATTTTATTGCAAGAGCAGGTTATAAACCTGCTCTTTTATTTTTCTAATAATAAACATTAATAAATAAAATTATTTTGAATTAAATACACCTATTTTTTGAAATTATCCTTTTTTATAAATTAAATTTATGCTATAATGTAGTTAAGTAAAGGTCTTGTTTCCCGTTTTCTAACAATAAAATTTAATTAAGTCTATCATTTTACCTAAAGGGAGGAGATTGTTATGCAGCACATAGTAAAAATCGCCTTTGAAGGAAAAACTTATGATATTACAGATTTAACCCCTTTTCCTTTTTTGCTTTGTGAATTTCTATATGAAGGCGATTTTGAGCTAATGAAAGAAGATTTAAAAAATAACCAAAAATTTATTCAAGAAGCTAATAAAATTGAGGAACTCTTAGAATACCTACCTGGTTTAACTTCAAATTTTGTTGTTTCACCATTCATTCTTAGTGAATTTCTATCCTATCTTGATGAATTTCAAATCAGTATTGGGGATTTGTCCCATGTATCTTTGAACGGGTTATTTGACTCAGTTTTATTGGAATGTGAAAATCGAAATTACAAAATTGTTGAAGACTTGATTGATTTTATACTAAAGATTGAACCAAGCTTTGCGCCTGCATATGAATTGATGGGATCTATATATATAGAAGAAGGAAATTTAGAAAAAGGGCAAGAATATTTAGAAAAAGCTTTACAAATCGATCCTTGGAATGTTGCCGCATTGTCTGAACTAGGTCAAGTGTATTTTAATCTAGGAGACTTCAGAAAAGCGGCTGAAATGTGGAAAAAAGAACTTGATCTTTCTCCTAATAATTTTGTTACATATTTTATGTTAACAAATGCTTATATTCAAAGCCAAGAATACGCTAAAGCGGCGAAAATTTTGGAAAAACTTTTAAATAGATTCCCTAAAAGCATACTTGGAAAGTATCAATTATCTCTAATTTACGAAAATTTGGGTAGATTTATAGAAGCTAAGGGATTACAAGACGAGATTTTGAGTACAACTCCTGAATATTCGAGTGATGTAGAAATTTGGGTTAAAATAATGTACGAAAATGGTAAATACCAGGAAGCCCAAACATTTTTAGAAAAGTTTTTATCAGAAAATCCACAAAATGAGCATTTCAAGCTATTATTAATTGTACCATGTCTAAAATCTGGAGATTTCCATAAAGCAAAAGAAATATATGAAGAAATAAGAGATAAATATAAATGGTACATTTATGGCCTAAAAGACATGCTAAAAATGAATTTTTCACCAGATGAAATCAAAACGATAGAAAAGGTGCTTCTATAATTAACAAATATTTTAAAATTGTTTTTATTACTATATTATTTTGCCTTTTAAACTTAATTTGTTTTTTATGTGGCATGACTCTTTATACAAAAGTTTTTTTAAATACTATATTTTATATAGGAATCTTTGATTTCCTGACTTTTATCATTCCTGACTCTGGTTTGCTAGTTTTAATTGGACTTATCGTTTTTAATTTTAATATTTACAACCTTTTTTACTCAATTTTCTTATTTATTCTCACTTTAATTTATTGGAAAAAAGGGAAAATGGGTTTTGGGGATGTAAAATTATTGACTGTTCTTACTCTTCTTTTAGGTAAAAGAATATTTGTAATAATTATCAGTTCGCTAGTTATTGCAATGATTGCTAATTTGATAAAGAAATGTGAAAAAATACCGTTGGGATTCTATCTTTCTGTTAGTGTTATAATATTCTCGTTTTTGGGGGGCCAAAACTTTGCTTTATGACATCTTTACATCTTTCATTGAAATACCTGGAATATTTATTTCAATCCTTCTTTTTTTGATAATAATCAAATTATTTCATTCTAAAAAATTTTCTTTCTCACTATTTTTAGTTACAATACTTATATATATTTTCTCGTGTGGTTGGTACGCAAGAATTTTTGTTTTTCCTCTGGAAAATAATTATCAGCCTTTATCCTACGAAATTACAAACTTTCAAAATGACGACAATGCTGCGATAGTAATCTTAGGAGGCGGTATAATATCAAATACACCCAAAAGCAAAATAGGAGAATTATCCGATAGCGCTTTGAAAAGGGTTTTCGAAGGATTTTTGATATATAAAAGAACTGAAATTCCTATTATTGTTACAGGCGGTAAACTCAAAGGAATAGAAATACCTGAAGCAGAAGTAATGAAAGAAGAATTGCTAAAATTAGGCGTCTCTAGCGAAGATATTTATGTAGAATCAAACGCAAAGAACACTAAACAAAATGCACAGTTTGTAGTTGAAATTCTTGAAAATGAAGATTTTGATACTATTTTGTTAGTTACTAGCGCGGTACATATGACAAGAGCTATGAACTATTTCAACAAATACGCTAAGTCAAAGAAAGTTATTCCTATTCCAACTGGTTACTTAATTTCTCAAGATAGGCCAAATTGGTATGATTTTTTACCACAAATAGAATTTTTGAAGGCAAACGCTTCAGCATTGCACGAATATTTAGGCTTAATAAAAATGAAAGTTTTTGAAAACTAAACCTAAACACAAAACAATCAGGAGGATTAATTAATATGTCAAATAAAAAAAACCCTACAGAAATCATCAATATTATCGTGAGTTACAATTTATCTCCACTGGATAGTGCAATTATCTGTATAGACTGCCAAAACGGCTTCACAGAACGATGTCCTAATGAACTTCCCGTAGAAGGAACAAGCGAGATATGGATAAACGAAATAAACGAATTTTTAAAAATTGCAAAAAGTACAGGTTTTAAAATATTTGCTAGCATCGATGATCATCCAGAAAATCATATCTCTTTTAAAATTTGGCCACCTCATTGCATCCAAGGAAGCTATGGAAATGAATTGTTCATTTCTACTTATGATACAATTATTAGAAAAGGTTTTAATCCTGATGCTGACAGTTATTCAGCTTTTTATTCTGATGTTGACAAAAACATTGAATCTGAATTAAATTTATTATTGAAAAAAGAAAATATTGAAAACTTGATAATTTTAGGCCTGGCTGGAGATGTATGTGTTATTTCAACTATTCAAGATGCTTTAAAACGAGAATATAAAGTGTATCCTATTGAAAGATATATTAAATCAGTGAATAAAAAAAGTATGAGAGAAATCATAGCAGAAAAATTTGGAAAAATAATTTGATAATCTTATCAAAAAAAGAAAAAAGGGACAAATTAAGTGTCCCCTTTTTTACTTTTTGTTGGTCGGAGCGACTGGACTTGAACCAGCGACCTTCAACACCCCATGCTGACGCGCTACCAACTGCGCTACGCTCCGTTCATCAATGAAAATTATACCACATATTTATATTTACGTCAAATTTTTATAGTAAACTTGATTCTTGAGGTGAGAAACTTGAATTGCAAATTGATTCTAGCGCCTATGGCTGATTATACAGATTATCCCTTTAGAGAAATATGTAGAAAATTTGGTGCTCAATATACTTTCACAGAAATGATTTCAGTTGATTCTATAATTATGAATAATCCCAAAATTCATAAAATGCTTCCTCAGAAAAATGAAAAAAACATTGGGATTCAACTTTTTGGCAACGACCCAATAAAATTTGTAAAAGCCGCAAAAGAACTTGAAAAATTAGCAAGTTGGATTGATATAAATGCTGCTTGTCCAGTTAACAAAGTCGTCAAAAAAGGTGCGGGAGCAGCTTTGCTTGATACACCAGAACTTTTAGCTAATATAATATATACATTGAAGAGTTCTGTGAAAATACCAGTTGGAGTTAAAATAAGATTAGGATTTAATAAAACAAACATAGAAGAAATTATTCAATTGATTGAAGCTGCAGGTGCTAATTATATCATAATTCATGGACGAACAAGAAATCAATTCTATTCTGGTAAAGCCGATAAAACCATCATCAAAAAAATAAAAGAAATGGTGAGTATACCTGTTGGAGCTAGTGGCGATGTATTCTCACAAGGAGATGTTGAAGAATACCTAACAACCTATAATGCCGACTTCGTTTTAGTTGCAAGAGGAGCTATTGGTAATCCTTGGATCTTTTTAAACTCTGAGTATGAACCTTCTGTTGAAGAAAGAAAAAAAGTATGCTTAGAACATTTAAAGCTATCAATTGATTTTTATGAAAATGAAACTTACGCTGTAAAAAAATTTAGAAAAATTTTGATTAAATATTTTACGGGAGTTGAAGGAGTGACTGAAATAAAAAGAAGAACTTCTTCCTTGCACTCATATGAAGAAGTAAATAACCTTTTAAACGAAATTTTTTCAAAAAATAAAGTTTAGGCTTTCTCATCAAATAGAATCCCTTCTAGTTCATTTAAAGCTCTTGCAAGTTTGAGAGAAACTTCTGGTGGAATTTGTCTTATAACTTTTTCTGTTCCTTTTTCTATTATTTTTATAATTAAAATATCTAAATCTCTATCAATTTCAAAGTGAGCTTCACCTTTAAAAATTTGAGAGAGTTTTTCTAATCGTTGCTCTATTATTTTTGAAATTTGGTCTAACTCTTCGGTAGAAAAAATTGTTTCCTGATTTTTATCTCTATCTGTCAGAGGAGGTACATTTTTTAAATTACTTTGCAGTTGTTCACTGTTTTTATTAACCATGTAATCCAAGTTGTCTACTTTTAGGTTGTGTTTTCCCCCTACATTTGGTATTTCCATAATATCACCCCTAATGATAAAAGTTATTTCAATATTTATATCGACTAAATATAAATTAACTTTAATTGCGACTTGGGACTCAGATAATAAACATTGCATCTCCAAAAGAGAAAAAACGATACCTTTTTTCAATAGCCTCCCTATAGGCTTGCATTATAAAATCATAGCCTGCAAACGCTGATACTAAGAATAACAAAGAGGATTTAGGTAAATGAAAATTTGTTATCAAAGCATCAATTATTTTAAATTCAAAGGGGGGATAAATATAAAGTTTTGTCTTGCCTATTAATTTATCTGGTTCTTGTGCAATAGACTCCAAAGTTCTTACGACCGTAGTACCAACAGCAATCACCTTTCTTCCTTTAGCTTTGGTTCTAGCAATTTTTTCAAGTATTTCTCGTGATACGCTGAAATATTCTTCATGTATATCATATTCTCTAATATCAAGTTCTTTAACCGGTCGAAAAGTTCCTAATCCAACATGTAAGGTGATTTCTGCTATTTCCGCTCCAACTTTTTCTTGTAATTCATTTAACAATTCTTTAGTAAAATGCAAACCTGCCGTAGGTGCAGCTACTGCTCCTTCGTATTTTGCATATTCTGTTTGGTATAGTTCAGGGTCATCTAATTGTTTTTTTATGTATGGTGGCAAAGGAATCTGGCCAACTTTAAATATTTTCGAATAAAAATCTGGATCTTTAAATTCCAAAATCCTTGTTCCATCATCCAAATGATCTAAAACTTCGCATACTATATTTTCAGGAAATAGAAGTTTATTTCCTTTTTTGATTTTAGAACCAGGTCTTACTAGTGCTTTCCAGACGTTTTGGTTCCCGTTTTTTTCTAATAATAATACCTCAACTTTTGCTCCGGTTTCTTTTTGACCGTATAATCTTGCTGGTATTACTTTAGTGTTATTTATTACTAATAGATCTCCGGGTTGTATATATTTTTTTATATCTCTAAATATTTTATGCTCTATGCTTCTTTTACTTCGATCTAGAATCATTAATCTACATAGATCTCTAGGTTCTACTGGTTCTTGGGCAATTAATTCGTCAGGTAACTGGTAATCATATTTCTCTAAATTAAATGTTTCTTCACTCATCTATAAACCTCCGTAAATCTAAAAGTTTGTTTTCTTCAAATTCATACTGTTCAAATTTATCATCACTAATCATATAATAACCCATATGATTACTCAAATAAATAATTAATTCATCAGCTGGTGATTCAAAATAGATGCGTTTTTTCTGTGATAATTTATTCAAAACATCCCTGTCTTCTTGGTCTTTTAAGATGAATTCTACATTTTTATCGAATACAATAAAACAAGGAAAGAATGCAATATCAACAGTATACAGATTGTCTAACAAATTTAACAAAATATCTATTTTGTTTATATTTTCATGTCTAACGACGTTGCTACCGTCTACAACAACACCTTTTATATTTTTTGATGTCAGAAGTTTGTAATGATAAAATGAAATATTTTTTAGTTGTAGTTCAATTAACTGTTTCTCATAGGGGCTTAACATCTGAAAAATATCTTTTATCTTTTTATAAAAAGAAACAGAAGTTTCTAAAGGATCGATACTTAAAATCTCATCTAAAAGATTTTGAACAAAAGGTGTTTTTATATCTAAAGGTACATACGTAATCAATGAATATAAATCTATATAATCTGAGAAGTTCAGCCTTTTTAAAATAACTTCAGGATTATAAAATTCTACTCCGTATTTCTTTAACTTTTCGTTGTAACCTCCTGGCGGATATTTCTTCGGAAACATTATAAATTTTAAATTATCAATCGTTTCCTTTTTTAACTTATAATATTTTCTTAAATCTTCAAATCTGTTTTCTTTTGGTTTATCTAAAATATGCATAACCAAAAACTGAAAATCGTTTATATGTTTTTTAGATATTTTTATCTCAGCTTCTTTACCCAATACCCTATATATCCAAAACATTTTTCTCTCATTTAATTCACGAGGTGCCAAAATTATTTGATTTGTCTTTTCAACTAATTTTCTAGTTTTTTTGTTATGCTGTTTATAGTCATTTTCTGAAATTACATTGATTATCCTCTGTAGTGACACTTTTAAACCACCTTAATTTTTTTACTTAATTCTTCTTCAATTAATTTATATTTTTCCCCTTTCCCCTCAATAGTAATATCTCTATATCTAATATCTATATTATAAAACAAATAAATATTCAAACTCTCATCGGGCGTTAAATAGCTTAACATATCTGCCCATTCTATTATATAAATAGCAGTTGGATCAGAAAAAATATCTAAATATTCTATCTCGCTCACATCGCTAAGTCTATAAAGGTCTATATGATAAACCGTAGGATTAGTAGCATACACTTTTATTAAAGAAAATGTTGGACTAGTGACAATTATTTCTTCATTCGATAACCCATTAATTATAGCAGATGCCAACGTAGTTTTTCCTGTACCTAACTCTCCAAATAAAAGAATTTTGGCTCCAGGAAATAAGCATTTTGATATATAAAACCCAATTTTCTCTAAATGTTCTATATCTACTTTTTCATTGTGAATTATCTTCGATTCTCCTCTCATTCATGAGTTAAAAAATATATTCTTACTTTGAAACACATATGTTGTCAGACTTTTCAAACATTGTGTTATTTATATGAACAAAAAGATTAACTTTGTATCAAACTCAAATTCAAGAGTTATTTATACAAAAATCCTTTCTTCAAAAAGCATACTAGAAATGATAGTATATAGATTTTCCTATCCTTCTTGAATTTCTCCTGCTTTTGCTAATGCAAACTTAGCTATCGGAGGGCCAATGAGTTCATAAATAATGACTGCAGCTAAAATAATTGTTCTAACTTCTTCCCCAAATGGAGGTGGCAATATTTTCTGAGCAACCATCGATAATCCAATTGCTACACCTGCTTGAGGTAAAAGTGCAAGACCTAGATAATTTCTTACAGTTTCTGGACTTTTGGCGGCGACGGCTCCCAAGTACCCACCTAACATTTTACCTACCGCTCTTAATATTACATAGGCAATCCCAACCAATCCTACAGATTTCAAAATTGAGAGATTTAATTCAACGCCTGATATGGTAAAAAACAAAACTAGTAAAGGAGGCGTAAAATTTTCAATTACAGTAAATACTTTTTTATTATGAGGCAAAATATTGGTTAAAGTTGTTCCTAACATCATACAAGATAAAAGGGACGAAAAATTAAATTGTATAGACAATCCTGCAGTTAAAAATATAAAGGCAATAACAACTCCTAATAATTCATCTTCCCCTTTCACTTTTTTGGATATCCAGGCTAGTATAAAACCCATAAAAAAACCTAAAGCTAAAGCACCTATAATTTCGAATATTGGTGAAAGAATTAAAGAAGCAAGTGAAACTGATTCAACGCCTTCTATCAATATTTTTGCAATAGCCGACGCTATACCAAAAATCATAATACATACTGCATCATCCATTGCAACAACTGGTAACAACGTATCAACTAAGGGACCTTTTGCATTATATTGTTTAACCACCATTAAAGTAGCAGCCGGCGCAGTTGCAGCAGCTATTGCACCTAAGACAACACTTAAGTGTAGAGGTTGTTTAAAAATAAAAATCATTCCTAAAGTTACACATAGCGTAGCACATAAAGCCTCTAAAACAGTTATTAAAACTACGCCCTTGCCTAGTTTTTTCAAATGTTCAATGTTTAGCTCGCTTCCTATACTGTAGGCTATGAAAGCTAAAGCAGCCTCAGATATAATTGAAAAACTTCCTACTACCTCACGTGGAATAATTCCCAAAACAGAAGGACCTATCAATAATCCACCAATAAGATAACCGGTTACGTTTGGTAATTTTAATAACCTAATTATTTTGGCCATTATTAGACCGGTTAGTAAAATAACTGAAATATAAAATAGCATGTGCATAATTATTTGATCAACTCCCCTGTTTATTTAAACTTTCAAAATAATTCACAGGCATCGTAAACATGACCCCAACATTTTCTCCTTTGATTTCACCTGCTACCTTTCTTACACATTCCATCGCGATTGGAACCTTTTCATCTGGTAACACCATGAAAATGGTTTTATTAAAAGGCCTGTTTTCACCCAAGATAGTTCTTAAAGATCCAAACAATAATGAATTAGGATAAGATTCAACCAAAGTTTTTGCCATCCCAGAACTATCAATAATTGTGCCTGTTACTATTTTTTTATCACTTAATTCAAGTAACAGGTCATTTAATTTTTCTATCCTATTTAAAACTACCACGAGCATCTGCATAAATTTACCTCCTAAACTCTTTTTTATAAAAATTACATTCTGACTGTAAAAAACAATCGAAACAATTAGGCTTTTTTTTACAGAATTCTTTTGAATGTTTAACTATAAGAGCATGATACTCATTGTAAAGTTTTTCGTTCTTACCCAAGGAAGCTTCAAAAAATTCCTGAATTTCATCGTAATCTTCAGGCAATCCCAATCCTAATCTATCAAATAACCTTTTTGTGTAAGAATCGACAACAAAAACAGGAAAATTAAAAGCATATAATAAAATAGAATCTGCAGTTTCTTTGCCTATTCCTTTTATTTTCAAAAGTTCTCGACGAAGCTCTATGTAACTTTTATTTTTAATCTTCAATTCGTCAAAATCATATTTTTTCAACCATTCTAAAAAATTTTTTATTCTTTCACTTTTTAAGTTATAAAAACCACAGGGTTTGATCATTTGGGCCAGTTCAGTTTTTTCTATCGTATATAACTTTCTTGGATTTATTAAATTGTTTGATTTCAAATTATTTATGGCCTTTTCCACATTTTTCCACGATGTGTTTTGAGTCAATATTGCACCTATTGTTACTTCAAACCAATTATTTGCTGGCCACCAATATTGGGGTCCATAAAAATCATATAATTTTTCATAAATTAACAAAAGTTTTTCTCTTTTCGTCAATTTTTCTTCCACACCAGATTGTCTGGTTCTTCTCCACTTAACACTTTAATAACATCGTTTGCTACCATTACTGACATTTTACTGCGTGTCTCATAAGTAGCGCTTCCAATATGCGGAGTCAACACAACATTATCGAGTTTGAGTAGATCCGGAAATATCTTTGGTTCATTTTCATAGACATCCAAAGCCGCCCCAGCTATTTCTCCATTCTTAAGTTTTTGACATAAAGCTTTTTCATCGATAACTGGACCTCTTGCAGTATTGATCAAATAGGAGGTTTTCTTCATTAGTGACAATTTATTTTCGTTCAATAAATGATAAGTTTCTTTAGTCAACGGAACATGCAAACTTACGAAATCAGATTCCTTAAGCAATTCATCTAAAGTCATATAAGCAGCATTCAAGCTTTTTTCAACTTCAGAAGGCACTCGATGCCTTTGATAATAATACACCTTCATATTAAAACCTATAGCCCTTCTTGCAACTGCTTGCCCAATATTTCCAAAACCTATAATTCCCAATGTTTTGCCGTAAACATCGCTTCCTAAAAAAAGTTCTGGCTTCCAACCATCAAATTTACCCGATCTGGTGAAAGCATCTGATTCCACAATTCTCCTAGACACAGCCAACATTAAAGCCCAAGTTAAATCTGCAGTAGTCTCAGTTAATACGCCAGGTGTATTAGTAACATAGATGCCTAATTTCCTTGCTTTTTCAATATCTATATTATTATATCCTACAGCATAATTAGCAACGATTTTTAAACTACCTTTACCGCTTTCCAAAACTTCTTCGTCAATATTATCTGCTAACATTGTGATTAAAGCATCTGAGTTAGAAGCGGCTCTTATCAATTCATTTTTGTTTAATAATCTATCGTATGGATTAATAAAAACATCAAATTTTTCTCTCAATAAATTCAAACCCTGATCTGGAATTTTAAATGTAACAAAAACAACAGACATAAATTTACCTCCTATAAAATTAACTTATAATGAATTTAGAAATTTTAAAACATAAATTTTATAAAGATTTTAAATTTAGATCTCTGAAAAAGCCCTTTGGTAAAATACTCTCATGTAGACTGTTTCTGCAATTTTTTTGTACTGGTTTTGAGAAGAAAAAGGGCTGTTGTGCTCGAACCCATTTAAATTCACAGCATTACTATTTGCAAACTTTTTTCTAAAGTATTTAAATGAAAAATTAAACATGTGGTCGACATAATTTATTATAACAAATAATTTTTATGTAAATATTCTATATATTACATTTCAATTTCTAACTATTATTATTTTTCTATCGAGACATGATTTTAGTCATGTTTCAATTACGAATTTTTTAACATCTGTGATATAATTTTATATGATTAAAATGCTTTTAACAACGTGTTTTGCTTTGATAAATAATTGGAGGTGTAGTTTTGTACGATCCGAATTTTATTAGAAATGTAGCTATAATTGCTCATATTGACCATGGGAAAACAACTCTCATGGATAGAATTCTGGAGTTAACTCACACCATAGACGAAAGAAATATGAGAGAACAGTTCTTGGATTCTATGGACTTAGAAAGAGAGAAAGGAATTACAATAAAATCACATCCAGTAAAAGTGTTTTACAAATCAAAAAATGGACAAGATTATGAATTAAATATTCTAGATACTCCTGGGCATATTGACTTTACTTACGAAGTCTCCAGAAGTTTAGCTGCTTGTGAAGGAGCAATATTGCTAGTGGATGCCACGCAAGGTGTGCAAGCTCAAACAGTTACTAATGCATACTTGGCACTAGAAAACGATTTAGAAATTATTGGAGCAATAAATAAAATTGATCTTCCAAGTGCAAATATTGAAGAAACCTTGTTAGAAATAAATGATTTGGTGGGTATAGATCCTGATTCAATTGTAAAAATTAGTGCTAAAACTGGTGAAGGAGTTACGGATCTTCTTGAATTAATTATAGATAAAGTTCCTCCACCTACATTAAAAGGTTCTCCAAACGATAAATTAAAAGCTCTTGTGTTTGATGCGAAGTATGATAAATATAGGGGTGTCATAGTATATTCAAGAATATTTGGAGGTACAGTAAAGAAAAATGATAAAATCTTGTTTATGGCTAGCGGAAAATCATATGAAGTATCAGAGGTTGGCGTTTTTCATCCTGATATGATTGAAATAGACAGTTTGTCTGCTGGAGAAATAGGATACCTAATAGCGGGTATTAAAGAAATTCAAGAAGCAAAAGTGGGGGACACTATTACTAATGCACAAAATCCAGCAGATAAACCCTTGCCGGGTTATAAAGAGGTTAAACCTATGGTATACGCTGGGTTATACCCTGGTTTGCCAGAATACTATGAGGATTTAAGAAAGGCTCTTGAAAAATTAAAATTAAATGATGCTTCTCTTGTTTTTATGCCTGAAAATTCTCCAGCTCTAGGTTATGGATTTAGAGTCGGATTTCTTGGTCTGTTACACATGGAAATAATAAAAGAAAGAATTCAACGTGAATTTGGTTTAGCTGTAATCCTTACAGTCCCAAGTGTAATATACAAAGCTAAGCTCAAAAATGGAGAGGAAGTTGAAATTACAAATCCTTCTCAATTTCCAGACCAAGAATACATTGAGGCTGTATACGAACCTTATTGTAAGCTTGACATAATTACTCCCCCAGAATATATGGGAGATTTAATAAACTTAGCTCAAATTGAAAAAAGAGGAGAGTTTTTATATGTTTCAAATGCAGGAAAGAATAGAGTCGTCCTTCATTTTGAAATTCCTTTAGCAGAAATAATCTTTGATTTTTTTGATAAAATGAAAGCTTTAAGTAAAGGGTATGCCTCTATGGATTATGAATTGATTGGTTATAGAGAATCAAAATTAGTCAAAATAGAAATTTACATAAATAAAGAAAAAGTTGATGCCTTATCCTATATTGTGCACGAATCGAAAGCTTACGATGTCGCTAGAAAATTAGTCGATAAACTCAAAGATTTGATTCCTAGACATCAATTTGAAATACCTATTCAAGCATATTGTAAAGGTAAAATTATTGCTAGATCGACAATAAAAGCATTAAGAAAAGACGTCCTTCAAAAATGTTATGGGGGAGATGTAACGAGAAAAATGAAACTTTTAGAGAAACAAAAAGAAGGTAAAAAGCGAATGCGAGAAATTGGAGAAGTTAGTATTCCACAAGAAGCATTCTTAGCGCTGCTAAAAATAGATGAAGATGAAAAGTAAAAAGGTGCAAATGAATTTGCACCTTTTAATTTTGCTTAATATTATACTTTCTTGTTATTCTTTTTATCTCGTCTCTATATCGTGCTGCATCTTCATATCTTAACTCGGATGCTGCTTCATACATTTTCTCTTCTAGAAGAGCTAGATAGTCTTCAGGCGAAATGCTTTCTTCTACAGCAAATATTAGATCATTTTCTTTAATTTCCGATTCTTTAAATGGGGCAAATATATCGTCGGGCAACTTTTTTATTATACTTTTTGGTGTAATGTTATTTTCTTCGTTATATTTCATCTGAATTTTTCTTCTTCTGTTTGTTTCATATATAGCTGTTTTCATTGCTTCTGTTACTCTATCAGCATATAATAATACCTTTCCGTTTATATTACGTGCGGCTCTTCCTATTGTCTGGATAAGTGTAGTTTCAGATCTTAAAAAACCTTCTCTATCGGCATCCATGACAGCGACCAAGGATACTTCCGGTAAATCTAATCCTTCTCTCAATAAATTAACTCCTACAACTACATCAACTTCACCATTTCTCAATTTTTTAACTACGTCGGCTCTCTCTATAGTGTCTAACTCTGAATGAAGATACAGCGATTTTACTCCCAACAAATTAAGATGATCGGATAAAATTTCGGCATCTTTTTTAGTTAAAACGACGGCGAGAGCTCTTTCTCCTTTTTCAACCACATTTTTAACCTCAGAAATAAAATCATCCACTTGTCCTTCGGTAGGTTTTACAACAACTTCAGGATCTATTAAACCAGTTGGTCTAATAATTTGCTCAACAACTTGTTCAGATATTTCCATTTCAAATGGTCCTGGGGTTGCAGATACAAAAATAATTTGATTAGTTCTATCCAAAAATTCGTCGAATCGTAATGGACGATTATCCAAAGCCGCAGGCAATCTAAATCCGTAATCTACCAAATTCTTTTTTCTAGCGTAATCTCCTCTAAACATTGCTCTTAATTGGGGAACCGCTATATGAGATTCGTCTATAAAGGTTACAAAATCATCATCAAAATAATCTAAAAGAGTCCAAGGTGAATCTCCGGGATTTCTTCCATCAAAATACCTTGAATAGTTTTCTATACCCTTACAATATCCCAAAGTTTGGAGAAATTCTATATCCTGTCTTGTTCTTTGTTCTATTCTTTGAGCTTCTAAAAGTTTTCCTTCCTTTTTAAAATGATCTATCTGTTTTATTAGATCTTTTTCTATTTCACTTATTGCTGATAATATCTTTTCATCACTAGTTACAAACTCTTTAGCGGGATATATAATGATCTTGTCATATTCTTCTATAATAGTACGATTAAAAACATCAAAAGCCTCAATACGCTCAACTTCATCATCAAAAAAGGTTATCCTTATTCCAAAATCTTCATACGGAGGAAATATTTCTAATATTTCTCCCTTCCAACGAAAAATTCCTCCAAGATAATCTTTTTCCTGACGTGTATATTGCATTCTACCTAATTTTAACAAGATATTTCTCCGTGGATAACTTTCTCCTACTCTCAAATATAGATTAATATTAGAGAAATCATCCGGGTTTCCAGAAGCATATATAGCAGACACACTTGAAACAACAATTACATCTCTTCGAGTTAGTACAGACTTTAAAGTTGAAAGCCTCATTTTAACCAAGATATCGTTTATATCCGCGTTCTTTTCTATGTATATATCTCTTGAAGGTATATATGCTTCGGGTTGATAATAATCGTAGTAACTGACAAAAAATTCGACTTTATTTTCTGGGAAAAACTCTTTAAATTCATTGTATAATTGGACAGCCAATATTTTATTCGGTGATAAAACTAAAGTAGGTCTATTGATTTTAGCAATCACATTTGCCATCGTAAATGTTTTTCCTGAACCTGTTACTCCAAGAAGAGTTTGAAACCTATAATTCTTTTCTATTCCTTTAACTAAATCATCAATTGCCTTGGGTTGATCTCCTTGTGGTTCATACTCAGAAACTAGTTTAAACATATCGATCGTCGCCTCCTAGAAACTAAAAACTAAAATCTTATGGAAATCCCCAAATTTATAGTTAAATTGTTTCCTAAATCTAATTCGCTTTTTTGTGGTAGCAATATATTATAACCAAGCCCACAATTTAAACCAATTTTTTTATTTAAATAATAAGAAAATTCGGTCTTAGGAGTCAACTTAAAATATACATAAGAATTTCCTTCTTTTGTGCTTACATTTTTTAATCCAATAGACGTACCCAGAAACAAAATTGAATCTCTTTGTGTAAAATAGTTCAAATAACCTAATTTCAAATCTATATCAAAAGAGAGAAGATTTTTTTCAAACAGAAATTGAAAATCAGTACCCATGTAAAAATGTTTGTAATTATCAATACCTATCTCAAAACCAAATCCATTCCTTTGAAAACTTTCGTTTAAATAATAAACATCAACCACATTCCTAAAAGGAGATAAATAGGGATTTTCTATAACACAAACATTTTCATTTTTGTAATCAAAACTCCTCGGTGCTTCTAATATTTTTAATTTACTTTCAAAATCCCAAACCTCTTCTGCTATCAGTACTCCTTCATATTTATCAAGAGATTGTCCTTGATACTCGATTGTATTGACAAATTCAAACATCATCCCTTTGTGTACACCAATGTTTTCTCCGGCATCGATATATACATAACTATCTTCAATTCTTAAAATATTAGCTTTTATCTTAAAAAGATTATTCAAACTCATTACAATATAAGTAGTAAGATTGTTAACTGCGTTCCTTCTAGCACTAAAATATGCTTCCAGATCACTTTGATATCTTCCTACGGTATAAGTTCCTTGAGAAGAAAAAATTTGAGAGTAAAAACTTTCTCCAGTGGATACTTTTATAACTTCACATTTTGCAATAATATTATACTCCCACCACACCAAATCAGGCGTTATTTCCTTATTTGGAAAGCTTTCTAGTATCTTAATATACACCAAAAAATCTACATCCAGATCAATTTTATCGCTTTTACCCAAGATATCACTTATATTTTTCAAAAAAATATCATCGCGAGTCACTACTTTATATTTACCTTGTTGCTGCATTATTGTTTTTAAATTGTAATCTAACAATGAAGATATTTCTGAATCTCCTTCTGTATAAATCAAAAAGGTCCTTCTTAAATCAAAATCCGTGCTTGAACGTGAATATCCCAATGATAACATTAGAATTAAAAACAAAATTACTAAAGATATTTTTTTCAATCTCAATCCACCTTCTTTATAAGGCAGAAATTTTCTCTGCCAAATCTTTTTGGCCCCTTTTGACAGCACATTTATAAAGTTGAAGTTTCTCATCAAGAATTATCCCTGCATCAAACAACAATTTTTCATCTAAAAGTATAAAATCATTAAATTCTCCCTTAAACAATTCTCTACCCTCTTTTAATAAGAATACTTTAGGTTTAAAATTAGCAAATTCATTTATCCAATGCGTAGAAACTATTATTGTTTTACCCAAATCATGTAAATCTTTTATTAATGAAAATATTGATTGCTTCGTACAATAGTCAAGACCAACAGTGGGTTCGTCAAATATTATGTATTCTGGATTATACGATAGAATAGATATAATCGCAACCTTTCTCATCTCTCCACCTGACAATTCGAAAGGATTTTTGTCAAGATAATCAAGAGGAAGGTTGACTAAGTCTAAGTAATATTTAATTTGTTCTTCTGTCAATTCTATCCCAAAATTGTTGGGTCCAAATAAAATTTCTTCTTTCACCGTGGGCAAAAAGAATTGAGATTCTGCATATTGAAAAACTATTCCTATTTTTTTTCTGATATCTTTAATGTTTATTCTCTTATCTTTTGTGGACATCCCTTCTACTTTTACATCTCCTGATTGAGGGAGAAGTAAGCCGTTCATTAAACTAATAAGAGTGGTTTTTCCAGATCCTGTATGACCAACTATTAACCACATTTCACCTTTGTTTATTTCCAAATTTATGTCAAATAATGCTTCTTTTTCAAATGGAGTCCTTAAACCATATGTATAAGATGCATTTTCTACTCTTATCGACATAATTCATCAACCAACTTTTCAAATCCTAAATTTAACTCTTTTTTAATTTTAGTTCTAAAAGGTAATTCAACTTCTATTATATTTTTAGAATAAAATTCCTCTTTTGGTCCATCAAAAATTATATCACCTTTATCTAAAGCTATTATTCTTGTAACATCTTCCAAATCAGAAGGTTGATGCGAAGCAATAACTATAGTTTCTCCCATCTCTATAAGCTTTTTGATAACATTATAAATTTCATTTCTGCCTTTAGGGTCAAGCATCGAAGTAGGTTCATCCATCAAAATTACTTCTGGTTCCATAACAAGAATAGAAGCAATAGCCAACCTTTGTTTTTGTCCTCCAGAGAGCGTATTAGGATCAGCATGTTCCAGCCCTTTTAAATTAACCGTTGATAAAGCCCATTCTATTTTTTCTATCATTTTTTCTCTAGGTACGCCTATGTTTTCTAAACCAAACGCTACATCCTCTTCAACAGTTACGCCGATAATCTGATTTTCTGGGTTTTGAAAAATATACCCTATCTTTCTTCTGTTTTTTTCATCTAAAGCATGATTCTTAAAATAAACTTCACCTGAATAAGGCTGAAGTATACCCGACATAACTTTTAGCAAAGTTGACTTTCCGCTTCCGTTATAACCAACCAAGCCTATAAATTCACCTTTTTCTATATTAATATTAATATTTTTTAAAACTTCATTTTCTCCATACTTGAAAGATAAATTTTTACACCCAAAAAACATGTTACTAATCCCTCTTCATTGAAAGATAAACTCTAAAGCCACCCGATTTTTCGACTTCACTTACATTTCCAAAAATTTTTTTCATGTACAGCGACAAACTACTACCACCTTTATTGTGGTAAGCAACTAAAAAAAGTTTTCCATTTGACACCAAAAACACCTTGGCTTGCTCAACTAACTTATGTAAAACAGTTTTACCTGCAACAATTGGGGGATTACAAACAATCACATCAAAAAGTTCGTTCCCCCAAGGTTCAAACAAATTACCTTGCTTTATAATTGCTTGCGCATTGTTATCTTTAGCATTAATTTTTGAAAAATCAACTGCTCTTGAATTAATATCACTCATGTAAAGAGTAATATCTGGGTATTCTTTCTTCAAGGTAATTCCTATAACTCCATATCCACAACCCATATCCAAAACTTTTTCATTAGTCAGTTTGACACTTTCTATTAATAATATAGAAGCTTTGTCAATTCTTTTTTTGCCATAGACACCTGATGGAGCCTTAAACTTATATTGATGGCCGTTCTTTAGTGTCAAAATATGCTCTTTTACCCTTAACTCCGAAGTAGGGTTTTCAGTATAATAATGTTCAAACCGATCTACAGGAGTTTTAGCAGTCACTTTTTCTTCTAGCAAATCAGACATTAAATCACTGTTTACCTTAGCTATTACTTCTTCAACGCTAAGAAAAGCTAAATCTTCGGGACCATATATCTGAACATCCTCATAAACTTCTTTGCCTTTCTTTCGAGTCATACCAACTTGTACCTCCTCAATCACTAAAGATGGCTGGGTTGTACTGCCGCACCTGAGAATCACCGCTTATGGCTGCTCCCTTCCGGGCCTGACCAGGTTCACGGGTTCCCATTGCGCAGGACCCAGCCACATGTATATTTCCACCAACATTATAACATTTTTTTTATTAAAATTCAACTTATTAGTATTAACTCATACATAAATATTATTTATTATTAGTCTATAAAAATGGTAAAATTGGATCGGTACGACTTTGTTTTTTAAAAGTATTGAGAATACTAAGGAGGAATCTAGAATGGAAATTTTAAAAGAGATTTTAAATCGTAGGAGCATTAGAAAATATAAAGACAAGGAAATTCCAGATGAAGTAGTAGCAAAGCTTTTACATGCAGCCATGCAAGCTCCTTCTGCTAACAACCAGCAACCATGGGAATTCATTGTTGTCAAGAACAAAGAAACACTAAAAAAGATCTCAGAAGTTCAACCTTATGCAAAAATGGTTAAAGATGCAGCAGTTGCAATAATAGTTTGTGGAGATCTAGAAAAAGAAGTCTCAAAAGGCAGATGGGTTCAGGACTGTAGTGCAGCTACAGAAAACCTTTTACTTGAGGTTGTACATCAAGGATTAGGTGCTGTCTGGGTTGGCGTACATCCTAACAAAGAAAGAGAAGAAGCTCTTAGAAAATTGTTTAATTTGCCTGAAAACATTGTACCTTTATGCATAGTTCCAGTAGGATATCCCGCTGAGGAAAAAGGATATGAAAATAGATTCAAAGAGGAAAGAATACATTATGAGAGGTGGTAAGAAGCCATATTGGCTTTTTACCACTCTCATTTTTTGTTTTATAATATTTAATTTAAAAATCGTTAGGATCTGCTCCATATCTTTTGTTTTGATCTAAACTGTCTATTATTTTCATATCTGACACACTTAACTCAAAATCAAAGATATCTGAATTTTCTTTGATTCTTTCTTTGCGAACAGATTTTGGTATAGTTATAACTTCATGCTGTAAATCCCATCGTAACACTATCTGAGCAGGAGTTTTATTATATTTTTTTGCAATATTTACAATTTCTGGAATTTCGTTAACTTTTCCTCTCATCAAAGGGCTCCATGCTTCAACCTGAATTTTATTACTTTTACAAAAATTTAAAAGATCCCATTGTATCAAATGGGGATGAAATTCAATTTGATTGACCATTGGCACTATTTCGCATTTATCCATCACATCTTTTAAGTGATTTATTAAGAAGTTACTTACACCTATTGCCCTAACCTTCCCATCTTTATACAATTTTTCCAATGCTTTCCATGTCTCAATATATTTTCCGCTTACTGGCCAATGAATCAAATATAAATCTAAATATTCTATATCCAATCTTTTTAAAGATTTTTGAAAACTTTTCAAAGTGCTTTCATAACCTTGGTTTGTGTTCCACACTTTAGACGTTATAAAAATTTGCTCTCTAGGAACTCCACTATCTTTTATGGCTCGACCTATTTCTCTTTCGTTCTCATACATTTCTGCTGTATCTATCAATCTATAACCTATACTTAAAGCATATTTTACTCCTTCTTTTAATTCATTTCCATGTGCTTTATAGGTACCATAACCTAGCCAAGGCATTTTTACTTTGTTCGCTAATTCAGTTGTATCATAAATACTTGAAATTTCCACTTAAGACAACCTCCTCACTAACCCTTGTTTGAACATTTTAAAAATTCTTTTGAACCATCTTAAATCTAAACTCTTTTTTCTAAAGGTCTATTTAATCTTGAAATCTCTGTCTCTTCTTTTTTCTTTTTTAGTTTTATATAACAGTCCCTACACACAGCAATGTATTTATCAAACCCTCCTATGTCTATTATCTCATCTCCATTTCCAACAATCTTATATGTCAATGTTCCATTGTACTCTCCACATTCATGACATACTGCTTTCTTTTTTATTATATTATCTGCATGAGCCATAAGAAGTGCGGTGACAATAAACGGCTCAGCCTTAAAGCTCAAATCTAAACCAGCACAGTAAACATCTATTCCAGAATCAACCATTTCTAGTACGACTTCTCTTAATGTTTCATCTAAAAATTGTATTTCGTCAATAAAAACAGCCTTTTCATTACCTTCCAAATACGTTAAAATTTCTCTTGGTTGAACTATTGCGATAGCATCAACTGCAGATTTTGAATGAGAAGTTATTTGGGTATTATTATATCGAAAATCTATCTTCGGCTTGAAAGCTTTTATTTTTTTCTTTCCTAAAGAATAAATTTCAATAAAGGATATTAACTCAGAAGTTTTTCCGGAATACATTGGACCAACAATAACTACTAAACTGCCTGAACTCATATATTTCATTCACTTCCTTATGAATGTGTTATGTCATTTAATTAATGAATCTGGATAAAAAAACTAAAAATGTTCCTTAACTAAAGGTCCTACTTCGTTAAAAGCTTCTTTCCACAAAACGTCTATTCCATAATCTTTCAAAATATTTATTGATGGAGTTTTAAATATGTAATAATCTTTGTAATTGATTCTTCCAAATGTTATAAAATATAATACGTACGCTAAAATAGCTTTTACATAGTAAAAATCATATAAGAGAGAAAAATTTTTTAAAAATGTACCGTATACTTCTTTAATACGGGCATCTTCAATCCCATAATTATTATATAATTCCTCCTCAAAAATTCTAACAAATCTTGCTGGCAATCTTTGAGGAAAAAAATTCTTATCTAATCTAGCAACTGTTGTATGCCATTCTCTTTTTAATAAGGCAGCATCAATTAATGTTTCTAATTTTGTATGAGATTTGCCAGTAATTCTTTCCAAAATTGTTATTTGAGGATGAATTTTTTTGTCTAAGTAATTATGCAAATAATATCCTAGTGCATACTCTCGACTTTCTATTTCGAGTTTCTTAATTAAATTTGTTGTGTCAACTTCATGCAATGTATCCGCAATTATTTTATATTTAGGATCAGATTTATCGTAATAAAAAATATCTGGACCCATTAGACCTATATTAAACATCTTGACATTTTTCATGTTTCCAGGGAAAATCTTATGTCCAAAAATAATGTGTGTTAGATAACCCGGCATTTCATTCTCCTACCCCATTTTATTTTTCAACAATATATCTTTACATTAATTTTATCACATTTTAACCTCATTCGAAATTAAAGAAATGAATCATTTTTTAAAACTTGCTTGTACACTCGTAAAAAGTTTTCTCCTAAAATTTTCTTTATATCTTTATCACTATACCCTTTTTCTAAAAGTGCTTCTACTAGAACAGGTATATTTGAATGATTTTCTAAAATCTCAAATGAACGTGATACCTTATTTTGAGTTACTATGAGAGGTTCGAACTTTCTCAAATGCCCACAAAAATCGAATCCCAAACCTACAAAATCGATTCCAACTAAATTAACTATATGATCAATATTGTTCACTAAATCATAAACATCTGCATTTTCTGGCATTCTGGAAGCAAATTTATTTAACGCGTTTATACCAATTACTCCTCCTGTAGAGGCAAGAGCTTTGATCTGTTCATCTGTCAAATTTCTTTCTATATTTACAATACTTCTGCAATCTGAATGAGAGGCTATAATAGGCTGAGTAGTAATTTTCATTACATCCCAAAAACCTTTATCATTGAGATGACTTACATCAATTATCATACCCATTTTTTGAGCTTTTTTTACTAATTCAAACCCAAAGTCTGAAAGACCATTTGAATTTTTTTCGGGATCTGGCTCAGAGAATCTACTACCATCAGCGGCATAATTTCTTCTACTCCAAGTAATCCCCACAAACCTTACTCCCAATTCATAAAAAATTTCGAGTAAATTCAAATCATTATATAATGGTTCTACGCCTTCAAAAGATAAAAATATGCCAATTTTATTTTCTTCTTTTGCTTTTTGTACATCTTCAAAAGTTTTACACATCATGAAATAACTTGGTGATTCTCTAATCTCTTGGTATAGAGCACTTATTTGATTTAAAGACTCCCTTAAAGATAATTCTGGAATCATGTAGTTTTCAATAAATATTGAAGAAACAACACAATTTAATTTTCCTTTTTTAAAATTCTCAAGATGATCCTTTTCCATAACTTTACAAAACCCTAATTTTCTTTGAGCGGATAAATCCATCAACAAATCAAAATGAGCATCAATTACAATGTTCTCATCAAGAATTTCTTCAGCTTTTTTATCTAGACTATTCACAAAATATTCTCCTTTCACTGGCCGTTTTTAGTTAATTGTTTTAGATATAAAATTATACCTTATTTTTAATATTATATTATTTAAAGTCTATTATATTTCAATGAAAATAGTTTTGTAATAATAATATATAAAAAAACATTCGCCTTCTTTTGACGAATGTTTCAGAAATTTCTGAATTCTTAACGAGTAATATTTTTAATATTTGATATCAAATTTTGGATCTAAGGAGCCAGCGTTAATTTGCCTTGAAGTTTCAATATCTTTTTTCACAACCTGTCTCCAAGTTTCATAAAGATCTTGAATTAACGACTTTACTTCTGATAAAATACTTATATCTTTTTTCAAATTTGCTTGAATCAATTGCTGATAAATGTAATTATATAGCGACCTAAGATTTTTAGCAACATCTCCACCTTTTTCGATATTTAACGAAATATTTAATTCTAAAATAATATCTTCAACTCTTATAATCTCTTTGTTAGCTTCAACTAGATTATTTTGTTCTATCGCCTTTATTGCCCTTTCAAGTCTTTCAATTGAATTTTTATATAATAATTCGACGAGTTTGGTAGGACTTGCAGTTTTTACACTGTTCTCAAAATAAATATTAGAATTTTGAAAATTGGTCATAAGACAGCCTCCTTAGATACTACTGTAAAATATTATGTGCCTTATCCAGCAAATGTTCGAATATATCCAAAATCTTTTCAAACTCAGAGCCGACAATGTCTGATAGTTCCAAAAAATCGTTGTTGTTTTGAGCATCGATCAATTTTGAAAGAATGTTTTGAATCTCTTCAAGTTCTGAATATTCGTAAAAATTTATTCCTGTATAAATTCGTGTTTGTTCTATTATGTCTAACAAAGCTTGCATACCTTCAGCTACACTATTCAATAAATTATGACCTTCCGGTGTATTCAACAAAATTTCCTGCGAAACTTTTTCTAAGCTTTCACGAACTTTGTTAATGTATTCATAAGACTGCGAAATAAGAAGTAAAAGGACCGAATCTCTAGAACTGAACTCTAGTTCAACCTCTTCTCCACCTTCAAAAAAAGCGTCTTTTATTTCATCATAATAAGTCAAAGGAATTTCTTTTTCGTTTATCTTTATTTTTGTTAAAACTCCTTGAGTAATGTCTATATAATTTTTCACCATTTCTTCAAAATTACTGTATTTATCAGAATCAACTATTGATTCTTCGTTTTTGATTCCTGTTATTTTTATACGAACTTTATCCTCGTCAAACATTTCCTCACATCCTTTTCAATCTGATATTGATTATATAAATATCACTTTATAACTAATTACTTATCGGATGAAAAAATACTTTCTTTAGAAAAATTCCTAAAATTAAAAAGTGCTATTCATTAAATGATATAATAAAATTACAGGAAGAAAATTAAAACTAAATTAAAAAATATTACTTTTGATTAGAAATTAAGATTTTTCAAAAAGAACTTACAAATTAAAATATTTAAAGAGTAAAAAAGTGTTGTTCTTTCTTCCGTTAAGATGTATAATGTGAGATGAATTCCTGCTTTTAATATTTCAATCTAAAATATTTTAAAATGAATACTTTAGACAATTTAAACTTCTATAAGCAACAAACAAAAATCACTCAGGAGGCCACAAAATGTCTATTGTTAAATTAAGAAGAGAAAAACTTCTGAATTCTTTAGATGACAACTCTTTGGTAATATTTTATTCATCCAAGAGTCCTATTAAAAGTGGAGATGAACGTTACTTATTTTCTCCAAATAGAAATTTTTTTTATTTCACTAACCTAGCTATAGAAAATTCATTTTTCGTAATATATAAAACTGAAGGCGAGATTTACGAAAAATTATTTATTGAAAGAAATGATCCTATTTTAGCAAGATGGATAGGAGAAAAACCTAGTAAAGAAGAATGTTCTGAAAAGTCTGAAGTAAAAATAAATAACATATATTACATTGACGAATTTTTTAGTTTCCTAGGTAATACTCTTTGGACATACCATATAGAAGATGTTTATTTTTATTTAAAAAATGTAGATTGGGAAAATAATACTACTGAAAAAAAACTAGCAAAAGAAATAACTTATAATTTTCCTTATGTAAAAATCAAGGACGTTTCAAAAATAGTCAATAGATTAAGAGTGAAAAAAGATGAAACTGAAATTGAAAATATCAAAAAGGCTATTTCAATAACTCAAGAAGCCATAATTTATTTGATGCAAAATGCGAAACCAGGAATGTATGAATACGAATTAGAGGCTTATTTTGATTTTATTTTAAGAAAAAATGGGGTAACAGATTTTGCTTTCAAGCCAATAGTAGCATCTGGAATAAATTCAACAATTTTACATTATTCCTCTAATAACTGTAAAACTAATGAAGGAGACTTAGTCTTACTAGATCTAGGAGCTCAATACCAATACTACAGCGCCGACATTTCAAGAACCTTTCCCATTTCCAGAAAATTTACAGATAGACAAAAAGAAATATATCAAGTGGTCTTAAATACAATGAAAGAAGTCCAAAACGAAACAAAACCTGGTATAACCCTTTTTGAATTAAACGAAATCGCAAAGAAAAGTCTGGCCAAAGGATGTAAAGAAATTAATTTAATTAATTCAGATGAAGAACTTTCTAAATATTATTTTCACTCCATTTCACACTTTTTAGGATTGGATACCCACGATGTAGGAGGGAAAAAAATAAAGCTTGAACCCGGCATGGTTATTACAAACGAACCAGGTCTTTATATACCAGAAGAAAAGATTGGTATAAGAATTGAAGATGATTTATTAATAACAGAAAATGGATGTGAAAACTTGTCTAAAGACATACCAAAAGAAATATATGAAATTGAAAATATTTGGGGAACATAAAATGGTAATATTAGGTATAGATCCGGGATATGGTAAGATAGGATACGGTGTACTTGAAAAAAACAGAAACAATTATAACACTTTAGATTATGGAGTTATTTATACTGATAAAGACTTAAATTTATCAAAGAGACTTTTAAAAATAAAGAAAGATTTAAAAAATTTGATTAATTTCTATAAGCCAGACGAAGCAGCTGTTGAAGAACTATTCTTTTTTAAAAATGTTGCTACAGCAATTCAAGTTGGAGAAGCAAGGGGAGTCATACTACTAACACTTGAAGAAGAAGGAATTCCCATATATGAATATACACCTTACCAAATTAAGCAAGCTGTTACAGGTTATGGTCATGCTGAGAAGGGGCAGATTCAAAGAGCTTTAAAATTGATTTTAAAATTAGAAAAAACCCCCACTCCTGATGATGCAGCTGATGCTTTAGCAGCTGCTTTTTGTCATGCAAATTTTAGGAGGAATTTATTAAAATGAAAGATTTAAACGAATTTTTTTTAGAATATTTAGGCTTTATTCCTTTCAAAATTAAAGGAAACATTAGTTTTCAAGAAAATCAAGTTGAAGTAAATTTACACAATTCTGATACCAATATTTCAATTGACAAACTAAAAATGTTTTTCGAAAGACTATTAAAGAAAGATGTTACAATTAACTCTTCAAGTTACAAAAATCCGGAGTTCATTGTAAACAATTGGGAAAAAATTATACATTCTCATCCACTTAAAGATTATCTACGATTCTTGTCCCCCAATGTAACTGAAGGTGATAAGTTAATTTTCAAAACTCCTTATCCAATCGTAAAAACAAGATTGATGAATTCAATTAATGAGTTCGAAGAACTATTGTTCAAACTACTAGGTGAAAAAATATTTTATGAGATTGTTGTAGAAGAAACCTTTAAACAAAATACAACAAAATCTTCAATTACTTATGATCCAGCAATAGCTTCGCAGCCTGATGTAATAAATGCAGAAGGTTTAGAAATTATCTTGGGGAAAGAATTCAAAAAAATTCCAATGCCTTTAAACATACTTCCAATGAATGAGGGAGTTTCTGTTGTAGTTAGTGGAAAAATATTTTATATTGAACATAATGAAAGAGGTCCAATAACTTCAATTTATATAACAGATAAAAAAAGCTCAGCCGTTATAAAAGCTTTTTCAGAAACTGCGATTACACTATATAAAAATCTCGCTGTAAACGATATTTTACTTGTTGAAGGAACGACATTTTACGATAATTTTATAAAGGAATTTGCTATTAGACCTATAAATCTGATTAAATTATGCTTGGATCCTTTTGAAAGAAAGGATACCTACCCTCAAAAAAGGATTGAACTTCATTCACATTCAAAACTAAGTTCAATGGAAGGTTTACTTGATATAGAAGAAATCGTAAATACTGCTAAAAGATGGGGGCATGAGGCTATTGCGATTACAGATATTGGGGTTGTCCAAAGTATTCCCGAATTCTATGACATAGCAGTTGCAAAAGGTATTAAATCAATTTTTGGTATGGAAGCCTATGTAGTAGATGAATTTATAAACATTATTTCATTTTTAAAAGAAGATAAAATAATAGAAGAAGCTGAATATGTTGTTTTTGACTTAGAAACAACTGGTTTGGAACCTGCTTTAAACGAAATCATAGAAATAGGTGCAGTGAAAATAAAAGATATGAAAATTGTCTCCAAATTTCATAGATTAGTTAAACCAAAAAAAACAATATCACAATTTACTACTAATCTTACAGGTATTACAAATGAAATGTTGGAAAAAGAAAAACCTATAGAAGTCGTCTTACCAGAGTTTTTAAGTTTCATTGAAGGTACAATTTTAGTTGCACACAATGCAGATTTTGATTATAGATTTTTGAGAGAATGGGTAGTAAAAATATATAATGAACATTTTGAGCAAACATACATCGATACCTTAGCTTTGTCAAAATCGTTGCTAAATTTGAAAGGATACTCTCTAGATAAAGTTGTAGATGAATTAAATCTTGGAAATTTCGAACATCATAGAGCTCATGAAGATGCTAACGTTACAGCATTGGTCTTTTTGAAACTTATTGAAATGGCAAAAAATAAAAAAGTAACCAAACTTTCTGAACTTGAAAAATTAAAAAAATTTATAGATTACAGAAGAATTAGACCAACACGTATGACCATTTTAGTAAAAAATAAAACGGGTTTAAAAAATTTATACAAACTTGTTTCAAATTCTCATGTAAAATATTTCTATAGAGTTCCCAGAATTTTAAAAAGCGAATTATCTAAAATGAGAGAAGGCCTTTTAATAGGAAGCTGTGGTGAAGAAGGAGAAATTATAGAAGCCTACCTTAGAGGGGCCTCACATGAAGAAATAATTGAGATAGCGAAATTCTATGATTATTTAGAAATCATTCCTATCAACTCACTTGAAATAGGTTCAAAAATATCTAATAAAGAAATAACTAAAATATATAAATCAATATACAATTTAGGAAAAGAATTGAATGTTCCAGTTGTTATGGTATCTAACGCTCATTATCTTGATAAAGAAGATGTAATATTTTTAAACACTTTAAAATTTGCAGAACAAAGAAAGCCCACAAATTCGCACAAATACCTAAGAACAACAAATGAAATGATTGAGGAAGCAATGCGAATTTTTGAAGATAAAGATATAGCTGAAAATGTCGTTATTTATAATTCTCATAACATTGCTAATCAAATTGAAATAATTCAACCGTTGAATAAAAAATTAAATCCTCCAACAATTGAAAATGCTGAAGAAGATGTAAAAGAGATGGCTTTACAAAAAGCTTATGAGATATACGGTAATTCTTTACCTAAAATAGTTGAAGATAGATTAAACAAAGAATTAAATTCAATAATAAAGCATGGTTACGCTGTGTTATACCTTATATCACAACGAATAGTAAACAAGTCCGTAGAAGACGGATATTTAGTCGGCTCAAGAGGTTCAGTAGGATCTTCGTTTGTAGCTACAATGTTGGGGATAACAGAAATAAACCCGTTGCCTCCTCATTATGTATGTCCTAAGTGTAAAAAAAGTGAATTTATAGAAAAAGGTAATGTTGGTTCAGGTTACGATCTTCCAAGAAAAAAGTGTGATTTATGTGGAACAGAAATGGAAAAAAATGGTCAAAATATTCCTTTTGAAACTTTTATGGGGTTTGAAGGAGATAAAATTCCTGATATAGATTTAAATTTCTCTAGTGATTATCAATCAAAAGCTCATAAGTATATAGAACAAATGTTTGGAGAAGATCACGTTTTCAGAGCCGGAACTATTTCTACTATCGCTGAAAGAACAGCGTTTGAATTCTCAAGAAAATACTGTGAAAATGAGAGAATCTTGAAAAATTCGGAAATCCAGAGAATAGCGAGCGCTATTACTGGTGTTAAGAGGACAACAGGTCAACATCCTGGAGGACTAATGATTGTTCCTAAAGAATTAGAAATATATGATTTTACTCCCATTCAATTCCCAGCAAATGATTCAACTTCTGGTGTACAGACAACCCATTTTGATTATCATGTCATTCATGATGATTTAGTCAAACTTGATGCACTTGGACATGATGATCCAACATTTCTTAAAATGTTGAAAGATTTAACCGGTGTTGATCCTATGAAAATCCCTATGGATGATAAAAGAACTCTCAGCATTTTTTCTTCTACAAAAGAATTAAATGTTGATTTAAAAAATGAGTTAGGTACTACAGTTGGAACTTTA
Organism: Thermotogota bacterium; assembly: GCA_029780115.1. Taxonomy (GTDB): domain Bacteria; phylum Thermotogota; class Thermotogae; order Petrotogales; family Petrotogaceae; genus Defluviitoga. The sequence continues at coordinate 52,923 of JAKOZG010000002.1, forward strand.
GGAATTCCTGAGTTTGGAACAACTTTTGTTAGAAAGATGCTCGAAGATACAAGACCAAAGAGTTTTGCTGAGTTGGTAAGGATTTCAGGACTCTCTCACGGAACGGATGTTTGGTCTGGCATAGCAAAAACTTGGATTGATAACAAAGTAGCTACCTTGGAGGAAGTAATATCATGTAGAGACGATATTATGAACTTTTTAATTTCAAAAGGTGTTCCCCCAAAAGAAGCATTTTTAATAATGGAAAAGGTAAGAAAAGGAAAAGGAATTAATGACCAAGACGAAGAGCTAATGAGAAATTTTGAAGTTCCTAAATGGTTTATAACATCCTGTAAAAAAATTAAATACCTTTTTCCAAAAGCGCATGCTGCCGCATATGTTAGTATGGCTTTTAGAATTGCTTGGTATAAAGTTTATTATCCTTTAGCCTTTTATGCTACCTATTTTACAATAAAAGGTGATGAGTTCAATATAAAAGTTATTTTTTCTGGAAAAGAGGCTATTAAGAAAAGGATTTATGAATTACGTATGTCAGATGTTGACACACGAAAAAAGAATGAAATGATAAACTTAGAATTAGCACTTGAAATGATGTTAAGAGGCTTTAACTTTAAAATGGTCGATCTATATAAATCAGATGCCAAAGAATTTTTAATAGTAGATAATTATCTTTTAGTGCCATTCACAAAAATTCCAAATCTTGGAGAAAAAGCCGCAGAAAAAATTATCCGTGCTAGAGGGGAAGAATTTAGATCAATCGAAGATTTTGTTTCAAAAACTGGTTGTAATAAAACAAACGTTCAGACCTTGAAAGAATTAGGAGTCCTAAAAGATTTGCCAGAAACAAACCAGATCTCTTTGTTTGGAGGCTAACTCACGTGGAAGGATGGTTAACCTTTTTAGAATTCAAAAAAATCACTAATTTTCTTGACGCTTTTTGTGGAACAGTTGAACCAACGTTTAGAAACGCATTTTTCTATTACAATAATTCTCTAAGAATTTTTGCGACAGACGGATGCGCTGAGCTACATTTAAATGCTACTAAAGAGTTTTTGCCTTTTGATGGCGTCGCGATAGTACCGGTTCAATATTTAAAAGGCATAATTAAAGGCACTAAGGTAAATGACGATTCTTTAGTTAAAATTTCTGTTGACGATGATGAAATAATTTTTGAACTGGAAGGAATGCGATTAAACAGTAAAATAGAAAAATTGAAAGATGATAAAATACAGAAATTAAATAAAGATTTTACCGTTTTAAACAGAAAAAAAGTAGGATCTTTTGTTGATAAGATGGATTTTGTTTCTGCCTCGGCGAGTGAAGGAGACGTAATAGACATACTTACAGTCGAGAACAATATATTGTTTGGATATATTTGTAACTTTTACAAATTAAATGCCAATTTTGCCCCTTCAAAACTTGAATTTCATAGAGAAATCCCTTTTATTTCCGCTAGGCATATAGTAAAATCATTAGGCCTATTAAATAAAAACCTTACGTTAGAGTTTGGAATCGATAAAAACAACATTATATTACACATTCCAGGTGTTTTTATTAAAATCTGTTCAACAAAACCTGATTATAGAAAACCTATCGTTATACAATTAGATTACATAGAAGAAACGATTATAAATACCAAAGATCTAAAAAAAGCCTTAGGCAAATTGTATGTAACATTTACAGAGAGCAATATAGCTAATCTTGTTCTAAAAGAAAACAATAGTTATATATATAAAGAAGAACAAAATTCAAAAATTTCGTTTAAATTACCTTATTCCTTTAAAAATCAATACATGATTCCAATACATATAAGAAAGCTAAGATCAATTTTATCCAGAATGTCAGAAAATATAAAAGTATATTTGAATGAAAGAGAAATGATATTAGTTGATGAAAAACAAAACAAATGTGCCAGCTTTTTGGTTAAAGAATTCAAAAGTGCCTCACAATAACCTCAAAGAAATAGACAAATAGTAATTATTACGGCTAAATCTTTTTATACTTTTTAATTGTTTTTTTATATAAATATTTCCGTTGATTTATTTATGATATATAATAAATTAATTCAAATATTCTCTTTTAATAAGTACTGTTTTAATGCGAACACACGATTATTTCTTTAATTATTTTTATGACTGAAAAATTAACAATAATTAAAATAAATAATATTAAATTGAAAAGAAATCAGTGTATAATTTTTGTGGTTAATGTTGATAATTTTTGTAAGGATTAATCTTAATCGGGGAGAGTGAAGAGGATGAAGATAATTAACTTTTTTAAAGACTTCATAAAAATTTTTAAAGATCTATCACAAGATTTGGACATGTATGTAGAAAAGGACCCTACAGCCAAAAATAAATGGAAAGTGTTTTTTACATCCGTTTCTTTTCACGGACTTATGGCATATAGATTTGCTAATTTTTTCTATAGATATAAAATATACCCTATTTCCTATATTATTTACGTTTTGAGTAAAATCATTCATTCTATGGATATACATCCTGCTGCTTTAATCGAACCTGGTGTGGTTATTGACCATGGATTTGGAGTTGTTATTGGTGAAACCGCTAGCGTCGGCCGCGGCAGCTTAATTTACCAAGGAGTAACGCTTGGCGCAAAAAAAGTTACTTCAGGCAAAAGACATCCCATCGTTGGTAAAAATGTAATGATTGGAGCCGGAGCCAAAATTCTAGGTCATATCTATATTGGAGATGATTCTGTAATAGGTGCTAATGCAGTTGTTTTAATGGATGTTCCGCCCAAGTCTTTAGTCGTCGGAGTTCCTGCCAAAATCAAAAAGTTAAATTGTCCATCTTCCAATTATTATGATTTAAGCAATACGATTAATTCAGATTATATTCTTTAGCAAAAATAAAGGGGGAATTTTAAACATGATTTATACTTCAATTGGTAACACTCCAATGATTACTCTATCTAGATTAATCGAACCAGGAAGGGTTTTTGTTAAATTAGAAAAAAATAATCCTGCAGGTAGTATTAAAGATAGACCTGCATTTTTTATGATTAAACATGCAGAAATAAACAATGAACTGAATGAAACTCAAAATATAATTGTCGAACCCACTAGTGGTAATACTGGAATAGCTCTTGCGGCTATAGGTAAAAGTAAGGGATATAGAGTAATATTAACAATGCCTGAAAGTATGAGTGAAGAAAGAAAAAAAATACTAAAAATTTTAGGTGCCGAATTAATATTAACTCCCGCTGAACAAGGCATGAAAGGAGCCATAAATAAGGCGATTGAAATAGTTGAACAAACAAAAGGGTTCATGCCTAATCAATTTTCTAACCCCGCTAACCCATATTCACACGAAGTTACAACTGGACCTGAAATAATCAAGCAGATGGATTATTCTTTAGATGTTTTTGTTGCAGGGGTGGGAACCGGAGGAACTATTACTGGTATTGCTAGAGCATTAAAAAAAACCTTTTCCGATTGTGTTAGAATAGTCGCTGTTGAACCTTCTAATTCACCGGTTTTATCAGGTGGTAATCCGGGATCACACACGATACAAGGCATAGGTGCCGGATTTATACCTGATAATTTGAACATGGATTTAATAGACGAAGTTATGCAAATTACAGATGAAGAAGCTATTGACGTAACTAAACAATTGTCAAAAATCGAAGGATTATTTGTAGGGATTTCTTCGGGAGCTAACATAGCGGCAGCTTTAAAACTAGCTGCTAGACTTGGAAAAGGAAGAAGAATAGTGACAATTGCTCCCGACAGTGGAGATAAATACATGAGTTTGTTATAATCAAGTTAACAAAAATGTGTTAAAATTTGAATTGATAATAACATAAAGTATTTTATGAGACTTAGGAGGAAAAATCAATGGCTGAAAAACACTGTTCTTTTTGCGGTAAACCATACAGTCAAGCTGATGCTCTAGTAGCAGGGCCAAACGGTATATATATTTGTGACGAGTGTATAGACCTTTTTAGCGATCTCGTTGAAGAAAACAGGGCAAAAGCAACAGAAAGAAAAAAACAATCTAAAAAAACTCCATTAACACCAAAACAATTGAAAAGTTATTTAGATAATTATGTAATTGGCCAAGAAAAAGCTAAAAAAATTATTTCTGTGGCCGTTTATAATCATTATAAAAGAATTTTTTCTGCTGTTGATATCGATGATGTTGAAATAGAGAAATCTAATGTTTTACTGATTGGTCCTACAGGAACTGGAAAAACTTTAATTGCAAAGACCCTAGCGAAAGTGCTGGATGTTCCTTTTGCCATTGCTGATGCAACAACTTTGACTGAAGCTGGATATGTGGGTGAAGATGTTGAAAATGTAATTTTAAGGCTACTACAAGCTGCAGATTTCGATGTTCAAAGAGCTCAGAAAGGTATTATTTACATAGATGAGATAGATAAAATAGCTAGGAAATCCCCCAATCCATCTATAACGCGTGATGTATCGGGTGAAGGAGTACAACAAGGTCTGCTTAAGATAGTGGAAGGAACGATAGCCAATGTACCTCCACAAGGAGGGAGGAAACATCCGTATCAAGAATTCCTACAAGTTGATACCTCCAAAATCCTTTTTATAGCTGGTGGTGCCTTTGATGGTTTAACAGATATTATTAAACAGAGAATCAAAGATTCATCTATAGGATTTGGTGCAGACATTAAAAGTAACAAAGATCAAAGAGCCGGAGAATTATTAGACAATATTATACAAGATGATTTAATTAGATATGGTTTAATTCCAGAGTTTGTTGGAAGATTTCCTGTAATTGCTACTCTAAATGATTTGAGTGTTGAAGATTTGATAAAAATTGCTACCGAACCAAAAAATGCTTTGTTAAAACAATACAAAAAGATGCTTGAACTGGAAGGTATTGAATTAGAAGTTACACCTGAAGCACTAATATTAATTGCTGAACAGGCTTTGAAAAGGGGTACTGGAGCTAGAGCTTTAAAGACTATCTTCGAAGAAGTTATGATAGATATTATGTATGAAGCCCCTGAAATGAAAAACAAAGTAACTAAAATAATAATTGATGAAAACGCTATAATTCATAAAAGACCAGTTTTTCAAAGAAAGGAGACTGCATAAAATAGAAAAAGAACCAATTATATTTGCTATAGAAACTTCATGTGATGAAACAGCTATTGCTATACTAGAAGGGACAAATAATTTACTTTCAAACTTAATTATTTCTCAAATTGATATACATAAGGTTTTTGGGGGTGTGGTACCGGAAATTGCTGCAAGAAAACATATAGAATTTCTATATAAACTTGCTCAAAAAGCTTTCGAAGAATCTAAAACAACGCCCTATGATATTGATGCAATCGCTGCAACTTATGGTCCTGGATTGATTGGTTCGTTGCTAGTCGGGACAAGTTTTGCCAAGGGGATGTCGTTATCTCTTAAGGTACCTTTTATAGGGGTAAACCATTTAGTTGGACATATATACGCTAATTTTCTTGATTTCCCTGAATTAAAGCCGCCTTTCTTAACACTTTTGGTTTCAGGTGGACATACAATGTTGATTTTGACAAAAGATTATTTGGAATATGAAATTATAGGCCAAACAAGAGACGACGCGGCAGGGGAAGCATTTGATAAAGTAGCAAGAATCCTCGGTCTTGGTTACCCTGGAGGTCCTATCATCGAGGACAAAGCCAAAAATGGAAAAAGTATTTATAATTTCCCGAAGCCTCTATATGATGTGGGTTACGATTTCTCATTTTCTGGGTTAAAAACTTCTGTTCTATATTTTGTTAAAGAACATCCTGAAGCTAAAATTGAAGACATAGCTGCCTCTTTTCAAGAAGCTATTACAGAAACCTTAGTTCATAAAGTAACAAAGTATGCTTTAGAAAACAATATACATGAAGTGGTAATTGCTGGAGGGGTTGCATCTAACTTAGTGTTAAGAAAAAAATTGGACGAATATAAAGACAAGCTAAATATTTATTATCCCCGTTTGACGTTATGTACCGATAATGCAGCTATGATTGCAAGAGCAGCATACGAAAAATATCAAAGAAAATTGTTTAGCAAATTAGATCTAGATGTTTGTCCGAATCTTGGTTTTTCTGAAATATAACACAAACCATTTAAAACCGTTTGAATTCATATCGTTCCCTACAAAAATTTAATATGATCTAACGCGTATCCTTGACATAAATTTTTATAAATGTTATAATTATTCAGATAAATAGATAGGTGTTAAACTACGGAGAGGTGACCGAGTGGCCGAAGGTGCTTGCCTGCTAAGCAAGTGTAGAGGTAACTCTACCGAGGGTTCGAATCCCTCCCTCTCCGCCATTCATTTATGTCATTGTGCCTGTAGCTCAATAGGATAGAGCGTTGGACTGCGGATCCGGAGGTTGCCGGTTCAAATCCGGCCAGGCACGCCAAATCTAAAAGTTAAAATTTAAAAAATATAAAAACATCGGCTTTTAACTTGGCCGATGTTTTTAATTGATTTAATGGGCTTTTTGTACTTTTCCGGCTTTCAAACATCTTGTGCATACATACTTTCTTCTAACCGAACCATCTGGCATAACAATTCTTATCTTTTGAACGTTTGGTTTCCATGTTCTTTTTGTAATTACTTTTGATTTAGCAACTTTATTTCCTGACTTGGGCTCTTTGCCGCATATCTCACATTTTCTTGCCATGTATTATTCCTCCCTTAGCTATTACTTTTTATAGATGTTTTTGAAGTTATAAAAATTCAGTATAACTTTTATTATATATATTCATTTTTATTAAATTCAAAAAATAAAGGGGATTAACCCTCTTCATCTCTCAACAAAGCTTCTTCATCCTCAAATGACATAGGTTTTACAATTGGAAATGGAATGATGTCTCTTATTGTAGGGGTATCAGTTAAAAGCATACACAATCTATCAATACCTATTCCTAAGCCACCTGTAGGAGGAAGACCATATTCCAAAGCTCTTATAAAATCAAGATCCATTGTTTGTGCTTCTTCATCACCGAGTTCTTTCAATTGCATCTGTTTTTTAAATCTTTCAAACTGATCCTGAGGATCATTTAACTCAGAAAAGGCATTCGCCAGCTCAGTCCCGTTTATTATTAGCTCAAATCTTTCCGTGAGCCTAGGATCATCTCTTTTTCTTTTTGCTAATGGGGATATTTCTGTTGGGTAATCTATAACAAAAGTAGGTTCTATTATTTTATCTTCAACTAGATCCCAAATTTTATCAATATAATGGTATCTGTCTTCAATTTCCACAAATTGACCCTGTTCTTTCAAAAAGTTTTTAAGTTCTTCATCAGATGACTCAAGAATATCTATACCAAGATTCTCTTTAATAAACTCACACATTTTAACTTTTCTGAAAGGAGGTTTGAAGTCTAATTCTTGACCTTGATATTTTATCTTTGATGTTCCATGTATTTTTGTTGTAACGTGATACAATAATTCTTCTGTTAAATTCATTATATCGTTGTAGTCAGCATAAGCTTGATATAGCTCGAGAGTAGTAAACTCAGGATTGTGCTTGTTGGATACTCCTTCATTTCTAAAAATTTTCCCTATTTCATATATTTTTTCCATTCCCCCAACTACTAAACGCTTTAAATGAAGTTCCGTTGCGATTCTTAAGTACATATCTATGTCATAAACATTCAAATGTGTAATAAACGGTTTTGCATTTGCTCCCCCCATAATCATCTGAAGAACAGGAGTTTCAACTTCTAAAAATCCTCTCTCATTTAAAAATTCCCTTATATATTGTGTAACTAAAAACCTTGTCCTAAAAGTTATTATTACGTTATCATTGGCAATCATATCAACATATCTTTGTCTATATCTAATTTCTTTGTCTTTCAATCCATGCCATTTTTCTGGTAATGGTCTAATTGCCTTTGAAAGTAATTCTAATTCTTGAACTAATAGCGTTAATTCCCCAGTTTTTGTTTTAAAAGGATAGCCCTTTATTCCCATCCAATCTCCAATATCAATATATTTTTTGAAAAATTCATAACGATCTTCCCCCACTTGATCCAATCTTACATATGCTTGTATCCGCCCAAAATCATCTTTTAAATCCACGAAGGCAGATTTGCCATGCATTCTTATTGTCATTATTCTGCCAGCGTAATTAAATACCATTTCCTCTAAAAGTTGTCCTGCTTTAATTCTATCGTCAAATAAATCTTTAATTTGTTGAGAATTGTAATCTTTGGAAAATCTATATTTATAGGGTTCATAACCTTTTTCTCTTAGTTCCTCTATTTGGCTCAATCGTTGTTTTCGTAAGTCCATTTTTTGCCTCCTATAGTGCTTGAATTCTGTAATTTTAAAAAAATCTTTAATAAATATCTTTAATTTCTATTTTCTTATAATCGCCTCTTGCAGTTTTGATTTTAACTATGTCTCCCTTTTTACGACCTAGTATCGCCCTTCCTATTGGAGAATCTACGCTGATCTTCTTTTCGGCTAAGTTTGCTTCTTGGGCAGTTACCAAAATGAATTCTTGTTCCTGGTTTAAACGATAATCTTTTATTTTAACTCTTTTACCTAAATCAACTTTAGAGTTATCGGAGTTCCCATTATTTTCTATAATTTCGGCGTGATCCAAAATATAATCTATTTCTTTAATTCTAGAATCTATTTTTCCTTGCTCATTTTTAGCTTCTTCATATTCACTGTTTTCTGATAAATCACCCAGTTCTCTTGCTTCTTTTATTCTCTCAGCAATCTCTCCCATAAGTTTCTTTTTTAACTCTTCTCTTTCTTTTTTAAGTTTTTCATACCCTTCTCGAGTAAGTTTGTACACTTCTTCAGCCACTTTTGACTTCCTCCCTTAGTTATCCTTTAATTCTTTAATTGCGTCTAAAAATCCATCAAGATCGCGAAATTCCCTATAAACAGAAGCAAATCTAACATAAGCCACCTGATCGACAACTTTTAACTGTTCCATAACCTTATCTCCAATTTCAGAAGAGGAGATTTCTGACTTTCCACTTTTTCTTAATTGTTCCTCAATATTATCGACAATCTCTTCTATCTGTTCAGTAGTAACGGGAGTTTTTTCGCAAGCTTTTACAATCCCAAGCGTTAATTTTTGTCTGTTGTATAGCTCGCGTCTCCCATCCTTCTTGATTATTCTTATGTTGTTCTGTTCATATCTTTCGTAAGTAGTAAACCTTCCCTCACATCTAAGGCATTCTCTTCTTCTTCTAATAGAAGCACCTTTCCCAACAGGTCTTGAATCGAGAACTTTTGTTTCCTCATAACCACAAAACGGGCATCTCACAGTTACACCGCCTTATTCAAATCTTAAAAAATACTTTTTTAATCAGAATTTTCTATAGAATTAGCAATTTTAGAAATTTTATTTAGTTTATAGTATAGAGTAGATTTTTTCATACCAAGTTCTTCGGCCATTGTTTTTAAGCTAGCATCGCGATTTTCTAATCTAAATAAGGCTATGCTTTTTAGATCTTTAGGTAAACTATCTAAACCCATAGCTTTATCAATTTTTTGGATATCTTCTATTTGCTTCATAGAACTTTTTACAGTTTTTTCAGCGTTTGCTGAGATTAAATTTACGGTCCTAGTTACATTTCCTCTTATATTTCTTACCCCTATAAGTTTGTATAACTCAGAAACAGCTTCTGCAGCTCCTATTAATTCTAAGGTATTTAAAATATCTTCTTTAGCTTTTATATAAATTTTCGTCTTTTTATCTTTACTAAATATATTTGCTTTTACTCCCACAAGATCTCTAAAAGTTTTAACTATATCTAAAAGGAAACTCTTTTTGACATCTTGTAAGTTAAATTCCATATGATATGAATTTTTAACTGAAACCGAACCACAAGAAAGAAACAACCCTTTCAAAAAAGAACCAAAAACAAGAGGATCTTTTTTAAAAAAGGGTGGGAATTTGTCTTTGTCAAATGATAGTGAATAATTTTTTAAACTTTTTTCGAGAAGTTCCCTCTTTAAATAAATGATGCCAGTACTTCCTAGATCTAATCTTTTGTCATTATATGATTTATATTCTATCTTTTCTGGATAAAAAATCTTTGTTATTTTATATAATCTTTTTAAACTATTCATTGACGTAACTTTTATCTTTATTAACTTTTCGTTATGATATTCAAAACTCTCTCCTTTCCCTACAAAAAAACCAAAAAACTCCGCTTCTGGAAACAGAATTTTGGAGTTAACTAAAGACAATTTTACTTTTTCAGAAAAGGAACTCAGTTTATACATCTTACTATCAACTCAGAAATTTTTTTTGGATCATGTCTAACAATAGGTTTTTCTTGATTTATTATATAAATCAAATTTGACTTTATGAGTCTTTTGTCTCCATCCATATCTATAATGACTTGTGAAGCACCCATTTCCTTATATCTTTCTTCTACTTGGGGTGGTAAATTAGAATCATCCGCAATTATATAATCTAATTTTTCTCCAAGATAATTTTCTACTTCTTTCACATGGTCTTTCAAGGTATAGCCAGTAGTTTCACCTGGCTGAGTCATTATATTTGCGATATAGACCCTTTTGTTGTGATTTGAATTAATTGCATTTCTGATGCCATCAACTAAAATGTTTGGAAGAACACTTGTATACAAACTTCCTGGACCTAAAACTATGAGATCCGCATTTTTTATTGCCAAAACACTTTCTTCAAAAGCTTCAGCATTTCCGTCCAACCAAATCCTTTTTATTTTTTTGTTTTTTGAAACTATATTAGTTTCCCCAAACGATATTTCTCCATCTTCAAATTCTGCCGCCAATCTTATTAAATCTAAGGAAGAGGGATACACTCTTCCTCTTATTTTTAACGCCTCTGACAATGTTTTTATAGCAAGAGGAAAATTGTTGTTATTCATCCTAGTTAATGCTAGCAAAATTATGTTACCAAGGTTATGATTTTTTAAGAATCCTTCATTAAATCTATAGTCAAGTAATTTAGTTAGCAATGATTCTTTTTCAGCCAAAGCTAAGATGTTATTTCTAATGTCGCCGGGAGGAGGTATTTCAAAGTCATTTTTTATCGCACCTGAACTACCTCCATCATCTGTCACTGTAACGATAGAAACTATATCGATATCTTTGTACCATTTTAATCCTCTTAAAACCTGGCTTAGTCCTGTTCCCCCACCAATCGCAACTATACTTTTCATAATTCTCACCAGTAAAAAAAATTTGAATTTTGAGTATTAAAAATTAATCGCTTTTGCTAAATCTCTATGAATAATCGAAACATCTCTTCCTTCTGCTTTTAATTTTTCGTACACCTTTTGCGCTACATATACAGAGCGATGTTGTCCGCCTGTACATCCAATACAAAAGTAAGCTTCGTAACGTCCACTTTCTGAGTATTTATCTTGTACAAATTTAGCGAATTCAACTACCTTATTAATAGTTTCATAAGTTTCAGGAAACTGTTCTAAAAACTGAATTACTTTCTCATCTAATCCTGTTAATTGATACATTTCAGGATAATAAAAGGGGTTTGGTAAATATCTAACATCTACCAAATAATCAACAGTTGGAGGAATTCCTTCTTTGAATCCAAAGCTCATAATATTTAGTCTTAACTTTCTTACATTTTCATTTATGATTTGGAAAAACTTCTTTTTTAATTCAGTAGGTTCTGTTGAAGAGGTATCTATTACAATGTCGCATATTTTTTCTATTTTACTCATTATTTGTATTTCTTCATCAATAGCTATCTCTAGAGACTTTTCAAGGGGATGAATCCTTCTAGATTTTTTGTATCTATCTATTATTGTAGGTTTATCAGCCTTTAAAAATACTTTATGTATTTCCATAGCACATTTTGCCAATTTTTCTATGTTGTTAAATACATGAAATAAACTTTCTGGATCTTTCCACCGAATATCGCTAACAAGTGCAAGTTTTTTTACATTGCTAGTACACAGAATGTTTAAAAAATGTTCTATTAAGTTAGGAGGAACATTATCTACAGTATAATATTGTTCATCTTCTAAAGCTCTTAATAATGTAGATTTCCCAGCTCCTGATAACCCTGTTATTAAGAACACTACTGGGTTATTTTCCACAATTAATCATCCCTTTGAATTATTGTCTGATATCAACAAAGTTTTTTTCTCTACTTTTTATTTTGGTTAAATTAAGTTTACTAAAAAACGGTTTATAACTTACATCAAACATAAAAGCTTTTGAAAGTGATTCAAACTTTTCAACATTTCCCGTAATATAATAATTGACTTTAATATCTCCACTATTTTTGCTTAATTGAACTTCTTCCTCTAAAAAGTTTATTATTCCATCAGCAGGATCTAATATTAAGGAATTTGTATATTTTTTTATTTGTTTTTCTAAGATAGGATAATGGGTACAGCCCAATATAACTTTTTTGTATTTGGATTTGTAATCTCTTAAGTAGAATCTCAATATAGAATCAGCCATTTGACCATACCAATAACCTTCTTCAATTAATGGAACGAAAAGTGGACAAGCCTTTTCTTCATACTTTGTTACACCTTTTGCTTTTAATAATTCTCTATAGACGCCTAGTTTAACGGTATTTTCAGTGGCTAATAGCAAAACAGAATCATTTTTATGTACATTTTTTACCACATTTTCTATTAAGCTTACATACTTAAAATTAAAATTATCTAAGTTAAAGTTATTTTTTTTGATTATAGAATCAGTGGTATTACATGCGGATATTAAAATATCTACATTCAAAGAATCGAAAAAAAGAAATATCTTTTCAACATTACTAAGAAGAAAAGAGATAGGTTTAGAACCATAAGGAACATTTAAACTATCTCCTAAGTAGTAATATTTGTGATTTCCAAAATTGTTAATCACCTTTTTTAAAACAGTAAGTCCACCAATACCTGAATCAAAAAAGCCTATCTTCATTTTCTTTCCCAACTTACTGGTTTGTCTTCTTCTTTTGTTTCTTGATCTTCTGGAAAATAATTTAAAGTTGTATTCAACAACTTACTAAACTTGGCAATTAAATCTTTTATTTCTTGCCTAGTTTTAATCGTGTTTAATTTTTCGTTAAGTAACATAAGCAACAAAATATAATCTATCTTTTCTTCGCCAATTTTTTTTGCATAATCTTCAACCTCGGATTTTATTTCGTCTAAAATTTTGTTAATAACTTCTTCAGGTTCATTAACTCTATATCTGTAGTTTTTACCCAAAATATTAACTTCGACGCTCCTAAAATTTTTCATTAGAATCAATCCTTCAAAAATTCTATAAATCAGTACGAAGCATTATAACTTTCACCTGAGGAAGAGCTATTTGATTCGTCAGAAATATCATAATTAGGATTTAAAAAATCCTCCCCTACTCGTGAGATTAAAGTTGATTTAAGCTGGTTTAAGTAATTCTCTACTTCTTCATTTTTTCTTTTTACTTCTTCTAATTGTCTACTTAATTCTTCTTTTTCGTTACTCAGCTTTTCGTACTCGTTAAATAATTCTTCATATTGTGACTTAAGAGTGTTTCTTTCCTTTTTTAATTCATTGTATCTGTCTGCTAAGGTCTCCAACATATTTTCTAAATCTCTCAAAATTTCCATTCTAATTTCCCCCTTTTTGATTTAAAATCAATAATTTTTTATTAACTCTAAGTTTTTTTATTATAACATAAGTAAATGAAAAAGTATTGAAAAATAGAAAACTTTTGAAAAACAAAAATTGCTTTAAACTCCATTACATATTATAACATAATAATATTATTATGTTATAATATTCAAAATTAAATAATTTACGGTCAGGAGGGAGATTTATGGGCGAAGTTACAAGATTAGTTGCTGTGATAAGTGGTGGAATAGGTCTTATTTTCACAATCTTTCTAGTTTTTAACGTCTTAGAAAAATCTCCAGGCGACGAAGAAATGCAAAAACTTTCTAAATCAATTCAAGTCGGTGCAAGATCTTTTATAATAGCAGAATATAGGATACTTTTCATTGTCCTTGCTTTAGCAGCATGTTTTCTATGGTGGATAAGTTCTTCTTCAATGGCCATTTCATTTTTATTTGGTTCATTATTTTCTGCGTTAGCTGGATATTTTGGTTTAGCTATTGCAACAAGGGCAAATTCGAGAACTACTTATGGAGCAACCAAAAGCTTAAAAGATGCCCTGACTATATCTTTTAATGGGGGAGCTGTCATGGGGATGACTGTTGTATCATTAGGGTTAATAGGATTAGGAGGTGTATTTTTCTTTTTTGATGGGAATGTTGAAATGATGAGTGGATATGCCATGGGAGCCTCTTTTGCAGCTTTGTTTGCAAGAGTTGGTGGAGGTATATTTACAAAAGCTGCAGATATTGGAGCGGATTTAGTTGGTAAGTTAGAGGCAAACATTCCAGAAGATGACCCTAGAAATCCAGCTGTTATTGCAGATAATGTTGGGGATAATGTCGGTGACGTGGCTGGAATGGGAGCGGATTTATATGAATCATATGTAGGTTCAATATTTTCAGCTTCGGTTTTAGGAGGCATTGAATACTCCATTAAGGGAGCAGTTTTCCCTTTTTTTGTAGCTTCATCAGGGTTAATTTTATCAATTTTAGGAATAATTTTTGTTAATTTATTTATCAAAAAGTCTAAAGATGTAGAACCACAAAAAGCGTTAGATTTTGGTACCTATATTACATCATTTTTTCAGGCAATTGCTGTTATTATTATCTCTAAAATCGTTCTTGGTTCTTTTAAACCGGCTTTAATAGCAATTTTAGGTATGATGGCAGGTATCCTGATCGGAGCTGTTACTGAATATTATACATCTAAAAAACCTGTAAATGATCTTGCTAAAAGTGCTCCCTCAGGACCCGCTCCGTTAATTATTAATGGTTTGGCATTGGGGATGGAGTCTATTTTCTTCCCAGTCCTTTTTATAGGAATTAGTATTGTCCTATCTTTTAAACTCTATGGATTATTTGGAATTTCAATTGCTGCTCTTGGAATGCTATCTACATTAGGAATTACTCTAGCAATTGATGCTTATGGGCCCATTGCGGATAATGCTGGAGGAATAGCTGAAATGGCTAAGTTAGATCCACATGTTAGGGAAATTACTGATACACTTGATGCCGTAGGTAACACCACGGCAGCAATAGGTAAAGGTTTTGCAATTGGGTCAGCTGCTTTAACAGCTTTGGCACTTTTTGCTTCTTACACTCAAGCAGTTAATATATCTATAGTTGATTTGAATCACGCAAATGTTTTTGTTGCATTGTTAATTGGAGCGATGCTCCCTTTTCTCTTTTCATCTTTGGTATTAAAAGCGGTCGGCAAGGCTGCAAATTTGATGGTTGAAGAAGTAAGGAGACAATTTCGAGAAATAGTGGGATTAATTGATGGAAAAGCTGAGCCGGATTACGGAAAGTGTGTTAAAATTGCTACTAGTGGAGCCTTAAAACATATGGTTTTGCCTTCTCTTATCTCTATAGCGGCTCCGATTCTCACTTATTTATTTTTGGGAAAAGAAGCGGTTGCAGGAATGTTAGCGGGTGCAACTGTGTGTGGTGTGATGTTAGCCATTTTTATGGCTAATTCTGGAAGTGCTTGGGATAACGCAAAAAAACTTATAGAAAGTGGAGAGCTAGGCGGAAAAGGTTCTTTGTCTCATAAAGCTTCAATAGTTGGAGATACAGTTGGAGATCCTTTGAAAGATACTGCGGGACCATCGATAAATATATTAATAAAACTTATGTCTATCGTTTCGATTGTAATTATCCCAATTTTTGAAACAATCTTTGGTTAGAGCTTTTTTAATGATAAAAATCAAAAGAGGTGATAAAAATGAAAAGAATTGGTGTTTTAAATGTAGGTGGGGATTGTCCTGGTCTAAACGCAGTGATAAGGGCATTGATAGTTAAAGGTGCTCATGAAGATGTAGAAATTGTAGGGATATATGATGGATTCATAGGTTTAGTTGAAGATAAGATGAGTATATTGGCCAAGGAACACGTTTCTGGCAGATTACCCGAAGGAGGCTTTGTTTTAGGTTCTTCTAAATATGATCCAACTGCTGAACCTGAAGATCTAAAGAAGTTAAAAAATAATTTTTCTAAGTATCAAATCACATCTTTAATTCTATTAACAGGACATACAGGAACTAACATAGCTTTAAAACTGGCTGAGGAAGGAATTCCATCAATTATTATTCCGGCTACGATTGATAACGATTTAAATTGGACAGATTTAAGCATAGGCTATTTAACAGCACTACAAACTGTTAGTGATGCGTTAGACCGACTTCATTCTACAGCTAGTGCTGGCCATAGAGTTATCGTTGTTGAGGTTGGGGGAGATGAATGTGGTTGGTTGGCCACCATTGGTGGAATGGTGGGAGGGGCAGATTTTATAATAACCCCAGAAATAGAGTTCGTTCCGAGCAGGTTGATAGAGAATATAAATAGAAGATATAACATAGGCAGAAGGTTTTCATTGGTAGTTGTTGAAGAGAAGGTAAAATTGCCCGAAGAGATAAAGAATATAGTTAAAGATCCAAAAATCCGAAGTTTTATGAGACCCTCTGAATTAGTTGCTGAGTATATAAAAGAAGAACTTGAAAATATTGAATGCAGGACTGTAAATCTCGACTATTTACAAAGAGCAGGTACTCCTACATCTTTTGATAGGTTTCTTGCGTTTAAATTTGGATTTAGTGCAATTGAGGCCGTTAAAAAAGGGAAAACTAACATCGCTTTGGGTTTAAAAGGTTTTGATGTTATAGAAACTCCGTACAATAAGGAAATGCTGAAAAACAAACCAATTGATAAAGAATTATATAAAATGGCTGAATTATTTTTTTAGTGAACATATAATTAGCGGTGCAACTAGCACCGCTAAATTTCTATCTCAAAGGAGAAAGAAACAGAAAAAAATGGAGTGGTTTTACCATAGGGACCAGGCCAACTTTCCTTCTCTTTTTTTCGCTCATCTTCATAAGGAGTTTCTAGATCAATTTCTCCTTTTAAATATCTTTCAATTATGAATTTATACTTAACCCTATCGTTGAAGATATCTAATCCAAAAAGAAAACCTTCCATATCATTTCCATAATCAAAACCAATTGGTATCTCCTGAGAATTATATTTAGCGGTGTACCTTAGATAAGGTAACCATTGATTGTACATCCAAGTATATACTTTATAATATTCAAATTTGGGTGATACGTAGAAATGTTCTTTTTTTCTTACTACGCGTGTACCTAAACCCCAGGCTAACGCAGTAGGTTTGTAATCTTCCGCACCAGACTCAGTTTCTGGAACTAAAAAATCGTCTACTGCAAGTTGTCCATATAATTGCCAACCCTTTACAGGTATTAATGAAAAATCTACTCCAAGCATGCTATTTGAGTACCCTTCTCCCATTGTATTATGGAAAATTCCAAAGGGATTAGCATCAGACAAATCTGGATATTTTCCTCCAATTAACTTTAACTCATTTAAAGATAATCTTAGTCGTTCAAACAATACCATTTCAACTCTATGAATGAAAAGAGCTTTTGAAGGATCAGCATATCCTTCTGTTGATCTGTATCTATCAGAATTCCTATCAAAAGAAGTGTCTTTTTGTCTTAAAAGTTCTTCTTCAGTAAGAAAAGGATCAAAAAAATATGCACCTGAAATAACTTTCAGAGTGCTAGCATTATATCCGCCCATAAATCCTGTTACATAAGGTAAAGAATCAGAAAGGTACAAACCTCTTTCAAGATCCGACCAATTTGTCTTAAATAAACCAGAAATTATCCATAGGAAGTCGTTGGAAAAGGATATAAAAAAAGGATAGACTTCTAGCCCTTCTGAAAATGCTACAGGATATGGTGTGACATTTGTAAAATCTGTTCCATGAGCTATCGATTGCAAAAGCATCTTTTCATCTACAGACATTGCAGAAAATATTGTTGAAAATGAAAAAAATACAAAAATAATCGTTAAAATAATCATTTTAAATTTTTTCATAATAATCACAACCAATTCAAAGATAATATTAATAAAACGTTTACAAGATCATTCTAATAATCCACCCACGCCTACTAATCCTTCTCCTAAGTGAACCAAAGCAACAGACGAAATTTCACCGGTGAAGATTTTCTTTGGATTGAGATGTTTCAGTTTAGATTTTACATAATTAAAGTAATTTACAGTCTCTTCCTTTTCTCCAGACTTTGCGATAGCAAGAAATTCTAATTTTCTTTCTCCAACCCACTGAAGAAAGGAACTTACTAGTTTATCTATAGCTTTGTTCATTCCCCTTGCCCTTCCAACTTCATGAAATTCTCCTTCATCGTTAATTGAAATTATAGGTTTGACATTTAATACTTCACCCAATGTTCCTGAAACTTTTCCTATTCTTCCTCCGGCTTTTAAATATTTCAAGGTTGGTACAACAAAAAAAACTTTTGATTTTCCATTTATCAATATATCTAGTTGTCCCCTTATGTATTCAAAACTTTTTCCTTCTTCTATATACTCCGCTACTTTACTAATAATCATAGCAGCTCCAAGAGATCCGCTCTTTGAATCTACAACTTCTATACTTACATCGCTGTACATTTCTTTGATTTCTTCTGCTATCGCATTAAATAATCCAAAAGTTCCACTTAGTTTTTCTGGTACGGTTATTACAAAGATTTCATTATACCCCTTGTCAATAAGTGTCTTATATGCATTAACAATATCTTCATGGCTAGGCAAGGAGGTTTTAGGAACTGTGTATTTCATAGCTTCCAAGACTTCTTGCTGAGTTATGCCGATACCATCTTTATATTCTTTACCATTAATTATAACCTTCAAAGGAACCATTTCAACAAAATCCTTTTCAAGTATTTCTTTAGGTGTATCAGTTGCTGAATCACATATTAAACCTATCAATAGATGTTTCCTCCTTTTTAATATTTCTCAAAGAACTCCTCTTCAGTCATGATAGTTATTCCGTACTGTCTAGCTTTCTCCAATTTAGAACCAGGATTTTCTCCAACAACGAGAATATTTGTCTTTTTAGTTAGATTTTCTGTAAAAGTTCCTCCCTTTGATTCAACATATTCAGCAAATTCTTGCCTTGTCATTCTAGATAATACTCCAGTTTGACATATAACTTGCCCACTTAAAGGTCCCCCTTTTTCTTTTTCTTGGTATCCAAAATTAACTCCTGCATCTTTCAATTTTTGAATTATCTTTTTTACTTCATCTTGAGAGAAAAAGTTTAAAATAGCTTGAGCGGTGTCAACACCGATACCTTCAACTTCTAATAATTCATCAAAAGTTGCATTCATCAGATTTTCTAAAGTTTTAAAGTGTTTGGCTAAATCTTTAGAAGTTTTAGCCCCAACATTAGGTATTCCAAGTCCATTTATTAGTCTGTCAAGTTCTCTATTTTTTGACTGTTCAATTTGAGTAAGTAAATTTTTAATTGTTTTATCTCCGATCCCTTTTCCTAAACTTCTCAGTTTTTTCTCATCCAGGTAGTATATATCAGCAATATCTTTTAACAATCCAGCATCAACCATTCGTTTTAGAAGCTTTTCTCCCAAACCCTGGATGTTCATTGCATCCCTTGAAACAAAATTCTCAAGAACTCTAACCAACTTTTCGGGACAGGAAGGATTAAGACATCTTATAGCGACCTCGTCACTCTTAATTTTACCTACTTTTCCACCACATACTGGACATTTTTCTGGGGTAACAATTTCTTTTTCGCTACCAGTGCGTTTTTCTACTACAGGACCTATCACTTGAGGTATTATTCCGCCTGCTTTTTCTACTATGACGTAATCTCCTTCTCTTATATCTCTTTCTTTGATATACTCAAAGTTATGTAGACTTGCTCTTTTAACAGTGGTCCCTTCTAAGTGTACTGGAAGAAACTCTGCAACCGGAGTTATAATTCCGGTACTTCCAACTTGAAATCGAACTTTTATCAATTTTGTTTCTTTTTGTTCTGAAGGGAATTTTAAAGCTATGGCCCATCGAGGTGATCTCACTGTTTCACCAAGGGTTCTTTGAAGCTCAAATTCATTTACTTTAACTACTATTCCATCAACATCGTATTCTAACTCTCTTCTTCTTTTGGTCCATTCCTTCCAATATTCTATTACACCTGTTGCATTTTCCTGTTTTTTGCTATGGGGATTGGTTTTAAATCCTAACTCTTTTAGAAAGATTAATGCTTCTTCTTGAGTTTTAAGATTATAATTTTCAGGAAATATAACGTAATATATAAAAGAATCCAGTTTTCTTTTCGCAACTTCTCTACTATCAAGAAGTTTTAAGGTTCCAGCCGTGGCGTTTCTTGGATTTGCAAAAACTTGAAGTCCATTCTTTTCACGCTCTGCATTAATTCTAGCAAACTCTCTAACGGGCATAAATACTTCTCCTCGAACTTCTATATCGATTTCTTTTCTTAATCTTAGCGGAATACTAGCTATAGTTTTTATATTTTCAGTAATTTCTTCTCCAGTTATTCCGTCTCCCCTTGTAATGCCTTGGGTCAATATCCCGTTTGTGTATCTAAGAGCTACGGAAACACCATCTATTTTTAGTTCACACATGTAATCAACTTGAGTGCTATTTAAATTTCTTAACACCCTCTCGTGAAATCCCAAAAACTCTTCTTCATTATATGTGTTATCAAGAGAAAGCATAGGCACCGAATGTGTTACTTTTCTAAATTCATCAAGCACAACTCCGCCAATTCGTTGACTAGGAGAATCAGGAGTTTTTAATTCGGGGTACATTCTTTCTAATTCAAGAAGTTCTTTAAAAAGTTTATCATATTCTTCATCTGAAATTATCGGATTAGCTAATACGTAATAACGAAAATTATGTTCTTCTATCTCCGCTTTGAGTTTTTCATATCTTTCTTTGACTTCTAGTGGAACAGGCACCATAAGGCCTCCCTTTTGACTTTTCATTGTTGTTATAATTTTCATGAATTGGTATAATTAAAAAAAAGTGATACTTTAAAGTTACAATGAAAAAATATCTTATTAATTATATCACAGTTACTAAAATTTATTTGCAATTTGCGAGGTTAATTTTGTATAATTTAAAAGGTAACTATTTAAAAATTAATAATATTGTTTATTTTTTGAAAATAATAGCAAATTTATAAAGTGTAAATACTCTAAAAAATAAAGAAAAAAGTGCGTTTTACCCTAAAAAACATAAAATAGGTATAAATTACCTAGTTTAAAATTTATTTTTTAAAAATATGTTTGTTAAAAATATAGATTATCTTATGAAGGTTACATCTAATTCTAAGAATATTTTAAGTGTTTAATATGCAGTGTAAAAGGAGGAAGAAGTGTGGAAATATTAATATTTGCTATAGTTGGTTTTGTAGCCCAAATAATTGACGGAGCCCTAGGTATGTTGTATGGAGTTACATGCAACTCATTACTTCTAGCTTTAGGAATTCATCCTGCTTTAGCTAGTGCAAGTGTTCACTTTTCTGAAGTTTTTACCACCGGAGTTTCAGGAATAGCTCATTGGAAATTTGGAAATGTTGACAAAGAAAAGGTTAAAAAACTCTTAATACCAGGAGTTATAGGTGGAATAATTGGTGCATACCTGTTATCAAATCTGCCTTCAAATATTATCAAACCAATTGTGTCTATCTATTTACTCATCGTAGGTATTAAAATCATCTATATGTTTTTTACTAAACCAAAGGAAGAAAACGAAAAATTGAAATTAGTTCCTCTGGCCTTTTTTGGAGGTTTACTTGATGCGATTGGTGGCGGTGGGTGGGGCCCTATTGTAACCTCAACATTAATTTCAAATGGACATACCCCAAATACAACAATAGGTTCTGTAGATTTAACTGAGTTTTTTGTGACAATAGCTCAGTCAATAACTTTTTTCTTTTTCTTAACAAATTTTAATTATAAAATAATTTTAGGTTTAATTATCGGCGGAGTAATCGCCGCTCCATTGGCTGCTTATATGACAAAAAAGCTGCCTTCAAAATACCTTTTATTGGGTGTTGGAATAGCAGTTTGTTGTTCAAGTATTAGAGATTTAATAAGAGCATTCTAAATATTAATCTTTCTTTTTCTGAATTAAGAATATTGCTCAATCGATTATTAATGCTCCCTCGTTATCTGTAGAAGTTATAATGTACTCACTGTCTATGCCAAGTTTTGAAAAAGTTTTAATCATTGATTGAGCAATATTTTTTTCATTCGAGATTGTAAAGGCTATTATGGATGAACCTGAACCACTTAAAGCTACACCGAGTGCTCCTTCATTGTAAGCATTACTAACAACATCATAAAAGCCAGGAATAAGCTTTGCTCTATAATTTTGATGTAATTTATCCTGAAAAGCTACCGGAAAATAACTGTAATCTCTAGTAATGAGCGACGCGGCTAGTAAGGCAGCTCTACTAAGGTTAAAAATAGCGTCTTCACGTTTAACTTCAGCTGGAAGAATTTTTCTTGATTCCTTTGTTTTTATTTTTATTTCTGGTATAGCAATGATAATTCTTAAATTTTCATCTACGTTGACTTTTTTAAAAATAATTTTATTATTTTCGATAATCGTTATGTTGAATCCCCCATTTAAAGCTGGAACTATATTGTCAGAGTGCCCTTCTATCTTATATGCAAGGTTGAGAATTTCTTCATCATTCATAGGATTGCCTAGAATTTTATTACTCGCTAAAATGCCAGCAAGTATGGCAGTAGCACTACTTCCTAAACCTCGCGAAAAAGGGATATTTATCTCTTCTATTAATCTAATACCAGGCATACTTTTGTTGAACATATCAAAAGTTTCTTTCATGGCTACATAGACTAAATTATCTCCTTGATTTATCGGAATTTCTTTATTTTTGAATTTTACAATGAATTCAAAGCCGAAAGGTATTTTTTCGAAAATAAAAGTGTTATAAACCTTAATGGCAAGTCCAAAACAATCAAAACCAGGACCCAAATTTGCTGAAGTAGCTGGAATTCTTATTTTAAACAAGTTAAAACCTCCTAAGTATCCACATATAACTGATATTGTATAAAAGATAAATTATGGAACTCTACGGCCTAATGCAGCTTCGTAAATTATATACCATTGTTCAGGGTCCATTTTGATTTCTAAAGCGTCAACAGCATTTTTAAGTCTTTCAATTTTTCCACTACCTGAGATAGGAATTATACCTACTGGATGGTTCAGCAACCATGCATAAACTATAGTATCTAATGATTCAGTATTAAAATCTTTGGCAACTTCTTTTAACGCGTTAGTTATTCTCTTACCTTTTTCATCGTTTATGTTGAAGAGTTTTCCTCCAGCTAAAGGAGACCAAGCCATTGGATTGATGTTTTTTTCCATCAAGAAATATATATTATCGTTTTGAAAATGTTCTAAATTATACGGAGAAATTTCAATTTGATTTGTTACAAGGTTTGGGTTCATTTTTGATTGCAAGGTTTTAAATTGTTGAATAGTGAAGTTTGAGACACCAAAATATAGCACCTTTCCAGCTTTATTTAATTGATAAAACGCCTCCGCTATTTCTTCTGGATTCATGAAAGGATCGGGCCTATGAATGAGCAAAAGGTCGATATAATCCGTATTAAAGTTCTTTAAAGATTGATCTACTGCTTCTAAGATATGTTCTTTTCTTGTATTATAATGTTGGACTCTTCTTGGAAACTTTTCATTTTTCAACATGATCCCACATTTTGTAACAATTTGAATTTTGTTTCTGAGTGAAGGGTTATCCTTTAATATAGTTCCAAAGATAGCTTCACAAGTGTGATTCCCATAAATATCTGCATGGTCAAACGTAGTTACACCCAAGTCAATACATTTTTGAACAAATTCTTCTAATTCTTTCTTTCTAAAATTCCACTGATTTAATCTCATCATACCTTGCACTATACAGGAAAATTTTAATCCACTTTTTGAAACATCAATTGTCATCTCCATAATTTATCTCCTCTATCCATCTTTTACAAATTTTTAAACCTTCACTAGCATCCTTTGCATAAGCGTCACACCCGAATTTATAAGCTAACTGTTTATTCATTGAGGCCCCGCCTGCAATAATTTTGACCGGGAAGTTTAATTCCCTTACTTCACTCACAACTTCTTCAATCTTTCCCACCGTAGTTGTCATCATAGCAGATAAACCTAGTATTTGAGGTTTTTCTTGATTTACTGCATCTACGATTTTTTGTGTTTCAACATCTTTTCCTAAGTCAATAACTTCAAAGTTTGAACTTCTCAACACTGTAGCAACAATATTTTTGCCAATATCATGTATGTCACCTTCTACAGTTGCAATAACCACCTTTGCCTTTTTAGTTTCTGACTCGCCAATGAGTTGATTTATATAGTCAAAAACAGGTTTTACAGTTTCAGAAGCTAATAATAATTCTGGTAAGTATATTTTTCCTTCAGAATAAAGATCTCCTATTTGTTCCATAGCTTTTCCTAATATATTTTGACTAACTTCTAAAGGATCTTTCTCTTCTAATTCTTTTTGTATTATTTTTTTGAGGTTTTCTTGGTTTCCTTGTAAAATATTTTCTATTAATTTATCTCTATTTTCTATTTTATTTTCTTTTACTAGATTTCCATCTAATAGTTGATTTCCTTTAAGAGTGTTCATAAGCATTGAATCTTCTGGATTCATAATGGCAGAGTTTAAGCCATTATATATTGCTCTTGACAAAAATGCTGCATTAATTTGGCTCCTGTTAGGTAGTCCAAAACTTAAATTAGAAAGACCTATTGTTGTATTAAAGCCTTGTGACGCAAGAAGTTTAATAGTATCTAAGGTAATGTTTTCATCATAATTTGCTGCAACAGATAATACTAATGGATCAATTATAAATTGATTCTTATCAAATCCAAGTTTTTCAATGTATTTCCATCTTTTGAGGATCAATTGAAATCTTTCTTCAGCCGATTGAGGAATATCTTTTTCCATTGGCAGTATTATTAACATGCCACCATATTTTCTGATGAGCTCGAGCTTCTTATCAAGGTCTTCTTTGGTTAACTTAGATGAGTTAATTATAGGTCTACCTGGATATTCTACCAATGCAGTTTCAAGAAAATCTAAGTTTTGTATATCAAGAGATAGAGGTAATGAAGAGTATCTATCTAACTCCAATATAATTTGTTTAATATGTTCACTACTCAACACTTTTTCTATCCCAACATTTATGTCTAAAGCATCTGCTCCTGCTGATTTTTGACTATTCGCACGTCTTATTATTTCTTGAAAATTGAATTCTTCTATTTCTTTTTGAAAAGAACTGTTCCCTGCAGGATTTATTTTTTCACCGATTATTGTAAAAGGATGATATTTCTTTAATATCGTACGTGATGAGTACATTATTTGAATGTCTTTGTATATTTTTTTTGGCTTTCTGTTTTTTATCATATTTTTTATTACTTTTATGTGTAAAGGAGTAGTGCCACAGCATCCTCCTATGATGTTTGCACCCAGATCTACATAGTCTTCAATGAACATTCCAAATATTTCTGGCGTCATCCGATATTCTATAGTCTTTCCGTCATAAATAGGTTTACCAGCATTCGGTTCAACACTTATTGCTTTGTTTGTTGAAAAAGATAACCTTTGGAAAACATCTAATAACTCATCAGGTCCTAAGGTACAATTGATACCAATAACATCAACATCTAGATCATTAACAACATTTGCAAAAATCTCTACAGAAGTTCCTGTTATTGAATAACCATTTTTTTCAAAAGTCATGTGAACTATCAAAGGTAGTTCTGAGGTAACTTTCCTCATTCCCAAGATAGCAGCTTTAAGCTCTTTTAAATCACTCATTGTTTCTACTATAAACCCATCTACCCCTGCATCGTATAATATTTTTGCTTGCTGGTAATATTCTTCAATTACATCTTTCATTTCAAAATCTCCAATAGGTTTTGGAAATACTCCCAAAGAAGATATATCCCCAAATACTAAAGCTTTATCTCTTGCAGCATTTTTTGCTATCTCAACAGCTTTTGAATTTATTTTTAGAAAGTCTTCTTCTAGTTTAAGTTCTTTTAGTTTTTTTCTATTGGCACTGAATGTATTGGTTAAAATGATGTCGGCACCAGCTTCAATGTATTCACTATGTAACTGATACACGACTTCAGGATGTACTATATTCAATAATTCTGCTGGAATATTAGAGTATCCTCTTTTGATAAATTCAGTTCCATATCCACCATCTAATAACAAGACTTTCTTTTTTAAAGTATTTAAAAAAATTTTTCTATCCACTATACCACCCAATCATACAAATTGTACTTTTTCTTGGAGTAATAATACCGGTGTTATTATTAACGCTTACTATATCCGTTTTTAACAAGTTATTCACTATGTCCCAATTTTTTCTTATATCTATATCACCATAGCCAGGAGAAAACCTTCTCGTTCCCAGCCCTAATTGTTTCCTCAATTTTTCATCAAAAGATTTGTTTAAGGCTTCTATTGCTTCAGATGCCCATGCGTCTAAAAGCGTTGAAATTAAGATATTTGAATTAGATATAAAAATATCTATGTCTGTACCTAACGTCGAAACAAAAAAAGTTATCAATTTCACACCTTTAAAAGATTGAGGAATGAGGGCTTTATCTGTTATATCGATAGGCAATGTATTAAAAACAACCTTTGGTTTAGCTAATTCCAAACCAATTTGGTAAACATAGTTGACTTCTTCCTTCAACTTTTCATTAATATCATAAGCGGTACCTTTAAATCCTGCTCTTAGTAGATAAATTCTTTTTTGCGGCATTATCTCAAAGAGATCTGGTATGTAAATTTCCGGCATTTTTTAACCTCCAAAAATTCTATTTTGCCGAAATAATTAGATCAGCTAATTCTCCTAAATTTTTTGCTATTATATCAGGTTTTATAGGAGTATTTTCCAAATCTGATAATTTTGCTTCACCTGTTAAAACTAAAGCAGTTAAAGTCTTTGCATGTATTCCAATTAAAATATCTGTGTACAATCTATCTCCAACCATACAAGTTTTTTCTGGAGTTAGGCCATAATCGTTTATAACCATTTCTAATATCCTGGGATCTGGTTTTCCAAACACTAAATCTGGTTTCTTGTTACAAGCCTGAGAGACAGCACTTGCTATTGCCCCCGTGTCTGGAATCGGTCCGTCAATAGTAGGGCAGTTTAAATCAGGGTTGGTCGCAATAAACAAAGCTCCTTTATTAATAAATATAGATGCTTTTGCTAACTTATCATAAGTAAGAGTTTTATCAAATGTAACCACAACCATTTCCGGAGTCTCTTCTACAATCTCATGGCCATATCTCTTATATTCTTGGATAATTGAGGGAGTTCCAACTAAGTATATTTTTTTAGGCCCAAATTGTTTCTTTATATACTCTGCTGTCGCAATGCCAGCTGTATATATTTCTTTTTCTGAAATGGGATACCCTATTGATTCAAATTCCTCTATGTATTCTTGCTTGGACTTATTTGAATTGTTTGTAAGAAAAACAAGCTTTTTGCCTTGACTTTTTAAAAGATTAGAAAATTTTTGAGCACCTTCAACAAGTTGTCTGCTAACATAAAATGTTCCATCGATATCTAGAACAAACAACTCTACATTTTTTAGTATTTTTAAAGCTTCTTCATTGATTTGCACGTTATATCCTCCTAACAATTTAATGAAAGTTAATGAAAGCGGTAGAGTAAGGGAAGTTTATACCCTATGACCAGCTTAAAATCGAATAATCTTTTTAAAGAGATTCTTTCTCTTTTAATGATAAAACTCTTTTGATTATATAAGAAATTATGAATAAAACAAATAAAGTTACAACTATAGTAGGACCAGAGGGAATATCAAAATAATAAGAAGCTATCATTCCTAAAGCGGAAGATAAAAAACCTGTTATTACTGATATTAAAATCATTTGATTAATACTTTTAGCAAATAACTTCCCTATCACTCCTGGAGTTATTAGCAATGAAGTTATTAATATTATACCTATAATTTTTACAGAAATAACAATTGTAATTGAAGTTATAATTAAAAAAGATAAGTTAATAAAATCTACCGGAACGCCAAATGTTTTGCTTAACTTTTGATGGTATGCATAATACTTAAGCTCTTTATTAAACAATATTATATAGAAAAATATGACCAAATCGAAGATAAATAGTAACTTTAAATCTTCCTCATTAATCATTAATACATCGCCAAAAAGAAAACTATCAATTTCTGGTACATAGCCTTTCTTGAAGGATAATAAAATTATTCCTATCGCCATAGATAAAGCTAGAAGCATACCAATAACACTGTTCTCTTGCACTTTCTCTTTTTTGCCAAGTATATGAATAGCTATTGCAAAAATAATCGCAACAATCAAAGATACAACATTTATATTTAGATTGAAAAATAAAGCAATAGCTATTGCTCCAAATGCAACATGCGCAGCACCTTCGCCAATAAATTCCATCTTTTTTAAGATGATAAAATTAGATAAAAATGAACTTCCTAACCCTGCAAGTATTGCACCTATAAAGCCGTTCCTTAAAAAGGGGTATTTAAAAAATTCTATCATCTTTATCAATCACCGCTTTCATAGTACCATTTAGATGTGCAAACAGCTGAAAATCTTCAGTATATAAGTTTTTTAAATCTTGTATGTTAATATCCCAAGTGTTTTTGTGGCAATGTAGTGTCTTGTTCAAACAAAGGATTTTAGTTGTCTCTTTAAATATCATGTTTAGATCGTGACTTACTAAGATTATTGTTATGTTTTTTTCTTCTTTTAATTTTTTTAGAATATTTAACAACAGTTCTTGACCTGGTTTATCAATATTAGCCTCAGGTTCGTCAAGTATTAGAATGTCAGGTTCAGATACCAGGGCTCTTGCAATCATTACTCTTCTGTATTCACCACCAGATAACTCGCCTATTTGTCTGCTATATAACTCTTCAACATTGAGTATTTTTAAAATTTCTTTCACTTTTTGATAATGCTCTTTTTTAAAACGTTTGATAGGACCCACATCTTTATACAACCCTAATAAAACCAACTCATATACTTTCATGGGAAAAGTTACATCAACTTCCTCCGTTTGTGGAACGTAACCTATTTTACCTTTTATTGTCACTTCACCTGTATATTCCTCTATTTCACCAATAATTATTTTTACCAATGTTGACTTTCCTGCACCATTTGGCCCAATTATTCCCACAAATTCTCCTTCATATATATCAAAAAATATGTCCGATAAAATTTGATTGTTATTAACCGCATAATTTAAATTTCTAACAGAAATAATAGGATCATTTTTCATAAGCAGTTCTCCTTATAATCTCGAACATGTTATAAAGATACAAAGAATCTATGTCTATTATTTGATCTATACTACCTAGAGGATCTAGCAATCCAACATTTAAATTAAGATTTTTTGCAATAGTATTTATCGCTTTATCTCTCAATTGAGGCTCATTGAAAATGGCCGTTACGTTTTGTTGCTTTGCAATCTCGGTTAACTCGATTATCTCTTTTGGAGTAGGGGGAACACCGGGGGTCGATTCAACTACTGCCGCAATTTTAATGTAGTATCTTTTTGTAAAATAATCAAACGAATTATGTACAACAAAAATACTTCCCTGAACTTCTTTTGACTTCTCTTTTAAATAATTATCGAGTATAATTAATCGGTTTATAAGATACTCACCATTTTGACTGTAATATTTGCTATTTTCAGGATCTATTTTTGATAAATCCTCAACTAATCCTGGAACGATATAAGTATATACTAAATATGGATCTAGCCATATATGTGGATTATATAGCACTTCATTTTCAAGATTTTTTTCGCTGCTATTTTCATCTTCATGAAGATGATCTCCTGTAATTAATTCTTCTTCAGGAATATAGTCTGAAATATAAATAATTATTATATTTTCTTGTTTTAAGTTCTCTGTTAATTTAGAGATAAAAATTTCTAGGTTTAGGCCATTCAAAATAAAAACATCAGAACTATATAAACTCGTTAAATTTCTAGGGGTCAAAGAATAAGTATGAGGGCTATTGCCAGCAGGAATCACTAGATTCACTGCACCTTTATCTCTAACAATCTCTTTTACGATCAAATAATATGGCATTATCGAGGTAGATAGATTTAAAGAGAAGGCAAAAAATACAAATAAAACAAAAATACTTAAAATAACCATCTTCTTCATTTTTTCATCTCCTCCTGACAGTTTTTACAGATTCCTTCAAAATAAAGCGTATGACCAAGAACCTTATAACCTAAATTTTCTGTTATATATTTACTTATAGATTCTGAGTAGCAAAGATCAAATCGTTCAAATTTTTTACACTTCACACAATAAATGAAATGAAAGTGCTCAGAACCCTTATAGAAATAAGTAATTTTATCTGAAAAAACTATGGACCTCAGTTTTCCGTTATTTTCAAAGTTTTTCAAATTTCTATATATTGTTGACCTATCATATTCACCATTGAGTAACTCGTATACATAATCAGCACTTAAAGGAACATCTTCGTTGTGGAAAAGATCTAGAATATCCCTTCTTGCTTTTGTACTTCTCATTCCAACCATCACTCCTAATAATGTAAATTGCAAATCATTTGCTTTTGCAAATGGTTTGCAAATATTATACCCTTATTTATATAAATAGTCAATATATTTTTATGGTATAATTTTTTAATGTATACTTTAAAATTTTAGGCTTTAGATTTTTTAATTTTAAAAAATAAAGAAAAAAGATAAAGGGGACGGTATCCTTTTAAATCACTGTGATCTCAATAGTGTTTTTTAATTAATAAAAAAGGGGTGAGCAATATTAAAATATATATTTCTTTTGATTTTGAAGGTTTAGGAGGAATCTGTCAATGGGACGATGTAACAAAAGATAATAAAGATTACAAACAGAAATATGCAGTCTCACAGTTAAATGCGCTTCTTGAGCAATTACAAGATCATGAAGTTGTAATTTCTGATTCACATGCTAGAGGAAATAATATTCCTTGGGAAATAACTAATGACTATCCTAATGTTAAATTAATAAGTGGAGGAATTAGGAAATTTTACATGATGACGGGAATAGATGAATCTTTTGATAGGATGATCTTCTTTGGATATCATTCTGGAGTAGGAGAAATGTATTCCACAATGGATCATACTTATTCGAGTTCTTCCATTCATAATATTTGGATTAATGGAAAAGAAATGAGTGAAACTTTAATAAATGCTGCTTATGGTGGAATTTTCGATGTACCTCTTGCTATGGTCGTTGGAGACGATAAACTCAAAAGGCAGCTCACTCCGTATTTTAATAAGATATATTATATTGAAACAAAGAAATCATTGGGAAGATATGCTGCTCAATTTAAACCAATGAAAATTCTTTTGGAAGAAATAAGTGCTACTACAAAATTAATGCTCAGCAAAGATAAAGAATATTTTGAAGTTTTTAGATTCGATAAACCAATAGAAATGATTGTAGAATTTAGTGATACTTCAAAAGCTGACATGGTAGAATCTATGCCGTTAATAGAAAGAATAGACGGTAGAAAGGTTAAACTGGTTAGTGATGATTATAAAACGATCTTTGAAGGTTTATTGGCAATTACGTATATATGTAGTACAAAAAGTTAATTTGCCAAAGGTACTAAAATTGAAAAAATTTATTCTTTATACATAGGTTCAAGAATTTAGAAATTAAATCTTCAAAAATGAGGGATTGAGCATGGACAAAAAGCTAAATAAATTAACCTCTGATGAATACAGAGTAATAATTGAAAAAGGTACTGAGAAACCTTTTACAGGTAAATATAATGATTTTTTTGAAGAAGGAGTCTATATTTGCAAACAGTGCCATTTGCCCCTGTACAAATCAGAAAATAAGTTTAAATCTGAAAGTGGATGGCCTAGCTTTGACAAAGAAATTCCTTCATCTATTAGAAGACAACTAGACGAAGATGGAGAAAGAATTGAGATAGTATGTTCATACTGTGGAGCTCACTTAGGGCATGTTTTTGAATCAGAAGGATATACCAAAACTAATATAAGACATTGCGTAAATTCTATTTCAATGGAATTTGTTCCTATAGGAACTCCTTTACCCCGGCAAAGGGCTATATTTGCTGCAGGTTGTTTTTGGGGTGTAGAGTATATGTTTAGAAAAGTTCACGGAGTTATTGATGTTGTTAATGGTTACACGGGAGGATTTGTTGAAAAACCCACATATCAACAAGTATGTACAGGAAAAACTGGTCATGCAGAAGCGGTGTTAGTGATATTTGATCCAAATATTGTGGGATATGAAGAATTAGTAAGATATTTCTTTGAAATTCATGATCCAACTCAAATAGGAGGACAAGGACCAGATATTGGAGATCAATACCGAAGCGAAATCTTTTATACAGACGAAGAACAGAAGCTAATCGCAGAAAAAGTAATAAAAGAACTGACCGAAAAAGGAATGAAAATTGTAACCAAAGTCACAGAAGCTTCTAATTTTTATAAAGCAGAAGAATATCATCAAAACTACTACGAAAAAACAAAAGAGGCTCCGTACTGCCACTTTAGAAGAAATATTTTTAATACAGACTATATAAAAGTCATAATATAGCAGCAATTACTCTAATATAAAGGGTCTGACTTATAACCAATAAGTCAGACCCTTTTTGTTATTTGAAGAAGATCACTTTAATATAAATCAATATTAAAAAAATTTCAAATTTATTGAATATCGCTAAAAAGAGTTAATTATTCATGAATAAATTTGAATAAGAAGTAAAAGCTCTGTTTTCCTGGTTTGAAATTTCAAAAAATAATATATATAATGATAATGTAAATCATTTTCGAAATATATAATTAATTTTGAAAATAACTTTCAAGAAATGGAGGAAGATCGTTGAAAACGTTGAAAAAAAACTCATTTATAGTCTCATGTCAAGCAGAAGAGGGAGAACCCTTATTTGGAAAAGAAATGATGGTTAAAATGTCAATTGCAGCACAAATGGGAGGGGCAGACGCTATTAGGAGCCTTCATCCTGATGTTATAAAGGAGGTTAAAAAAGTAGTTAAAATTCCTATCATTGGAATTACAAAAAACAGAAATTTAAAAGGTGCTTTTATTACCACTACAAAAAAAGATATAGACGAATTAGTTCAAGCAAAGGCTGATTTCATAGCGTTAGATTGTACTAGAAGAGAAAGGCCCGAACCATTACCAGAACTATTCAATTATTTAAAAAGCAAGTATCCTGAAATTGGCATAATAGCAGATATAGCAGATATAGAAGATGTAAAGAGCATAATTCCTCTAAAACCTGATTATTTTGCAACAACGCTTTCTGGTTATACTGATTATACACTGAACAGACCGAGACCCGATTACGATTTAATTCGTGAAATTATCAAAATAACAGATATACCAGTGATCGCAGAAGGTAATTTTTCTACTCCTTTACAAGCTAGAAAAGCAATACTAAATGGCGCTTATGCTGTAACGGTAGGAACGGCTATTACAAGGCCTCAAATAATAACACAAAAATTTAAGGAATATCTAGCCGATTTTAAGGATGATGAATTATTGGCAGTTGGAATTGATATAGGAGGAACGTGGACAAGAGGAGTTCTGGTAGATAGATTTGGAAACATCAAAGAAAACGATAAAGTTCGAACTGCTTCCTCCGGGAAAGAAGTTATTTCAAATATGCTTTCTTTAATCAAAAAACTAAAAACTGAAGAAACTCATTTCATAGGTGTAGCAACTGGTGGAAGGATTGATTTTAAGACAGGAGTAGTAGGATTTTCTACAGGTCTGATTCCAGACTGGAAAGGTGTTCGTATAGCAGACATCATAGAAAAAGAATTCAAAATTAGACCTATAGTTGATAACGATGCAAACTGCGCTTCATATTTTCAGCACTTTGTTACGAATGAAGACAACTTACTAATGATAACGGTAGGTACGGGAATAGGGGGAGGCATCATAAATAATGGAAGGATAATAAGGGGTTCAAAAGGTGGAGGTGGAGAAATAGGGCATATTATCTATCCAGGGAACACAAAAGAATGTTCATGTGGAAAGGTTGGGTGTGTTGAAACTATCCTTTCGGGAAGATATTTAAAAGAAAATATTTATGGAAAAGAAGGCAAAGAAGTTTCCTCGAAAATAAAAGAATATTCTAAAGTGATGGCTTGGTTTATTGATACTTTAAAAACCATCCTTGACTTTGATAAATGTTATTTAGGTGGAGTATTACCAAATTATGGGGATAAATTTTTAGTAAGTATAAAAAATAGTTTTAAGCAGATCAGCAACGAAAAAAACGCAGATTTTATTAATTACAGTGATTTAGGAGAATTTGCTGGAGCAAGAGGAGCCGCTTTACTATCTCTACATAAAGGAGAGATCTGAAATGTCAAAGATCAATGCTTTGATAAATTCTAGAATGTACAGTTTCACAAAGTCTGAGAAACAAGTGGCTGATTATGTATTAAACAATAAGAAAAATGAAATTACTCGCTTGACAATAACTGAATTAGCTTCAAATTGTAATGTCAGTGAAGCCACTGTTGCAAGGTTTGTCAAAAAAGCAGGTTTCGAATCCTTTCAGGATTTTAAACTTAACCTTGCATTAGATAACGATGATGAAATTATAGAAGAAGAAAAAGATATTACTATCTCCAAAGATGATTCCCCCCAAGATATTCTAATAAAAACAAAACTTGGTTTTTTACAATCCATAGAAAATACCGATGCAATAATTGATATGAACAAATTTTTGCAAGCAGTTAATTTTATTAGATCCGCAAAAAAGATTGAAATCTATGGAGTAGGTTCTTCTTCAGCCGTTGGAAAAATTCTTCAGTACAAATTAACAAGGTTAGGATTCCCAGCTTATTCCATAGAAGATCCACACATGCAAGCTATTTCTGCGGCTACGTTAGGTTTGGGAGATTTAGCATTTGGAATAAGTCAAAGTGGCTCAACCAAAGATACTGTGGATTCTTTAGCCCTAGCAAAAAAACATGGAGCAACTACTATCTGCTTAACAGAACACGTAAATTCCCCCATAACAAAGTATGCTGATGTTGTATTGGAAGTATACTCCGGTGAAAATCCTGTTAAGACAAGTGCTGGAAGATCTATTTTAGTTCAAGTGCTTGCTGTCGAATTGCTTTCAGGTCTCTTATATTCCACAGAACATGAAAAAGCTATAAAAGCGGGAAAAGAAACCGCGAGTGCGGTAGTAAATAAATTGTATTGAGGTGATCTATGTGAAATACGATGTAAAGATCATTGAAGGTCACAATTAATATGAGAGAGGGGTGATAATATAACTCGAAAATATATCTAATTAATAGTGTTAAATTTTTGATTTCTAAGACTAAAGAAAGGAGATGTATTAAGGTGAAAAAGTTTAGTGTAGCTACATTGTTAGGGTTATTTGTTTTTGTTGCAGTATTAGGCAACTTCAGCTTTGCTACAGTTCGTCTAGCAGATCCTAGGGTTAGACAAGCCATAGCTTATGCAATTGACGTAGACACTATCTGTGAAACCCTATTGGAAGGAAAAGCTTCTCCAGCAGACTGTCTGATTCCAGATAAGGATTGGAAGGCTGAAGGGTTAAATGATTATAAATACAATCCTGCAAAAGCTAAACAACTTCTCAAAGAGGCTGGATGGGATTCTAACTACGTCCTAGATGTCGTTTACTACTATGGAGACCAATTAACCGTTGATCTAATGACCGCTGTCCAAGCTTACCTCGCTGATGTTGGAATAAAGATGAAGTTTAGAAAATTAGAAGGAGATTTAACTACTTTGTTGTGGACTCCACCTCAAGATCCAGCAAAAGGACCATCAGCTGTAAATTGGGATTTAGCTTATGCCGGAATAAGTGCTCTTACATTACACGAATATTATAACCGATTTAGAAGTGGTGCATCTTCTAATTCACATACTCCCACAGATCCAGAACTTGACAGATTAATAGATGCAATTAATGCGACAGCTGATGTGGAAGAACAAAGAAAGGCCTTTATTGAACTAACAAAATATGAAAATGAAGTCTTACCAGAAATACCTCTCTATTACCAACAAGGATTTATAGTCGAAAGTAAAAGAGTTAATCGTAAAGGAATTCCATATGGAAATGAACAATTTGCTTATGATTGGAGAATTATCGATTGGGATGTACAACCTGATAAAAATGGAGAAAGAATATTGTACACTAATGGAGGACCTGTTGAGTTTTTTGAAGGACCTTTCGTAAATCCTGGAACAAGCCAGTTGTTGTATCTTAAACTTTTATTCGATAGGCTTATAATAGCGGATGAAAAATTAAATCCTAAAAAAGGGCAATTGGCTTCTGAATATTCCGTAAGCGAAGATGGATTAACTATTGAGTTTGTACTCCGTGATGGTATTAAATGGCATGATGGAGTCACCATAACTCCAGAAGATGTCAAATTTACTTTCGAATATTATGCTAAAGTTCCACAATTAAATGCAGTTGCTCTTTTCACAATAAGTTGTTTAAAAGGTTACGATGACTACATGATGGGTAAAAGCGATGAAATCACAGGAATTGTTATCGATGGGAATAAAGTCACTTTCTATTTTGAAAAGCTAGATCCAAACGCATTAATGACTTTTTCGCAATGGCCGCCGCTCCCAAAGCATTTACTAGAAAATACCGATCCGCTTCAAGCTCAAAGAGCTTCTTACTGGCAAAGACCAGTAGGTTCTGGCCCGTTCATAATTGAAGATGTTAAAATGAATAATTATGTTACATACGTAAGATGGGATGAATATTGGGACAAAGGATCCGGAAACATCGAGAAGATACAATCCTATCCAAGTGGAGAAAGTGATCCAAACCTTGTTGTTAATACAGAAGCTGGTAAAGTAGATTTTGCATATACTAAAAGTGTTGAGCAGGCAAGTGCTCTTGAGCAAATAAACCATGTAACTCTTATTCCCTTTGATATGAGATTTACACGCCTATTTTATGTCAACAAATTTCCAACAAAGGATGAACTGTAGCTGTTAAAAAGATGCAATATTAAAAAGACTGAGAAATACTAGTATGATTCAATAATAGTTTCTAAGTCTTTTCTTACGGGCTTTCTCTTTTCTTTGTATTTATTAAATAGGAAAGAGAAAGCCCCTATATCTGAACAACAAACATAATTTGAAAAATCTTTATGAGTTAGATGCTAAAGTTGGCATTTCAGCAATAAATAATTTAAAAGATAAAAACTAGAATCTAAGTGCGGTGTAAGGATAAAACTCTTCCTTATTCTTCTTTCCCTAGTTATAGATTATGCCAAAAGAATTTAGATTAAAAGATTTTTTGAAAAGAAGAAGTATTAATAATCTAGCCAACAAGAAAGACATAAATTCTATAATAACCATTAAATTAGATTCTTAGAACTTCAAATGTCTTGGAAGAAAAAGGAGGGAAACGATTAAATGCATACTTATATAATAAGAAGAATATTGATACTTATTCCAATGCTATTGGTAATAACTTTTCTAATATATTTGGGAATAGAATTGATGCCAGGTGATGCGGTTTCTTTTATGATAGGCCCCGAAGCTGCAGCT
The DNA here is from genome assembly GCA_029780115.1 of Thermotogota bacterium. Classification (GTDB taxonomy): domain Bacteria; phylum Thermotogota; class Thermotogae; order Petrotogales; family Petrotogaceae; genus Defluviitoga. Next base: position 90,537 of record JAKOZG010000002.1, read on the forward strand.
AATATACCCATAGAAAGATTAGACGAATTAAGGGAATCGTTGGGTTTAAATGATCCTTTCTTAATTAGATATTTCCGATGGCTAGGAGGAATATTTAAAGGAGACTTTGGTTATAGTTTAAGCAGTGGAGTTCCGATTTCACAAATAGTTTTTTCTCGATTACCTGCAACTATCGAACTTGCAATAGCTGCATTGCTCTTTTCTACTCTTTTAGGGAGTATATTAGGAATTATTAGTGCTTTGAAAAAAGGGAGCATCTTGGATAATGTTTTGACTGTTGCTGGAATGGTTGGCCTTTCTTTGCCTCAATTTTTCTTTGGATTGGTTGCAATTGTTATATTTTCTCTTAATTTAGGTTGGCTACCCGTAGGTGGTCGAATGATGCCTGGTTACGAAACTTTTTTGGATCGACTTCCTCATTTGATATTGCCGGCGATAGTTTTAGGTTCTTCATTAACTGGAGGAGTAATGAGATACGCAAGAAATAGTATGTTGGAATCATTGAACAAAGATTTCATAAAAACAGCAAGAAGTAAAGGGTTACCTGAATGGAGAGTTAATTTCATTCACGGTTTTAGAGTTGCTATGACACCTGTTGTTGTCCTAGTAGGCTTTAGACTACCCATGCTAGTGGGAGGAACTGTTGTTATAGAGGAAATATTTCAATGGCCCGGTATGGGAAGAGAGTTCTTGTCAGCAGTTCGTGGTCAAGATTTACCTCTTATAATGATGATAGCTTTATTTACTGTATCAGCCGTTTTAATTGCTAGCTTTTTAATAGATATTCTAACAGCGCTGATAGATCCTAGAGTTAGATTAGAATAAAGGAGCGAAGTTATGAATAAGAATAAAATTAGTAAGTTAGACAAAAAAATGGATAAAATTAAAGAAAAAGAAGAAAAAGGACTGCTAAAAGAGCAGAAGATGAATCGAACCTTAAGAAAGTTTTTAAATAATAAATTAGCAGTTATTGGGTTGTTCATCCTGTTAGCTATTACTTTCTCAAGTATTTTTGCACCAATTATTTGTCGCTACGAGCCCGGAAAAATAGATCTAAGAAACGCATTAAAGCCACCTTCTCGGGCTCATATTTTTGGTACAGACAAATTGGGTAAAGATGTTTTTGCTCGAGTTCTTTACGGTGGAAGAATTTCGATTTTAGTTGGTTTTGGAAGCGGAATAGGTTCTGCAATAATTGGTGTTTTAATAGGTAGTTATGCAGGTTATAAAGGTGGATGGTTCGACAAAACTTTTCTTAGAATTTCAGAAGTACTCATAGCCTTTCCACAAATTATATTGGTTTTATTACTTGTTACTATAGTAGGACAAAGTCTTTGGAATTTATTATTCATTTTTATATTAACAGGTTGGGCGCCTATGTATAGAATGGCAAGGGCTAGAATGCTTTCTATAAGAGAAGAAGAATATGTTCAAGCTCTTAAAGCTTTTGGAGTAAGTGATTTTGTCATTTGTTACAAGCACATGCTTCCCAACGCAATTGGCCCAATAGTCATAAATATTACCTTAAGTACAGCAATGTTTATTTTAGAAGAAACCTCTCTTAGTTTTTTAGGGTTAGGTGTTCCATTAAACTTACCAACTTGGGGAAACATTTTGTATGCCGCACAAAATATATCAATTTTGAGAAATAATTGGTGGATATGGTTGCCACCAGGAATAATGATTTCTCTATTTGTACTAGGGCTAAATTTTGTAGGAGATGGATTAAGAGACGCTTTTGATCCAACTTATCAAGGATAGAAAGGAGAGCCAAATGTGATTAATGACAGTATACTTTCAGTAAATAATCTTAGTGTATATATTTATGCAAATCAAAGATGTAATAAAGCTGTACAGAACGTTTCTTTTGAAGTAAAAAAAGGAAAAATTTTAGGTATGATAGGTGAAAGCGGTTGCGGAAAAAGTATTACAGCGAGTGCAATAATGCAACTTTTACCAGAACTTGCTAGAATTGAAGAAGGAGAGATTATTTTTCACGATGATGATGGGGATATAAGAATTGATAAGCTTGAAAAAAACGGTAGTGAAATGAGAAAAATTAGAGGAGAAAAAATTACTATGATTTTTCAAGATCCTATGACAGCTCTGAATCCAGTATATACAGTAGGTTTTCAAATTATGGAAAGTCTAAAGCATCATTTAAATATGTCTAAAAAACAAGCTAAGGATAGAGCAATTGAATTACTTAGAGAAATGGGAATACCATCACCTGAGCGGAGAGTAGATGAATATCCTCACCAATATTCTGGTGGAATGCGCCAAAGAGCTATGATTGCAATGGCCATGGCCTGTAATCCAAAACTATTAATTGCAGATGAACCAACAACTGCGATAGACGTTACTATCCAAGCCCAGATTTTTGAACTGATGTTAAAATTACAAAATCAGTATAATATGACTATTATGCTTATTACACATGATATGGGAGTAATTGCAGAATTAGCGGATGACGTAGTTGTTATGTATATGGGTAGTATTGTTGAAAATGGAAGTATCGATGAAATATTAATGAAAGCTGCTCATCCATATACAAAAGCGTTGCTAAAATGTATTCCTATTTTAGGGAAAGGGAAAAGTCAAGAATTAGAACCTATTAAAGGAACAACACCGGATCCTTATGATCGACCAAAGGGATGTCAATTTTATCCTCGATGTGATTATGCTACCGACAAATGTTTAGAAGTTCCAGAAACCTACTATATTAGCGAAACTCATTCAGTTAAATGTTGGCATTATATGAGGGTGTTAGAAAATGAATAACTCAAATAATGTTTTAATAAAATTAAGAGATGTAAAAATCTATTTTCCAATTTTTAAAGGAGTTTTTAAAAGAGCAGTTGGTTATGTAAAGGCAGTTAATGGAGTTGATTTAGATATATATCAAGGAGAAACCTTGGGATTGGTTGGAGAGAGTGGAAGTGGAAAAACTACATTAGGAAAAGGTATATTACAGTTGTTAAAGATAAGCTCTGGTGAAGTTACTTATAAATTTAATGGAGAAGAAAAAAATTTAAAATCGTTATCTGATGAAGAAATGTTTGAAGCTAGAAAGAGAATGCAAATAGTTTTTCAAGATCCATATTCTACCCTTAATCCAGCGCTAACAATTTTTAATCAACTTCAGGATCCATTAAAAAAGTTTGGGGTAAAATCAAAATCTAAAAGACGTGAAATACTAGAACATCTTCTTGAAGAAGTTAATATGCCAAAAGAGTCACTTAATCATTACCCTAATGAATTTAGTGGAGGTCAAAGACAAAGAATAGGAATTGCAAGAGCTTTAAGTTTAAGTCCGAACTTTATAGTTCTTGATGAAGCTACTAGTGCGTTAGATGTTTCAATTCAAGCGCAGGTTTTAAAATTATTAAGTAGTTTAAAAGAGGAACGTGACTTAACTTATTTATTTATAACCCATAATTTAAGTGTTGCTGAGTATTTTTGTGATCGAATAGCAGTAATGTATCTTGGAAAGATAGTCGAAATCTCGACTGCAGAAGAAATATATAATAATCCTTTGCACCCATATTCTAAAGCGTTGATTTCTGCAATACCTGTTGTTGATCCACAATCAAAATTTGATAGAAAGCGAATAATACTTGAAGGAGATGTTCCAGATCCAGCAAATCCACCAAGTGGATGTCCTTTTCATCCTAGATGTAAAGAGGTTATGGAAGAATGTAAATATAATATTCCTGAGCTGAAAAAGTTATTAAAGAATGCTAAAGGACATTATGTTTCTTGTCATTTATACAAAGATGAATTTACTAAAAAATAAATTGAGAAAAATGCAACAAAATTTGATTTCAGTTAATTAGTAACAACAAATTTGGAAGAAAGGGAGGTCAAATTATTTCAAAAAAGTATTTATTACTTAATAGAGGTATTTTAAATGGACATTTGCTAGATAATGTAACTTTGATTGTTAATAAAGTACAAAAAGATACTGATAATAATCCGCTATTTTCTGAAGAATATTTTGGTATACATAAGAAAAAATGGGAAGTTCGTTATGATAATGGATACCCTAACGTAATTTATGATCCCAAATATCAGAAATATCGTTGTTATTATACTTCTTTCACATATGATAATGATTCTTCAAATACATCATTAAAAGAACGAATTAATAAGCGGTATGTACCATCCAAAAACAGGATTTCCTCTCTTTGTTATGCAGAAAGCATAGATGGAATAAATTGGTATAAACCTAATCTTAACTTAGTGAATTTTGATGGTAGTTACGAAAACAACATTTTAATGGAATTTGTACATGGAACAAGCGTTTTTTTGGATGAAGAAGAATTAGATTTTAGAAAAAGATATAAATTGATTACAAAGGTAGATTACCCTAGTGGCAGAAGTTATATGGCTGTTTCTTTTTCAGAAGATGGAATTCACTTTGGAAAACTTATAGAATGGCCTAGATACAATCCTCAGCCGGATACACACAACTTTGCTTTTAAAGACAAAAAAACTGGTAAATATAAAGTCATAACTAGAATTTGGCAGGATGGGGTAAGAATACCAGCTATTTCCGAAAGTATAGACTTTATTAACTGGTCAGAGCCAGAAGAAATATTAAGAGGAGATGGCTTTCAGAATCAAATATATTCTATGCCTGTATTTCAATGTGAAGATATATATCTCGGACTTGCTTCCATTTATCATGAAGGTGATCGTTCTGAACCAAATTATGATTTAGTTGATATTGAATTAAAATACGCTACAAATATTGAACATTGGGATAGTGTCTGTAAAGGTCAATATTTTATACCAAGAGGAGAAGGGTTTTATCCTGATGGTGAATTTGATTGTGGTTGCATCTATGCAGCTTCTCCTATAGAAATTAATAATAAATTGTATTTCTATTATATGGGAGGAAATGGGCCACACACCGATTTTAGAGAAACTTCGTTTGCTAGAAGTTGGATAGAAAAAGATAAATTTGCATACTATGAAACAAAAGACAAGAATAATGAAGGAATTCTTTATACAAGACCTTTTACTATTCTCGGAGATGATCTATTTATTCTGACAGAGATTGATACATTAGGTGAGATCAGTGTATCTTTATGTAAAGAAAATGGAGAATCATATGAAGGATATGAATTAGAAAATAGTGTATTAATAGGTACGGATACTAATTACCAAAGAATTTGTTTTAAAAAAAAGAAAGTACAAGAGTTAAAAGGAAAATCAGTTGTAATACTAATAAAATTTAAGAATGCAAGAATTTTTTCAATAGCTGGAGATATAGAAACAAATAAAATAAGAATGTAAATTTTTTGAATAAAATTCTTAATTATGGGGAAAATAGCATTTTTAAAGAAGTTTTTTATTTAAAAATAAATATTCATGGAGGCATAAAAATGGCTAATTTTAAAGTAGATGAAATAAAAGGAATTATACCAGCAGCATTAACTATTTTTGGAAAAGATGAAGAAATAGACGAAAAAGGCACACGATTGTATATAGATTATTTACTAAAGCAAGGCGTCGACGGGCTGTATTTAACTGGAAGTACTGGCGAAGCATTTTTGATGGATTTAGACGAAAGAAAAAAATATGTGGAAATTGTTGTCGATGAAGTAGGAGGAAGAGTACCTATAATAGTTCATATTGGAGATATAGGAACTAAAAAGTCGATTGAATTAGCCAAACATGCATATAACACTGGAGCTGATGCAATTTCATCTGTTCCGCCTTTTTATTGGCAATTTGGCGAAGAAAATATTTTTAATTATTACTTTGACATTGCTAGTTCAGTTCCAATTCCTTTAATAGTATATAATATTGCTCTTGCAGGTATTTTACGTTTAAATATAATAAAAAAGATATCAAAGATAGAAAATGTTAAAGGAATAAAATATACAGCAACCACTCATGATCAAATTTCTACAATTAAAGATCAGGTCGGACAAAGTTTTCTTGTATATTCAGGTTGCGATGAAATGGCTGCTTCCGGTTTAATTAACGGAGCTGATGGAATTATAGGTTCGTTTCTTAGTTTAATGCCTGAATTATTTATAGATATATACAATGCAATTCAAAATAATGATTTGGCAACTGCAAAAGCAAAGCAAAAAGATGTAATTAGAATAATTGAATATTCATTACATTACGATTATTTTTCTGTGATACGTTTAGGTTTAAAATGGATGGGAATACCAGCAGGATATTCAAGAAGACCGTTTAAAAGCTATAATGATGAAGAAGAAAAAATAATTAAAAGAGGTTTTTTAGATTTGAAAGAAAGATATCATATTCAAGACGTAAAATTTTTAGACTTGTTGTAATTGTGTCTAAACTTTTTTAATTATGCTTCTTATATTAAGATAACAGAGTTTCTCAAGTTTTCTTAGAAAAATAGCGGGGTGTTTTTATTGATTAATATTAACAAATATGACACAGATGTCTTGATAATAGGTGGAGGATTGGCGGGTATCTCAGCAGCTATGGAAGCAGCTTCAGTTGGAGTGCAAGTAACAATGGTTGTGGCAGATAAACTATTCTCCGGGTCAAGCTTCAGCCCTTATACTTGGGGTTTAGGAATTGTCGCCCCTTTTGATGAGTTAGATAAAAAAGATTTTGTGGAAAATATTTACAGGGTTGGTTGTGGTTTAGTTTATAAAGAATTAAGCTACATTATAGTAGACAACATAGAAACAAGAATTAGAGAATTAGAAGATTTAGGAATCAATTTTAAGACGCCTCAAAATATCATGGGAGATGAAACGTTAATACCATGTTTTGATAATAAACATAGAAAATGGTTTGGCTTTACTTTTGAACACTCAAAGCAAATATTTTTTGAAAAAATGAAAGAACTAAATATAAATATATTAGAACATCAAAAAATTGTAAAATTATTTACAAATAAAGAAGTATTTACAGGTGCTCTTGGTATTAATGAAAATAATCAATTTATTTTTTTCAATGCATCTTCAGTTGTGATAGCTACAGGTGGTTTCGGCGGATTATACAAACATAACCTTAATACTGAAGATATTAACGGTGAAGGCCTTATTTTAGCATTATCAGCAGGATGTGAATTGGTGAATTTAGAGTTTCTTCAGTTTATACCTGGCTATTTAAAACCTAAATATAAAACTATATTTGCAGAAACAGCCTTTAAATACGCTACTTTAGAAGACGCTTATGGAAACTGTATTCTTGAAAAATATTTTCCGGAAGGTATTAATAAAAAAGAAATTATGGCTGAAAGATCAACACATGGACCTTTTAGTAGCAGAATGAATTCAAAATACGTAGATATAGCATTGTTCAAAGAAAGTCTTAGAAACCCAGAACTTCAAGGTGCTAAGGTAAAATATGACATTTCAATTTCAAATAGTGAAGGATTTTTGATTAAGGAATATTTTGAGTGGCTTAATCAAAGCAGAGGAATAAGATATAACGAAGAAATTATAATAACTACTTTTGCCCATGCAGCTAACGGTGGAATTAGAATAAATAAAAATGCAGAGACAACAGTAAAAGGAATATATGCTGCTGGTGAAGTGACCGGAGGAATGCATGGAGCAGATAGAATTGGGGGTTTATCTACAGCAAATGCTCTCGTTTTTGGAAAAATGGCAGGACAAAATGCTGCTCTATTTGCTAAAAATAAAAGAAGTCATATTAATGAAAGTATTATTAAACATGAAATATTTTCGTACATAAAAAGTATAAAAATCCCTAAATTCGAGCCAAATCTTGTATTAAGAAAAATAAAGGAACTAATGTGGGAAAATGGAAACGTTGTTAGAAATGCTAAACAGTTAAATTATGCTATTAAACAAGTAAAGGAACTAGAGAAAGATTTTGATAGAGAGATCGACTCTTTCAATGAAATAAATTTTATTAATATTATTAAAGCAAAAAACTATATAGATTTATCTTTAATTTTACTTACCACTATGTTATTAAGGGAGGAAAGCAGAGGATCTCATTATAGAGAGGACTATCCAAATCAAAGAGATGAATTCAATAAATTTATAATTGTTTCACAAAACGAAAATGGAGTTGTCAAATATAATATGGAAAGTCTTAATAATAAGATATAAATTTACTTTTTTCGGAAATTAATTACTTCCATCAAGACAATTTCTTGGAAAAATATTTGGTGATCTTTAGTATTTGTAAAAAAGTTAAAGAAATTACATTAATAAATTAAAAAGGGAGGATAATAATCCTCCCTTTATTCATTTGCTGTTAATGGGTTCCCTATCTTCAAAATTCCTGTATCAGTGATTTCAAGAAAATGGGTTCTAGTATCGTGAGCACAAAGTCTGCAACCATCTATTCTAAAAAGTCGAACTATCTCTCCAATAGGTTTTCCATATATTTTTGCTGTATATTGTGACATTATTAATTCTTTTGCTAAAACCATGGTTCCGTCAACAATGTGCCCTACTGCATATCCTCCTGCAGCCTCAGCAGTTAAATCTTCGTGACCCGACCTTTTTTGTGAAACTAATAACGCTGTTTGACCTTGTTTCTTCAAAAAATTATAAATCTTTCTTACCACTGTTCTCGCTAACATCTCTTTATTTTCATAAAAACCAGTTATTGAATCAATTATTGTGATACTTACATTGTATTTTTTTATTACATGTTCTAATGTTGCTAGAAGATTTGGAATATTTTCGCGCAATGAACTATATGAAGCAGCATCAATTAGAATAATTTGATCCTCTATCTTTGAAAATTCAATTCCCATAGCTTTAGCTCTTTCATTAAGAGAAACTGCTACAAAAGCAGCCGGTGTTTCAGCTGTTACAAACACAACGCTCCTTCCACTTTCAGCTTGTTTAACAGCAAATTGCTCAGCTAACAATGTTTTCCCTGTATCAGATGACCCAGTTACATTAAATACACTAAAAGAAGGTATACCTCCTAAGGATTTCTTAACCACCTTTTTATTAACTATCTCTGTGGTAAAAAAGAGATCATCTAATCCTTCTACTCCACTTGCCAGACCCTCAATTTTTGGGGCTTCTTTTATTGCTTGTGAAATTTGACTTATTCCTTCTAATACTACTTTAGGTTTTTCAAAATCAAGTTCGTCCATTGTCTCACCCCTTATCCTAAATTTGGAGGTCTACTCATTTTTTCTCTAGCATACTGTAAGCAAGTTTAACTATGGCTCCTGCAGTATGACCTTTCAAATCTCTTCCTTCTTCTTCCATAAAATCTTTTAATTTTTTTATCCTTTCTTTGGCATATTCTGGATCAGCTTGTAATATATTCCTCACTGATTGCTTAGTGATACCAAGTTCTTTGGCAATTTCCTCATCAGTTTTATTATATTCTTCTTTCAAGACTACGGCAAATGCCGCTCTTGCTAATGCTGGCAACCAAGTCAAAGATCTATATTCACATAATTGTTTCAGCCCACCAACTAATTCAATCGCTTTTAAAAATATTTTTTGAACCTTTTCTTCAGGATTAACATTGATGATTTCTTCTTCCTTTACCATCCTATCACCCTCCCTTCAAGATCGTTATTGACTTGATAATTTTGAAATGCCTAACCATTCATTTTTTATTGTTTTATATTTAGAAAGTGTACAAGATTATGGGAATGAAACTTAATAATTTTTTTCACTAATATTTTACCACTAAAAGTCAATACTGTATAATCTATATTAAATTTTTATTTTGTTTTTTAAATTCAGTTAACATTTGAAATTTTTTATCAGCAAATAGTAACATTGTTTTAATAAATAATTATTTCATAGTACGACAACAAAAACTATTATAATAATTAAAGTGAATTGGAACAATAAAATTATGCTCCTTATTTTCTTGCTAGTACATAATAATGACTACTTCGCGAACCATCTTTTCTAATATCTTCTACATAAAGCAATCTTTGAATATCAAAATTACGTAGAAGTTCTTTTACCTCTTGTTCATCAACGTAATAATGAGGAAGCCCCTTTTCAATTCCTTCTTGTTTAATGATCGTATTTTCATCAATTTTGTGATTTATATTTTTTAAGTAAGAAGTGTTATTTTTAGAATTGAGGGTTACAAATAATTCTCCATCTGATTTGAGGACGCGCTCAATTTCTGAGATAACCTTTTTAATACCCTTGGAATCTGTGTGATATATAACATGAAATGAAAAGACTGCGTCAAAAGTAGAATTTTCAAAAGGTAAAGAGTGCATATCACATAGTCTTACGTCTATTTTGTAATCTTTTTGTTTACAAATGGCTTCAAATTTCTCAATTGCGCTTGGTGAACCATCAACTGTAGTAACTTTAAAACCTTGTTCATAAAAGTATAACGAGTTTCTACCAAGGCCACAACCAAGATCTAAAATATTGTTTTTGCTTTCTTTTTTCCAGCGAATGGAAAGAGGATATACAACTGATTCCGGCTTTAACCAACGGTCATCATTTACATTACTCCAATCCCACACACCGGAAATAGAATTCACATTCTCCATATTTTTATCGCCTCTATTTCTTAAAATTAACAGTCATAGGTAAATAAATCTCAAAAAAAGCCCCCTGAAAATCGTTTAGTTTCATCTTTGTTTGTAAATCTAGCTGCTTGAATTACTCTATCGGCAAGTCTCGAAAAAGGAAGACTTTGAAGGTACACCTTTCCTGGACCCGTGAGTTGAGTTAAGAAAATCCCTTCACCACCAAAAAGTGCGTTTTTAAAACCACCTATAAATTTTATGTCATAATCAACGGTTGGAGGAAATCCAACTATACATCCTGTATCTACCCTCAATGTTTCTCCTGGTTCCAAAAATTTTTCTATAATAGTACCTCCAGCATGAATAAACGCCATGCCGTAACCTTCTAGCCTTTGGAGAATGAATCCCTCTCCGCCAAATAGACCTGTCCCAATTTTTTTTACCAATTGAATTTCTATTTCGATGCCATTTGCTGAACAGAGATAACTGTTTTTTTGACAAATAAATTTACCGTTAAATTCGAATAAATTAACAGGTATAATTTTTCCAGGATATGGAGCTGAAAAAGCTACTCTGGCTTTTCCTGAACCTGAATTAACAAAATTTGTTATAAAAAAACTTTCACCAACCATTGTTCTTTTAAAACCTTTGAATATTCCTCCTTCGGCTTTGGTTTGCATTTCAATATCATTATCCATATACATTAAAGCCCCGGCTTCTGTTCTAACTCCTTCTTTAGGATCTAATTCTATTTCAACTAATTGCATATCGTCTCCATATATTTTATAATCGATAATATCTGCCATTTTCTTTACCTCCCTTTGTCAATATGATTGATAAGTTTAACATATTGTAATTTTAAAAAAATTATTTTTCAAAAAACATTTTCTAATTGTTTAATTTTTGTCTTATATTATATATTAAAAAAATAAAATATACAAATTCTATAAAAAATATATTGATTTATTCTTGATTTAAATATTATATAATTTATCAGCAGGAGAAAATATAAAGGACCAGAAGATTGAGACAATTGAAGATATTGCTATAGATTAGATAACGAATCATAAGGATGGGGTCCAAAGGAAAATTTAAAAAATTTTAACACCATAAATTCAATGAGAGAACAAATTTTTTATATGAATTTAATTCCAAATAAACAATTAAAACATTAGAAATAAAATATACAATTATGAGTTTATTCTTAATTTTTTCTTATTGATTTTTTTATAATTTGTGTTATAATAATAATGAGGATAGTTCAAGCAAATTAAACAGGGAATTAAATTCCGAGGGCTTCGCCCTCGAGATTTTTTATAAATATAGCTACAATAGTAAGGTAGGCAAGGAGGGTATAACATGCTTTCCAACGAAGAGTTAAGACAGTTAATTTGGGAAAAATCAAGCGAAATTGCTGAAAAAATGGGACTTGAAATTTTTGACATATCTATAAGAGGGAGTCGAAAAAATAAAACTGTCGAAATAATTATTGATAATCCAAGTGATTATGTGTCAATAGGTGATTGTGAAAGATTTTCAAGGACCATAGAACCATGGCTAGATGAAATAAACATTTTTGATAGTAGTTATTACCTAGTTGTTAGTTCTCCAGGATTGGATAGAAAATTGAGAGGCAGAAACGATTATATAAGGTTTAAAGGTAAATTAGCTAAATTTATTTTAAAAGGAAATGAAGCCAAAGCAATAACAATAATTGGATATATCGATGACGTAGTGGGAGAAATATTGAAAGTAAATGAAAAGGAATCGCATAAAATTATAGAAATCCCCTTAAACAACATTGAAAAAGCTAATTTAGAAATAGATTTTTAAATTAAAGCTTCGAGGAGGTGGAAAAAGATGAATTTGAATTTGTTAGAGGCTATAGATTCTTTAGAAAAAGAAAAAGGTATTAGCCGCGATTATCTAATTGATATTATCACCAAATCTATCAAAAGCGCATACAAAAAAAATTACGGGTCCAAAAATGTTGAAATAGACATTGATAAAAATCTTACAAGGTTAAACGTTTATCAAGTATGGAATGTAGTAGAAGTTGTTGAAAATCCAAAAGAAGAAATTTCTTTAGAAGAAGCAAAAAAGATAGACCCTAAAATTGAGATTGGGGGAGTAATAAAAAAGAAGGTAAATCTAAAAAAAGATTTTAATAGAATTGCAGCACAGACAGCTAAACAAGTTATTTTGCAGAATTTAAAAGAAGTTGAGAAGCAAAAATTATTTGAAAGATATTTACCTTTAAAAAATAAGATATCTACAGCAGAAGTCATAAGAGTCACAGGCAGTTATATAGATATCAGAATTGGAAAGCTCGAAACAAAACTGCCTGAGAAAGAAATGATTCCAGGAGAAACATTTAATAAGGGTGATTTGATAAAGGTATACATAAAAGATATTCAAAATACATCTAAAGGTCCGAGAATAATGGTATCGCGAACAGCACCCGAATTTGTTTGCGAGCTTTTGGCAAGTATCGTACCAGAGATTGATGAAGGAATTGTTAAAATCGTTAAAATCTGCAGAGAACCTGGTATAAGGACTAAAGTTGCTGTAGAAAGCACACTTCCAAACGTCGATGCTGTTGGAGCATGTATAGGAGAAAAAGGGTTTAGAATCAATGAGCTTTTAAAAGAACTTAAAAATGAGAAGGTCGATATAATTGAATATTCTGATGATCCAAAAATTTTCATCAAAAATTCTTTAGCTCCAGCCGAAGTTGAAAATATTATCTTAAATGAAGAAGAAAGAACAGCCTATGTGTATGTCCCAGAAAATCAATTTTCATTGGCTGTAGGAAAAGGCGGCCAAACGGCCAGGCTTGCCGCAAAAATTACTGGCTGGAGGATAGATATTCATCCATTAAATTAAAACTAAATCTATAGCTAAAAAATTGCCGTGCGTTATTAAAAACACACGGCAATTTTTTATGCTTGACATGGAGTTAACTCCATGGTGTATGATTGAATTAATAGGTCTGAAAAATTTATTTAAAGGGGATGAAAAATCATGAAGAGATGCGAAGAACAAGATAATTTCATAACAATAATTCGAAATGGTTCACAAGAACCATTTAAGGGTCCTGAGGAATGGTTTACTAGAGATGTTATTGTTGAAAATCTTTTTCCGGAGAATAATCTATTCCCTTATAGTGGAAGTTTAGTCAAATTTCAGCCTGGAGCCAGAACTGCTTGGCATACCCATCCTATCGGGCAGAGATTGATTATAACTGAAGGAGTTGGGTGGGTACAACAATGGGGTGAGCCAATCGAAGAGGTTAGAGAAGGTGATGTTGTTTGGTTTCCTGCTGGTGTTAAACATTGGCATGGTGCAACACCTACAAGTTCAATGTCACATATAGCACTTTCAGGTGTTTATGAATCTCAAGCAGCAGAATGGATGGAAAAAGTGAGCGATGAACAATACAACAAAAAGAATAAAAAGCAAGCTTTAACGCTCAAACAAGAAAATATGGTTACTATCTCAGCTTTCACTGCAATTGGTTATTTGCCTAAACTAAGAATTGCATTGAATAACGGACTAGATGCTAGACTAACAATAAACGAAATCAAAGAAATTCTTATACAATTATACGCATACACCGGATTTCCGCGCAGTTTAAATGGACTTATCGCATTTATAGAAGTTATTGAAGAAAGAAAATCAAAGGGAATCGATGATGAACTTGGGGAAGAAGCAAAAGCTTTACCCACTGATAAAAGTAGCATAGAACTGGGAACAGAAATTCAAACGAAATTAGTTGGATCACCTGTCTCAGGAAAATTATATGAATTTGCACCTGCAATAGACAAATTCCTGAAAGGACATTTGTTTGGCGACATATTTGGACGTGGTGTTCTTGATTATCTAAGTAGAGAAATGGTTACCATAGCAGCACTAGCCAGTATGGATGGGGTAGATTCACAACTAATGTCTCATTATTCAATGGGTTTAAATGCTGGACTAACTGAAGATCAGTTAATGGGTATAATATCTGTTCTTGAACTTGAAATAGGCCATGAAAAGATACAAAATGCTTATCAATTATTAAATATTACTTTAAAAGATAAAAATTTAAAACAAAAGGAGAATAAAAAATGAACCATTTTATTTATCACAATCCAGTTAAAGTATATTTTGGAAAAGATCAACTTTGTCATCTTGGTGAAGAATTAAGTAAATATGGAAAAAGAGTGCTTCTAACCTACGGAGGAGGATCAATAAAAAAGATAGGACTGTATGATAAAGTTGTTAATGAAATTAAAAAATCACGATTAGAATTGTTTGAACTCTCAGGAATCCTACCAAATCCAAGAATTGATTCTGTAAGAAAAGGCGCGCAAATTTGTAAAGATAAAAATATAGATGTCCTCTTAGCTGTAGGAGGAGGTTCAACATTAGATGCAACAAAGTACATGGCTGCAGGAGCTTGCGTAGACTTCGATCCCTGGGATTTCTTCAGTAAATGGGCTCCAATAGAAAAGGCGCTTCCAGTAATAACTATTCCTACACTAGCAGCTACCGGTTCAGAAATGAATGACGGAGGCGTGATAAGTAATCCTGAAACAAAGAAAAAAATAGGCCGTTCTTCACCTAGGTTGTTCCCAAAGGTTTCCTTTTTAGACCCTACTAATACTTTTACAGTAAATTCTTATCACACAGCCTGTGGTTCAGCAGATATAATGTCACATATAATAGAGGTTTATTTTACTCCAGAACCTGACTTATACATGCTAGACACTGTTATGGAGGGTCTTATGAGAACAGTTATTAAATATGCCCCTATTGCTTTAAAAGAACCAGATAATTATGAGGCTAGAGCAAATCTGATGTGGACTTCTTCCTGGGCTATCAATGGGTTTATAGATGGCGGAAAGCAACATGAATGGAGTTGTCATTCGATGGAACATGAATTGTCAGCAATTTATGATATCACTCATGGACTTGGTCTTGCTATTCTGACTCCTAGATGGTTAGAATACTGTTTGGATGAGTATACCGTAGATAAATACTACCTATTTGGAACAAATGTATTCGGTATTGATCCCAAAATCGAACCTATGACTGTTGCAAGAAAAAGTATTGATATGTTATCTGAGTTCTTCTTTGATACGTTGGGACTAGCAAGTACCTTTTCCAAAATAGGAATCCAAGAAGAAGATTTTTCTTTTATGGCGAAAAGGGCCTGTGGAGGTGGAATCATAAAAGGTTTTAAGCCCTTAGGACAAAAAGATATTGAGGAAATCTTTAAAATGTGTTTGTAATTATAATTTGAATAAAATCCAAGCTAGGAGATACCAACATGAAAAGAAAAGAACTTATAAATTTTAATTTATCTGCCGTGTTTATAGCTATTGGACTCTTTTTACCATTTTTGACTGGTCAGATTCAACAAATTGGAAGCATGTTACTTCCTATGCATATCCCTGTTCTTTTGTGTGGATTAATTTGCGGATGGAAGTATGGATTACTTGTAGGTTTTATTCTTCCACCTCTTCGCTCAGCTATTTTTGGAATGCCCCCTATGTTTCCAACGGCTGTTGCTATGGCATTCGAACTTGCTACTTATGGAGTAGTAATTGGATTTTTATACCAGAGATCTAATAAAAAATCTGTAGCTTCTGTTTATCGTTCTATGATAGGTGCTATGATATCAGGAAGAATAGTTTGGGGTCTTGTTATGATGTTAATTTTAGGAATAAGAGGAAGCATTTTTACTTGGAAGATGTTTATAGCGGGAGCATTTTTAAATGCTATACCTGGAATTATTCTCCAGCTAGTCCTTATTCCTTCAATAATGCTAATACTTGACCGTACCAAAATAATTCAATTTTCCAAAAAAGTTAAATCTGAGGTAGAAGGTACAGAAAATTAAAAGAGAACTTCTGAAAAAGCAAGAAGGTGAAAATTATGGAAAAAGTAAACAAAAAAATTTTAATTGCCTATTTTTCTTGGGATGGAAACACCAAAACAATAGCTCAAAAAATACAATCTCAAATTGAAGGAGACCTTTTTGAGATAAGATGTGCTAAACCTTATTCTAGTAACTACCAGACAGTTCTAAAAGAAGCAAAAAGAGAACAAAAAGAACGAGTAAGTCCACAACTCGCGACACATGTAGAAAACATGAATGAATACGATATTATTATACTTGGCTATCCGAATTGGTGGGGAACAATACCTATGCCTATTGTTTCTTTTCTTGAAGAATATGATTTTTCGGGAAAAACTATATTGCCATTCTGCAGTCACGGAGGTGGTGGATTAGGCAGAAGTGTATCTGATATAACTAAACTTGTTCCTAATGCAAGAGTTGGCAGTGGACTAGCTATTCACTATTCAGGTGGTTCGGATCTTGATTCCAAAATTAAAAAATGGTTAGAAGAAAATATCCAATAAACTGCACCCAGATTGATATAAAATTATACTTATTATTGATTTTATATTGAGACTAAGGGGAAGCCCTCTGTGTTAGTACAAAGTATCAAAAGTTCAAATAAAATAATAGTTTATTAAGTTTCTGAATTTATAATTATGAAAAAGGAGGAATTAAATATGCAAAAAGTGACTTTAAATAATGGTGTTGAAATGCCTATACTCGGGTACGGTGTTTATCAAATAGATCCAAAAGAATGTGAGAGGTGTGTGATCGACGCCCTTTCATTAGGATACCGCCTTATTGATACCGCACAATCTTACCACAATGAAGAAGGCGTTGGTAATGCAATCGAAAAATCAGGGATTCCGCGGTCAGAACTATTTATAACCACTAAAATTTGGATCTCTAACGCTGATTATGAAAAAGCTAAAGTATCAATTTTTGAGTCATTAAAAAAATTAAAAACAGATTATATCGATCTATTATTGATTCATCAACCATTCAATGATTATTATGGTGCTTATAGAGCTATGACAGAGGCTTATAGAGCTGGAAAAGTTCGAGCTATTGGCGTTAGTAACTTCTATCCTGACCGTTTGATTGATTTATGTCACTTTCAAGAAGTGACACCCGCTGTAAACCAGGTGGAAACACATCCATTTCATCAGCAAAAACTTGCACAGAAAATTATGAAAAAATATGAAGTACAACATGAATCTTGGGCACCATTTGCAGAAGGTCGTAAAGGTATTTTTACTAATCCAATCCTCAAATCTATCGGAGAAAAATACGGTAAGTCGATTGCTCAAGTTATTCTACGTTTTCTTATTCAAAAAGATGTAGTTGTGATTCCAAAAACAATCCATAAAGAGCGCATGATCGAAAATTTTAATGTGTTTGATTTTGTTCTTAGTGATGAAGATATGAACGCAATTATTGCTCTTGACGAAGGTAAAAGTCTCTTCTTCAGTCATTATGATCCTCAAGCTGTTGAATATTTAATAAGTCTGGCAAAGCAAAAATAATAATTTTGAAAAAATAATTTTAGGTCACAGTGTAAAATTCTCTCTTTTTGTCAAGGTGCCAAATACAGTGAACAAATACATTAATGTCAAATAGAGAAGAAAAGTTTTGTTTAAAAAATAAGTTTTAAAACATAGATAAAAATCAGATTAAAAAGAAAAAAATACAAAGAGAAGTACATATGAGGAGGAATTACAATGGAATACGTTAAACTTGGTAACTCAGGATTAGAAGTTTCAAGAATTTGTCTTGGTTGTATGAGCTTTGGTGATTCGGAAATATGGACGCACAAATGGGTTCTAAATGAAGAAAATAGTAGACCAATTATCAAAAGAGCCCTTGAATTAGGTATCAACTTTTTTGACACAGCAAACGTATATTCTCTTGGAAGAAGCGAAGAAATTCTTGGAAAAGCTTTAAAAGACTATGCAAAACGTGATGAAGTTGTCATTGCCACAAAGGTATTTTCAAGAATGCGAGATGGACCTAATGGAGCTGGGCTTTCACGAAAGGTTATTATGAATGAGATTGATAATAGTTTAAAAAGGCTTGGTACAGATTATGTTGATTTATATATTATACATCGTTGGGATTACACTACACCAATCGAAGAAACTATGGACGCATTAAATGATCTTGTTAAGGCTGGTAAAGTTAGATATATAGGTGCTTCTGCAATGTACGCCTGGCAATTTCAGAAGGCCTTATATACGGCAGAAAAACATGGATGGACAAAATTTATCTCTATGCAAAATCATTACAATCTTATATATCGTGAAGACGAGAGAGAACTTATTCCTTTATGTAAAGATCAAAAAATTGGTCTTACTCCATATAGCCCTTTAGCAGCAGGCAGATTGGCAAGAGATTGGTCTGAAACTACCTATCGTCTACAAACAGATGAAGTTGCTAAATCAAAATATGACTCAACTAAAGATGCTGACAAAGCTATTGTAGATAGAGTAGCAGAACTTGCAAATAAACATGGAGTTTCAAGAGCACAAATTTCATTAGCGTGGTTATTACACAAAGATCCAGTGAACGCACCTATTGTTGGAGCTACCAAAATAACTCATTTAGAAGATGCTGTAGGAGCTATAGCAGTTAAATTAACTCCAGAAGAGATTGCGTACTTAGAAGAGCCATATGTACCTCATTCAATTGTTGGTCCCATTTAATCTAAAATGATAAACTATGGAGGCGATAACTGTGAAAATTTCTGAAGTTAGCGAAAAATTTAATATTTCTTCTGACACTCTTAGATATTATGAAAAAATAGGTTTAATTCCTCCTGTGAATCGTAATAGTAGTGGAATACGAGAATACACAGAAGAGGATTGTAATTGGATAGAATTCATATTATGTATGAAAAATGCTGGGCTTCCTATTAAAACACTTGTAAAATATGTTCAATTATTTCAGCAAGGTGATGATACAATTGAAGAAAGAAAAGAATTATTGGTGAAAGAGCGGGAAATACTTAACAAAAAAATTCAAAATATGCAAAAAACGCTAGAAAGGTTAGATTTTAAAATAGCAAAATATGAAGAAAAAATATTAAAAAGAGAAGAAACACTAAGAGATATGCTTTTTTCATAAAAACGAACGAAATAGCAAAAAAAATACCGCGTTATGAAAACGCGGTATTTCTATTTAAAGGGGTGGGACATATGGGGAAATATGGTATGAAAAAAGTTACGTTCAACATCGCATATCTAAAATTGAAAGGGGGGCAATACCTACTCTCGCACGTTTTACCGTACTACCATCGGCACGATACGGCTTAACCGTCAGGTTCGGAATGGAGCTGGGTGTGTCCCGTACCGTTATCTTCACCCCCCATTATTCTTTTCATTTTTTGTTCACTCATAAGTGCATAGGTTCCGTCCAAAGCCTCGGGCTATTAGTACCGCTCAGCTCAATGCCTCTCGACACTTACACTTGCGGCCTATCTATGTCCTCTTCTCGAACTGCCCTTACCTCTTTCTCAAGAGTGGGAAGCCTATTCTTAGGGCCCGCTTCCCGCTTAGATGCTTTCAGCGGTTATCGGTTATATGTGGTGGCTACTCAGCTAATGCCACTTGC
>JAKOZG010000008.1 GCA_029780115.1 Thermotogota bacterium
ACTAAGTAATCCTAAAGTTCAACTTGTATTTGAAGATGGTAGCAAATTCATAAAAAACTTTAAAAATGAATTTGATGTAATAATAATTGATTCAACTGATCCAACTGAAGGTGGTGGAGGTGCTCTTTACACGAAAGAATTTTATGAAGACTGTTTAGAAGCCCTCACTGAAAATGGTGTTTTCACGGCACAAACTGAAGATCCCTTCTTAAAAGAAGAATGGATGGTCGCGGCTTATAAATATATTAGCTCCGTATTCAATGTTGCAAGATTGTATTTGGGGTTTGTTCCACAATATCCGCCAGGAACATGGACATGGACATTTGCATCTAAAAACATTGATCCAATAAAAGACTTCAACCCCGAGAAGGTTAAGAACTTTGAAAAAGAACTGAAGTACTATAACGAGGAGATACATATAGCTTCGTTTGCGTTACCTAACTTTGTGAAAAAGTTGATAGACGGCATCTAAAAACTTCGCTAAGAATTTAGCGAAGTTTTTTTATTGTTATATTACATAGATCTTTTCGCTATCGAAGTATTCTTCAAGAAACGAAACTACAAAGTTCAACATTTCTTCTTTAATGTCTTCAGGATACGATGCAACATTTTCAATTGTTTCATAAGGAAAGAAAACTACCGATGAATCAGAAAATCGTTTCATTCTCCGCAAATAATTAACAGGTATTCTGAAAACCCCAACAGTAATCGAATTGATTAGTTCTAAATTTATTCTAGAAACAAGATATTTCAAAAACTCATAGTAAGTATTTCTCCAGGTTTTTCCCGTGTATATAAGAGGATCCAAGGCTAAATTTATTTTCCAATTTTTCTTTAAAAGATTAGACGTAGCAGTTAGTCTTGCTTCTAAATTAGGGGTCTTTTTTTCAAATTTATTGATAACTTCTTCTGGAGATATACTCCAAGATAATTCCAAATTACTTATTGGATCATAGTTTGTAAACTTTTTCCAATTTGCACTTTTCGTTCTGATTTCTATAGTAACACCTTGATTTTTCTTTGCAAAATTGTACCATTTATTAAAGAATGGATAAATACCTTCAAAAACTAGGATATCGGAATCATAGGAAATACTCAAATATACCTTATTTTTTTCTGAGATAAGGATATTAATTTTTTCAAAATAATCTTCAAGATTAACAAAGAAGACTATATGAGAGGACAGATTCATGCCTTTCAAATAACAATAATCACATTCAAATATACAATTTAATATAAAATTAGTATAGTAAAAGTTCTCTTCTTGAAAATTATGACATAGTCTTGAACCTTTATAAAAAAAACCTTCTTTTTTTTCCGCAAGAATTAAAGAAGGAGATAATTTCTGTACGTATGGATTTTGATTTTTTCTTGAAAATATTTCATTATAATTTTCTATAGCTACAACTTTGCTTTTAGAAAACTTGTTAAGTATGTATTGAGTTATTGGATAATCGAAAGCTCTTTTTTCCACATATATATGAGAAAATTTTCTAGCTATATAATTTTTGTTTGATTTGATCAAAAATTGCATTCCTTTCTTTTGAATTTTTTGGTTTAATGATTAAAAACTCTTCTAAAAAGGATGGCTCACAACCTTTATTAGCTTTATAAAAACAGTAAGCATTTTTTAATTGTTCTTTCTGTGAAAACGTCAAATTCAAAGAAATAGAAAGCATTTCTATGAATTCTGAGTCTCTCTTTTGAAAAAGCATCTGATAACTTTTAAGGAAAAGAACTGTTTTATCAATAAAATCCACTACTTTATTGATGTTTTTATCGACTATCTCCAAAACGAATTGCTTAGACAGTTTTTCGTTGTTTTTTTTGTATGCCAAATCAGAAACTATTTTGACAACATAAATTTGATGAGTGTTTAAAAATTTTGAAGAGATCTTAAAAGCACTTGAAGCTTCCATATCTACTAAAGCTTCAAGAAAATCAAATTTTTGATGCAAATGATCGATACTTTGTATCGTTTCTTCTTCTAAATCATATTCCAACAAAATATCAGAAAAGAAACATTCTTTAGTCTCATAATCTAACACTTTATTACATAAAAACATTTCTCCAACTGTCAGCTCTTTTTTTAATGTGCCGCAAATACCAAAATTTAAAAAAAAATCTTCGTGATTGTAATTAATGTCTGAATCACTTAGTATATAGCTTGTTGCTGCAGCAGCATTTATCTTTCCTACCCCCGAAACAACTAATTTCATCTTCTCTGAGGAAAAAACTTCAAAAGGTTTATCTTTTACTTTCTTTAACTGATATTGCTTGATTAAACCATCAGCTTCTGGTCTTAAAGCAGTTAATATGTAAATCATGTGGATCACGTTCCTAGAATAATCTTTTTTCTTGGTAAATCGGGGTTTTTTCATATATATTAAAAGTTTCTTTTTCTTTACCAGTAAATAAAAGAGAAACTTCATAAGATTCATTTATTAAAAGAGAGATATTCACTTTTAATTCATCTCTATATTTTTTTAAAATTTCGTATTCTAACAACTCATTCTCAGAAAAGTTAAAAATTATACGATTGTCCTTAATTTCAATTTTGGAAGATAGTAAAGAAAAATAAATAGCTAAATTAGACTTTTTACTTCTGGGATTACTGAAAAAATTAAAAATTTTTACAATCACAGGATTATCAAATTTTTCACTTTTTGCCAATGTTTTATTGCTATCGAGTTCTTTATCTACATCAAATCCTGCAATTTTTTCGAAAGAAGCTACAGTATTCCTAGAACGCATGTTTTTAGTTAGAAAACTAATTATTTCTACATCAAAGGTTAATCTCCTGTTTTCACTATATTTTAAATCTTTGATAATATTATTAAACTCATTCATCATCTCAATTTCAAAAAAAGGATCTTCTTTCTCCTTGATTTTTTCAAAAAGATATTCTATAGATTCTTCTAATAATATCTCTGGATCTTTTCCTAATTTAAACAATTCTTCTGACTGCTCTAAAAAACCATCTATATCAGATTCTAAAATATTGTTTATAAATCTAACAATAAAGCTCTCATCGAACAACCCTAAGATATCCATTACGTCCTCAAAAAAAACTTTATCATCGCCAAATTTTTCAACTTGTTCAAACATGGATATTGCATCCCTCATACTACCTTTAGCTTTTCTTGAGATTATTTCTAAAGCTTTTTCTTCATATTGGATACTCTCCAAATCAGCGATTTTCTTTAATCCGAAGAATATATCTTCAGAAGACAAATTCTTAAAATTAATTAATTGAGCACGTGAAATTATCGTATCAGGAACTTTTTCTAAGTTAGTAGTTGCCAAAACAAATATAACATGAGCAGGTGGTTCTTCCAAAGTCTTTAAAAGTGCGTTAAAAGCTTCCCTGGTTAGCATATGAAATTCATCAATTATATAAACTTTATAATTTCCATATACAGGTAAATAATTCGTTGAATCTCGAATATTTCTTATTTCATCAATCCCTCTATTAGATGCTGCATCCAATTCAATGACATCTATGAAACTATTCTTATTTATTGAAATACAATTTTCGCATTCATTACACGGATTAAAATTAACCGGATTTTTACAATTTAATGCTTTGGCTAAAATTCTCGCAGTAGTTGTTTTTCCTGTTCCTCTAGGTCCAGAAAAAATGTATGCATGAGAGATTTCCCCTTTTTTTAAGGCATTGTGAAAATACTTCACAACATGTGGTTGACCTATTATATCTCCAAAGTCTTTCGGCCTATATTTTCTATACAAGTTACTATTCATAAATTTTACCTCCACTTACTACTCTCTTCTTAAAAAATAAATTAATTTACAGTGAATTGAAAAGCTTAATCATCTTATAGTATAACACATTCGGAAAATTTTTGAGGTTCTTGCAACAAGAAGTTAAATTAATTCTACTGAAAAGAAATAAAAAAAGTTTATAATATTAAACAAGAAGTTTAGTATTTCACTCATTCTACTCTTAAAATTATGGATTAATAGATCACTTTTTGTAATGTTCTATTAAATTGTACTTCCTTTTTCCAATCTTTATTATACTAAGTTGAGGTGAAAAAAATGCCAGAAAAAGTTTATCCGCCGTTTATTTTTAATGATTACGACAAAGTGAATAAATATGGTATCTTTATGAATGTCGACCACGTTATCTATTCTGAACGAACTCAATATCAAAGGATAGATATATTTGAAACAAAAGCATTTGGGAAAATGTTTACATTAGATGGTATACCTATGACATGTGAATTAGATGAATTTGTATACCATGAAATGATCTCTCACGTTCCTCTATTTCTCCACGAAAACCCAAGGAAAGTGCTTGTAATTGGGGGAGGAGACGGCGGAACTGTTAGAGAAGTTTTGAAACACTCTTCTGTAGAAAAAGTTGTCATGTGCGAGCTTGATAAAGGTGTTGTTGAAGCGACTAAAAAGTATTTACCCAATTTATC
>JAKOZG010000016.1 GCA_029780115.1 Thermotogota bacterium
ACTAAGTAATCCTAAAGTTCAACTTGTATTTGAAGATGGTAGCAAATTCATAAAAAACTTTAAAAATGAATTTGATGTAATAATAATTGATTCAACTGATCCAACTGAAGGTGGTGGAGGTGCTCTTTACACGAAAGAATTTTATGAAGACTGTTTAGAAGCCCTCACTGAAAATGGTGTTTTCACGGCACAAACTGAAGAACCATTCATGGAAAAAGAATGGATGGTTAAGGCCTATAAACGAATCAGCTCTGTATTTAACATTGCAAAACTATATATGGGATTTGTTCCGGAATATGCACCTGGTACATGGACATGGACATTTGCATCTAAAAACATCGATCCAATAAAAGACTTTGATCCTGAGAAGGTTAAGAACTTTGAAAAAGAACTGAAGTACTATAACGAGGAGATACATATAGCTTCGTTTGCGTTACCTAACTTTGTGAAAAATTTAATAGAGGATGTGTAAAAAATAAAAAACTTCGCTATGAATTTAGCGAAGTTTTTACAATTCCCTTTCTGAGGTTCGAACAAAAGAAATTTCTTGTAATTTACTTTCAATAATAGGTAGAATCTTTTCTTTATAACTTTCAATTATTTCTATTTTTAAAAAAACATCTTCTGTAAATTTTTGATCCAAAAAGTATATACCTGGTTCTTTTGAGATCAATCGAAGAATTTGAGAATAATCAGAATAGTCACATCGTACTGCGTAGATATAAGTAGTTTCATATTCAGCTAGTTTTGAGTTTTTAATTAATTCTTCTGCACAGGTAGAGTATGCATCTATCAACCCTCTAATACCTAACTTTACTCCTCCATAATACCTGGTTACAACAATGGCGACATTCGATAGATCAAATTTTTCTATTGTACCATATATAGGTTTTCCAGCAGTTCCTGAAGGTTCTCCATTATCTGAATAATGAAATAATTCTTGATCACCGTCTAAAATTTTATAGGCCCAGCAATTGTGTGTAGCGTTATTATATTTTTGAGTTATAACTTTTATAAAATTTTGGGCCTCTTCCAGGGTATTAACTTTTTGTGCATTTGCAATAAAAATTGATCTTTCTATATTAATAGAAGTTTCCTGAGACTCCTTAATTGAACGATATTTCATTATATTTACCTCTTAAAAATTCTTCTAATTGAGACTTTAGAAAATATAAAACACATATTTAAAAATGTTTTGGAATTAGAATTTTTTTTAAAATACAGCGTAATTTCAAGATTTTGTGAAATCTAAATTTTCTAATTTTTTAAGTTCAAAAGTCTCTAGTTTCTCACTAATTGTTTCTTTTAAGTTTCTTGAGTTACCCTGATTAAAAATAATGATAAAAAGAAACAAAATAATCCAAAAATCATAAGTATAATGATTTCTTTGTATATGTCAATTATCCCATATCCTAGCACTGTTAGCTTACGCCATGCATCTAACGAATATTTGACAGGAAAAATATAGGAGAATTTTTCTAAAAACCCACCCTTTGGGACTGGAATCAGCACATTTCCAAAAACGAACATTAATCCTATAACTGCGGTAACTAGATATGAGGCAGCCTTAGCACTTTTTAAGAAGGATGAAAGTACTAAACCAAAGGCGGTAAAAGTAAATACCGATACAAATATTAATAAAAATAAATGCCAGCTTACAGCCAGTGAATGAACGCCCAAAAGCCTGAACATTCCCCATGAAAAAATTCCTATAACAAAACCAAATAGTAGATATGCCAGCAGCTTAGCAACGGTAAAAACTCTTATTGAAAGACCATTTGAAAGATATAAATCAAGCAATTTTGATTCTCTTGCTTGACCTAAAGAATTTGAGATACCAATCATTGAAGAAATGAGAATAGCTACTACAGCAACAATTGGCGCGAACATATCGTTAATTCCAAAACTGTCTGAGTCTGATTCTATAAGCGTTTTTTCCTTAGCATTTGGTATTAACATTTTAATTTCCGGTTTAGGCCTAGTTTCATCAACTCCAATTCCACCACCTAACAGGAACTCAGTCGTAGATCCTACCCTTATTTCTGGAATTCCTGCTAGTTCATCAAACACAGCTTTAAAGGCTGTATAAATCATGAGGCTGTTCTGGATATTATGTGGGTTAGGAACTACATACAAAGACGTTTGAACCTTATTTACCAAATCATTGGCAAAACCTTTTGGAATTATGATAATTGAATCATAATTTCCTTGTTCTATTAGCCTGTTGAAATCTTCTTCAGTACTAATTTCCACAGTATTTTCAAAACTTAGAAATTGTTTTATAAGTAAAAATGTAAAGTTACCTAAAAAACTTTTATCTTGGTTATAAATAACCAAACTAAAGTTTTGCGTGAGGTTTTTGGGATAAAAGGAGGAACCTAAAAATGCTAGAATTGTGGGGACTATAATACTTAAGATTAACACTGCACGACTTCTGAAAATCTTTTTAATTTCGTACCACATCATTTTTAAGGATTTCATTTTATCCTCCCACTATAATACTTAGTCAATTTAAGAAATGAAATAAAAACAATTGAATTAATCAAACATTTCTGTCTTTGTAATATTTATTATCTTTTACTTTCAGTAACTCTCGTTCGCTTGTTTTAATATATTTACTATTTTCCTACACAAAAATTTGAGAATATCGTGTTGAGTAATTCTTCTGTATAATTTTCTCCCGTTAGCTCATAGATCTTTTCTAATGCTTTTCTTATATCAATCATTGCCACGTCGTTTGGAAAACCGCTCTCTAATGAATTGAGAGCTTTTAATAGATAAAGCTTTGACATTTCTAAAGTATTTTTTTGTCTCATATTAGTTAAAGTTGGTTCTTCAATATTAACCTTTTCAAAGTATAGTTCATAAATTTTATCTTCCAAGGATTTTATTTCCCTATTTTTTGCCGAAATAGTGACAATATCGTACTTTTTTTCAAAAAGTTTAGTAGGACAATTGCTTAATTTAAAATTTTCTGAATCTGATTTGTTGAGAACTATTATAACAGTTTTATTTTTTAAATCTTTTATTTTGCTATAAATCAATTCATCTTCATAATCAAAAGGAGTAGTTCCATCTAAAATAAACAGAATTAAATCAGATTCATCGATTGCATTTAAAGTTCTTTCAATTCCTATTTTTTCTATCTTATCTTCTGTACGCCTAATTCCTGCTGTATCAATGAGTTTTAACAAAATGCCGTTGATGTTCAAATTCTCCTCTATTGTGTCTCTTGTGGTACCTGGAATTTCAGTAACAATAGCCCTATCTTTCTTTAACAAAGCATTTAAAAGTGTACTCTTACCAGAATTTGGTTTTCCAACAATGACAGTTTTAACTCCTTCAACAGCAATAATTCCATTATCTGCTTCAGTTAATATTTTATCAATTTTTTTCATAATGTATAAAATCTTTTCTTTTAAATCTGACGAATTAATTTCTACTTCATCAGGATAATCCAATTCTACTTCTATCTCGGCTGCCATGTTCATCAATAGTCTTTTAAGTTCTTCGATTGCTTCAGAAAGCTGATTATCTTTTAATAATTTCAATGTTGCATTTAGCGAAAAAGGCGTTTCTGATTTAATTAAACTATTTATTGCTTCTGCTTTAATTAAATCCATTTTTCCATTCAATACAGCTCTTTTTGAAAATTCTCCAGGGAGTGCTTGACGTGCTCCTGACTTTATTACCGTTTTTAAAACATTATATGTAACTAATTTTCCACCATGGCAAAAAATTTCTAACATATCTTCTCCTGTATACGAATTGGGTTGTTTGTGGAACACCCAAGTGATTTCATCTACTATTTGATCCTCATCGTATACCCATCCATAATACATTTTTTTGGGCTTATATTTATTCTTTTTTAAGCTTTTGTTTATTATATTCGCTACTTCTTTTCCCGAAACTCTTACAACTCCTATAGCTCCCATCCCTAGTGGAGTCGAAATAGCGGCAATTGTATCATACATTAATCGATTCACCTCTTAAGAAAAAATATTTTCCATATATTCGATATCGTCTTTCGGTCCATAAGCAATCAATTCATTGCTATTTGGGTAATAAAAAGCTCTTCTTGAATGTTTATTGTATTTTTCCACTGTAGGTTTTACGTCTTCTAAAAATTTAAATGTGATAAACGAGTCTCCTATTTCTATTTCTCTTATACCTTCCATATTTGCCTTGACTCTAATTATCGCATATTTGAACAATTTTTCGACTTCATTAGGAAGTTTTCCATAACGATCCCTTACTTCTACTTTTATATCTTCAACCTCTTCAGGAGTTTTTGCTACAGCAATTCTTCTATAAATTCGCATTCGTTCGATTGAATTTGGTATATACTCTTCTGGGATAACAAGTGAACCTTTTATTCCTTTAATCTCTGTATAAGTTTGTGGCTTGAAATGTTCTTCAACATCTTTTATACCGTACTCAACGAGAGCCCTATTGAGCATTTCTTTATATAGATGTAATCCAACAGTGTTTATATGGCCTTTTTGTTCTAACCCTAATAGATCTCCATACCCTCTTATTTCCATATCCCTTAATGACAGTTTTAGTCCACTTCCAGGCTCGTTATATTGTTTTATAGCTTCTAATCTTTTCTTAGCTTCTAGAGTAAGTTCCTTTTTATATAAAAAGTAAGCAAATGCTCTTTTGTTTGATCTTCCTACTCTTCCTTTTAACTGGTATAACTGAGCAATACCGTATCTTTCTGAATCATCCACTATTAAAGTATTCACGTTTGGTATATCTATTCCATTTTCTAAGATAGTTGTGGAAAGTAGTAAATCTATCTTGCCAGAATAAAAATCATTCATAGTTTTTATAAAATCTTTTTTATGTGAACTTCCATGCACTACTCCTATCTTAACTTCTGGAATAAGTTTTTGTAAATTTTTGTAAATGGACTCAAGTTCCTGAATCCTGTTGTGAATATAAATAGTTTGTCCACCTCTAGCCTTTTCCCTCAAAACTGCTGTACGAACCAATTTATCAGAATATTCGCCAACGTATGTTTGGATAGGTAATCTTCCCAAAGGGGGGGTAGAAATAGTTGAAATTTCTCTAAGGCCACTTATAGACATATATAATGTTCGAGGAATTGGAGTAGCACTCATCATTAAGAAATTTACCCCTTCACTTAACTTCTTGAATTTTTCCTTTTGGAGGACACCAAACCTTTGTTCTTCGTCTATTATTACTAAACCCAATCTTTTTATTTGTAATGAGTCAGATAACAAGGCATGTGTGCCTATTATTATATCTATTTCTCCTTTTTTTATTTTATCAAAAATTATATCTTTTTCCTTAGGAGTTTTATGCCTGGTTGCCAATTCTATTTTTAAACCAAAAGGTTCCATTCTTTCTTTAAAACTTTCATAGTGTTGAGTGGATAGTATAGTAGTTGGAGCAAGCAATAAAACTTGATAATTAGATACAACTGTTCTAAAAGCTGCCCTCATAGCTACTTCAGTTTTTCCAAATCCAGAGTCTCCTGCCAACAACCTATCCATTGGTCGTGGGCTTGCTAGATCTGCTAGTACCTCAGCAATACTTTTTTCTTGGTCAGGAGTTTCGATATATGGAAAACTTTCTCTAAATTTCTCTTCTAACTCTTTATCTCCAAATAATTGAATGCCTTTTTGATTTTCTCTCACTGCATATATCTGAAGAAGTTCTTTTATTTTTCTTCTTATTTGATCGTCTACTTTTTTCTTAGTTGACTTCCATTTTTTACCGTTTAAGGAAGAAATAGTTACGCTTGACGAGTCACCTATATATTTTGAAAGTTTATCTAGTCTTCCAACTGGAACGTAAACTTTTGCATTATTTGCATATTCTAAAGTAATATATTCACGCAATCCCATTGCAGTTTCAACTTTGTTTACTCCAAGATATATGCCAATTCCATAATCTTCATGAACGACTAAGTCGCCCTCTTTAAGATCTTCCCAGTCTAAAAGAGGTATGTAATCGATCCTGTTATCTTCTTTTTTAGTTTTTTTAAAGTATATTTTTTCTAATTTTAGCTCAGCTTCTTTGTAATTGATTTTATTTAAAATCTCTAAAGTATGACCAGAAAAAGTTTTATAGATTTTCCTTTTTAGCTCATTGTCACACATTTCGAAGTTTTCTCTTTCTTTTTCAACAAATGATTTGATTACTTCTTCTTTGTTCACAATGTAAATTTCACAATTTTTATCTAAATAACTCAAGATGCTATTTTTATCTTTATAAAAAAAAGAAGGAATGGAATTGAGATTATCCATCGAAATGCTGTTTTGTTTTGTTTCTAATGCATATCGCGACATTCTTTCTACAAAAAGATCTATATTTTCATCATATTTTTGTATCTCTGAACCTGGTACTATTTCAAATTCCTTTAAACTCTTAATCGACCTTTGAGAATATATATCAAATAAAGTTACTCTATCTATTTCTGTGTCAAAAAGTTCTATTCTCACCGGTTCTTCATACAAGGGAATATAAATATCTCTAACGAAACCTCTTTTAGCATAATCTCCTGGCGAATTCACTTCTTCAGATAGAATGTATCCTAATTTATATATTTCATCACTGGATAAATCAAGTTTCTCTCCAATTTTATACTTCTTTATTATAAAATCTTTTTTGGGAACAGTAAATCGAGATAATGCACTTAAAGTAGTTAAAATTGTGACTTTTTTGTTTTTAGCTAAAGAATAAAGAACTTTTATTCTTTGGGCTTTAATGTTAGCCGATACATCTAAATTCTCAAAAGGGAATATATCAAAATCAGGATAAAATAAGCAATTCTCTACTTCATCTAATCCATAATAATAATTTTCTGGAATTATTATTAAAACTTGCTTATTTACTTTTTTTAACGATTCTATAAAGCTAAACAATTCGGTTGAAACCACTATTTAAATACCTCCTAAATCTTGCACCTTTTACTTCTTTTAAATTCTAACTTGAGTTTAGAGTAGCTACTCACTTCAAAACTTTATAAGATCTTATTTTTGTGAATTACATATTATATGTTTTGATTAACGAAGAAGAGTTACCCTCCTTATAGCCGCTTGCCTTCAATTCCCCTACACATAAATATTTTTTGATATTTTAGTAATTGATTTCATTTATCTTTAACTCTATCTTTTTTGTCGTATTTATTATTGGTCTGATCCGTATATTCTCAATATGAATAAGTGTAGAAGTGTTAGCAATCTTTTTACTACATATAGTTATACCAAATAAAATAGAATTTTCTGTTATAATTCTTTTAAAATTGTTGTTTATCCAGGAAACATCAAAACCTTCTACAAAAAAAATCTCCTTTTTCAAAGGAGGGATTTCTATTATTTTCTCAAAGCTTTTTGTATCTTTGAAATTTATGGTAAATCTTAATATTTCGCTATCAATTTTTTTTAACTTAACCTCATGAAAATGTATTTTTATATTTGTATCGATAATATGGATGTTTAACTTTCGTTCATTGTGCATATATAAATCAACGCCTCTTTCAAACGCTTAAAAGGTTCAAAAATATTGTATTTGTCAACATAAAACTTGATTTTTTTCAAAGCATTGGAATCGATAACTTTTGAAGCGTAAAATTTTAAACTCTTATTATCTCTTAATGGAATTACGCCTTCTTTTTCTTTTACTTCGAAACCTTTGTTATAACTTAACTCAACTATGTATACTAAAATCTTGTCTGTATCAACATAGTTTATGAGTTCCTGATCATCTGTGAAAACCAAATCAACGTCATATGGATTAAAAAGCTCCTCACTTCTGAGTATTTCATAAGCTAGATAATTTTTTAAATTATCTCCGTATATAATTTTTTGGATTTCTGAAGGCTTGAACGGTTCTGTATACTTAAAGGACACAGGAATTCCATTTTCATTTATAATAAGTAATCCTCCTGCATATTTTTCATCACTCGAAACATAAAGAGAAAAGTAACCTACCATTTTTTTCACCCTTTTTATTTACATATTTACAATCTTAAATCTAAAATTTTTCCTCTGTAATCATCAATTTTAAAGACTGACTCATTATCTGAATCGTCCTTAACATTTCTTTGAGAAAAAGTAGCTCTTCTTGATAAATCGTTGTTTAGATATTTTTTTTCAGCTCTATCTTTATTTTTCACTTTACGATGCAAAGTTTGGGAGTATTCAGTAGCTTGTTTAACCAATAATAAATTTTTAGCTGAATCATAAGACTGTGAAATAGCTTGAACATTTTCAGCTACATTAACAGACTTTGTTAATAAAATTTGGATTTCATGGCTTGAAGGCATTTCTATCGCCACCCAACATTTACTCTTCAATCATTTTCTTAAGTTTAATAAGAATTTGACTATGTATTTGTGAAACCCTTGATTCACTTATTTCTAGAATTTCTCCAATTTCTCTAAAAGTTAAATTATCATCGTAATATAAGGACAAAATAAGCTGCTCTCTCTGAGGTAATTGCTCAATACAACTTTTTAATTTCTCTTTAAAGATTTCTTTGTAAGCTATAACTTCTGGGTCATTACTTTCATCTTTCTCAACATACCAATTTCCTTCGTCATTATCAAAAAAGTAACCATCTAGTTGAAGAATCTGCCTTTTCGCAATTGAAAATTTTATCTTGTCCACATCATTTTCATCGATATTCAGTTTCTCTGCTATCATTTTATCGTCTAAATATTCGTCTTCCCCACATTCATATACTAAATCTTCATATTTCTTGATAAGCGATCTAGTTTCTTTTGGAAGCCAATCTATTTTACGTAAATAATCAATCATTGCACCTTTTATTCTTTTCGTTGCATATGTGTTAAAAGAAGCCCCTTTTTTTGGATCAAATTTTCTGTATGATTGTAGTAAGCCTATTATTCCTTCTTGAATAAGATCGTCTAATTCAACATTTTTTGGAAGAGTACTTTTTAAATTTAGAGCCATATACTTTATTTTCGGTAAATAATCTAAAACTAATTGTTCTTCATCAAAATTATACTTCATTATTCCTTCTCCTTAAATGACTACTATTTCTACTTTTTCTCCTCCACCAACTTTCCGTACCCGTAGTTCACCTGTGGCAATGTCAAATTCAACGCTACGAGCTCTTGAACCTCCAGTATCTTCCGCAACTAGCTTTACACCTAATTCTTTTAAATTCTTTTTCACAGCTTCAACGTTTTTAACTCCTATCTCAAAAGTTGTTTTAGAATTTTTAAACATAGAAGCGCCGCCTGCTATTTTAGCTTCTAAGTTTCTTATATCTCCGCCCATATTTATAATTTCATCTACAACAGCTTTTATGCCAGTGTCAGCATACTTACCTATCCTTTCTCTTTCTCCTCTACTTTCAGGTAGCATTACATGGACAAGTCCTCCGATTCCCTTACTTTTGTCTCTTATACAAGCAGCAACGCAGGATCCGAGGCCTAAAGTTATTAATACAGCTGGATTTTTATCTACAGCATATTCTCCAATTCCTATAACCTTTTTACTCTCCATCTAAAATTTCATCCCCAAACTTTCCAATATTTTTTCGGTGTTTACTTCGTCAGAGATATAGATTAAATAACCTTTAACCTTATCTTCAATATCTTCTACCAAAATATCTGTTTGAATCAAGATGACATAGTCTCCTCCATTTGTTGTTATCAAAGATGTTTCAGAGACTATAGCTGACAACATATCTACTACAACTTTTGGAGGCATTGAATGTACGTTTAATCCTGTAAAATTTGATAAAGCTGTAATATACGAACTACACATGATATTAGCAATTTCTCCAATTGCAGAAGTAGTGAGTTCATCCATATTAGTCAAATCATTTGGCCTTGGAAGCATTAATAATTCAATTACTGATTTAGTTTCTTCCGCTCCCAATAAAAACAGTAAAGCTCCTTTTATTTCACCTTCTATTTCGACCATTGAGCCAGCTGCAATATTTTCGGGATCTTTAAATTTTTTCCATAAATCTGACACAGGAATGACTTCAGCTGACGGCACTGTAATTTTAACCTTCTTACCTAACATCATTGAAATAGAGGTAGCTGCATTCCCAGCTCCAATATTTCCTAATTCTTTTAAAACATCTAATTTTTGGTCATCTATCTTATCAAAAATTGACACTTTATCCCCCCTTTTGTAAATTTTGTTTGTACATATTTAGTATGAAAACTTCCATATATTAATCTCTATTGTTTTTTACATTAGCAATTTCCCATTTAAAAACAAACCTAACTAATTCTTTTTCTAAATCAGGAGTAATTCCTAAAAACTTAATTCCGTATATATTGTCTCCAAGCTGTGTTTGGCCTATTTCTCTTACAATTTCTGCCTCAACATTTTTCAGTGAAAGTTCATCTTTTAAATTTATGTTTATTAATATTTTATCTCCGACCAAAAGGTTTTTCTTTGTTACTATAGCAGCGCCTCCAGCACTGAAATCCTTTGTTACAAAACGATGTTTTTCTACCTTTTTGGTTTTTTCATTATTTTCTGACTCGAATTCCTCTTTCAAATAAAAAAAACCTTCTTCACATAAAGGTATTCTGACATAGTGACGCCTTTGAACTCTATAAATTTCTTTAGGAACGCTAACTATTAAAAATCTTACATTTCCTTCTTTACCTAAACTATGCACAGAACTTTTGAATGAATAAAGAATGTTTTTTGAATAAGCTTTAATAGACAAAGGAACACCGACTGGGATCTTTACATAAGCTCCTTTATAAATAGGCATCCCTATTTTAGCTAAATTTAAATTTTCATTGTGTTCGTATAATATACTTTTGTATATTCCTTTAATACCTTTCTCCTCTATTTCCAAATCCAAAGGCATATTAGTATACAAAACATTTTTAGCTAAAACCTTTTCTATATATTCACTCATTTTTTCACTCCATAATTAACTCTCTAAACCGAAAAGCTTCTTAATTCTCTTTGCAAAACTACTTTCCTTCTGTGAAACTTCAAGATTCAAAATGTTATCAACAATTTTCTTTATATCTTTTGAAAATTTACTATCTTTTTTCATTATAACAACAGGAATTTGAGCTTTTACACTTAAAGGAACATTTGGATCGTACGATAGTTCATAAAAGCTATTTATATCTTTATTCAAAAATTTTTTTACAGTACTAGATAACGCATATTTTATGTTATCTAGTTCTTCCTTATTTTTTGTCATATTTAAAACTATCTCTATTTCAGAGTTTACTCCTAAATATGATAATGCTTTTAACAAGGAATAAGCATTTACTACAGCTGTTGGTTCTGGAGCTGTAATTATAAATATTTTGTCAGAATTTAAGTAAAAATTGTTGAGTTTTTCAGAGTATCCTGCTCCTACATCTATGATAAGATAGTCTGTATCCCTTGTTTCAACTAAAAATTCATTCAAAATAGAACCATCAAAATTGTTTTGAAAAATCTTCCAATCCGAATAATCAAATCCGGTGCTAACTATCTTGACTCCGTACATCGTGTCTTGAATACATTCTTTAAAAGTTATCGTTCCTTTCATATAATCACTAAGTGTGTGTTGTATAGTACTACCTAAAAGGATGGAAGCATTAGCAAATCCTGCGTCTGAATCAAAAAGAAGAACTTTTTTATCATAAGAGGCTAACAACGCAGCTACGTTAACAGAAAAAATAGATTTCCCAACCCCTCCTTTACCACTTACGACGGAAATTATTTTTGTTTCATTGCTAACAAATTCTTCCCTTAAACTATTTGCTTGATCGTTAAATAAATAGCTCATTCAAATACCTCCCGCATTGCTTTACTTACAAACCACTCTTTATCTGGAAACTTTAAGTCTTCAGGAACTCTCTGACCATCAGTGATTCCAATTAAAGGTAAATTTGAATACTCTAAAAAAGAAAACAATTGTCCAAAAGTGGTTACTTCGTCTATCTTTGTAAATATTAAACAATTTGGCTGGATGATAGAAAAACTGTCGAAGATATTTATCATCTCTTGGGGGTTTGAATTGGCTGAAACAAGCATAATTTTATAATCAGGTTTTATAGAATCAATAAATATCTTCAATTCTCCCATTTGGAGATTATTTTTATGGCTTCTTCCGGCTGTATCTATTAAAACAGTATCATAATTTAATAATGATTCTACAGTAATTTTTAAATCTTGAGGGGTATAGCAAATAAAGAGAGGAACACCCAAAATATCTGCGTATATTTTCAATTGATCAGTAGCTGCAATTCTATATGTATCAATGGTTACAAACGCTATTTTAGAGCGTTCTCTAACGAATTTCGCTGCAATTTTGGCCAAAGTTGTAGTTTTTCCAACTCCTGTTGGTCCTGTAAAAACTATTTTCCCTTTCATTTCTTTAAAATTCGCTAGTTTTATACATTCTGATATTTTTCTTTCAAACTTAACTTTTAAATTTTCATCCTTTCGCCAATTTTCATTAATTGGCAAATCTTCAATTTCTGATATAAGACTATCTATGAAATCTTTGGAATAAGAATTTTTATACAATTCTTCTTTGAGTTCTTGAAGATAAATATTACTTATTTCCAGTTTTTTATTTAATTTGTCTACCGCTTTTTTCAGTTCATTTAGTTTGATGCTGTCTGTTATCCCAATTTTCGAGTCTGTTATCTGATCTATATCATAACTACTTTTTTTATTATAAAAAGCATCAGCATCTTTATCCATTTGAGAAGATAGTTTTCTATTTTCTTCTACTAATTTCAGAAACTCTGCATTACTTTCGATTTTTGTAGGTCTGGTGGTTTCTTTTGTTAGATTACTAAAACTAGCAAATTGATCATTGCGGTTTGAATCTTTTGTAGAATTTTTCGAGATTAAATCTTTTAAAGTATAGGTATTGAAGTTTTCCATTTTTAAAGCACTTTTTTGGACGTCTTTTTTATGGTCTTGTTTTTTATTATCACTTAAAACCGTTACTTCTAAATATTTTTCTCCACCTATTCCAAAGAAACCACCTTTTTTAACCTTTCTTGTATCCAATATATAAGCGTCTTCACCGAATTCTTCCCTGATTTTTTCCATTGCTTCTGAAATTGTTTTTACGGTATACTTTTTAATTAACATTTATCTTTCCCCCTAAATTTCCACAATTTCTTCAACGCTTAAAGGAGTTTCATAAGGCACCTCTTCATAGGCAATTATACTAATATTTTGAATATATTTCAAAATAAATCTAGAAAAAGGATACCGAATACTTTTTGAACATATTATAACAGGGTTATATCCCTTCATCATCGCATTCTCTAAAGCTTTAGCTATTTTACCTACTAAAACATTTGAATATTCAGGCTCTAGAGCTAATACTCTTTCTGAATTTCTTTCAACTATCGATTCTGCAATCTTCTTTTCTACACTTGGATCAAGAGCCACTACATGTAATTGACCATCATCGGATTTCAAACTCTCCACAATTTGTCGCCCTAAATCTATTCTGACCTGTTCGATCAATTTTTCAATATTATTTCCGTATTTGTCTACAGCTTCGATAAGGCTTTCAAAAATCAAAGGCAAATTTCTTACTGAAACCTTTTCATACAACAATCCGTTTATAACGTTTTTCAACTCATGCATTTTTAACATAGTTGGAATGAGAGTGTCTACAAGTGTCGCATAATTGACTCTTAATCCATCAACCATGATTTCTAACTCTTTTATTCCTACAATTTCATGAGCATATTTTTTTATTGTCTCTGAAAGATGTGTAGCAAAAACACTAGGTGCATCAACTGTAGTATAACCTTTTTCGATTGCTTCATCCTTTAAACTTTCATCTATCCAGTATGCTGTTAAACCGAAAGACGGTTCCTTAGTTTTGATTCCAGGAAGATCCTCCATAGCCATTCCAGAATCAATAGCCAACAACCTATCAGGCATTAATTCAAATCGTCCTACTTCTACCCCTTTTAGTTTAATAACATATTCGTTAGAACTTAACAGTACGCTGTCTCTAATTCTTACTGGAGGGATAATTATACCAAGTTCATAAGCTATTTGTTTTCTAACTATTGTAATTCGGTCTAGTAAATCTCCTCCTTGGTTAGGATCTGCTAGAGGTATTAAACCATAACCAATATCTACCTCAATTGTATCACCTTGAATAATCTCTGAAACTTCTTCTGGTGTTGTCAAAGGAGGAGTAAAAGGGACACCCCTTTGAGGATATTTAGGTTCAACAGGTCCAACTTGTCCCACAGCTTGGTATTCTAAATGCATTTTCTGAGTTTTTCTAGTTGAATAACCCAAATAAAGCAAACCTCCTCCTAAAACTAAGGATGGGAAAAAAGGTAACGGGGTGAAAATTCCTAGAAAAAGTATAATTCCTCCAGTAATACTCAATACTCTGTAATCACTAGTAAGCTGTTCAAGTAAATCTTTACCGAAATTGTCTTTAGATGCTGTCCTTGAAACAATCATACCTGCAGAAGTTGAAATTAAAAGGGCAGGAATCTGAGCGACCAGTCCATCTCCTATAGTTAGTAACGCAAATAATTGAGCAGCCTCTCCAAAATCTAGTCCTTGCTGCAAAACACCTATTAAGATTCCGCCAACTAAATCAATTAGAGTTATAATGAGTCCGGCTATCGCATCACCTCTAACGAACTTACTGGCTCCATCCATCGCACCATAGAAATCAGCTTCTCTTCTTATATCTTCTCTTCTTTGTCTAGCTTCTTCTTCACTAATTAATCCAGCAGAAAGATCAGCATCTATACTCATTTGCTTACCTGGCATTGCGTCTAATGTGAATCTAGCCGCGACCTCAGCGATTCTTTCTGTACCTTTAGTGATTACAAGAAATTGAATGATAATTAAAACCAAGAAGATTATTAATCCGATTATATAATTTCCTCCAACAACAAAATCTCCAAAGGTCTTTACAACTTTCCCTTCAAAATTTTTTCCTTCTAAAAGAATCAATCTGGTCGACGATACATTTAAAGCTAATCTAAAAAGAGTAGTTATAAGTAGAAGAGAAGGAAAAATAGAAATATCCAAAGCTCTTTTTATATATAATGTTGCAAGTAATATTATTATTGACAAAGTTATATTAAGAAGTTGCAAAAAATCAAGCAGAAAAGCTGGAATAGGTATAACCATTAAAATTACTATTCCAACTATTAATATCGATATAACAATATCCAAACCTTTTAATTTGAAGTTCATTTTAATCGCCTCTATTACCTAGAAATCCTATAAACGTAAGCTAATACTTCAGCAACTACTGTGTATAAATCTTCTGGGATTTCTTCGTTTAGATCTACTTCTTCATAAAGTTTTTTCGCTAAAGAAGGTCTTTGTACTATTGGAACTCCATTTTTGAAAGCTATATCTCTTATTTTAAAAGCTATTTCATTGACTCCTTTAGCAACAACTATTGGGGCATCCATAGTTTCAGCATCATATTGCAACGCTACGGCATAATGAGTAGGGTTGGTAACAACGACATCTGCTTCAGGAACCTTCTGCATCATCCTTGTCATTAACATTCTTCTCATTATTTCTCGTTGCCTTTGTTTGACCTCTGGGTTACCTTCAATTTCTTTCATCTCTTGTTTTATTTCATATTTTGACATTTTCAAATCCTGCATATATGCATGTCTTTGATACCAAAAGTCGAAAAGGCTCAAAATTAACAGGGCTATCCCTAATTGGAATAATATTTTAGTTATCATATCGAAAATTATTTGAAAAGATGCACCTATTTCTTGATCAGCCAAAGAAAGAATGAGATTCCAATTACTTTTAAAAATATTGTACGTCAAAAAACCTACAACACAAAGCTTCAAAATAGCCTTCAGCAATTCGACCACAGTTCTCATAGAAAATAGTCTTTTGAAGCCGTTTATTGGATTTATCCTACTTAAGTCGAATTTTAAGGATTTAGTTGTAAAAAGAAATTTAGTCTGTATCATACCCAAAATTGAAGAAACTATCACGGAAACACCAAAAAATATCACTAATTTCAAATATAGGCTTGTATGAGTCTTAACTTCATAAGCAAGTAATTCAGTTCCCTCAAAATCAACCTCTAAAGCAAAATAATCGTAGAAAAGTCTTTCGATCTCTGCTACCAAGGGATTAAATAAAAACATAAGTAGCATTGACATCGCTAATAAACTCATAGCCATGTTAAATTCATTTGATATTGGGATATTTCCTTCTTCTCTTGCCTTTTCTAATCTTCGAGGAGTAGGTTGTTCCGTCTTTTCAGGGTCTGCAAATAATTGTAAATCTATCTTGACAAGAGGACCATCGATTTTTTTATCCATTCTATTAGCTGAAAGAATAAAGCTGAAAAATTTTCTCCCCAAATCATAATCACTCCTAACAATAATAAAAAACCAATCAGAATCTCTATAGGCAAACCTACCATAAAAACATTTACTTGTGGAATTAATCTTGAAACAATCCCAAGAGCTACTTTTAACAATATCATAAACGCGATAATTGGCATAGAGAATTTTAGTCCAATAATAAATACATCAAAAAGCTTTTGTGAAAAGATAGCATAACTTTCAACATTCAAGTTAAATATCACAGGGATTTTATGAAACGAATCAATTATTAATGTGTATAATACCAAAGGTCCTTTTATAATAAAAAAAAACAGAACACTGAATAAAAAAGAAAACTCAGATAAAATTGAAATTTCATCATTAGATAAGGGATCGAAAACATTTGCTACTGAAAAACCCATCTGCATCCCAATTATTTCACCTGCAAACTGCACTGCATAAAATAAAATATTTGTTATGAGACCGATGGTGATTCCAATTAAAAAATTTAAAACCATATTATAAACGATCGTACCTATTGGAACATTCAACGGAATGGTATCATTAACACTAGGTAAAATTAAATAAGATATAAATAGACTAATAAAAACTTTCATATGAACTGGTAAAAATTGTGAACTAAACAAGGGAATAAAAAACACTATCCCTACTAATCTAAAGAATATAAAAAAATAAATCCACAAACTATACGACAGAGTCTCTAAGAGCAATTAAATCATCCCTAAATAGTATGTGAACAAATCAAAAGTGAAATCAGCTAAGTTTTGCATGATCCAAGAAAATAAAAGTATCAGAACAAGAAAGGTTATTATGATTTTTGGAGCAAAAGTCAATGTTTGTTCGTGCAATTGGGTAACGGCCTGAAAGATACTTATGATCAATCCAACTGCAACACTTATTAATAAAATAGGAGAAATAACCTTTAGGAAAACCAATATTCCATTTTCAAAAATTTCAATTAGAACTTCTTCTGTCATATTTTCATCCTCCCGTAAAACTTTTAACCAATCCACTAACTAATAAATCCCATCCATTGACCATCACAAAAATCATGATTTTGAATGGGAGCGAAATTAACACAGGGGGAATCATTATCATACCCATTGAAAGCAAGATACTAGCAACAACCATGTCGATAATTATAAAAGGTAAATAGATTAATATACTCATTTTAAAAGCTATTTCAAGTTCACTGATGGCAAAAGCAGGAACCAAAATATGAAAAGGGGTTTCTTCAACATTTGAAATGTTTAGATTCATCGCTGATGAAAGCATATAAATATTATCTTCGTTTTTATGAGCTACTATCTGAGTTAACATAAAAGTTTTAAATTCCCCTTTAGTTATTTCTAGGGCTTCTTGATATCCAATTTCCCCCTCGTTATATGGTATAACTGCCTTTTGATAAACTCCGTTAAACACCGGAAACATAATCATAATGGTTAAGAACAAAGCTAATGCGAGCATTACTTGATTAGGTGGAGACTGCCTTGTACCAATAGCTTGTCTTACAAATCCTAAAACAATAACTATTCTAGTAAACGAAGTAATAAGCATCAAAAATCCTGGTGCTAATGATAAAACTGTAACTAAAAGTAAAATAGTTAATGTTGGCGACAGTTGATTGGGTACTTCGTTGTTGTTAATTTGTATATCTATCAAGGGAGGAGTAGGTGTTTGCTGAGTAAAAGACAAGGATGTAATAGACACAAATATTCCTAAAACAAATAATATTTTTATGATTCTACTTTTCTTTTTGATCTTTTTCATTTGTCTTATCCCGCTTTAAAAACTTTG
This sequence comes from Thermotogota bacterium, assembly GCA_029780115.1. Taxonomy (GTDB): domain Bacteria; phylum Thermotogota; class Thermotogae; order Petrotogales; family Petrotogaceae; genus Defluviitoga. Next base: position 18,119 of record JAKOZG010000016.1, read on the forward strand.
TAAAAGTATCTATAAATTTTGGAGATTCACCCATCAGTTCAAAAATTTCTTCTTCATTCACTTTTCTTATTACTTCACTAGAATTTGAACTTACTAAAATAAGGTAATATTCATTGAAAATCTTAAGCAACCCTACATAAAGATTTCTATCGATATAGAATTTTTTAACAAGGACCACTTCTTTATTCTTCGGCCCTTTTTTTATTGATTTGTTTAAAAAATAATATATCAAAAATAAAACTATAATAAATAAAATTATTACAACAAACCAGATTGTCACATCTAGAGTACTACTGGTAACTGTAGCTGTAGAATAATCGTTAGGCATCTTTATTACTCCAGTTTTTGTAAAGCTTCTATAACCCTAGAAGGTTGAAAAGGCTTGACTATAAAATCTTTTGCGCCTGCCTGAATAGCCTCTATTACCATGGCTTGTTGCCCCATAGCGCTACAAACTATTATTTTTGCATTTGGATCTATTTGCTTAATCTCTCTTATTGCCTGGATACCGTCTTTTACTGGCATCGTAATATCCATTGTCACAAAATCTGGACGTAACTCTTTGTACCTATCAACCGCTTCTTGTCCATTTGCTGCCTCTCCAACAACTTCATAATTAGCTTTAGTTAATATATCTCTTAGCATCATTCTCATAAATGCTGCATCATCTACAATTAGAACTCTTCTGCCCATTCAAGCACCTCCTGAAGCTGACAACTATTGTTTTTTTAATTCTTTTTGTAATTCTTTTTCTAATATACCAATTAAATCAATATAAACTATCAATCTGTTCGCTATTTTTATAATTCCTTTTACATTTTCAGAATAAACATCTTTTTTAGATTGAATCTTTTCTAATTTTGCAGGATCGATAGTTAAAACATTTTCAACTTCATCAACCAACATACCTATTTCCTCATCATTTATCTTCAAAACCAGAATATTTCCATACTTGTGATTTTCAGGAAGTTTTATTTGCAAAATTTTAGCTAAATCTATAATAGGGACGATTCTTCCCCTCAAATTGATTAATCCTTCTATAAAATACCTAGCATTGGGTACTCGAGTAATTTCTGTTATATCTACAACACTTTCAATATTTTCTATCGAAATGGCATACTCTTGATCTAAGATCTTAAAAGAAAGTACATCTTCCATTCCATTTTCTCCCCTTTATATTTAAAATCAAGTTTTACATTAATGAAGCAACATCTAGTATCAAGGCTATTCTACCGTCTCCTAAAATCGCCCCTCCACTGAATTCTTTTACATCGCTTAGTAGTGAACCAAGCGATTTAATGACAATATCGTCTTGTCCTAAAAGTTTATCTACTACAACTCCATGTTTCTTATTTCCAATTCTGACAATAACAATATTTTCTTTTATCAAACCTTGCTTTCTACCATATCCAAACAAATCTCTCAATCTTACTACAGGAATGATTTCGCCTCTTAGGAGAAAAACTTCTCTATCTTCAACAACCTTCAATTCTCCATCAGCTAATCTTTGAGTAGTATCTATATTTGCAATGGGGATAGCATAAACATCATTATCAACGGTTACCAACAATGCTTCTATAATTGCCAAAGTTAAAGGTAATCTTATCGTAACCTTAGTTCCCCTGTCTTTTTTTGTTTCTAAAGAAACAGTTCCTTTTAAGTTTTCAACAGTAGCTTTTACAACATCCATGCCAATTCCTCTACCAGAAACCTCAGTAGAAACAGTTTTGGTAGAAAAACCAGGAAGAAAAACCAAATTATAAATTTCTTCATCGCTCAGTTTTGAAGCTTCAGAAGAACTAATTAATCCTTTCTCTATAGCCTTTCTCAGTATCTCTTCCTTATTCATGCCCCTACCATCGTCTTCGACTTCAATTATAACACCGTTTCCTTCATGTCTTGCCGATAAGATTAAAGTCCCAGCTTCAGGTTTACCCTTTGCTATTCTTTCATGAGGCTTTTCAATCCCATGATCTATAGAATTTCTAATTAAATGCACTAAAGGATCCCCAATTTCATCTGCAACAGTACGGTCTAACTCAGTATCCTCTCCACGAATTATGAAATTAACCTTTTTCCCTAATTCTTGTGAAAGATCCCTAACTAATCGTGGAAAACGATTAAAAACAAAAGATACGGGAACCATTCGCAATTTCATTACAATATTCTGTAAGTCCAAAGTTATTCTTGAAAGTTGTGAAAGACTTTCATCAACTTCTTTTAAGTTATACTTACTTAAAGTTTCAACAATTCTGCTCCGTGCAATCACAAGTTCAGCCATCAAATTCATTAATTCATCTAATTTGTTAATATCCACCCTAATTGTTTTCAGTAATTTCACTTCTTTTTCATTATTTTCGATGTTTTCCTCTTGCTGTTTCTCTTTCTCTAAAATTGCTTCTTCCATCAAACTTTCAGAAAATTCATCAACATAAACGGATTGGACTTCTGCTATTTTATTAATAGCTTCAGCTATTTCTCCTATACTTTTTGAAGTTACTATGCCAAACACTAACTCCCTGTCAAAATTTTCTTTTTCGATTTCCTCCACACTGGGGTATGTATAAACGATTTCACAACCAAGTTCTTCCAATCGATGATAAATAGCGTAAGCTCGAGCTTGCTTTAATTGTACGTTTTCTAGCAAAAATATTTTTAAAAAATAGAAATTAAGCCCTTTTTCTTGAGCCTTTTGATATACATGTTTTAAAATGTTCATAGTTTCTTCATTTATATTGTTATAACAGTCTTTAATCCTACCATTAATTATTGTACTCTCTGTTTTTGCAATTTTTTTATATTCTGTTTCCTTATCTTTTAAAGTGACTAAATAATTATCCAACTCAACTTCTAACCTTTTTATGTTAAAAGTTTCGCCCTTCCCACCAGATGCAATATCATTTAAACTTTCTTCTATAGAATCTGCACATTTAAAAAGCAGGTTCATTAAATCTTGATTTAATTTAATCTTATTGGTTCTTAAGAGATCTAGTATGCTTTCTAATTTATGCGAGACCTGCGCTAGAACATCAAATTCCATTGTGCCAGCCATTCCTTTCAAAGTATGAATTATCCTAAATATACTATTTATTATTTCCAAGTTTCCTTTATCTTTCTCAAGTTCTAACAAAAGGTCATTTAATTCTTGAATATTTTCTTTTGCCTCTTCTAAGAATACAGTCAAATAGACATCCATATCAGGCACGGTTATCCCCTCCTCAACTTTAATAACTTAGATAACTGCTTAAGCAATCCCACTCTTTTATCGATTTACCAACTTGATTACGAATTGCTTGCAATCCACTCCATAGTGCATAGTATGAAGCTCTTTTTCTTATGTCTTCTCTATTACCCTCGAATATTTTCTTAGTGGAAAATAATTGATCTTCAAAGTATAAACCAAAGTAAACAGTTCCTACCGGTTTTTCTGCCGTTCCACCAGTTGGTCCAGCTATTCCACTTACCGAAACACATAAATCCGCATTTGTCAATTCTTTTAATCCTTTTACCATTTCTAAAACAGTTTCAGTACTAACAGCTCCAAATTTTTTTAATGTATTTTCTTTGACTTGAAGCATTTTTTGTTTTAAATCGTTAGAATAAGATACAACAGAACCTACAAACACTTCTGATACACCAGGTACAGAAACAAAAATATCAGAAATCATTCCACCCGTACACGACTCTGCAAAAGAAATCTTCCAATTTTTTTCCACAAGTTCATTAAAAAGAGTAACTTCTAATCTATCTAAACCTATGAAATTATCGGGAAATTCGTTTATTATCATATTAAAAATATTATCAAATTCTTCTTTATTTTCCAATCTTAACCTCAGACTAGGACCTACATACTCTTCGATTTTTGTTGAGTAATCAAGATTTTCAACATATTTGGAAACACTATCCATAAACTCCGCTTCAGTTAAACCATAAAAATATAGAACACATTCATATTTTTTGTTCGATTTTTCATGTTCTAATTCCGGCAAAATATAATTATCAAACATATAAGAAGCTTCCCTAAAAGGACCTGGTAATAGATAAATGACTTTTTCTGTGATCGTTACTTTTTGACCCGGAGCACTTCCCATTAAATTAGGAAGTACTTGAGCACCTTCTATAACGTAAGCTTGCTTTTTTAAAATTTCCAGCGATTTGGAAACTCTTTTACTGTAATATTTTTTAATGTCTTCATAAACAGACTCATTAAAAACTATTCCTAAATTTAGCACTTCTGCTACCGCACGCACTGTCAAGTCATCTTTAGTAGGTCCCAATCCACCAGTCAAGATAATTATATCACTAATACTCAAAGAATCCTCTAGAGTTTTTTTAATTAAATTTAGATCATCTTTGATATTGATAATTTTTAATGTTTCCACACCTACTTCTTTCAGTTTTTGAGCTATATAATTAGAATTTCTATCTACTATGATCCCTTCCGTAAGTTCGCTACCTGTAGCAATTATCGAAGCCTTTTTCGACAATAACAATCACCTCAACTAATTACAATGACTTTTATATTACCTTAAAAGTATTTTATCATACTTTCAGCTAATATTTGTATTTAATTATTAACTTTAATAATATATAATAGTAAAGAAATGTTATTAACTATTTTTTAGTGGATTATTTTTATCGAAATCACATTTGTTAAACTATTTTTTAATGAACATCTTTGGTTAGTAATTTGCTTGAGATATGAACATTGGATTTGGTAGGTTACAAGGCGGAGGTTCTTCCCTAATCACAATCAATTTAATGAAAAATATTTGAATAAAACAAATATTTTTAAAAAACTTTAATTTTATAATATAAGTAAATTGCTAGAATTTTTTTAAACTTCATAATTCCTTTCTAAAAGTATTCTACGGAGGTTTTTATACACAATGAAGAGAGATATTGTAGAAGAAGCAAATAAAATAATTAGTCATTTTCCTAGGTTCCATTCTGAAGAAGATCCCTTTAAAATCTTAATAGAAACTATATTATCTCAAAGAACAAGAGACGAAAATACCGAGAAGGCAGCTAAGGCATTATTTTCGAAATATAACAATGTTTTTGAACTTTCAAAAGCTCAACCAGAAGATTTATATGAGTTAATAAAACCATCTGGAATGTATAAACAAAAAAGTAAAAGAATTATTGAAATTTCAAAAATATTAGTCGACCAGTATAATGGAGAAGTTCCAGATACTTTAGAAGAGCTTTTAAAACTTCCTGGAGTTGGCAGAAAAACTGCAAATATTGTATTATATGTTGGATTTGGTAAGAAGGCGTTAGCAGTGGATACACATGTTCATAGGATTTCAAATAGATTAGGATGGGTGAACACAAAAACACCTGAAGAAACTGAAGATGAGTTGAAAAAAATAATCCCTCCTGAACTTTGGGGACCTCTTAATGGAGCAATGGTAAATTTTGGACAAAAAATATGTAAACCTATCTCTCCAAAATGCTTTGATTGCATTCTAAAGGATGTTTGCCCTTCAGCAAACCAGTTCTTAAAACCTGAAAAAAAATAAAAGCCTCTCGTGTTTGAGAGACTTTTAAATTATTTCTTATTCTTTTTTAGATTTATGTCATTAAGGTTTTCAAGTTGTTTTAAAAGTTCAGGAGGTGCAATGCTTATATTGCTACTATCCTCTTCCTCAAAAAACTTTCTCAATTTTTCTTCGAAATCAGCATATTGTTTTTTGAAATAATTAACGTCATTATCAACCCAATTAACAATACTTTTTGTTACTGACTCTATTCTTTCTTCCTCTAGTTCTATTTCCTCTTCGCTAAGTTGATTAAGAAGTTCAAATTCTTCTTTAACAGCTTCTTTAACATTTTCTTCATTTAATAGATTATTTTTTCTTAATATTCTTAAAGAAATATTAATTCTAAACTTTAGATCTTCTATTGACATCTCTAAGCTATCTAATCGTGCCATTAATAATTGTAAAAGTTGATCAATTGTAATTTGCATTAAAAAGCCTCCTATTTTAAGTTTCTAATACTTCCTTTTGAAACACAAAACGAAAATTTGCAAATATTTTAGATCGAATGTGTCTTGTTCAGTCACCTATATTTAATAGAAAAACTCCGATTTTAAATTTCGTGTCATTAACTCATATATAGCCTTTTTTGGATCTAATCCTTCATATAACGCTTCATAAATCTTGAAAGCAATAGGCATTTCAATGTTTTTTGCTCTAGCATCGTTATAAACTGCCTTTGCGGTGTACACGCCTTCTGCCACCATAGGCATTTCATCAATTATTTCTTCAAGAGATTTGCCTGTTGAAAGCATCTCTCCGACATATCTATTTCTACTATGAGAACTTGTACAAGTAACCACTAAATCGCCAATTCCTGCCAAACCCATAAAAGTTTCTTTTTTGCCGCCATAATGTCTACCATATCTGATTATTTCTACAAGTGATCTTGTAATAAGAGCAGCTTTTGTGTTGTCCCATTTTCCAAAACCGTCAATAACCCCAGCTCCTATTGCGTAAATATTTTTAACCGCACCGCTAATTTCGACACCTATTAAATCTTCATTAGAATAAACTCTAAATGTTTCAGAACTAAATATCTCTTGAATATATTGATTCATACGTTTCTTTTTACTTGCCACTACAACACTTGTAGGTACATCTTGAGAAACTTCTTCTGCATGACTTGGACCACTTAGAGTACAATAATGGGAATCTCCAAGAGTTTCCTTAAAAATATGTTGTGGAAGCTTTAAATTGCTTATTTCCATACCTTTGGATAGATTTACAAAAATTGTTTGCCGAGTCAATTTCTGTTTATCTACACTACTTAATACATTTCTTATATATTGAACAGGAATAGCAATGACTACAATATCTGCTTGTTCTAAACTTTTATTTATATCAGGTTCGACGTTAATATTAGAAGGTATTTTTATTCCTGGTAAATACCGACTATTTTCACCTTCATCAATGAGAGACAGAACTTCTTGACTTCTATCCCAGATTTTCACTTGATGACCGTTTTTTGAGAGCAAACAAGATATTGCAGTACCCCAACTACCACCGCCCAAAACTGTAACTTTAACCATTACTTTCTAACTCCTCAGCTATTTTGTTTATGGCCTCTTTCACCGCCGGAGTTCTATATGCTTTTGCTATATCATCTAATTTTATGATCCATCCATCATGTCTTTTTGAAACGTCAACAAGAAAGGACTGAGAAAATCCGGCATCATCACTAAAAACCTTTAAAAGATAGTTGGTTTCGGGAGAATTACAATTACTATAAATATCACTAATAAAGAAAACTTTTTCTTCTTGCTTATACTTAAAATTCTGTAAAGACTTTAATTTTGATAAGTTAACCGTTTTAATTTTCTTATGTGACAAAGTATTTTCTCCTTCTAATAATCTTCTAATTGGTTTTTTACACTTTTTTCTAGAAATAAGAAAAAATTCAGACCTACCTTGAGCTTCCCATTTTGCTTCATATCTAGTCTTAATCGGAATTTCAAAATCAGTTTTTAATGGGGTAACTTCAAAACAACCGTTGTTTAAGAAATTTTCTCTAACTTCTTCGGCGTACAATTTTACATCTGTTGTCAAGAATACTTCTCCATTAGTTTCTAGAACCCCCGACAATGTATCAATAAAATCTTCACTAAACAGCCTTTTCTTAGAATGCTTTTTCTTCGGCCACGGGCAAGGAAAATTGACAATTATCTTATAAATTGAATCGTCGAAGAAAAATTCTCTTATTGCGAATCTTGCATCTTCGAGTATTATCCTAATATTACTTAGGTTGTTAACATGAATTTTCTTTTGAATTTTATAACAGGAAGTTAAAGATGTTTCAATTCCAATAAAATTGTACTCTGGATGCTTTTTAGCTAAACCTATTAAAAACTCTCCACCACCAAATCCTATTTCTACAATAAGTTTGTTATTATTACTAAATATTGTAGACCAATCTAATGGAAAATAAGTTAGGTCTTTAGTATAAATTTGATATTTTCCCAAAAACGAATGATTCAATTTTCTCCTCCCTTAGAATAAAGGGACGTAGCCACTTTAGAAATTCTAAGAACTTTGTTTATTGCTGACTAAAAATTTGAGTAAATTTTTATGCTCCAACGTTGGTATCAGTAATTGGTGCTGTTTCTCCTAGATATTGTTTAACTTTTCGATGTAATTGAGACTTTTTTCTGGCGGCATTATTTTTATGAATAACACCTTTTGATTCAGCAGTGTCAATAACTTTAAATGCTTTATTTAAAAGTTGATTGATTTGTTCTTTGTCAGCGTTTGCCTTAATACTCTTGTCTATCTCTTTTTGAACTTCTTTAATTCTTTTCATATATCCTCTATTCTTAGACCTTCTTTTTTCAGATTGTTTAACTCTTTTTTTTGCAGATTTTGTATTTGGCACCTAACTTTTACCTCCTTGATTTTCTAAATTTTTGATTAATTTATCGTTTTCATATATTTGGAAATCTTTGCAAGGTATATTATTGAATATTTTTATCAAATATTCCTTCACTTCATAGTTTTATCGGTTCTAAAATAATTTTGGATATTCTTTTTTATCCAAAAGAAGTGGAAGGAGTTGCTACTTTGTAACATATTTAGTACAAAATTATTTTTTAAATTAATTTTAATCATTTATCTGAGTTATAATCCTAAGGCGCTTCTTAGTTCTTTAACCTTATCCAACCTTTCCCATGGAAATTCGAAATCATCTCTTCCAAAATGTCCGTATGCAGCAGTTTTTTTGTAAAAGGGTTGAAGCAAGTTTAGATTATCGATAATAGCAGCTGGGCGAAAATCAAACATTTCTCTTACTACTTTATAAATCTTTTCTTCTTCAACTTTCGCTGTTCCCTTTGTATCAATGTTAATTGAAACGGGTTGAGCGACACCTATTGCATAAGACAACTGGATTAACACCTCATCAGCAGCTCCACTTGCAACCAAATTTTTTGCCACATACCTTGCCATGTAAGTAGCAGACCTATCAACTTTTGTTGGGTCTTTCCCAGAAAATGATCCTCCTCCATGAGGGGCCCATCCTCCATAAGTATCAACTATTATTTTTCTTCCAGTCAATCCAGTGTCCGCTTGAGGACCACCTATAACAAATCTCCCAGTAGGATTGATTAATATCTTTGTATCTTTTGTGACAAGTTCTGGAGGAATGACAGGTTCTATAACAAACTTTTTGATAGCTTCTTCAAGTTGATCACGAGTTGCATCAGGGGCATGTTGAGCAGAAATTAAGATCGTATCTATTGCTACAGGCTTATTGTTTTCGTCGTATTCGACTGTAACCTGTGTTTTTCCATCAGGTCTTAAAAAGTCCACTACCTTTGTCTTTCTGACAACTGCTAACCTACGAGCAAGTCTATGAGCCAAAACAATAGGTAAAGGCATGTAAACATCGGTTTCATTTGTAGCGTATCCAAACATAATTCCTTGATCTCCAGCACCGATACGATCATAAGGGTCAACCTTATCTTTTTTGATTTTTGATTCTAAAGATTTATCGACTCCCATAGCTATGTCGGGAGATTGCTCTTCTATTGAAGTTACAACAGCACATGTTTCACCATCAAAGCCAAACTTAGCTCTGTTGTATCCAATTTCAAGCACTGTATTTCTTGCTACAGTTGGAACATCAACATAGGCACTGGTTCTTATTTCTCCTGTTACAACAACTAGTCCTCTAGTTACTAAAGTTTCTACAGCAGATCTAACGTTTATTCTATTCTCCTTAGGTTCTTTTTCCAATAGGGAATCAAGAATGGCATCAGAAATTTGATCACAGATTTTGTCTGGATGCCCTTCTGTTACGCTTTCACTTGTAAAAAGTTTTTTCTTCATCATTAGTCCTCCTGCGATTGTCTTTAATAGATAATTTTGAAATTCTAAGGATCTAATTTAGCGCTAAATTAAATGTTTTTTAAATATTTAGTACTTTCCTTACGTCTAAACGATCATATAGAGCATCTCTAAACTGAAAGTTTGACTAAATCACATTTAAGATCAATCAGTATTTGGCTTGATGAACCACTTAAGTTCAAAATATTTTTACACTCTAGCTTTTAATTTAATGTGAGTTCACTCAAGCATTGCATTTTCATAAATATAGTTAGGGCTTAACATTGTGCCCCTTCAAATTAGAATATTTTTCACAAAAATAACCACTTTTAATACAACTATCATCTTAAATACAATGTTTAAAACGCTAAATTAAAATCCGATTCTTATTATATCAAAAAAAAACGTTTCGTCAACCATAAAAAAGAAATGTTATATTAATTTTTTTAAACAATATTAATACGGCCTTACGAACTTTATATTATAAACTTTTTCATTGCCCCAAAAATCTTCTAAAACGACCTTACCTCTCAAATCACCTGAAGAAGTGTGAGAGAAAGCAGAAAAGTCGTTAACAACTATAGGGCTCAAGTTATAATCTGAATACATTTTAATCCAGTATACAGATGCTGTGGAACCGTAGGCATAAATTGTTTCGGCTTTGTAAACTTCGTCTTCTTTTAATTTACTAAATTCAACTTTATAAGTTAGAATATCGTTTATGTACAAAGAAACCTTTTTTGGAACAATGGTTGAATTATCTCCTAGTTTTTGCCTAACTCTAACATCGATTTTTGGATAAACACCCGCATATTCTACTATATTTTCCTTGCCGTCTGTAACTTCAAAATACTTATTATTGGATCGAATTTGTATAAGCTCTAATTGTTTTGATCTAGTTTCTTGATATTCCAAAAATTCTAACGCATCGTAGATAATCTGCCCCTCAGGTGTTTCTTCTAAAACTTCAAAGTGTAAATGAGGAGCCGTTGCTTCTCCAGTATCACCCGAGTTTGCAATAATTTCGTTTGTTTTTATGGGTATCGCACTTGCTGGAAAGACAATTTCAATTGTCTGGTTACCAAATTCTTCTTTAACAAGGTCAACATAGCGAGAAATTTTCTCAGAAAAACTTTGTAGATGTGCATAGCCTGAGATTAAGCTTGTATCTTCATGGAATATAAAAATTGCATTTCCATACAAATTATCATTTATCCAAACTTTATAAAGATAACCATCTCCTCCACAATAAACAGGAAGCCCAGTTCTTCCAAAAGTTGAAAAATCAACGCCTAAATGAAAATGAGAAACCGGTCCAGTATTTCTGTATTCTCCAAATGCTGCTGTTATATAAGAATTTTTTACAGGTGGTTGAAAAAGTTGAGAATATACAGCTAATGTTGCTAAAATTAGAACCAAGAAAATAGAAATATATCTTTTTTTCAAACTTTATCCCTCCAAATTTTTTCTTATATGATATACACATGTAAAATGAAACAATAAGCTAATGAAGGCTATAAAAATAATCGAGAAAGTTACTAAAGTTTAAAGATAGGGACTATTATTCATTTGAACTCGGTGTACCACTGTCTTGAAATAATTTGATATATTTAGAAGGGACCATCATTTTAACAGCATGTTTATAAACTAATGATTGTTCGCCACTTTTTTCTAAAAGAATAGTGTAATCATCGAAAGATCTGACGATACCACTTGTTTGAAATCCCCCTTCTAAATAAACTTTGACTTCTATCTTGTTAATGCGTAAAATGTTTAAAAATCTATCCTGCAGGTTAAATTTTTCAGCCACTTTTATCACCCCTAATTTTGTTGTTTTATTTTAAGTATGATTTTCCTTATTGCATCTTCCTCAGAAAGTTCACTCAAATTCAACCATAATGAGTTTTCAAATCTTCTGAAATAAATTATTTGCCTTCGGGCATAATTTCTAGTGTTAACTTTCATTTTATGGACCATTGTATCATATTCAATTTCACCTTCTAAATATTTTATCACTTCTTTATAACCAATTGTGTTTAGTGAATTTAAATTTTTAGAAAAACCTAATGAAAGAATATTATTAACCTCTTCGATAAGGCCTTCTTTTAGCATTTTTTCTGTCCTTTGATTAATTCTCTCATGTAACTCTTTTCTATCTCTATCTAAAACAACTATTTCATAGTTGAATTTTGGTTGTTCAGGACCTTGAAATTTAATTAGTTCACCCATTCTTTTTCCAGTAACAATATATACCTCAAGAGCTCTTATTGTTCTTTTAACATCATTTGGATGTATTCTTAAAGCACTTTCTGGATCTATGTCTGTTAACATCTTTCTAAGTATTCCAGGATTTTCGTTTTCTAATTTTCGAAGATAAGTTCTGACTCCATGATCAGATTCAACATTTAGGAAACCTTTTTGAAGCGCATCAATATATAGACCTGTCCCCCCTACTAAAATAGGAAATTTATTGTTATTTAACACTTCTTCAATTGTTTTTTCAGCAGCTAATTTATAATCATAAGCTGTAAAATGTTCATCTAATTCGACAAATCCAAACAAATGATGTTTAACTAATTTCAATGTTTGTTCGTCGGGGAAAGAAGTCCCTATTTTCAGATTTTTGTAAATCTGCCTTGAATCCATGCAAATTATTTCACCATCAAGTTCTTGAGCAACTCTGATGGATATTTCTGTTTTTCCAACAGCAGTAGGGCCAGTAATTATTAAAACCTTATTCTTGTTATCTTTCATTTCTTTTCAATCACTCCAAAAACGACACCACTTTTTTTACTTCCCACATTATAATTAAATTTGAACTCATTCCAAATGGAATCATTAACTCGAGCTTTAACGACAACTCTTTTTCTTGAAATTCTAATCATGTTTTCTAAATCTACTTTATCTATCCTGTCATAACTGGCAAATTTTCTTAAAGGATTCATTGAACTAGACTTAAACTGAGGATTTTCAAACATAGGATCACAATACACGGAATCATAGCTATTATCAACTTGCCTTTTTATAAAATCTTTATAATTTTCGTGATAGATTTTTATTTTTTCAGAAGACTCTTTCAACCACAATTCTTTAAATTGATACCTTTTTAAACTTTCTTTAACTACTACGTAAATAGGAAAAGATGCTTCAATTCCAATCACTTCTTTACAAAAATAACCTAAAAGAAGTGCATCACTTCCAAGACCAAATGTCAAATCTAAAATTACATCATTTTCTTCAGGTTTTATAGATTCTATCAAATAATCTTTTCCATTTTTTAAATAATTGTTCAATCGTATTTTCGAAACAGAAGGATGGAAAAATAATCTTCCATCCTTCCACTTACAATCTATCGTTAGATTTTTATTTACAACAAAATAAATTTCATCTTCTTTCAAAACATCCTTCAAATTTTTTCTTTCAATAAACTCGCCGTTATATTTGTGAGCCAGTTCCTTAGCCAAACTAATTTGTTCTCCATTTGGGTCATGTGAGGTAGTGAATATCAATCTAGTAAAATCCTCCATCTTTAATCAATACTCCTTTTTTCTTCAACTGCTCTTCTAAGGAATCAATTATCTGTTCCCTTTCTTCAATCTTTTTTTCCAAAGTTGTCTTTTTCGAAGCTAAGCTCTCATATTCATTTTTTAGTGAAATGTAATAATTAACTAACCTAACTATTTGATAAACCATGAAAAATGAAATGAATACTAAAACAAACAAAGCAAAAAATTTCCACCAATCGAAAAACGATTTTTTATTTTTTTTATTGAAAATGTTCTTTTTATTTTTCTTGTTATCAATATCGATTAAAGGCATTTTGACACATCCTCTAAAAGTAAGGTTATTTAACCTTTCAAGCCTGTTCTTGCTATCCCCTCTACAAAATATTTTTGCAAAAATAAGAACAAAATTACTACCGGAATCATCGTGAAAGTAGAGGCGGCCATAAGTAAATTATAAACTTCACCAGCATCTGTCCTAAAATTTTGTAACCCTACCGCTAAGGTCCTCATTTCTGGACTTTTGGTTACTATCAAAACCCAAAGAAAGGCATTCCAGCTACCGACAAACTTTAATAGACCTCCAGTCAAAATTGCAGGCTTACTCAAAGGAACCATCACAGTCCATAGAAATCTCCAACTACTTGAACCATCAATTTTAGCTGCATCCCACAAATCATCTGGAACGGTCATAAATTGTTGCCTGAGCAAAAATATAGCAAAAACACTTATAACCCATGGAACAATTAACGCATAGTAACTATCTATCCACGAAAATTTACTAATAGTTATATAATTAGGTACTAACATCACTTCGCCAGGAACCATCATTGTGGCTAAGAACAATGTGAAAATTGCGTTCTTTCCCCAGAAATTTAACTTTGCAAATGCAAAAGCTGCCATTGAAGAAAAAATTACTTCAAGTAATGTAGTAGCTAAAGCCACAAAGACGGTATTAATATAATAGCGAGAAAATGGTGCGGAATTCCATGCATCCACATAATTTTGAAAAATATTTGCTAGTATCTGTGAAAATGTATACCCAACTTTACTATAAGGTTCTTCATAAGGTTCTTCGTCTATTAACCAAATAGATGGGATATTGTTTGTGTAAATCTCTATTCTAGAATTGTTTTTAAATAATATTTTGTCTACAAAGAAAGGCGCCTGATCAATCTTGGCTTTTGATGTGGAATCAATGTAAAATACATCAAATTCTCTTAGTATTTTATCATATTCGATCCTTTTTTTCAAAACAGTTTGGAACCCCTCTTCCTTGCCTCCAATATTTTGCATTAAAAAATTGTAATCACTTGTTGAAAGCACACTCTTCGCGTTTTCTAACGAGGCACCCTTGTTAGCTAAAGTTCTTAATATATTGACCCATGTTTGTATTTCGAAAGAATCGCGGGCTAAAGAGTTTTCAACGTCTGTTATGAACGTCTTTTCGAAATACGACACTACTTCCTTATTCAAAGAATTAATATTCTTCTGAGTTGCTATATCCTTTACTATTACTTTAAAATACTCAGGAAAATCGCTACCTTGTATATCTTTTAAGAGATTTTCATATTTTTCTTGTTTTGTAGGCACTCGAAAAGTAATATAAGCCTGATCGAGAAATTCGTTTTGAATTTGGTTATACTGATTTTGAAAAAAAATGTAGAATATTAAGGTGTTAACTTCCATAATAACTGGATTATATATATTACGTTGTATAAGAGTGTTTGTGTTCTGTAATATTTCATCTTCAAAAGTTTCTATCTTCGATAAAAAATTGACGAGTATTTCTACAATTTCTTCAACTTCGTGAAGCGTTACAACACGTAATTCAGGTTTATATAACCCGAGCTGTATATTCATTGACTGAATTTCTTGCTTAATGTTTGTAAGATAATCTATAAATTCTTGTTTGCTATTTTCTATTTTTTCAACTTCTGAGGGATCCATTTCCGGAGAAACTCTAAAGTATGGAAGAAGATTTATGCTTCTCTCTAAAGTTAAATTAATGAAATCTTCTATTTTAGTAAGAGTTTGTTGAACTCTTCTTACAGTTAACGTTTGACGATAATATCCATTTGATTTAGAAAATAAAGTGTAGTAGATATTTTCAAAATTCTCGAGAGTATATGTATCTTGCAGAAACATACTTTTTAAATCATCTCTTATTTCTATATTTTCTAAATATTCATAAATACTAGACATCAAAGAATCGACATCGGTACTTTCTGAATAATTAATATCTCTGAGCAGTATTTCAACCTGTCCTCTTCTAACGTAGTCACCTTCTATATTGTAAATCAACTTATAAGGATTGTATTTTTCATCTATTGCTAAAGTTCTAAATTCCTCTAAACTTAATCCTCGTCTAATATTGTATGAAGAAGGTGCAATTTCTAGCTTTAATGACCATTCTTTTTTAAAATTTTTTGTAGTCCAAGTAGGTGGCCATTCATTGATTTCACTTGGAGCTTTTAAAGATGTTACAATCATCCAAGCAAAAGGCAATAACATCAAAATAGCTCCTGCGGCTAAAAGAATATAGACGACTAATTTCCACATAGTTTTTAAAAAATTACTGTAGTTCAAGAAGGTAACCTCCTTCAGGAATCGTAATAAACCTTTTTTTTGCTAGCTTTCATCTGTAGAAAGGTGAAAACTAAGGTAATACCAAACAATACATAAGCAGCAGCACTTGCTTCACCCATTCTTTGTTGATGGTAAAATTTGTCATAAATATAATAAACTAAAGTCATACCGCTATTATTATATGGGCCTGGCATTCCAACATAAAGTATGAAGATTTCATCAAAAACCTTAAAAGCACCGATCATGGCTACAATAATTATAAAAAATGTGGTTGGAGAAAGTAATGGTAGTGTAATATATCTAAACTTCTGAAAAGGAGAGGCTCCATCGACTTTAGCAGCCTCGTAATAACTCTTATCTATGTTTTGTAATCCAGCAAGGAAAATTATAGAATAATAACCAACCATCTTCCAAATAGAAATCATTGCGACGGTTGGAATAGTGTAAGCTTGATCTTTCAACCAACTGATTTTAGAAAATCCCATTTGAGTTAAGATATAATTTATTAATCCATTATCATTGAAAAGCCACTGCCAAACAAGTGATATTGCGACAACACTTGTAACAAATGGAATAAAGTAAATAGTCCGGAAAATTGCTTTACCATGTATTTCTTGATTTAACAAAAGTGCAATGATTAAAGCTAAAAATATAGTAATAGGTGTAGATAGCAAAACATAATATGTCGTATTCCATATAGCTTTAATAAATAAAGATTGTTGTTTTGCCAGAGCTAAGAAACTGATGATTTCAGCTACACCAAACCAGTAAAAAAAGGCATAAAAACCGATGAAGAGCAGTATCTTTAAGAATACTTTATTTGACTTCTGAGTTAAAAAATGTGAAGCAGCCAAGACAGTGTAAGTTATGACTTGAATTAATGAAATAGCGACATTTAAATAATTTGCAGAATTTGTTAAAAACAAGCTGATTAATCCCAAACAGCTCATAAGCACAACCAATATTTTTTGATAACGCTTTTCAATATTCTTAAAATCGAAGATAAGGTGCATAAGAAAGATGGAACTCATAACCAAAAGCAATGTATTAAAAAAAGCGGTATTAAATGAAATAGAAATAGGTTTATCTAATTTAAACAGTTTTATGTAGTTGTTAAAACCAATAAATATAGGATTATCTTGAGTTTGGAAATCCCACTTAAAGAAACTTAAATAAAAAGAATAAACGATAGGCCAAAAAACAAATAGTCCTAACACAACAAAAGAAGGTAACAAATACAAATAAGCGGAAAAGCTCTCTTTTAATTTTCTGTATTTTACAGGTTTTAATAATCTCTTACATATCAACTGAATTATCAACAACGCTATTATAATTAACCCAACGTATAATAAGATTGTAACTTCTGCATTTATAAACATATTATTCCTCCAATTTATAGACTTCAAAAAATAAGTAAATGTTTATAATACGTTGATTAATCCTTATTAATTATCTTTTTACATCTGTTTTGGATTTCTATTAATGTTTTGATAGTTTGCTCAAATTCTGTCTTCTCATAAATACCTTGCCTTAAAAAGCTGTTTATATTATCTATTTCATCTAGAGCAACATCGACTTT
The DNA here is from genome assembly GCA_029780115.1 of Thermotogota bacterium. GTDB lineage: Bacteria > Thermotogota > Thermotogae > Petrotogales > Petrotogaceae > Defluviitoga. Next base: position 35,653 of record JAKOZG010000016.1, read on the forward strand.
CTTATTTGAACCTCTTTTATAAGCTCCAACCTCAATTAAATCTTTCGCGTCTATGTAACTAGCATATATATCTTTAATAAATTTTGAAGCTTGTAGATGATCATCATTAGCAACGTCAGTCATAAGTCTGCTAACACTTGCCAATATATCTATAGGTGGATAATGAGAAGAATCTGCAAGTTTTCTAGAAAGTACTATATGCCCATCAACAATGCTTCTTACTGAATCACCAATAGGATCATTCATATCATCGGCTTCAACTAAAACAGTATAAATCGCAGTCATACTTCCCTCTTTGGAATTACCGGCCCTTTCTAAAATTTTAGGCATATTTGCAAACACACTTGGAGTGTATCCTCGTGTGGTGGGGGGTTCTCCAATAGAAAGGCCTATTTCTCGTTGTGCCATAGCCCATCTAGTAATTGAATCAACCATCAATAAAACATCATAACCCAAATCTCTAAAATACTCTGCTATTGTAGTCGCAGTATATAACGCTTTTACCCTTAATAAAGCGGGGGAGTCAGAAGTTGATACCACCACAACAGATCTTTTTAAACCTTCTTCTCCCAAGTCTTTTTCAATAAACTCTCTAACTTCTCTTCCACGTTCTCCAATTAAACCAATAACGTTTACATCAGCCGTAGTATTTCTTGCAATCATTCCAAGAAGAGTACTTTTACCTACCCCACTTCCTGCCATTATTCCAATTCGCTGCCCTTTTCCTAAAGTCAAAAAACCATCGATTGCCCTAACACCTACAGATAAAGGTTCCTTAATCCTTTTCCTTTGTAAAGGATTGGGAGCAGAAGAATATATGCTTCTATTTTCATAATATTTGATTTTGTTTCCGTCTATAGGTCTACCGATGCCATCTAATACATGTCCTAAGAGATCCGATCCTACTTTAATGGTAATTTTATCCTCCACCTTTTCAACAGGTGCACCTACATACAAACCTTCAACATCTTCCAGAGGCATTAACAAAACTTTGTTATCAGAAAATCCTACTGTTTCTGCTAAAACAGTTGTTTCATCTTTTAATTTAATTTTACACAAATCCCCTAAAGCGGAATTAGGTCCCGTTGACTCTATTGTTACGCCGATAATTCTACTTACTTTTCCTAATTGTGGAAATAAAGGGCGATTTTCAAGCCTTTTTTCAAAACTTTTCAACGATCTTTCAAAATTAACTTTCTTCATTTAAAGACCCTTCCAACATATTTAATATATCTTTAACAAATGTTTGAGGACTAAGATCAAGCACACCTTGATTGGTATCTAAAAAAATTTGATTATCGATCAATGAAGAATCTTCAATGATTTGAAAGTTGTTACCAAAAGTTTTAACGATTATTTGAAGGAATTCTTTGTTAAAGCTTGGACTTACTTTTAATGTAGCATCTTTAAACAAATATAGCTTTTTTTGTAAATCTTCAAAAGCAACTTCAACCCATTCAGGAAAAGATATATTTTCCTCAAAATACTTACCAACGACCATTTTTATAACTTCCTCACTAAAGGCACGTGCTTGATTCGATAACTCCCCTACATATATTTTGTACTCATTAGCGACCTTTTTTATTTCTTCATTTATTTTTATTAAGTGTTCTTCAAGGTTCTTTTGTTTTTTGTTAAAAAGCTCCATTTGTTCTTGTTTTATTTTATTGGCTTGTTGCTTTGCTTCCTCTACAATCTTTTCTGCTTCCTTTCTAGCTGAAGCAACAATTTCCTGTGCTTCTTTTTTAGCTTTTTTCAAAATTTCAGACTTCAACAACTCTTCCCGGTTTTTTAAGTTATTAATTTCTTCTTCTCTTGAATCTTTAATATCTATTTCAAAAGTCTTATCCAACACAACGTATTTATTATTAATAATTCTTTTATTCAATTAACTCTTCACCTGCCCCGCCTCTTATGATGATTTCGCCGCTTTCTTCAAGCTTTCTTATTATATTAACAATTCGTTGCTGGGCTTCGTCAACGTCTCTAACCCTTACAGGTCCCATATAATCCAGTTCTTCTTGAATTATCTGAGCGGCTCTCTTAGACATATTCTTAAAAATAATTTCTTTAACTTCATCAGAGGCACCTTTCAGTGCAAGTGTCAAATCTTTGCTGTCAACCTCTCGCAAGACTCTTTGAATAGATCTATCATCTAACTTAGTGATGTCCTCAAAGACAAACATCCTTCTTCTTATCTCATCAGACAGTCTCGGGTCTCTTTCTGACAATTTTTCAAAAATTTTGTTACTCATGGCTCTATCAATATTATTCATTATTTCAGCTGATATATCAATTCCACCAACTTGCGAAAACGATTGAACGGTAAAAGCAGAGAGCCTATCCTTTAATTTATTTTCGATTTCTTTGACAACATCTGGATTTGAAGAATCCATAGTGGATATCCTTTTTATTACGTCAACTTGCAAATATTCTGGAAGTTCAGAGATCACTTTCGCTGCAACCTGTGGAGGAAGATAACAAAGTATCAAAGCAACTGTTTGAGGGTGTTCATTCTGCAAAACATTCACTAATTGTGCAACATCTACTTTTCGGAGAAAATCAAAAGGTTTGACTTGCAAATTTGAAACAAGTCTATCTATTATGTCTATAGCTCTTTCAGGACCAAAAGTCGTTTCCAAAAGTTTTTTGGCGTATTCAACGCCTCCGGTACTGAGATAATCTTTTGCTTTTGCATATTCATAAAATTCATTCAAAATAGCTTTTTGAACTTCTTCATCAATTTTGTCCAAATTAGCAATTTCCAAAGTCAATTCTTCCACTTCGGCATCGTCAAGTTTTTTAAGAACTTTACTTGCCTTTTCGGGACCTAAAAGAACTAACATTATAGCAGCTTTTTTCACTCCATCTAAACCTTTACCTTTATCTGCCATAGTAAATCTCCTTCTTAATTTTTCTCCCCTATTATCTTACTGACTCCTTAACCACATTTTAATAATCTCCGCAACCTCTTCAGGCTTACTATCAGCGAGTTCTTCAATTTCTTTCATTATCTTTTGTTCAGGAGTCAATTCTTGAGGTATTTTTCCAGCTTCCCTCATTGCTTCCTCAGCCTGCATTTCAAGCTGTTTTTTTCTCTCTTCAACTAATCGGGCTGCTTTTCTAGATTTCATAACTCTGTTAATAACAATTACTAAGACAATTAAAACTATTAAAGAGATAATCATTATAGTAATGTTTGCTATTCTCTTTCTCTTTTGTAAAAGTTCACTTTCTAACTGCGCTCTTAGAATTTCACTTTCCCTATTAAATGGCACATCTACGACGGAAATATTCGATTCCGGGGTACCTGAGGCTGTTGAGACACTTTTCAAAATTTGAGCTTTTAAATTTTCTGGATTTTCTACTCCTATACTTGAAAAATCGATAAAAACAGTGAAACGTTTGTTAGCAATTTGTCCTTGTTTATCTTCTACAGTTTTTCTATATATTTCATTCACATCGTAATTTGTAATAATATCAGTTTTACTGTAATACTCACCAGAATCTTGAGGGGTTTGGTAGGTATACGGTGGAATGTTCGAATCAACTCCTGGAATTCCACCTAAAGTAGACCTATTACCACTTTGTTCTGTACGTGTTTGTTGGCTTAAAATTATACCTTCCTCTTCTACAACGGGTTGTACCTTTCTTTCTTGTTGTTCAATTTTTTCCCAATTTAGATCTATTTCAGAAACTACAACTACATTTCCAAGGCCAAAAACAGATTGTAAACTACTTTCTAGCTTTTTAGAATAGTAATTCTCCACCTCTGTTTTTAGTTTAAATTTAGAGTTAGCACTTTCAATACCTTCTCCAATCATTACTTGCGAACTTAGGTCACGAGAATAATTATCAACAACTTTTACATTCTGAGGTTTTAACCCTTGAACAGATCCAGAGACTAAGTTAATAATAGCTTTAACCTGATCAGGAGAAATAGTTACACCTGGATTTAAAATCAAGAGAATAGAGGCAGATGGTTCTGGACTATCTCCAACTTGGTAATAAGTTCTAGGAGGGATAACTAAATGTACACGAGCTGCTTTAATGCCTTGGAGTGAAGATATACTTTTACTGAGTTCTCCTTCGAGAGCTATTTGGTAATTAACTTGCTTGTCGTAACTTGTTGCACCTAAACCTTGTTTCTGCAGAAGCTCATATCCCTGAACATTAAAACCTATAATACCTTGTGAAGCTAGTTTCATTCTTAGTTCTGCCACATTCTGATTTGCCACATAGATATTCCCAAAATTATCCACTTTATAGTAGATTCCCATTTCTTCTAGTATTTGTATAATATTTCCTGCACTTGCTTGATCTAACCCACCAATTAAGAAAGCATACTTTTTCCTAGTGGCTAGCAAGGAAAAAACTATTATTAAAACAATAATAGCTACAACTGATACAATATACAAAGTTTTTCTCTCTTTTTGTTGTTTATTCCACCACTCTTTAATTTTGAGAAAAAATTGTTCCATGCTCTCTCCTTCTATCTTACTCTAAATCCAATGTTTACACTTTTATTAAAAATCTCATAGCCTACAAACAGATCCAAATTTGAAATAGTATAATATCCTGAAAGTAAAAGTTTATCGTTACTTAAAGCAATTTTTGTGGTGAAATTTTTAGTCAATTGATGTTTGTATATTATCTGTGGATCTTCGAACACTGTTACAATAAAATTTTGCCATGGAAAACCAATTCTAAATATTATATCGTTTGGCACTGGATTCCCAGAAAAACCGAAAGCAAAATAGGTCCTTGGCGCATAAAGCAAAGAATAATCAAATCCAAAATCCAAAAAATCCCAGTCTGAAGCGGTTAATTTATTAATGTCTAAATTTAAAGATACACCTCCATATAACTCGAGTTTGCGATATGCTAACCCTCCGGCAAAATCTGTTGTTAAAGTATGATTTTTGTCAAAGTATATGCCTCCCTTTAAAAAATAAGGAGAATATATTTTAGTATTTTTATAGTTCTGCTGGGCATTCTTAACTTTTTGATAATATGCTTCCCCACCTGGTGAAATTACCCCACCCATTACAGCAGTTGGACCATCATGATAGGCTATAATTTGCAATTTTTCGTCATTAAACAATCTTCTTAGATATCCATGATATTCAAGAGCACCTTTCAGATTGTCATATGGATCAAACAGATTATAAACATAGACGTCAGTTGCTGTAATGTTTTTCATTTGCAGTAGTCCCATAGCATGAGATGAAGAAATAGCATGAGTATAATACCCTGATTCTACCGCCATCTGCCCTCCAATTAACGATCTAGGTTGTGACCAAACGGACTCGAGCAGTTTATTTGAATCCATTAGAGGATACTTACGAATCGAATATATTTCAATCCCCATCTCACCCAAATGGTTTACGTTATATTCAAAATAAGTTGTCGGTTTCATGAAAAAATAATCATACATATCATAAAAAGAAAAGATATGTACTACAATCATAAAGAATAAAACAGTTGATATCGTCTTTTTCACAACGAACACCCTCTAATAGGTAATTAAATTGGGTTGAACTTTTTGAACGATAGGGTTTACAGTGATTTTATTACTTCCATAATTATATCAGCAATTTTCTCACCAGTTTGTTCTGCAACCCTTAAAACTTCCTCGGCAGTAACTTCTTGCAATTGGTCTGGTACAGCTTTATCAGTGATTGCTGAAATCCCCAACAATTTAATTCCTGCATGTCTAGCGACTATAGCTTCAGGAACAGTGGACATTCCTACTAAATCGGCCCCAAAATTTCTCATCATTCTCATCTCAGCTGGAGTTTCAAAAGTTGGTCCGCTCAATCCCAAATAGACACCAGAATAAATTGGAATATTCAATTTCTTTGCGGCTTTGAAAGCTTCATTTACCAAAGACTTGGTGTATACTTCTGTCATATCTGGAAATCTTGGGCCCCAATCATCATAGTTTGGACCTATTAAAGGATTATCACCAAAGAAATTAATCTGATCAGTTATGATACACGGTATTCCTACCTGAAAATCTGGATTAAGAGTTCCTGCAGCATTAGTTATTATCAAATATTCAATAGCTAACTCTTGCATTACTCTAATAGGGAAAGTAACCTCTTTCATGGTGTAACCTTCATAATAATGAAACCTTCCATTCATCAACATAACGGTTTTATTTTGTAAATCTCCAATTAAGAGCTCACCTTTATGTCCTGGAGCTGTAGACACAGGAAAATTTGGTATTTCAGAATATGGGATAGAAATTGCATTTTTTAAATTGTCTGCAATTTTACCTAAACCTGATCCTAGGATGATAGCAATTTTCGGTTTTTTGTCTATCTTATCTTTTATGTACTGAGCTGCCTCGCGCACCTTTGCTACGTATTCCTTTATGTTCATATTTTTACCTCCTTAGGTAATATAGCCTATATATGGAAGATTTCTATACTTTTCATTATAATCTAAACCATAACCAACGACAAATATATCTTCTATAAAGAATCCCGGGAATTTTACATCTATTCCATGTTCATGTGCTTTTTTTATGACAATAGAAGTAACCTCAATTGAAAGTGGATTCTGTCTTTGAAGATACTTTATTATATATTTCAAAGTATTGCCTGTATCGATTATATCTTCAACGATTAATACATGTTTATTTTCTAAAGGTTCATCCAACCAGCTCTTTACTTTTACTACACCGGTAGTAATCTCACCCGCATAACTAGAAACTTGTATAAAATTATAAATTACATTTAAATTAATATTTCTAACCAAATCACTAAAATAATTTACAGATCCTTTTAAAACACATAAGGCAATAATTTCATCTGTTTTGCCTTTGTAATAATTTGTTATATCTCTTCCGATTTCTTTAACCTTTTGCTTGATCTCTTCTTCTTCAATTAGTACTTTAATTGCCATTACTGACCTCCTCTAATGCTATATTTATTAAATTATAACACTAATTTCGCCAGAATTAAATACTTTTATCTCTCCACTAGCATCTAAAATTTCTAGACAATCGGATTTAATATCTACTAACTCTCCAATCACAATTCTACCAGATAAAGTTTTTAATTTTACTTTGTCTCCTTTTTTTATATTTAAATTTTTTAACCAAATTTTAGTTAAATTAGAAATGGTTTTGGGCTTAAAGTACTTTAAATAGTAAGAATGGTAAGCTATATGATTTATTTCACTAAGAATCTTGTTTAAAGGTGCTTCTTTTCCAATTAGTTGTTTCAAAGAAACAGAGGTTGAAGCAATTTCTTCAGGAAGATCGTTGTTAACATTCATTCCAACCCCAACAATCACACAAGCCGGGTTATTTCCATTATAAATGCTTTCTCCCAAAATACCACAGATCTTTTTCTCCTCTACTAATATATCATTTGGCCATTTAATGATTGCATCAAGCTTGTACCTTTTTTTTAACAAATCAAGTACAGCCAATGAATACATTCTAACGTAATAAAAAGGGATCAAAGGTCTTTTCCGTGGCTTAAATAAAACAGAAAACCATAATCCTCCAAAAGGGGCATACCATTTATCTTTCTTTCTACCATATGCTTCTGTTTGTTCAAGTGCCCAAACGACTGTTTCGGAAGGAAGCTTGTGCCAATTTTCTTTTAAAAATTTATTGGTGGAAGTAACTTTATCCAAAGAAATAAGGTTATCTCCTATCATTTTTATAAAACCTCCGAAATATGATACTGATCTAGATTTGATCATAATAAAAAATCTTAGAAACAAAAATTAATTTAATTATCATTTAAACTATCTTTAAATGAAGAAGTAACAACAATTCAGAAAGCAGCACAACTCTATTTTACCACACCTAGTTAAAATTCTAAATTGTGTAGTTATTATGATATAATAATATTGTTTGGTTGTGATTCAAAAATTGGGTTATTGTGTGTTATTCATGATCTATGTTTAACAGTGTTTTAGAAAAAATTAAAAGCGATAAGATTGGAGTTATTAATAATACTTTTATAATACTTTTGATTTGACTAGGGACTAAAATTTTAATAATATCCGCGTTTTTTATTAGATTCAGAACAATAACCGTGTATAACTAGTGCAAATAAACGTCTGAAATATAATTAAAATTGGAGGTTACGCATAATTTCATGGGAGCTTTTAAGATAGCTTTGTTTGAAGAGAAAAAAGAGAGAATGAAGAGTTTCGAATTTTATATAACCATCTGTTATATATGTTTACTTATCATTGGATACTTCTCGGTTAAAAGTGCTGTTTTGAATAGTTCATTAGAAGGAATAGAAAAGCAACAATTAATGTGGATAATAATTGGAATATGTGGCTTCTTTGTTGCAATGTTCATTCCTGATAGATTTATCAAAATGATCTCTCCTTTTTTATTTTATTTAACCTTTCTTTTACTAATATTGGTTCTTTTGATGCCTCCAGTAAGTGGTTCTAGAAGATGGATTAGGATAGGACCCATTGGATTTCAACCATCTGAAATTTTCAAAATAGCTCTAATTGTTTATTTTAGTTACATTCTATCAGAAAAAAATCTAAAGATCTTTTATTTTGCAACGTTTATTACATTAATCTCCGCTGTTCTTTTGTATAAAGAGCCAGATTTTAGCACTGCTATCATAGTACTTATGACATGGTTTGTTTTAGTTTTCGTGTCAGGAAAATTCGAAAAATTATGGCAATATTCGTTAGGTTTAGCTCTGGTAGGTGCTCCTATAATTTTTCTTAACATGAAGGAATATCAAAAAGGTAGAATTCTTGGTTTTTTATTTCCTGAACAATATGCATTAACTTATTTTTACAATACTGAACAGGCAATGAAAGCGATTGGATCAGGTGGATGGTTTGGCAGAGGTTACATGAATGGATATATGAATTTAAGCGGCTTAGTCCCTGAAAGCCAAACAGATTTCATACTTTCAGTTATAGGGGAAGAGTTTGGGTTTATAGGTATATCTTTGTTAATTTTACTGTATGCAATAATAATTTGGAGACTTTACGTTGGATACAAAAACAACGACGATCTTTTCTGGAAATATTTTTATGTAGGATCAGCGTTTCTCATCTTCTTCCACGTTTTTCAAAATATTGGAATGAACTTAGGACTGCTACCTGTTACGGGAATTCCTTTGCCATTGGTTTCCTACGGAGGAACGTCTGTTTTAACTTTTTCGTTAATCTTAGGTTTAGCGGCAAAGGGATTGATGTTTGAAAAGCAAATAACGAGGTGAGTAAATTGAAACTTATAGAAACATTACCCAACATTAGTGAAGGGAAAAACAGTGAGTTAATCAGACAAATCAAGAACCTCGCAGATAATTACGAAAAAGTATGGTTTATCTCTTGTAAAAGCGATGAATACTTTAATAGAAGTTTTATAAGCATAGTTGGAGATTTATCTGAAATTGATAAATTTTTGTATGAAACAATAAAAATTTGCATCGAAAAAATTGATCTAACCGAGCATTCAGGCCACCATCCTAGAATTGGTGCTGTAGACGTTGTTCCTATCGTTCCTCTTATAGGAGTGACTTTTGAAGAAGCTAACCAGTTAGTAGAAAAACTGGCTCAAAAAGTTTCTAGTGACTTTGATTTACCTATTTATCTTTATGAAAAATCTGCCCATAATAAAGAGAGACAAAATATAAACAATATAAGAAAAGGCGGTTTTGAATTTTTAGAAAAAAAGATGAAACTACCTGAGTGGAAACCTGATTATGGCCCTTCAAAACCTCATCCTACTGCGGGAGCAACAATAATCGGTGTGAGAGACTTTTTAATAACTCTCGATTTTCATGTTAACACAACTGATAGGTGGTTAGCCGAACAAATACAACAAGAATTATCATTATACGCCCCTGTAAACGTTTTTTTGGTAAGAAAACAGAATGGAAAATTTTCAATTAGTATCAACGCAAAAGAAGGAGAAATTTCTCTTTATTTGTTATACAGCCAAGTTCAAAAAGTCATTCACCATTTTGGATGTGAGATAGAAAGAGTTTCACTTCCAACTCCTGTTACCGGAAAAGTCTTTTTAAATTCCTTTAAAACACTAGTTGGAAATCTAGATGGAGAATTATTTACTATAGAAGAAAAACTCTTAATGAACAGTCAACTAGGCAAATTCAAAAATTCAAAAAATTAGTATCATGACAAGAATCATAGTAATTGGCCCTCTAAAAACCAAGTTTATAATAAATGGGGTAAATCAATACTTAAAATGGATTGAGAAATATGAAAAAGTGGAATTAATACAGATTCCACTTTCTGGTGATTTAAATATAATGCCGCCAAAAAACTACAAGGATAAAGATTTTGAAAAAATTCAAAAATATTTAACCGATTCATATAACATAGTATTGGACGAAAATGGGGATAACTTAACATCAGTAGAACTAGCTCAGTTTTATGATAATATAAAAAGCACTTGCGGGAAAAAACATATAAGTTTTTTTATAGGAGGACCTTTGGGTCATTCTGAGAAAATTTTTGAATATTCGGACAAAACATTTTCGCTTTCAAAACTAACCTTTACACACGAAATTGCTACATTGATCCTGTTAGAACAACTTTTTAGAGCCAATAAAATCTTGAACAATGAACGGTATCATTATTAATTGTTCATGTTGATAACAAATGAAGATGAAAGGAGGCATGCACACTTAAATCGTAAATGGATGTGTGCTAATAAGCATGGAAAAAATGGCTATTGTTGGAGCTCAATGGGGAGATGAAGGGAAGGGAAAAGTCGTTAATTACTTCTCTGATAATTTTGAATGGATAGTCCGCTTTTCTGGAGGAGCAAACGCAGGACATACGATATATTATAAAGGCAAAAAATACGTTAATCATTTGTTACCATCAATAAAACCAAATTCTGACGCAAAAGGTTTTTTGGGTGCAGGAATGGTTTTAGATTTGGAAAAATTAGCAGACGAACTAAACATCTTAGAATCTGACTTCCCAGGTATTTCATCCCGATTTTATATAGATCCAGAAGTGTTCCTTGTTCTTCCTTGGCATAAAGAAGAAGATGAAATCATTGAATCAATGAGAAAAAACCCTATAGGAACTACTAAAAGAGGTATAGGTCCTGCATATACAGATAAAGTCTCAAGGGAAGGAATAAAGCTTTACTATTTATTCGATGAAAATTTATTAAAAGAAAGGTTAGAAGATATATATTACCTAAAACATAATTATTACGGAGATAATTTAAAAACTACAAAAGAAGAAGTTTTTGATTATTTAATCAATGCAAAAAGTAAGCTAGAAAAACTAAATATTAATTACGCAAGCGCAATAGAAATGGGAAGAGTTTTTAGAAACACCTCTGTATTATTTGAAGGGGCCCAAGGTGTTTTGCTGGATTTAGATTTTGGAACTTATCCTTTTGTCACCTCCTCTCCTTGCATGGCCCATGGAGTATCTACTGTTGGATTTTCAACTTTTGAGCTTGACAATGTCTACGGCGTACTAAAAGCATACACAACTCGTGTAGGTGAAGGTCCATTCCCGACAGAGATTTTTGGTGATGAGGCTGAAAACATAAGAAAAAAAGGTGGTGAATATGGTGCTACCACAGGAAGGCCTCGAAGAATAGGATGGTTGGATTTACCTGCTTTAAGATACGCCAAAATTAGATCTGGTTTAACAGGTTTAGTAATAACAAAAGCTGATGTGCTTAACTGTCTTGGAAAAATTAAAGTTTGTACCAAATATTCAATAAAAGGAGAAATTAAAGAGACACCGTCATCTTCTTATGATTTCTTTGTCGCTGAACCTATCTATGAAGAACTTGAGGGTTGGCACGATACCAAGGACATAAACTTTCTAAAGTTTATTTCGTTTATTGAAGAACAAACTGCGATAGATATTGACTATATATCGTATGGTCCAAAAACTGAAGAAATGTGCACCAAAAATAATTTAATTTTAAATATAAACAAATGATTTAAGTTGAAGCTAATCTTAGTCAGCAGCCCTTTCTAAAATTAGATTTTAAGAATGTTAGTTATGTTAGAATAATTTCTAAATGTGAGGGATAAAAATGAAAGTAATTACTTCTTCAGAAGCCAAGCGTCTCGATGAGGCGACAATAATGAAAGGAATATCTGAAGAAACGCTCATGGAACAAGCAGCTTTTGCAGTTGCAGACGTTGCAGAAACCTTTTACCCTTTTTCCATACTCTCCATAGTAGGAAAGGGAAACAATGGAGGAGATGGAATAGCAGCAGCACGAATTTTAAAAAATAGAGGATACAACGTTGAAATTTTAATTATAGGAGATCCTTCAGAAGGTAGCAAAGGTTTCAAAAAACAGTTGGAAATTGCCGAAAAATATGAAATAAAAATATATAAATATGGCGAAGAGCATGTTGACTACTTGTATTATGATTTAATAATCGATGGATTGATAGGTTTAGGTTTAAAGGGAACAATTGAAGGAGAAATGAAAGAAGTAATAGAAAAAATCAACAATTCAAGTGCAAAAATTATTTCTATTGATATTCCTTCAGGAATTGATTCAGATTCAGGAGAAATAAAGGGAGTAGCCGTAAAAGCCGATCAAACAGTAACTTTTGGTGCCCTAAAATTTGGTCATCTCCTTCATCCAGGGAAAGAATATTGTGGACAGATAAAAATTGCTCCTCTTTCCTTCGACAATTTGTTTATGGAAAGTTTAAACAGAGACCTCATTGAAGAAAAAATGGTAAAAAAGTTGCTTCCTAGACGACCTGAAGATTCCCACAAATACACATTTGGAACAGTTTTAATACTTGCAGGGAGTTCTAAATATCCAGGAGCACCCATTCTCTGTGCAATAGGTGCTCAGAGAAGCGGTGCTGGATTAGTGAGATTAATTACACCTGGAGATTCCTCTGAAATTCTTTCTCTAGAACCTTCTATAATCTATAGATCACTAAATAAAGATTATTTTGAAGAGAAAGATATTTCAACTGTAAGATCTGATATCGAAAAAGCTAATGTTATATTGTTGGGACCAGGAATGACAGAAAAAGCTCTCGATTTTGTCATAAAAATTGTTGAAAATTATATGGATTCAAAACTTATTTTACTAGATGCAGAGGCAATACAGATATTAAGAGAAAAATCTAAATTAAACAAAAACTGTATAATAACACCACATGTCGGAGAATTACAAAAAATATATAAAAATCTTAAAAATGATATATTGTCTTTAGAAGAATTAGCAAAAAGAATAAATACAAACGTTGTTTTCAAATCCTCCACCACTATTATTACCAATGGAGAAAAAACTTATTTCAACGTCGAAGGTAACACAAGTTTGGCTAAAGGTGGTTCTGGAGATCTATTATCTGGAGTAATAGCATCCTTTATGGCACAAGGATTAAATCCTTTAGATGCTGCTATCCTTGGAACATATATTGTATATAAAACTGCTAGAGACTTATCCATTGAGCATACCAGTTATTATGTAACTCCAATTCTAATAGCAAACAATTTGTACAAGACATTTTCTGAAATTAAAAACCGATAGATCAATTATTTTTATGAATATAAGATAAAAACTAAAACGCCCAAAGTGGGCGTTTTTTAAAAGACAACTGATAACAGGAGGCGAGAATAATAGTCTACATAATATCAGGAGCCGAAAAAAGAAGTCCTTTAGATTTCTACAAAAATCAAATTCTTAAGGCTTCAATAACAATAGCGTGTGATTCTGGAGTCCAAATATATAGAGAGTTAAACATACCGTCTCAATATTTAATAGGTGATTTAGACTCAGCAAATCCTGAAGACATAAAATGGGCTAGTGAGAATAGAACCACGATTATTACCTATCCGAGAGAAAAAGATGAAATTGACACAGAACTGGCATTAATGTTTATAAAAGAAAAAAAAGAAAGGGATGTAGTTATTTCATGTGTTTTTGGAAACAGAATAGATCAAGAAATTGCTACCGTTTATCTTTTGGCTCAATACATAGAACTAAACCCAGTCATTCTAGAAGCCAATATAAAAGTTGGGGTCGTCGATGATTATGCGGTTGAGGAGGCAATACCTGGTGAGACATGGTCTATAATTAGAATAGGAGAACCAGTTGAAGGTTTAACTCTAAAAGGCTTTAAATATCCTTTAAATAATGAAAACTTAGATCATTTTAAATCTTTAGGAATAAGCAATCAAGCCACGGAAAATAAAGTGACAATTTCTGTAAAAAAAGGTAAAGTTGCATATTTTAGATGGATTAATACTCAGTGGTGAAAGTTGAAAAATTATTGAAAAGTTCACACTTTGCTTTGAAACATCATCAATAAGGATTTCTGAGCAATTAGACTTAAAAATAAAAATATAGTATAATAGGGAAAATGAAATAGTTGTTTTTTTCTCAAAACTAATTTTCAATGTGTGTCCCTATAATCTCTAACGTGGGCTCCGTTCGTTCGGTAGAGACGACCTAGATGGGCGTCTCTACCCCAAAAAAGTATCAACAGTAACATTAGGAGGAAAATAATGAAGATTACCAGTGCAAAGTTAATAAAAACAGTCTATGATGTAAAAGACCTTCCCCCATCAGATAAAAAAGAAGTTGCCTTTGCAGGAAGGTCGAACGTTGGAAAGTCTAGCTTTTTAAACACAGTTCTAGGAATAAAAACAGCAAAAGTAAGTTCAACACCCGGCAAAACCCGTTCTATAAACTATTATTTAGTAAATGGCAAATATTACTTTGTAGACCTTCCAGGGTATGGTTTTGCTAAAGTCTCAAAGCAGGAAAAAGAAAGATGGGGAATACTACTTGAGGAATATTTTAACAACAAATACAATTTAGATATGGTATTTTTACTCTTAGACCACAGGCATTTACCTCAAGAATTAGACTACGTAATGATTGAATGGCTTAGAGATTTAGGTATACCTTTTATAATTATCTTAACAAAAGTCGACAAATTAAAAGCATCTGAAAGAAAAAAGATGCAGCAACAAATAAAAACTAGTTTGTCTGTATATGGTGACTACATCTATATACCCTTTTCTTCAAAAACAAAAGAGGGAGTAAAAGAAGTGTTAGACTTATTCTCAAAAATTTTAGGCGAAAGTTTAAATGTTTCAAATAATATCGCTGAGATCTAAATTGATTGATATATATTTTCAAAGCGGAGGCGTATAATTATGCTTTTTGAAAGAACCAAAATTATTCCGGGTGAAGTTTCATACTCAAATATTTCGCAAATATTAAATTCGAAATATTTAAGAGAATTGATAATTGAGATAATTGATGATGCAGAACAGTCACATAACAGTTTTCAAACCTTTTTTCAACTGTTCTTAAAAAATCCAGAAAAAACCTCGATATCTGAAAAGTACGATATAGAACAAATTGTACAGTTACTTTTAGCTCTTTCAGCCAATACTTTAGAAAGTTTAGACGCATCTACATACTTTAGTTTTCCAAAATTAGTACCTTATCGTCATATGTTAACAATGTTCATTGAGAATACCTTTAACCTTTGGCGGGCTAAACATCGATTCATGACAAAAAAAGATCCCTTTAGCGACGATCCAAAAACCAGGATTCATAAACAAATTACCCTTATAAAAAATAATTATGACTTAAAAAGTTTGGTACTAGAAACATACAGGCAAATACTTATAAATGTTTCAGACAAAAGAACAAAAATATTAAGACAACTCCCTAGTGGAGCCCAAGCAAATTTTACGCTTGACCAGATAGATTTTGAACCACAAGCAAAGATTAAAAATGCAGATTTTCTGTACGAAATGTATTTTGTTTGGAGTGTTATATTAGAACCTCCTGTAATTTTTTACACACGTTCAAACAAAAGAAGCGGACTCTTTAAGGTTGTCGATAAGCCTATATTACATAAAGTTAATATTGAAAATCCGGATGATTGGTTAGTATTTCCTATTTATGTACACACCAAACTCATATATGTTGTTGTTTACAAAGAATATTTTGCACTAGCTGCAGGATTAGCTAATTTATTTGAATTTGCGAACTTTGGAACTTTAAAATTCGAAAAACCTGATGGCATTTATATTTTTGGTATAGATAAAAGTTTCTTTGAAAATGAAAAAGATTTCAATGGAATAATATATAGAGAAGATGATGGGACATATGTAGCTCTTGTTGGTAATGATCCTTCTATTGATTACTTTGGTTACATGAAGAAAATGATACTGACAATCCATAACTTGCTTGTAATTGATGAAGGTAGATTGCCCATACATGGCGCCTTGGCTGAAGTAAAGTTAAAAGATAAGACCTCATATAATATAATGCTAGTAGGTGATAGCGGTGCAGGAAAATCAGAAACGCTTGAAGCACTAACCCGAATCAAAGAGCAAGTTTCAAGAGTTACCATTATTATTGATGATATGGGTTCACTTGACATTTTAGAAGATGGAACAGTTGTTGCTTACGGAACTGAAACAGGGGCATTCGTAAGACTCGACGATTTACAACCTAGCTATGCCTACTCAACAATGGATAGAAGTATTTTTATGAATCCAAACGAAACAAATGCAAGAGTAATTGTTCCATATTCTAATTACGATGAAATTATAAAACCAACTAAAATAGATTTTTTCTTTTATGCAAACAATTATGAATCCTTGGACGAAAAACATGAAGTAATAGAATTTTTTGATGACATAGAACAAGCATTGGAAGTTTTTTCACACGGAGCAAGAATGGCAAAAGGAACAACGTCAGAAAAAGGGTTAACTCATAGTTACTTTGCCAATCCTTTTGGTGCTGTACAAAGAAGAGAAAAGCACGAAAAAATTGCTAGAAAATACATGGAAGCAATGATGAAAAGTGGTGTAAAAGTTGGAACGTTACGAACACAATTAGGAATAAATGGTTTCGAAGAAGAAGGACCCATGATTGCAGCAAAAACTCTTCTAAACTATTTAAAAGCTAACAAAGAGAATAACGTCGAGCAAGAAATAACACCGCATTTAACAAAAAGCAAGTAAATATACAAGTAAATATAGAGGTGAATAAAAAACAAATGTCTGATTTAGCAAAAAAATGTGCGAAATTTATTTACATATCAAAAAAGATCGCAGTTTTAAGCGGAGCAGGTATGTCTACTAATGCTGGCATACCTGACTTCCGTGGGCCCAATGGTATATATACAAAAGCTAATATTGAAGATCCTGAGAGCATATTTGATATAAGCTACTTCTATGAAGACTCTTCATTATTCTACAAATTTCACAGAACTTTTTTAGACATGATTGAACAAGCAGAGCCAACTTTCACACATAAATTTTTAGTAAAATTGGAAGAAGAAGGAAAAATCGAGGGAATTATAACTCAAAATATTGATTCTTTACACCAAAAAGCCGGCTCAAAAAAAGTGTATGAAATACACGGAGGTTGTTGGGATAACTATTGCATAAAATGTGGGGAATACTATTCACAGCAAGAACTTATTCAAAAAATGCATGGAGAAACTATACCAAAATGCGATATATGTGGTGGAACTATAAAACCTGATATCGTCTTTTTTGGAGAACCCGTAAAATACCTAGGTGTTTCAGAAAAAATAATGTCACGTTCAGACTTAGTACTTGTCCTTGGCTCATCATTAACTGTTATGCCAGCTGCTTTTTTACCTTCTCTTACTCAAGGAAAAATAATTGTAGTAACAAAGGGAACTGTCTCAACCTCATACTTACCTCAAAATAAACTTGCATTTATAGTAAATGAAGATCTAGATACATTCTTCATAGAAGTTGCCGAAGAATACGAAAAAATGAAATGATACATCAAATTGTAAAAATGACCTTCACGGACGTCTATGAACCAAAAAACAGTAGACACGCTCTACACGAGCGTCTTACATGCTAAGAATTAAACTAAACAATTAATTCAAGCGGGTTATAGGGTAACAGCCCAATAACCGCTTTGAATAAAACACCTAAAACGAAGAAGGAGGCTAGTAACATGAAAAAGTTGATTACTGTAGTGTTGGCTGTTTTCATGCTATTTTCAATGTCTTTTGCATTCAAAGCTACTATGGTAACAGACGTAGGAGGAATGGGTGACAAATCTTTTAACGACGGAACTTGGCAAGGAGTATTAAGAGCAAGAGATGAACTAGGCATAGAAATTGATGTACTTGTTTCGAAAGAACAAACAGATTATCTCCCAAACTTAAGCAGTGCTGCGAAGAGCTCTGATGTAGTTATTGCGGTTGGATTCATGATGACTGATGTACTTTTTAACATAGCTCCTCAATTTCCAGATGTAAAATTCATTGGAATAGATATAGAACCTTCTCCTGGGCAAATCATACCTGCAAACGTTGCCTGTTACGTATTTAATGAACATGAATCAAGTTTTGCCGCAGGATATTTGGCCGCAATGACTACTCAGACTGGAAAAGTTGGATTTGTAGGTGGTGTGGCGGTACCAGCTGTAACAAAATTTGAAGCTGGTTATCTGGCTGGTGTAAAAGTATACAACGAAATATACAATGAAAATATTGAAGTTATCTCCGGATACGCGAATACATTTAATGATCCTGCTTTAGGAAAAAACATGGCTTTAACTCAAATGGAACAAGGTGTAGACATAGTATTTCACGCGGCAGGCCCAACTGGGAATGGCGTAATAAGCGCAGCACATGAAAAAGGAGCTTCACTTTATGGTTTACCAACAAATGCTCCTTTGGAAAAAATAATTGATAAATATTACGAAGTAGGAAGAGGATATTTTGCAATGGGTGTTGATGTTGATCAAGACTATATGGCACCAGGATATGTTTTAACCTCTGCGATGAAAAGAGTAGATACCGCTGCATTTGAAGGGATTCAGAGTGCTCTTTCAGGTAGAACATTTGATTCAGGGTTGCACAGATTAGGCCTGAAAGAAGATGGGGTCAGTATAACACCAATGAAATACACAAGAAGCATGGCTCCTTGGAGATTTTTTGCAGAAATTGAATATTTAAACGCCCTTATAAAACAAGGAATATTAGAAGTACCCTCAGAACCCTCGTTAGTAGGATCTTTTGAAGTTCCAGAAATCACTTTTCCTTTTTAATATCTAATTATTCATATTTAAAATTATTCCCTGCTCAAGCAGGGAATTTTTACTTTAATTTTATAAAATTATAAAATCTTATTCTAAGAAGAAGTCTCATTATCTAAATCTTGTACTTCTGAATCATTGAAATCTACAAAAAAAGAGATAATAAAGGCAATAAGCATTAAAATTGCAGGGAAGAAAGATAACATGAAACGAGATGCAATATCTGGATGAGCCCCTGGATTATTTGCATCAACAAAACCAAATATCGCCGCAATTAATAGCAAAACCAAGCTTTTTGCTAATCCTGATAAATGGACAATAAATTGAAGGGCACTAAAATACATACCTTCTCTTCTAAGGTTTGAAATCTTTGAATCAATATCTATAACTTTAGAAAAGACAAGATCTATATTAATAATGACACCAGCTAATACAACTCCAGTAAAAATCCCAGCCACCATAGACACAATTAATGTGCGCACAAAAAGAAACGGAACAAGTGATATCCCGAGAAAAATCAATGAAACCCTCCAAGTTTTCAACGATCCGAACTTGTTAATTAGCCATGTCCATAAAAACATAGCAGGAATTGCCGAAACAAAAACCGCGGCAGTTAAAAATGCTGCATTCCCTTCACTTAGTTCTAATGCATATTTTACAAAATAAGGGATACTGAGCAATAAAAGGGCAGATGAAGCTTGAAAAAAGAAGTTAGAGAAACCCACTGCCCAAAAATTTTTATTCTTTCCCACTGCTTTTAGAGTTTCTTTTAAAGAGGGGATCTGACTCTCCGTATATTCAGGTCTTTCATGGGAAGAAAAAGTAGCAATTGCGTAAAAAAACATCCCTATTAAGACCATGAAAGTGGCGGTTATTGTATAACCGTATGCTTGAATCATTATAGGAGCTAGCGTTACTCCAATTATCATGCCAGCAATTTGAAAAGCTTGTCTTAAAGCATTAACATGCGTGCGAGATTTTTCCTCAATAAATAATTCTGGAAAAAGAGCATAGTAATTAACATCTATAATAGTTCTTAAAGTTTCTGTAAGAATAGAAAAAAATGCAAAATAAACAATCAGGGAAGTAGTGTTTTGAACAAGTTTATGTGGAGAAAACAACATAATGTAAGATAAACAAAACAAAGGCATTCCTACGATCATCCAAGGTTTTCGTCTTCCTATTTTTGTTCGGGTACGATCGGAAAGATATCCAAAAAGAGGATCATTAACAGCATCCCATATGGTAGCAAAAAGTGTAATTAATGAAATCTTAGCTAAAGGTATTCCCAACTCAATATTGTAAAAAAACACTAAAAAAGTATCTATCATGCGGCCTGGAATCATCGTACCAAGCATTCCTAAGGCATACAGAAGAGGGCGTGTTTTACGATAAGACTTTTCATTCATAATCTTCTCGCCTCACTTTTTTCCCCATATTTTATATTACATTAATTTTTTCCTTCTTTCAAAAAACCCTTCAATTTCTTTATTTTATGGATATTTGGGAATCTCGAGAAAATGAGTTGAAAAAGATACTTTCATTTTTATTGTTTTAAAACTAAAATTCATATTATATAAATTTATTTATCTCAAAATACGCGACTTTTTTATGTTTAATATGAAAAATTCTATATCCAGCAAAATTAAAAATATCTAAACGTGAAACAGATATTCCATTGTACCACTACCTTTAGTTTCTTTCCCTTTCCATTTTCCATCTGCTTCAAGTACATAATTAGCTATATACTCATTAGTTGGACCTATATTACCTCCCCATGAAAGATGAGCTTTCTTTTTTACAATAAAATCAAAAGGTTCACCAACAACTCTCCACTTCACGGGTATTTCCGTATTAATTGTTTCATCATGTACATATTCTATTTCTTCGATTTTAAACTCATCGCGCAAAAAATGGTACCATTTTCCTTCCATTAAGGCAGCTCCTTCCCCAGCTTCTATTATCCCCTCTTTTCCCATTGTAATAGGATGATGGAAAAGATGAAGAGCACCCTCTGGGAATTGCAAATTCAACCATCTCCAACAATGAATGTTAAATCCAGAAAATATACCAAGACTGTGTTCAACAATACCCCGACCATCTTTTATTTCAATTTCTTTTCCTTGAACTTCTATTTCTCCAGTCACCTTAATAGCAAAGATATCGTATGCCTTTTGAGCAATAGAAGGAGTTAGTGCCATCTTACCGTTAAAGTATGTAATCACGCCATCTTCTAATGGATCATATTTAAGATGACCAGAAATATTATTTTTTCTATCAACGAAATACATGGAATATCCTGTAGTAATCTCACCATCAAATATCATTTCAAATTCTTCGACATGTACTTCCTGATGAAATTTGTGTTTCGACGTCTGGAAAATAGCTTTAGAAAATTTTTTCTCCCATCTTCCAGATGTAAATTTCGTTGAAATGAAAAAAGAATCTAAAAATGAAAATCGAAGCTGAGGAGAATTGACCCAGAACAGTCTAAAAACACTGTCTATAGGCATCATACCATTTTCAGAATTAAACATTAAATAAATCATGCCTTCTTCCATTGGTCCACCGGTTTCTTCAAAATCTGGGACAACACAACGATTGAAACGTTCGATAGAATTAACAAATTTTTCTATCTCTTCTTTATCTACCTTCTTCATTTTCGACAACAATCTTGCATTCCTTAAAAGAAAACCTAACCTTGGTTTGGGAGAAGCCTCTTCACTTGAATTCGACATATTAATCTCCTCCTCTTAAAATATGTTATTTCTCAAATTAGGGATTTTTAAAAATCCTGATTCATTTCAACGATTCTTCGCTAAACTTCACTTCTTTGTGATTTTTTCTTTCAAGAACGATAGCTAAATAGTAAGTGAAAATTGCGCCAATAACAAAAAGTATTAAATTTACTACAAAAGGTAACCCACGCCATTTCTCAGAAAGAAGTCCCGCTATCCATCCAAAAGGCGAAGTTAAGCCGATCATGATCACATGTAAGATTGCCATAATCCTTGCTCGCTCTTTTGGATCAACAGTAATAACTGTAAGTGAGTCTGTAAGAGGATTAATAAGAGATAAACTGAGCGCTTCTAATAACGTACTGATAACTAAAATTGCATACCCTTTGAAAGGAGTGCTAATTAACAATAATTGACTAACCACAAAGGTTCCAAATCCTGTTAAAAGTGGATACTTAAACCGTTCAACATTAATTTTTGGAACCACAATGAAAAAAAGAACCAAAACGGTTGCAGATCGCAAAAGATGAAACAACGACACATTTTGAACAGGAATACCTACTTTTTCTGTAATAAAAAGAGGCCAAAATGTATTATTTATCATATTAACTATACTCATAACCAACAATATTCCAAAAGCTAACAACGTTTCAGGAGAATTTTTAATAATTTTGAATACATCGCCGTATTGCTTCAACAATGAAAATACACTTTCATCTTTTGTTTCTTCTATTCTTCGTTGACCTTGTTTAGTTTCACGTGAAAATATATACAAAATAACAAATTTTAGCGTCATCATAACAAAAGCGATTAAATACAAAATCCTTACAGCAGGTACAACACTAAACTTTCCCACAAATACTCCTGCAATAGGTGCAAAAAAAGCGGCTATTAATCCTGAAATATGCACCCAAGAATAAATATGTACTAACTTTTCTTCTTGTGCATCCTCAACCATTAAACACATCCAAGAATTAGCAGTTACCCTATGAACACTATTGATTATAGCAGCTATTAAAAAATACGTAAAGCTTTTTGCAAAAGCCCAAATTAAACACGGAATACTCCAGGCTATAATATCAAATATAAAAGTTGTTTTCCTTCTGCCTAGTTTATCAGTAATCGCTCCACTCAACAAGGCAAATAAAATCTGAAAAACCAATCCTATACTCGTTATAATGCCAATCTGCACATCTCCTAGACCTAACGAATGCATGTATATTGAAGCATATGGCAAATATAAATTATACGGTATACCCCATAAAGGCTCAGTTAGTACACAAACTTTTGGATTACCTTTTAAATTTATTAAGGTATCAACCATAGGATGACGTTTTTTCAATATTAAAGCTCTCCTGTATTTTTATAATAAAAAAGCAATTATTTAGATTATATCTAAATTTATTACAAATAGCAAGTTGAAAGTAAGTAAACAACATGTTTATTAATATATACATCGAATTAAAATAATTACCTATTCAAAGAATATCGTAAACAAATAATAAATAATTTATAAAAACGACATAAATATTTATATTATTAACATAATATTCTAAATACTGTAACTTAAAGTTATTCATAAATAAATGTATATATTACATAATAGAATATACCTATTAATATTTTTCTCTTTTAATTTATGCCTTTAATTTCATAAAACAGATTATAAAAAGACGTATAGCAATAGAAATGATCAACTCTCAGTATTTAGTTCTAAAAAACTTTGAAGTACCAAAAAAACTTGGGAGGTGAATCGTAAATGAAAAAGTATCTATCTGTTTTTATTATCACAACGATTTTGTGTATGGCAGGATTTGTTTTTGGACAATTAATAACAGACTGGAATCCTGGAAATGAATTAACAGTTAATGCAGAAGGCGAACCTTGGGCAACTGTAGATCTCAGTCCTACAGAAGTTACGTTAACTTATTCAGCAACTCTACAAGGGGGTACTTTATTAGGTACTGTAAGTGCGGATCCTTCAACCTTTACTTTAAGCATTGATACCAATGTTAACTATGAGATTACAGCAGTATTTACTGCTGATGCAAACAATTTCTTAGACAAAACTCTGAAACTTTTGTACGATGGAAATGATCTTCTTGCAGGAAATTCAATCAAAGGCGCCCCTACTACTGAGGAACCAGCTGTACATACTCTTACTGTCGAACCAGATAGTGTTTCTGATCTCAAATATTTTAGAGAAGCAAAGAAAATCGGAACCATTACCTTCACTGTTGCAGAACAGATTTCGCAAGAGTAATAATATCGCATCTTTCTACAAATAAAATTGTGTAAATTCCCCTTCAAGGATCTTATTTGTTCTTGAAGGGGGTTGGTCTAAACAGCATTACATCCTATCCACTCCAGCCATACTCGCCAACAAGTGGAACAAAAGTACATCCTCCTGCAAATTCCTTTTTCATACTTAAATCTTCCATTTTAGTAACTATCAATAAAGTTTGATAATGTCTTGACCCTACTGGAATAACCATTCTTCCGCCAACTTTTAATTGATTAAATAATGGTTCAGGGACATCAGGTGCCCCTGCAGAAACGATAATTTTATCAAAACTAATATCCTCTTCTGGCCATCCTTTTGTTCCGTCTCCAACATAAATTTTTATATTCATGTAATCCAAGTCTTCGAGTATTTCTTTAGCCCTTTTAGCTAAAGTTTCACTCCTTTCTATCGAATACACAAATTTGACTATTTCAGCTAATAATGCTGTTTGATAACCAGACCCTGTACCAATTTCCAAAACAACATCATTTTCTTCTAAATTCAAATGTTGCAACATTAAAGCGATCATATACGGTTGAGAAATAGTCTGCCCCTCCCCGATGGGTAAAGGACAATCTTCATATGCGTACTCTTTAACATTCTCAGGCACAAAAAGATGCCTCTCCACTTTTAGAAAAGCATCCAAAACCTTCCTATCAGTTATCCCTCTTAGTTCAAGCTGTTCATGAACCATTCTCTTACGTGCTAGCTCAAAATCCATTAACTCTTCCTCTCCTTGATTCTAGAGAATACATATTCATCAATAGCTTTAGCAGCCTTCTTACCAGCCCCCATCGCCTCTATAACAGTAGCGGCACCTGTAACTATATCTCCACCTGCATAAACCCCTTCTACAGAGGTTGCTCCAGTTTCTGGATCTGCTTTTATATAACCCCATTTATTCAACTCAAGTTCAGTGAAATTGTCTAACAAAACCCTGTTTGCTTCTTGTCCAATTGCTACTATAAACATGTCACAGGTAATGGTGAAGTTACTATTTTTCACCGGTGTAGGTCTTCTTCTACCAGAAGCATCAGGTTCTCCAAGTTCCATCTTTTGGCAAACAACACCCACCAAATTACCCCTATCATCTCCAATACATTCAACAGGGTTAGTGAGCCACATAAACTCAATTCCTTCCTCAACTGCATTTTCATACTCTTCTCTTCTAGCTGGCATCTCATTTTCTGTTCTACGATAAACAACCGTAACTTTGTCTGCACCTAACCTCAATGCAGAACGAGAAGCATCCATAGCAACGTTACCTCCGCCAACAACAACTACATTCTTCCCCATTTTTACAGGCGTATCATAATATGGGAATTCATAAGCTTTCATCAAATTAACCCTAGTTAAAAACTCACTAGATGAATAAACACCGTTTAGATTCTCTCCCGGGATGTTTAAAAACTTAGGAGTTCCAGCTCCTGTAGCGATATAAATTGCATCATATTCCTTTCTCAATTCGTCTATTGTTACAGTCTTTCCTACAACAACATCCGTTTGAATTTCTACCCCCAAGGATTTAACATATTCAATCTCTTCATATACAATCCTTTTTGGAAGCCTAAATTCAGGAATTCCATACATCAAAACTCCGCCAGGTTTGTGCAAAGCTTCAAATATCTTAACGTAATATCCCATCTTTGCCAAATCAGCAGCCACTGTCAAACCAGAAGGACCAGAACCTACAACAGCAACTTTACCTTTAATTTCACTGTTTGAAAGTTCTTCTCTTACCTCTTGCCTTTTTTGAACCATATCCCAATCTCCAACAAACCTCTCAAGTCTGCCGATAGCAACTGGTTCAAACACCTTAGATTTACCCAGTGTACATACCCCTTCACATTGATTTTCTTGTGGACATACCCTTCCACATATTGAAGGAAGATTATTGTAAGATTTTAAAATTTCAGCTGACCTTGAAAGATCACCCTCTAATAACGCACGGATAAAGCCAGGAATATCAACCCCTACAGGACATCCTTCGATACATGGGGCATTCTTACACTGCAAACACCTTTCTGCCTCCATAAGCGCTTCCTCTAAACAGTAACCAAATGAAACCTCTTGAAAGTTTCTTCTTCTTTCTTCTGGAGGTTGTTTTCGAACAGGCACCTTATTTTTCAAAATATTCTTAGGTTTCTTTTTCTTGGTTTCTTGCAGAGCCCTTTTCTCTTCCTCTTTGTATTGACCCAACCTATTTAACAGTTCATCCCAGTTAACTAACTCTCCATCGAACTCAGGCCCGTCTACACAAGCAAATTTAACGCTACCGGCTATAGTAACCCTACACCCTCCACACATTCCTGTCCCATCAACCATTATAGGGTTCAAAGACACTGTTATCGGATAACCTAATTCCTGAGCCGTTAAAGTAGCATATTTCATCATAATTACAGGACCAATAGCCCAAGCTCTATCTACCTTTTCACCTTCTTGAGCTAACAATTTCATAGCATCGGTTACTAATCCCTTCATTCCTTTAGAACCATCATCAGTGGTAATAATTACTCTATCAGTAATTTCTTGAAATTCATCTTCTAAAATCAATAAATTTGAGGTTCTAGCTCCCAAAATAGCAATAACCTTGTTTCCAGCTTGTTTTAAAGCCTTTAAAATTGGGTAAATTGGGGCAATACCAATTCCACCACCTATCAGCAAAACAGTCCCATAATAATCTATTTCTGAAGGCTTTCCTAGAGGTCCTACTACATGAGCATAGCTCTGTCCATTTTCTAATTCAGCCATTTTTTTGGTACTTTTACCCACAACCTGGAAAATAAGCCTGATTTTACTACCTTTTGTATCTGCTATTGTCAAAGGTATTCTTTCTCCATCTTCCTCCCCCATAACAATAACAAATTGTCCTGGTTTTGCATTCTCTACAATCTTAGGTGCCTCAACCCAAACACTAAAAGTATCCTTAGCTATTTGAATCTTGTCTGAAATTTCAAACATATTAACCTCCATTTGAAATTTATAGTTTTTACTTCTCTTCAAATCTACCAATCTTAAGTATTTTTGCTATATTAGCATCTTGTGAAATAATAGGCTTTAAGATTCCTTTAGCACATGTCATTAAAATCGTAACTCCTGGTCCATGCCCTGCTAGCTTACAATCACTGTGTATAATCACACCAATTGAAGCGGCACCTTTTCTATAACATCTACCGTAGGAATTGTCATGGTCTTGAATATATACCAAATCCCCAAACCTTAACCCAGTCAAGCCATACTCTTTTAAAGCATCATAATCAGCCGTCATAATATCATAATCCCCAGTTCCCATAGTTGTAGAACCTATCCCTGATCCCATTAAAAAAGGAGGAACAACCGCAACAACAGGAACATGTAATTCTCCATTCTTTTCAATCACATCCATCTTTTCTAAAAGGTTTGGATCTAAATTATACACATGTACATCTGGATAATCTAATAATTTCAAACCTTGACCAAACCCTTTAATTAAAAACTTATCGTCAAGAGTTAATTTATCCAAAACGTCTTCAGAAAAATCAATAAGAATATGTTCTGCACCACCATGATGCCCAGTAACAACCCCTTTTGCCCCTTTTGCATCCCCTGTAACAACCTTTGCTTCATTACCAACGCATGAATAAAAATGGTAACCTCTATTTTGTGGTGAATTTCTATCTTTCTGATCTAACAACGTAGAAACACCAGGCTCGACATGATCAACTTCCCAACCAAAAGCAGAGTCGCCAACCCTAACGTTGTATGTAATACCACCAGTTCCTGGTACCATAAAAGGCTCTCCATCATGAGAAACAGAATGCCTTCCAGTATGTTCAGGATTAGAAACAGTACCTTGTACAGAAATCATGACCAGTCTATCTCTATTTGTCCTCACTCAAACATCCTCCTCTAAACATATAATTAAATTAATCTTTTCTTTATCTTAATGATACCATTTATAACAAATTTAAAAAAGAATTTTTTAATAATAAACGTAAGTAATTTAAGAATTATAATAAAAATCTGAAAATCCTATATAGGACTTTCAGAAAAAGAAACAATAAAAAAGAGATATTAAGAGAAAGAATAATCAACATAATAAATATACAAAACAAACGCAAGGAATATTACAAAAAATTTTTAACAAATTCTCCTTCTTTCATAATAACCTGCATCTTTTCAACATCAATATTGTGTATATCTTCCAAAGGATTATCAGAAAGAACCAGTAAATCTGCAAACTTTCCTTCTTCAAGAGTTCCAGTTATATTATCTATTTTAAGCATTTCTGCTCCATTTTTAGTTGCAGCCAATATAGCCTCCATCTCTGTTAAACCTGCTGTATTAAGCGTATATATTTCAGTAATGGCATATCTTCCATAAGGGGTTAAGCTACTACAAAAAGAATCAGACCCTACAGTGATTCTAATACCTTTTTTATTAGCATTTTGTAGATTGTCAATAATACGATTTAACTCTTTTTCCGCAACAGTTTGTCCCGGATACTTATCAAGAATTGGCCTGTAAGGAGGTTCATACACGCTAAACCATTCATAGAAAAATTGCAAGGTAGGGCAAAATGAAATATCTTTTTCTTTCATTATTTCAAGGCATGCTTCATTTAATTCTTGCCCATGAATGATGGCAGATACCCCTGCCTTACAAGAATTTAACGCCCCTTCATAACCTTCAGCATGTGACCACACAGGAAGACCTACCATATTTGCTTCATCAACAACTGCTTGAATCTCTTCCATTGTATAGTGAAGATCAGCTTTTGCATCAAGACGCCATATTCCTCCACCCGTAGACCAAATTTTAATTGCATCAGGACCTTCACGAAGTCTCCTTCTTACAGCCTTTCGAAGATCCCAAGGTCCATCTACCCTCTCAGCCCAAGGATGAGAAGCATCATTATATTCTAAAGGCAACTTGTGAGAATCTCCATGTCCAGATGTCCTACAAAAACCAAGACCAGTTGCAACTATTCGAGGACCAGGAATAATACCAGCTTCAATCATGTTTCTAAGATGAATTCCAAACCTTGAAATTTCTCCCACAGAAGTTAAACCGTGCTCTAAGGCTTCACGAGCTTGAGCAACTGCAACAATCGTTTTTTGAGTAACTGGTTCAAGCACCCAATCTGAATCATTATCAGTTAGGTTCCCACTAAAATGAAGATGACTATCAATTAAACCAGGCATGATAGTCTTACCAGTAATATCTATTCTCTCATAATCTCCTTCAAACTCCTTCATTTTACCAGCATACTTAACTTTTTTATCTTCAACAAGTACCAAAGAATTACTAACTGGATCTTTTCCAGTACCGTCTATCAACAAACCACCCACAAAAGCAAACTTCTTAATTTTTCTCACTCCCATTATCTCTTATTTTCAGAACAATTAACATTAGTCCCATTATACTCTATTACAAATTCTTTGTCAATTTCATTTTATAACCACTAAATGATATAATTTTGCCATATCGACCACATAAAAGACTGAATTAAAAGAGAATTACACAAAAAGAACGTTACCTCTCTCATTAGCCACAAAATTTTATAATACAGGGATTTTAGAAATGAAGATTTTTCTAAAGATAGCATTTTGAATTTATAACGGGTCTAGGGCGGAGCCCTCTCCCTCCTTTGGTACAAGTACCAACTTAGAAATAAAGATTTTTATCAAGATAGCATTTTGAATTTATAACGGGTCTAGGGCGGAGCCCGCTCCCTCCTTTGGTACAAGTACCAATTTAGAAATAAAGATTTTTATCAAGATAGCATTTTGAAGTTATAACGGGTCTAGGGCGGAGCCCTCTCCCTCCTTTGGTACAAGTACCGATTTAGAAATAAAGATTTTTATCAAGATAGCATTTTGAATTTATAACGGGTCTAGGGCAGAGCCCTCTCCCTCCTTTGGTACAAGTACCGACTTAGAAATGAGGATTTTTATCAAGATAGCATTTTGAATTTATAACGGGTCTAGGGCAGAGCCCTCTCCCTCCTTTGGTACAAGTACCAACTTAGAAATAAAGATTTTTATCAAGATAGCATTTTGAAGTTATAACGGGTCTAGGGCGGAGCCCTCTCCCTCCTTTGGTACAAGTACCGAAAAAGTTAAAAAAGTATTTTGTAAAAAGTTTAATTCTAAAACATATATATAATTAATAAGGGTTTAAAATTTCTAAACTGAGTGCATATAATACAATTGGAGGTCACTACTTTGGACAGCAAAAAATTTGACTTATGGGCAGAAGAATACGATAAAAGTGTTCAAATAAGTAGCGATAATAACGAATTCCCCTTTGCTGGATACAATAATCTTCTAAACACAATCTACAATATAATTCACAAAAAAGAAAAGGCAAGCGTATTAGATATAGGATTTGGCACAGGAACGCTAATAAAAAAACTTTATGATGAAGGCTATGAAATATATGGTGTTGACTTTTCTAAAAAAATGATAGAAATTGCACAAGACAAAATGCCTTTAGCCAAACTATTTCAATATGATTTTTCTAAAGGTCTTCCTCAAGAAATTGAGAACAACAAATTTGACTATATAATTAGTACATATGCAATGCACCACTTAGAAGATAATTACAAAGTGCAGTTTATTAATAAACTGAAAGAACTCCTCTGTGAAGATGGAGAAATTATTATAGGCGATATAGCCTTTAAAACAAGAACATTATTAGAAAAATGTAAAAAAGACTACTCTAAATATTGGGATGACGAAGAAACATACATCATTTTTGATGAAATCAAAGAATTTTTCTATCAAGATAATATTCACTTCATACCAATTTCTCACTGTGCAGGAATTTTGCATATTACAAAATGAGTTATAGTGGTAGAAAATATAAGAAATAAATTAGGAATGTCTTTATCTATTGGTAAATGCCTTTTCCATATATTATTATATGTTCTTTTTATTTTACCGTTTAAAATCCCACATAGTTAAGGTAAAACTAATAAAGAACTTGAAAATATTCTGAATAATACAGACTTTACATCCCACATAGTTAAGGTAAAACGAGTTTGAATTTGAAGATTATTTGCAATTGAAATTACTTTACATCCCACATAGTTAAGGTAAAACGAGATACGAGATGACATGGACATTGAATTAATTTCACTTTACATCCCACATAGTTAAGGTAAAACTGTTGAAAAGATCATAATCATCGTATTTTACATTTCTTCTTTACATCCCACATAGTTAAGGTAAAACTGTATCGTCCTGACCATCTCATTAGCGTTGATGAAGCTTTACATCCCACATAGTTAAGGTAAAACTTTAATAAATAGTTCGGTTATAGTTTTACAGAATTTCTTTACATCCCACATAGTTAAGGTAAAACTAATAAAGAACTTGAAAATATTCTGAATAATACAGACTTTACATCCCACATAGTTAAGGTAAAACGAGTTTGACTTTGAAGATTATTTGCAATTGAAATTACTTTACATCCCACATCGTTAAGGTACAAAGAGATACGAGAGGACATGGACATGGAATTAAGTTCACTTTACATCACACATAGTTAAGGTAAAACGAGATACGAGATGACATGGACATTGAATTAATTTCACTTTACATCCCACATAGTTAAGGTAAAACTTTATACCTGCATTATATAAAAAAGCAAGATATACCTTTACATCCCACATAGTTAAGGTAAAACTCCGTATGAGGAAGATGGCTTAATAATGGATTTGACTTTACATCCCACATAGTTAAGGTAAAACGAAAAATTTAAAGAAGTTTTCCCTTATACGTACGACTTTACATCCCACATAGTTAAGGTAAAACACTCATAAGTTTCAAGAAGCAATGTTTCGCATTAAAAGCTTTACATCCCACATAGTTAAGGTAAAACTGAAGGTGCGGTGTTATTTGATTTATTATTGTCAAACTTTACATCCCACATAGTTAAGGTAAAACTTAAAAATCATCCTGTTAAGAGCGATGATGCAGACGAACTTTACATCCCACATAGTTAAGGTAAAACTAGCAGGCATTTCACCGCTTGAATATATGAAATCGATCTTTACATCCCACATAGTTAAGGTAAAACAGAGAAGAAAATTTAAAAAAACAACAAGAAGAAGAGCTTTACATCCCACATAGTTAAGGTAAAACAATTACCTCCTTGCCTCGATTAGTTTAATGAATAGCTTTACATCCCACATAGTTAAGGTAAAACTGAAGAATTAAAATTAGAAATAAAGATTTTAAACGCTTTACATCCCACATAGTTAAGGTAAAACTGAAAAAATTAAATCAACTGAGTTTAATTACATTTGGACTTTACATCCCACATAGTTAAGGTAAAACGTCATAAGCCTCTTCAATCTGCTCGTTGGAAACATCTTTACATCCCACATAGTTAAGGTAAAACAACTAATGTTTCAGCCATCAATACTATATTTCATAACTTTACATCCCACATAGTTAAGGTAAAACTTCAATTTTGGTGTTCCCATTCCATTTTACAACTTCCTTTACATCCCACATAGTTAAGGTAAAACTACGTTTGATTTTATTGCTCATGATCCGGTTTTTTACTTTACATCCCACATAGTTAAGGTAAAACTCATACTGAGCCATTCCTTCTTCAAGATCTATTGACTTTACATCCCACATAGTTAAGGTAAAACTTTGTTAAACAAAAGTTGGAAGAAGAAATTGATTTTCCTTTACATCCCACATAGTTAAGGTAAAACAAAGCTCCAGCTTCTGCAACTTTCTTTATCATTGTTTGCTTTACATCCCACATAGTTAAGGTAAAACTCTTAAAAACTGTGAAAAACAGAAAGAAATAGTTGTGTACTTTACATCCCACATAGTTAAGGTAAAACGAAAACAAG
This sequence comes from Thermotogota bacterium, assembly GCA_029780115.1. Classification (GTDB taxonomy): domain Bacteria; phylum Thermotogota; class Thermotogae; order Petrotogales; family Petrotogaceae; genus Defluviitoga. The sequence goes on from JAKOZG010000016.1 coordinate 68,580, forward strand.
TATGGCTATAGGATACGAGGTACTGAACTTTACATCCCACATAGTTAAGGTAAAACTGAAACTTGGTGCAAACTCAGTAACAGCAAATGCAATCTTTACATCCCACATAGTTAAGGTAAAACTACAACTTTGGTTAATTCTGCGCTCATTTTAACCTCCTTTACATCCCACATAGTTAAGGTAAAACTGAAAACATTACAGACATATTAATCTGTATCTCTTCACTTTACATCCCACATAGTTAAGGTAAAACGAAGTAATAGAGCAAGCTTATGAGCTTGTTGCGGCCTTTACATCCCACATAGTTAAGGTAAAACTTTCAAGTTCAATGTAGAAAACTCCCATCAACGTTTCTTTACATCCCACATAGTTAAGGTAAAACTTAACTGTCAAACTAAAAACTCTTTTTGCTAATTCCTTTACATCCCACATAGTTAAGGTAAAACATAAGCCTCAAAATTGCTAGGCCTAAACAAAGTTGACTTTACATCCCACATAGTTAAGGTAAAACCTTTTATTATATTTTTAAAACCCATTGTAATACCCACTTTACATCCCACATAGTTAAGGTAAAACCAGTATCCTGAGCCACAGCCAAAACCATTAACAACCTTTACATCCCACATAGTTAAGGTAAAACGCCACAGCCACAGCCACAGCCACAGCCATTAACAACCTTTACATCCCACATAGTTAAGGTAAAACGATACGTTGTTGCTGCGCTTTCTATCATCCCACCAACTTTACATCCCACATAGTTAAGGTAAAACTAAAGATTCAAGTGATTATTTGTCTTATGGAGGAAGCTTTACATCCCACATAGTTAAGGTAAAACTTTACAACCATATTTTATTGCCATTCGTAACTCATTACTTTACATCCCACATAGTTAAGGTAAAACTTACTCTTATAAAAGGACAGTACGTTCCTATTATCTCACTTTACATCCCACATAGTTAAGGTAAAACGAAGCGTATTTTCAAAGACTTGGGATGGAATAAAAAACTTTACATCCCACATAGTTAAGGTAAAACAATACTGTTCCCAAGTTAACCCTTCACCTTTTTCAGACTTTACATCCCACATAGTTAAGGTAAAACGAAATAACCCAGTCATCGTTTGCTATGTCAAACTTCCTTTACATCCCACATAGTTAAGGTAAAACTTTATTATTATGTTCTTTATATATATGTTCTTTATTGCTTTACATCCCACATAGTTAAGGTAAAACGATGTTATTCACTGCGAGTCTTCAAGATGATATTAGCTTTACATCCCACATAGTTAAGGTAAAACAGAAAGGCTTGAGGCAAGATGGCTTGAAGAAAGTCGCTTTACATCCCACATAGTTAAGGTAAAACTTTTAAGTAACTATTTAACAACTAAATAAGATTATCTTTACATCCCACATAGTTAAGGTAAAACGAAAGAGCATTTTGAGCATTTATTGCCGCTTGATCCCCTTTACATCCCACATAGTTAAGGTAAAACTAAAATCAATATCGTAAATGTCTTTATTTGTGAGTTGCTTTACATCCCACATAGTTAAGGTAAAACCGTAGTTCTGACTGCTGAGTCAATAAGAGATAATGCCTTTACATCCCACATAGTTAAGGTAAAACCCTCTTGTTCCTAGTACCTCAATAGTGCTTTTTTAATTGATCCTGGGCTTTTTATACTAAGCTATAATTTTCGTTTCTGCAGTAAAGTCTCTATTGATTTTTGGGTTCACTAGAAAAATTATGTTGTATATCAGTATTGATGAAGTAAAGAATCGTTCTAATTTAGAAAGAGGTTTACTGCGCATCCCTAATATTAATATACGTTATAATATAATATCATCATAATTCTTCTCTATACCAATTATTTCTTTTTTAATATTTTGTTCTCTTTCTACGGTAAAGATATATATTGAATCTTTTTCTTTATCAATTATTCTACTAACTTCCATTAAGCATTTCTTCAAAACGCCCGCACTCAAATTTCCTTCAAAAACAGAATTTTGTGTCCAGGTTAAGTATTTTTTGAGCAATTTATTAACAGCGCCTACTTTTTTTTCACTAATATCATAAGTTATTATCACATACATAGTTTACCACCAAGCTTTTAAAGGTTTATATAGCTCATCATCAATAAGGTGTTTGATAAGTTTATAGCATTCCAGTTTTATAAAACTTCTATATGAAACACTTCTTTTAAGTTTTCTATGTTTTATAGTTGTACTTAGCTTTTTTTCATATTCTTTAATAAACTTCTTCTTCCCTTCTTCGCTTAGCAAGCAAATTTCCTCTTTACTGTCAAAATCTTCCAATTTTAATATTTTGTTGTTAATTACATAGAATATAAGTGAATCAATAATCAAGGGTTTAAAAATTTCTGATAAATCTAAAGATAATGAAAAACGCCTGGTAGATGGTTCGTGAAGATAACTGACTGTGGGATCTAATTGTGTTTTATATATTTCTCCAAGAACTGTGGAATATAAAAGGCTGTTTCCAAATGAAATTAGTACATTCACAGGATCATTTGGTGGTCTCTTTTCTCTTTTATTTAATAGAAAACCATGTTTCAAAATGTTGTTAAAAGCAGAATAATATACATTTCTAATTCTTCCTTCTATTCCCATCAAGGCTGGTATTCCAGGAACTTCATCAATACCTAACAACTCCTTATTTATTGCTTCTATACATTCTTTAGTGTTTTCGTATCGCCTCAAATTACGAACCATATGAAAAGCAGCAGAAATTACAAATTGCTTAGCTAAAAATAATCTTTCTTCTTTATTTAGATAATGCTGAACTTGATTAACTAACAAATAACCTGATACCCGTTGTTTTCGTGGATAATAACTTCCGGAATAGTAACCATAATAGTTGTAAAAATTAATTATTATTCCATAACTGGTTAAATAGTTTAGAAGTTTTGTATTTAAATCTATTTCACCAAAAAGGTGCAAGGAATCAATACTTTCAATAGGTAAATATTTTCTTTCCTCATCTATTGTTTCCAAAAATACCGTATTATCTTTTCTCTTTAAACGTCCACTTTTAAAAATATAATAATTATGTTTCATTCTCTAATTCCTCCACATAACAGAATAAATAATAGGCGCATTTCCGACAATAAGGAAGTTTTTCTCTTCGGGGTGGCTTTTTACTATCTAATATTTTATTTATCTCTAATAGAGCATTTTTAATTTCATTTTCTAAATCTTCGGTCAGTTCTATTTTCTCAATTTTTCTTTCTTTAACATAGTTTATAGTACCTTTTTTCAACACTCCCAGTTGCTTTAAATAAAATAGATAATATGCTATCTGCATGGTATCACTGTGCCGCATCTTGCTTGATTTTTTCACATCTTTTATATAGTCTCCTTCGATTATGTCTATCTTTAACAGATTATCTATCGTTACTTCACGAGTTTGAGCCTTAGGATAAGCATTTTCATGAATTAGTTTTCCTTCTAATACAGCATCACTTTCAAGTTCCATACTTATTCCCTTATCGAATAACCACAACTTTCTTTTACATACGTAATAATAATTAACTTTAATACCTTGAACTTTAAAGGTTTGAAAGTCGAACTCCAACGAATCGACATTGTTATTTATGTGTTTCTCATTAAAGGATATATCTATCAGAATCATCCCCTTTTTGGCTAAAAATTATACCTTGCTCATCATTATAACGACATTCTAGCAAAAAAATATTATCGAGTCTGTAACCGTTTAGTCTACCTAAGATATATTCCTTTGCCTTATAAAGTGGCACATCTACGGTTAACTTTCTTATTTCCTTATACAACTCTGCAAGTGCTTTCTTATCTTTTTCTTTTTCACATAAATCAAAGAGATGTTTATTTTTATAATAAATTTCTAGTGGTATGCATGTTACTGTATTCATGTCTCTGAAAATCTTTTGTACTTCTCCTTTGCTTAGATTATAATCAATAATATTATCTAAAAAGTTTAAAGAACTTTTAAATTCTTCTAGAAATTTTGTCCCTTTCAATTGATTTTCCGAGTAGAGTTGGTCAACCATTTGTACTTTATCGCTTTCAGTGACAAATTTATTATTATATTCACTCAGATAGTTTAAACTAAAATTCCAGATATCTTTGTTATATACAGAGCCAACTCCACTTATATTTTTTGTATAAATATAAATATTAGGATGATTGAGATCAAATTGTCTATTTCGATAACATCTGCCGAATCGTTGAAAAAGACTATCCAGTGTTGACATTTCAGTAAATAAGTAATCAAAGTCAACATCCAAAGAAGCTTCTACTATCTGAGTGCTAATCCATACCCCTGCTTCATCACTTTTAGAAAATGCTTGAATATCTTTTTCTTTTTGAGCACGGTCATGTTGAAGAAAAAGCGAATGCAAAAGATTAACATTTTTATGTACTCCTGGGGGTATATTACTCTTAATTGTATTGTAAATGTTGGCAGCTTTAGCAACAGTGTTAGCTAAAACTAACACTTTACTTTCTTTTGCTTTTTCTATAATTTGATTTACATCATCTAATATCGACTTTTCATTTATAGTTACAAAATGCCTTTCTAAAGTTGACAAAAATAGTTTCTCTTCAAATGGTATTCCTTTTTGTATCAGATAATCTTTGTATATTCGAGGAAGTGTAGCTGTCATAATCAAAAATTTTCCATTTAGGTCGTATATCATTTCTAAACCTTTTATAATGCTTGCAGCCATTGAGGGGGAGTATGCTTGTATTTCATCTACTATAATCTTAGAATATGCAAGAGTTGCATATATTTTTTCATAACCTAAATATTTGAAAACAAAGGGGAAAATTTGATCGACTGTTGTAAAATTTAATTTCTTTGCTAAATGTCTTGATTGTTCATAGATTTCTAAAGCATCTTCATAACCTTTATCTGCGAGATAATCTAAAGAAGTTGAATGTAGTAGTCCTACTTCACTAAAGTTTATTGTCTCTTTCACTCTAGAATATAAGGAGTTTAGAGAAACTCTTAAAGGAAGGGTAAAAAAAGTTTTATCTTCACCAGCCCACATTAGGGCAGCTTCCGTTTTTCCTATCCCGGTAGAAGCTACAATAATCAAATTTTTATGGGAGTTATCTCGGGTATAGATTTGAACATCTCTCAAATTTGAATTGAGATTTAAAGTTATGTGCTTTTCTGTTACTTCATTCAAAGCATCTTTGCTTTCAACTTCTACTTCAATGTGTGCAGAAGAGGCGTGATCCAATCGATGAAGAATACCTTTTATCAATACATACAATTGATAATATTTATGAGATTGAGTGATTCTATTTTCCATATCATTTAAATAATGTTTGTCGAGTTTTTGTATGTTAGTTCCCATATGTTCGTTAATTTTGGTAAGTTGAGGCTCTAAATCTTTGGATATTACTTCAAGAATATGTCTTTTGTTGGGTATAACGTTTCTTTCATGGTGAAAAGCTATTGCCTGTACAATTATTTTTATCAGTTCATTGTCGTTATATAGTAGATCTGACATTTCTTCAAAAGGTAAAAAGGCTGGGGAAAGATATCCGTGAGGGATATCGTTTTTAAAAGGACTATAAATCTTTTCTTGACCAATCATTTCTCTAATTACATTTTGAAACGGCGTATACGCTTTTCCGAAGTCATGATAAAATGCTGTTATGTATAAGCAACGCCAAAATAGTTCTTTATTAACCATGCTGGGTAGGATATTTTCAATTTTGGAACCATACATAGTTTTTAATATTTTTAAATTTTCCAAAAGTTTTTGGGTATGTTCATACAAAGTTTCCTGTGGATTCGATTTAGCATATATCATTTTCTTCACCATTCATTAAAAAAACGAGATCTTTCTCTTCGTCTAAAAGAATAGTTCCCGAATCTATTACATTACCACTTTCAACATATACAGTATCGATGCGTTCCCATACTCTTAGTTCGTTTTGTATAGTATATTTCCAGTTAAGTCTGTAGTTTATGCCGCTCAAACCAGAGGGTAATTGTTTTTTTGGTATATAAACAGGACATTTTATTTCATAAGGTTCGGCTTTACCACGTCCTATAATTATTTCTTCTATATCTACTTGTTTAACATCCTCTATCACAACTAAATCTTCTTTTCTTCCTAAACTGAAATATTCTTCTGAATCTTTTATTCCCTCAATAATTGCGTCAATAATGTTTTGTTGAGCAAATACATGTATAATCAAATATACATTGTATAACATATGCACATAGGAAGGTACAGAAGTAACAGCTTTATTTTTTTTACTTTTATACGAATACATACTTTGTAAATTGAAACAGATATTTTCAAAGCTTCCTTGAACGGAAATAGACATCGGAATAAATTCTTTAGCTTTCATAATCTTATGCAAGAATCCTTTTACCGTAGAGTAAGGAGGCAGAGGATACGTCTCTGCCACCTTAAAAGCAAAAGGTTTTTTATAAGTAGCATTTTGCTGATAAATATTCAGTTTTAAAGCTTTCATGTATTGCTCACTCCATAAAAACTATTGACATCATTTTTCATTTTGACAAAAAAATCTTCTACTGATAAGGCTCTCTCTCCGAACATTTCTTTTATTTTAAAATCATTTGCAAAGTAGCCATCGGCAATGCCTACGAATGTTTTATCTTTAATTTTGTTATTATCTAACGTTTTTTCTAAAGCGTTGTTAAGTTTATCTTCTTGAATATAATACAATCCATTTTTCATGTTTAATCCTATTCTCCCCAAGAAAAAAGGAGAAGCCAAATCATAAATGCCACCTATTATAAATATTGGAGAAAGGTTTTCTTGCCTTCCACGAATGTTTCTATTAAGAACTTTTATTATCTCCAAAAATTGGTTAACTCTTTCTGCCTTTTCATCATTATCCAAAATAATTTCTCCATCTTCCCCTATCTTAGCTAGATCTATAGTAAAGGTATATGTATATAGGCTTAAATGCTGTTCAATGTTGGCTATGTTAGGGTGTTCTTTTATCCTGTCAGCAAGTCCTTTGTTAGTTAAAAATTCTGTATCACTTCTGTATGGTTCAAGAGAGATAGCATGACTCAAACGCACCACTGCTGGTCTTGTACCAGCTCCACCAATTTCTTTCTGACTTTTCTTTACAGTTTTCATATATCCAAATAAATCCATCTCTACAGAATCTTTTATTGTTAAATCATCACGAAATTGGACTGTACCCTTTGATTTATCGACAACTTGTAAGTTCCAATTATACATTTCGTGACCAAGTCTTACAATATCGTATCTTAAAGCCTGTCTTGAAGCATAGGTAAGTAAAGTTCCATCTCCTCGAGTTAACTTTTTAAGAACAGAAATGTTGGCTATTCCTTCATCATAATTTAAGCTTTGTGCTTGAAATATTACGCTTGCTGTTAAACCTTTAGCCATGGTTGTCAAACCTCCTCATTAGAAACTTTTTCTTTAGATGCAACATCAACTGGCAAAGCAGTAAACCCACATATAAATGCTAAAGCAATATCCTTAAAATCTGCTCTTTGCTCTGTTAGTACATTTAAAAAAAAGTCGGGAATAGGTTTTTGAATACTCATACATGTTCTAATAAGATTATCTAAAAATTCTTCTTTGTCTCCCACTTTCACAGCATTTAACATTTTGTAACCTATGGAATTAATCTTGTTTGCAGAGTCTGTAGCAACATAATATCTATTGAGTTCTTTTCCATATTCAAAAGCATCATTTATAATTTTGGTGCTCACTTTTTTCTGCCTCCTTTTGTATCCGTTCAGTAAATGTCTTAAACACACAGCATTAAAACACGAAACAGGATCTCCTACAATTACTCTTCTATCACCCCTTTTTCCCTCAGCCTTTTTAAGATAGTTCCTCAACTCATCAGAAATTAACAGATATAAATCTCTATCCGTTAAAATGTACTCCATGATATCCATTTGAAATTGATGAGGCTTTATGCGACCTAATAAATAATGTACCTGTTTATCTATAAAAAATTTTGCTTTAAAAGGAGCTATGTTGAAATAGTGCAAATATGTGCTCTTCTTGTCAGTTTGAAATTCGACAAAGAAAATACTCTGCAAAGTCCAAAGAGCTTTTTGTTCCATTTGAGTTACTATATCAAATATAAGCTCCCTATATGGATTTGAAGAACTTGAACGTTGCCTAAAATTTTCGTTTATTTTAAACAAACTTTTTATGTCTGTGTCTAAGTTAACAAAAGTATATTCAGTGTAATACTCAATTCCGTCAATAGTTGAACGATATTTTTCAAGTGGAGTGCAACCAACTGGAGTACACATTAGAAGAATCCTACATTCTTCACAAATTGGTAACTTAGTAACTTCATTCCAAAGAAAATTATTATTTTCTGTTAAACTCAGTCCTATTGGCGAAAACATAGCCTCATCAAAATGGTAATTTCCGCTAGTCTCGCGTGAACATAATGAACAGTTATATATTGTTTTACTTTTATATTTTTTAGAAGCATCTTGATTATATTTCTCTCTCACCGGTTGGACATAATCTCTATGCATTTTTTCTATAAAATCTTGCGCGTAAGCACCAGCAAAACTAGGATTAAGAAAACTTGCTTGACCGAAAAAATCACTTAGATTTGATCGAGTTATATTTGCAGCCCGTTTTTTTCGTATTTCTTCAATAGAAACAAAATCTAATAAATTATTTAAAATTGATTTTGCTTCTTCTAGTGTTTCAATACTTGTGTCTTTTTTAATTATACGATTCATTTCTTTTATTGAATTCAACAAATCATTGTATTCATCCACATAGCTGGTATTTTTCACTGAGTTCTCATATTTCTTGAAGTAATCATAAACATTTTTAATTGCTTTAGAAATATTTTCGGCACTTGCTTTTTGGTCAAAGGATTCAGAAGGTTTATCGTAATTTTCAATCAAGCCGGTTGCTTCATTTATACGTCTTTTAAATCTTTCTCTATCATCGTTTATAGCAAAAAAATAATTGAAGTAATACTCGGCAAAATTATCAAGTAATTCATCTTCAATTTCGAAGTAGTTTTCTTTTGTTGTATATTTACTTTCATCAACATTATTAAATTTAAGAATCCGTAGAAATCCTACAATCCCCATGTTATAAAACCATTCAGATAAATAAAATTTTATAGACATATTTATATCACCTCTATCATACCGAATCCCTGACTTCGTCGAAGGGAAACTCCTAGAGAATAAATGTCTCTCAAATCTGAAACTTCGCCTTGTAATGAAAAGGTACCCTCGTAAGATTCTAGAAACATATATTCTTTACCTGTATTTCTTTGAAATTCTTTTATTTCTTCTTTAACAACTACTTTTTTCATCTGAATCGGTGTGAATTCTATAGATTTCAATAATCCCACTCCTCTATAATTTTCTAATATCTTATCTGCAAGGTAGTTATATTCTTTTGTAAAATTTTCATCGTAAGGAGACAAAGGCCTATTTCTTTTGTCAGTTAAGTGAATGGGAGACATGGTTTTAAAGGTAACCTTTTCTTCAAAGATATTTTTTTCTGGAAGAAGATAAACTTTTACCAATTCAATGAAATGATTTTTATACTTGAAACTTTTGGTTTTTAGTAAACCATTGAAAAAGTTCACTATAAAAAGCTTATCTGGAGAACTTATGTTTAGATTCAATCCATCTTTTAAAACAAAATGATCATCTTTAAATTCAAAATTTTTTAAAAACACAGAAAAGCAAAAGTTTTTTGACTGTTTGTTTCTTTTATTGTGGTCGTAATAATAAAGCTTATTAAAATATTCTTCTGAAGAATTTTTCAAAGCTTCTTTAATAAGACTTGCAAACATCATTTGATAAGGTAAAGGAACTGATTCTGCTTCAAATTGGCAACACAATCTCATTTTAATCTCTCCTCTACAATTGATTTTCATTTCCCGGATTAAAATTTCGGGGAAATGTGACATGGAAAATTAATTTTTCCAATAAAGAGAATCTGTAAAGCAGCTCTTGATTTGAAGTTCATTTTTTAAGGACCGTTTTATATCTAAGTAGTTTCTTGAAGGGAACAAGAATTTTTTGAAACATAGTGAAAAATATCTTCATCTTTTAATTGTAATTTTTTAATTTTAACAAAAATACAAAAATTTTGATTAAAAAACACTGAATAAAACAAAAATTACTTAATGAAAAAACTTATGAGTTAATTTTTGTAACTTTAAATTACAAGGTAATTTAGACTTGAAGTTTCTACAAATTGAGAGTATTCAAGTAATAGTTATAATAGAGTTATATACCTCCATTCTTTAAATAAGTTTTTAAGACTGTCAACCATCCAGCTAAAATAATCCTCCATTTTTACAATTTAATTGCTTGCTCGATGTTTTCTAATTGCTTCATATAACTGTCTAGTGTTCTTTTTATTTCTTGATATTTTTCTAAGTTATCTATCTTATTTTGAATGTCTTCATGGCTTTCTAACATTTTTGTCTTTGTTTTTGTGTTCATGTCTTTTAAAAAATTGTCGATCAAAACATTCAACAAGTTTTTAATTTTTTCTTCTTGGAGCAAAATTTCTTCTTCAATTGATTTTGTGATTGATCTTGTTAAGTAGATTCTATTAAACAAGGTTTTATTTTTAAATTTAATAGATTTAAACGCATCATCCAATACTTTATGCAATTCTCTTTGAATCAAGCGTTCAAAGTCTTCAAAATATCTTTCTATGTCTGTTTGCAATTGCATTTTTAAATAAGGTTCGTCTTTTACTTTTTGAGCGATTTCTTCTTTAGAAAACATTTTTTCAATTCTTTTGTTTTGTTCCTTTAAAATATCATTGAGGTTCCTGTTTACTATGTCTTTAAACATATCGTTAGTGTCTTTTCTGAATTGTATTAATTCTGCTTCAACTAAATCTTTCACTTTGCTTTGAGTTTTATACAAACTTATAACTTTATCTTTCAATGTTTTCATTTTCATAGAATAATAACTTATAATAGAATCTCTGATAGTAATTTCTATGTTTTCTTTTAAAAACATGTAATTGTCTTCTAGAAACATACTGAGTGTTTCATAATATTTTCTATAATCTTCTATTGTATTTATTTCTTTTTCTAAGATACTTTCATTGTTGGTTATAGAATCACGAAGTTTGTTGATTATCGTTTTTAACTTCATGCTTTTCTTTTCATGGCTTCCGATTTCTTTAAAAATATATTCTCTAACTTCTTCAAACCCACTTCCTTCTTGAGATTCCATTTCTATAGCCGCAGATGTTACAAAAATCTTGGGATCTTTAATTCCAATCTCATTACATTTAGCAATTAATTCTTTCTTTGATGTTTGGATTTCTTCTTCTTTTGCTCTGTCTTTTTGTTGAAGAATAAAGATAATGTCTTTTTTGAATTGATGAACAATTTTTGTGATCAATCCCCACTCACTTTTTGAATATATATTTTTTGCTTCAAAGACAAACATAACTAAATTGCAGTTTTCTAAGAAGTCATATGTAATTTTTTCGTGTTCTTCCCTAATAGAATCTGTTCCAGGTGTATCTATTATTTCTATTCCTTCTAAAGATTCAATATCTTTGTAGATTATTACTACATCGTTTTCTATTTCAGGCTCTTTATTGCCTTTTCTTGCTATTGTAATTTTGGAAGTCTCTAATGCAGCACCTGATTTAAATATCTCTTCTTCACCTTTTTTGACTCCTAGTAAGGCATTCAAAAAGCTACTTTTACCAGATTTTACTTTTCCAATTGCTACAAAATTAAAAGGAGTTTCAAACTCTTTTTTTATTTCAGCAATTTTATCACTGTCTAAAATAGGGTTTTTATAAACTAGATCAAGATACTCATTTAATATCTTATTTAGCTGGGTTTCTTCTTTCTTAAATTTATTACTTATTAACGGATTTTTCATCTTGCACCCCCATTTATTGTTGATTCACTTGCTTTTAATATATTATAACCCAATTGAAAAAAATATACAAAATTGTTATTTATTAATTAATATTCTTATAGTTTGTGATTTATAAGATTAAATTATGATTAAAAGCGGTGCGTGAACCTAAAAGAGAGAATGTTTAATCAATTTGTTATTACCTAAAACTATTATAACAATCGTTAATTATTAATTGTAGAGACGTGCTATACGCGCGTCTCGTTTTTAATTTTCAAATGATGTTAAAACCTTGGAGACGCCCATATAGGGCGTCTCTACAAAAACATATTATAAAAACATTCTTTATTATACTTTTGTAATTTTGGTATAATAGATATAGATATAGAAAGATAATTATTTCTGCTTGTTTCTTGGTTTTATATTAAGAAATTTGACCTGCTGGCGACTTCGTTTGTTATTCCAAATTCTGCTTTTAACTACAAAACGATAAAGGAGGTTTTTAATTAATTGATTGTTGGTTTAGATATGGGAGGAACTAATATTGACGCAGTTTTGATTGATAACGGTAAGATTATAAATAGCGTAAAAAATCCAACTGATAGAAATGATTTATTTCAATCAATATGGACAACATTAACTGAACTTCTTCAAGATTTTGACACTTCAAAAATCCAACGAATTAACTTAAGTACTACTGTCTGTACTAACGCTATTGTTGAAAACACAACCTCTCCGGTTGGATTGATAATTCAATCAGGACCAGGTTTGCCGCATGATTTTTTGGCTTTTGGAGATGAAAATGTTTTTATAAGTGGATACATTGACCATAGAGGAACAGAGGTAGAACCTTGGAAAAAAGAAGAAATTGATAATGCTGTTAGATTATTTAGGGAAAAAAACTTAGATTGTTGTGCTGTTGTGACTAAATTTTCGCCTCGTAATCCAAAACATGAAACAGATATTCGAGATATATTAGAAAAAGAAGGTTTTTCAACAATTACAATGGGACATACAGTTTCTGGAAAACTAAATTTCCCTCGAAGAGTTGCAACCTCATTCTTAAATTCTGCAGTATTTAAGACTTTTGAAGAATTTTCTTCTAACATTAAAAAATCTTTAGAACAGGAAAACATAAAAGCTCCAGTATATATACTAAAAGCAGATGGAGGAACAATGAACATCAAGTCAGCAAAAGAAAAGCCAGTTGAAACAATACTGTCAGGTCCTGCAGCTAGTTGTATGGGAATCAACGCATTATTAGAAACAAATCAAGATGCGATATTGTTAGATGTAGGAGGAACTACAACAGATATATTTTTTCTAGCTGATGGAATTCCACTTTTTGAGCCACTAGGAATAAAAATTGAGAATTACAATACTTTAGTAAGGTCTATATACAGTGTTTCTATTGGTCTTGGTGGAGATAGTAGTATATCTGTAAATGATGGTAAGCTAAAAATAGGTCCAAGACGAGAGGGGCCGGCATATAGTTATGGTGGTCCTAAGCCTACACCAACCGATGCTATGATTGTTCTTGGAATTATCCAAGGAGACAAACAAAAGGCAATAGAAGCGATGGAAACTCTCGGCAAAAAACTTAATTTGTCTTCAGATAAGACTGCAAAACTAGTTCTAGAAACAATGGCAGAAATGATTAAAGTCAAAGTAGATGAATTATTAACAGAGATAAACTCAAAACCTGTTTATACTATTAAAGAATTACTTTATGGGAAAAAAATCGAGCCAAAGGTTATAAACATTATTGGAGCGCCTGCAAAGGCTTTAGCTCCAACATTAGAAAAAAAGTTTAATTTGCCATGTTATTATCCAAAAAACTATGCTGTAGCAAATGCAATAGGGGCAGCTCTTGCAAAACCAACTACCGAGATAAACATGCTTGTAGATACCGCAAAAGGGATAATGACTGTACCAGAACTAGAAATTTATCAAAATGTTGATAGAAAGTTCTCATTAGAGTTGGCAAGAAAAAAGGCCATAGAACTACTCAAAGAATCAGCAAGATCCTTAGGGGCAAAAGAAGATGAAATAGAAGCAGAGATAGTTGAAGAGAGTTGCTTTAATATGGTTCGTGGGTTTTATACAAGCGGTCAGAATATTCGTATTAAAGCACAAATAAAGCCCGGACTGATTTACAATTTAAGAGGTGATAATATTGATCAAGGCTAAAAACAAACTAGGACTTGTCTTTTTTCCTGCATTTGACTGGGCAATAAGTCCGACTCATCCAGAAAGAGAAGAAAGGTTATTGTATACTCAAGATCAAATATTTGAAGAAGGAATTCAAGATATAGAAGGTATAACCTTTTATAACCCTATAGTTGCAGAAGAAAAAGATGTTCAAAGAGTACATTTTTGTGTTCCAAACGTTAAATCAAGAGTTACTCAATCACATTTAATATCTGCAGGAGGGGCAATAGTTTCTTTAAAAAAAGTTTTAGAAAAAGAGGTTGATAAATCTTTTGCACTTGTTCGTCCTCCAGGACATCACGCCCAGAGAGTCGTTTATGGAGATAGAGGATTTTGTATAATAAACATCGAGGCAGTAATGCTTGAAAGAATCAGACAAGAATTTGGCAACTTAAGAGTAGCTATTGTCGATACGGACTGTCACCATGGAGACGGAACTCAAGACATTTATTGGAACGATAAAGACACACTTTTTATTTCATTTCACCAGGACGGTAGAACTTTGTTCCCGGGTACTGGATTTGTTGATGAGTTTGGTGGTCCTGGAGCTTATGGGTATAATATAAACATTCCTTTGCCTCCAGGAACAGGTGAAGAAGGCTTTTTATACGTTCTTGAAAATGTTGTTATGCCAATTTTAGAGGAGTATAAGCCTGATATAATAGTTAATTCTGCTGGACAAGATAATCACTATACTGATCCCATAACAAACATGAATTTTACAGCACAAGGATACGCAAAACTCAATGATAGGTTAAATCCAGATATTGCAGTGCTTGAAGGCGGTTATTCTATAGAAGGTGCACTTCCGTACATCAACCTAGGAATTATTTTAGCGATGGCAGGTATTGATTATTCCAACGTTAGAGAACCAGATTATGATGCACACGAATTAAAACAACCTGACAAGATTACAAGCTATATTAAAGATCTTTCTGAATTAGTTTATCAGAGATGGAAAAATAAAGAAGATCTTTGGTTAAACGACTTTAAAGGTATGGAAAAGGTTGAAAGAACCAGAAGAATATATTATGACACAGATGGCATACTAGAGCAGCAAACACAAACATTCAAAATATGTAAGAAATGTTCTGGAGTTAATACGATTAGATCTAGAAGCGATACGGGTTACAATGTTTTTGCAATTACCATACCAAGGGATGCTTGTTCAGATTGTATCGACGAAGGCTATAAAATGTATAAAAATGCTTCAAACGAGTTCACAAATGTTTATTTACAAGATAGAGTGAATGATGAATATTTAGCAAAATAAAAAGATAAAACGGGAGAAAACCGAATCTCCCGTTTTTTATTTATATTTTTTAGCATTCTTCATAAGCCTCATTCAAGGAGCTTTTAGGGAAACTCCTTAAAACTATAGCAAGCCAAATAAATAAAATAACACCTTTTAAAATACTGCTAATACAAATGCTCCACCAAACTCCGTTTAATCCCAAAACAGTAGAAGATAATATTAACGCTCCAGGAATACGCAAGGCATTAAGTATTATTCCAACAAGTGATGGTGGAAGTGTCTTGCCTAAACCGTTGAAAGCTCCTTGAGTAGCTATTTCCACAACCATAAAGAATTGTGAAAGACTCAGAATTTTTAGATAGTTAATGCCGATATCGATTGTTTCTTTCTCATGGGGAATAAATATTTTTATTATTGGCTCTGGAACAAAGAAGAACAACAAAGTTGCAGTGATTCCAATGATTCCAACGATCATTAATCCTTTCTTGTATCCCTCTCTTATTCTATCCCATTTACCTGCCCCATAATTCTGACCTACAAAAGTAGAAATAGCAGTTGAAAAACCTCCTGCTGTCATCCAAGAAATGGATTCGATTTGAGATCCGACGTTTTGTACAGCTACAGCTCGGTAACCCCATTGCGCAATTATCCTAGTTAAATACATTGAGATAGAGGCAAATATTATGTTTTGTATTGAAACAGGGAGACCTAATTTTATTATACTTTTTAAGTATTCTTTTTCTGGTAGCTTAAATATATTTAACCCACTAAAAAGAGAAGAAAGTTTTCTGCACTCAAAAATAAACAAAATCGTAACAGTAGCTTGCGCGATCACAGTTGCCCATGCAGCCCCTTTAATACCCATGTATGGGAAAGGTCCTATTCCCAAAATCATTAACGGGTCAAGAATCATATTTATAATCAAACCAATTACATTAACTTTGAAAGGTGTTACGCTGTCTCCTACACCGTTGAAAACACCGGATAAAACAGGATTCATAAAATAAAAAATTAATCCAATAGAAATGATAACTAAATAATCAAGAGCCATTTGAACAACTTCTTGATCATCTATTCTAAAAAAGCCTATCATACTATTTCTGAATATTATTAAAATAGCAGTATACACTAAGGCAATAATAATATCCAATTGAATCGAATGACGAACGTATTCTCTTGCAGCGTGGATATCATCTTTTCCTAGCGACTGAGCAACTCCAACCTCTACTGCTATCTTAGACAAAATAAAAAGAGCCGAACCAATCCAAGTAAAAAATCCAACTGTGCCCGAAGCAGCGACTGCGTTACTTCCTATTCTTCCTAACCAAATCATGTCCATCATTGTATAAGTCATTTGTACAAACGAAGTAGCCATTATTGGTAAGGCTAATTTTACCAATGCTTTTGTTATAGGACCGTTGGTTAGATAATTGTTCTTCATAGACATCCCTCCCTTCTTCGACTAGTTTTTTGACAGAAAATAATAAAAAATATAATAAGGCTTGCTATACCTAAATATTAATAATAAGAAATTTTTAGGATTGCTTACTGCTGAGCGGCAAAATTGGTAAGAAAAAAATAGAGGTTTAATTATTACCCCTTCGACCCTTTATATGGTAAATTAAATCTAAAAAGGTAGAGAAGCGAAATTTTACGCATCTCTACTAAAACTCTAAAAATATAAACAAAGAAAACAATTTCCCAACAGTATTATTTTAATAGATAAATATTGATTTTTATTTACCACTTTAAAAAAATTATGTAATTTTATTTATCTAATGTGTCTTAAAAATTCAGACAGGTGTATTAAATTTTAAGACAGAACTGTATGAAAAATTCATACAGAATCGTATCAATTTTTGACACGAACCTGTATGAAAAAATAGGACATTATATAATACTATATAATAATACTAAATATATTATTTCAAAAAATATACTTTTAAATAAAAATTCACAAAAACTTAAATTAATTTGCGGATATTACTTATGGGAGACGAAAAATATTTTGAATTTTTATATAATTTTTTGTTGTTGTCTTTGCCTAATTATTTTATTTGCCTTTTTATTTCCTATATTTTTTATTTTTGTTAGTGGGATTCTGAGGCAGTCACCTTCTATTTTGAACACATGAGTGTCACTTTTATCTAAGTCTGGTCTTAGAAAATCGTATCCTCTTTTTCTCATTTCATATGCTGTTTTAAGGGTTGAATAGACGTTAGATTGTTCATAGTTATGCTGGAATTCATTTTTTGAAAGTATTTTTATTAATTTAAGAGTTAACTCTTCGCTCATTACAATACCTATATCGAAACATTTTGCCCTAACGGTAAAATAAACACTGTAAAACTCTAGGGGATAATATAGCTTGTAGTACGCTATTTTATAAGCCATGATCATGTAGGCAACGGCGTGAGCCTTTGGAAAGAGATAATGTATCTTTCTGAGAGAATCAAGATACCATTCTGGCGCATTAGAATCTTTAATCGCACTGATTTCTTCATCAGTTAAATCTTTGCCTTTTCTCACTTTTTCCATTATTCGAAACGATAATTTAGAATCGACCCCATAATATTCGAGCATGATTAAGATATCATCTCGACAACTGACGATTTGATTAATATCAGCCGTATTTTTTAAAACAATTTCACGAGCATTGTTAAACCATATGTTGGTTCCATGGGCTAATGAGTTTGTCCTGCATAGATCGTAAAAGGTCTTTGGCCTAGTTTCAATAAGCATCTTGTGAGAAAATGGTGTCCAAACTTCAGGCACACCCAAAGTTCCGATTTCAGTTTCTATCTCAGAAAGATCTACTCCCAACTCCTTTGTCGAAGAAAAAAGCGAAAGTACCCGCTCATCATCCATAGGTATATCGTTATAATCAAAGCCGGTTAAATCTTTCAACATTTTCAAAAAAGTTGGCCCATCATGGGATAAAACATCGATCTTTAGTAAATCATTTTCTAATGCCTTAAAGTCATAATGTGTTGTAATAATACCTATTTCTGGAGAGTTGGCAGAGTATTGGTAAGGAGTAAAATCGTGAACATCGTATTCTCTTGGAATGATGATCATCGCAGATGGATGTTGACCTGTATTTAGCTTAGTTCCTTTTATCTTTTCTGATATATAGACAGAATGAGCATAGTTCACATTTCTAACTTCTTTGTTTTTGTAGTACTTATTAACCATTTTCATTGCATTGTATCTTGAAATCGTACTTATAGTCCCTGCTTTGTAACAGTAATCCCTTCCAAATCTTTTTTCTAGATATCGTTGTATATCGTTAAAAATATCTGCAGAAAAGTTCACATCTATATCAGGTATCTTTTCTCCTGAGTATCCCATAAACACTTCAAATCTTATGTTATGGCCATCAGAGGATAGAATCTTACCACATCTTGGGCAAGACTTTTTTTCTAGGTCAAAGCCACATAAATTTAGGTTTTCACTGAATTCAACGTATCCACAATGTTTACAAAAATAATGGGGAGCAAGAGGATTAACTTCTGTTATGCCTAAAAGAAACGCTATCAAAGAAGACCCAACTGATCCACGAGAACCTATTGGGTATCCAAATCTTAGAGATTCTTTAACCATCTCAGTTGATATCAGAAATATTACTGCATATCCATTGTTGATTATATTATTTAGTTCTTTTTCCATTCTTTCAATAATTTGGGGGTGAAGCTCTTTTCCGTATATCTTTCTTGCATTTTCGTAAGCATATTTTCGTAAATTTTCATCAGCAGACTCGAATTTAGGTACCTTTAACTTAAGATCAAATGGAACTACTTCTTCTATACTTTCTGCAATTTTGCTAGTGTTTTTTACTGTTATTTCTTTTGCAATTCCTATCTTTTTGAATATCTTATACGCTTCGTCGTACATCTCTTGGGTGTTTCTGAAATAGTTGACGTTATTTGTTTGCTTTCTTGGTTTACTTTTGGTTGAAGTTCCGAGTATCATAACGTTTAGATAATCTTGTTCTCCTTTTCTTAGATAACGAACATCGCCAGACATAACAACGATCTTATTCAATTTTTTTGAGAGATTGTAAATAGTTTTGGAGTAATCAATTAATTTTGAAGTTTCTATATTTGAATCTATATAACAGTCTAAGGGAAAGAGTTCTATGTAGTCATAGAAAGAGATTAACTCAGATAATCTATCTTCTGACGAACCTTTTAGATAATAATACAGTAAAAAACTATCCAGTGAAGAACCTAATAACAAACCATCTCTGTGTTTTATGAGGTCGGTTAAGGTTATGACTGCTTTTTTGTTTACAACGTTCATGTGGGATATAGTTATTATTTTATATAGATTTTTTAGGCCTTTTTGATTTTTTACGAGTACGTTCACATTTTTCATGATACCTTTTGACTCATCAAAAACGTTTAATTCGCAACCAAATATTGGTTTTATATTTTTTTGTTTAGCATATTGATAAAAGGCCGGGATTATATGCACATTTTCGTTATCAGTAATAGCTACAGCACGATGACCATAACTTGTAGCAGTATCTACAAGTTCTTTCATATCCAAAATTGAGCTTTTTGAACTCATCTTTGAGTGAGCATGCAGTTCAACCCTTTTATTTACCGCTAAATCACAGGTTTCAATCGGGACAGCTTTTTTTACTTGGAATACGTTGATATAATAAGAGTTCATAACCGCATCATATCCTAAAATACCTTCGAAGCGAAACCATTTGCCTTTTTTAATTTTATCCTGAGTTTGGCATAAGAAAGAACATTCATAATCTGATATATACACGTAAAACGAATCTTTATTCTCTTCAACACGAAAAACCTTTCCTTTAACGCTAATTTCCTTATTTACAAAGTTAATTTCATTTCCTACCAACTTTGAAAGTTTTTCAAAAAAGTACATAAAATTCCCCCTTTGTTATACGTGTGTATAACATTATACAGAAATTTACTTAAAAAGTCTAGCAGTTTTTTAAAATTTTACACAAGAATATTTTTAAAGACTTATGTTTTTTCAAATCTTCTTTGAATCAACCGGGAAAATATAGTAAAATATATTCGAACGAATAAATTTTGATCGTTCCTTAAAATTTTGTAAAATCTACCTAAATGGGCTTCTAAATCAAGAATACACACAGTTTGCGTATAAAAATTGGATTAATAACAGGTTACAGGGCGGTAGCCCTCCTTTTTTCTCTTTAAGTGCCTTTGGCTATTATCTTAGTTATTAAGGGGTGAGTTATTGGAATGAAAATTCTTCATACTGCTGATGTTCATCTTTGTGATTATGAAGATGAGAGATGGAAAAGTTTAGAGCACATCATAGATATAGGAAAAAGAGAAAATATAGACCTTTTTGTGATAAGTGGAGATCTTTTTGATAAAGATGTGAAGTCTGAAATGTTGAGGTCAAAGATCCGTGGCCTTTTTTCGAACAATGATTTCATAACAATTATTATACCTGGTAACCATGACAGTAAATCATTTTCAGAAGATTTATATTTTGGAGAAGACGTTGTTATATTAACTGATTTAAATAAGCCATATGAGTATAATGACGTATGCATGTGGGGTTTCCCTTTTGAACCGATATCTGGTGAAGATATTCTCATAAAGCTTAAATCGATTTCTGCTAAATTAGATACCACCAAAACAAACATTTTGCTTTTTCATGGAGAATTGATCGACACATTTTACTCACGAAGTGATTTTGGAGATGAAGGTGAAGAAAGATACATGCCAGCAAAATTATCTTACTTTAAAAACTTGGGCTTTGATTATATTCTTGCAGGACATTTTCATTCAAAATTTAATTTTAATAAATTTGAAGATAATAAATACTTTGTCTATCCGGGTTCACCAGTTTCTATAACAAAAAAAGAAACAGGGCAGAGAAAGGTAAACCTTTTTGAGATCGGCAATCCTCCTTTTGAATTCTTACTTAATACCCCTCACTATGTTGAATTAACAATTAATCTAGACCCTTTTGTAAAGTTAAATCCTGTTGAGATTGTGAAAGATAAACTGCAACAACTCCACCCTCAAGCTAAGGTAATACTGACAGTTAAAGGATATATAAACAGTGAATTAATTAAAATGACAGAAAAAGAGTTGGTGAGCCAACTCAAAGATGTTACAAACGATAAGGTTATCGATAAGAATTTTGAAGTAAGAGACATACAGCGTATTCTTGAAGATGATCTTTTTAAATCCTTCTTGAAAAAACTCCGTGAGAAAAACTATCCACCTGAAAAGGAAAAAGAACTAATGGATCTTACCATTAAAGCAATGATGGAGGTTGTACATATATGAAAATCAAAGAGTTTTCAATAATTCGATATGGTCCATTAGAAAATTTGAATAAAATTAAACTCAATGATTTTAATTTAATTTGGGGCAAAAATGAATGTGGAAAAACACTCACAATCGATGGGCTAGTTAAACTCTTATTCAAAAAAACTGGAAAAGACTTTGAAAATTTAGAGAGGGTAAATGAAGATCCAGAAGGCTATGTTATTTTAGTAGATGAAGAAGGTAATGAATACAAGGTTCCTGAAAAAGGAGATTTACCAAAATTATCAGGATTATCAGCTACAGAATGCAACAACATTTTTATCGTCAGAAACAGTAATTTATCGATCGCTCGTGATGTAAAAAAAGAAAGCGAGTTCTATGAAAGTGTAACTGATAAACTAACTGGTTTAGAAACCGAAAAAATTACAGCAGTTAAAAAGAAGATTAGAGAAATAGCAAGATTAACGGAGAAAGCACTTGAATTTCAAGATGTTAAAGATGAAAAATTAAAAACGCGTATTGAAGATGCAAATAGGCTGATAAAAGAGATTGAGCAGGTTATAGCTGAAGTTAAAGAAAAAGGCTTAGACGAACTAGAAGAAAAGATAGTTGAATTGAGAGAACAACTAGAGATAATCGATGAAGAAATAAAAAAGTTAGAAGTATTAAGAAAACGTGAAAAATATGAAAAAGGCGATGAAGCTCTAACTATTCTTAAAAAATTAATGGCTGAAATTGAAGAATTAGAGGTTTACAACGAAAATGATGAAAAACTTTGGAGAGATTTAGAACAACAGCTCAATATATACAGCTCTCAAAAGCAAAAGAAAGAGCAGGAACTTGAAGCAAAAACAAAGGAGTTTGAAAAAGCGGCTGAAAAACATAAAATTCTATCAGCGGATTTCAAAATGTACGAAGGAAAAAAGAAAAAGATTGATGAAGAAATAAGGCCTGAAATGAGTCGTTTTGAAGATTCTGGTAAGAATGTAAAAAAGTTAGAAAAGAGGAACAAATTTTTCACCGTTTCTATGATCATTTCTCTTGTTGTTTTGGCTATTTCAGTGTTGGGAATTATTTTCAACAAATCTCTCCTGTTTTATACACTAACCGCTGTTTCGTCTATAGCAGTAGCGGCTTTTGGGGGATTAAAATATAAAGTTATAAAAAATCAAGACCTATTAATTAAAGCATTTGAAGAGTTTAATACAAAATTGCGAACACTAGGATTGTTAGCAGACACACTTGAAGACATATTTGAAAATATACGAACCTATGAAGGTATATACAAGGCGAAATCAGAAGAGCTAAATCGTGCTCTTTTGGATAAGGAAAAGGTAAGAGCACAGATTAACGATCTTCAAAACAATGAAATTGCAGAAATTGAAAAGCAAATTAATAATATCCAAGAAAAAATTAAAGAAATAAAGGAAAAATCAAAAGAGACTTCGTTAGAATCTTACAGTCAAAAACTGAGACTAAAAAATGAGATGCAAAAAAATATAGAAAAACAAGAAACTATTTTAAGAAGTCATTTTGGGTATGTAGGTAAAAGTTTGGAAGAAGCAATCTCTCACTGGGAAAATGAGATAAAAAAACTTGAGATATACAAAGACAGTTTTCCTGGAGAAAAGTACAGTGAAGAATTATTAACTAACCTAAAAAATGAAGAAAACAGGTATAAAAAGGAATTAGAAGAAACACTAAGCAACATGCAATCTCTTCAAAAAAGGTTTGAAGAAATAGAGCGAAGGGCAAATGCGATTTTACTTTCGGATGAATATCTAGTTTGTAGAACTACTGTAGATTTAGGTGCCATCAGAGATTTACTTACTGATTTCGTTAACACACATGAAAACAACAGGAATAACGCTTTGGAGGTTATATCGATCTTTGAAGAGCTTGAAAAGGAAGAAAAAGAAAAGATTTCTAGACTATTTGGGAAAGACAGCTTAGTTACTAAGTATTTCAAAGAAATAACAGATGGGCTTTATGATGAAGTCACCTTTGACAGCGGTAAAAATAGTATTAAGGTGAGAAGAAAAGATGGAGCGTTACTTGACGCAGAACAACTATCTGGTGGAGCATATGACCAGTTATACTTCTCAATTCGTCTAGCTTTAGGAAAAACTTTGCTTGAAGATAAGCAAGGATTTTTCATCATGGATGACCCGTTTGTAAAATCAGATTCTGAGCGGTTAAAAAGACAGATGAGCTTATTAAAAAGGATAGCAAACTCTAGCTGGCAAATCATTTATTTTAGCTCAAAAGATGAAGTAAAAGATCTTCTCACAGAAGAAATTGCCAACAAAACAATAAACTACGTTGAACTCCCTCCACTATTTTCCTAGGTTGTAATAACTCTCTTCAAAAAATTTAAAGGGGGAACTAAATATGGGAAAAAGCTCTAAACCTGAACCATTCAAGATTAAAATGGTTGAGCCTATCAAATTGATATCAAGGCAAGAACGAGAAGAAGCCCTAAAAAGGGCTGGATACAACGTATTTGCCCTTCGAGCAGATGAAGTTTATATAGATCTTTTAACTGATAGTGGTACAGGCGCAATGAGTGACAATCAATGGGCAGGTATAATGTTGGGAGACGAGTCTTACGCAGGTAGTAAAAATTATTATCATTTAATAGACACATGCAAAGAAATTTTTAATTACGAATATTTTATGCCCACTCATCAAGGTAGAGGTGCAGAAAAGGTTTTGTTTCCTTTGTTGATATCTAAACCTTGGCAATATGTGTTGAGCAATATGCATTTTGATACAACAAAAGCGCATGTTGAATTGGCTAACGCTAGAGCAGTTGATTTGGTAATAAAAGAGGCATTTGATACCTCTTCTTTTCATCCCTTCAAAGGAAATATTGATATTGAAAAGATGGAAAAATTCATTAAAGAAAAAGGTAGCGAAAACATAGCTTTTATTGTAATAACTATTACTTGTAACAGTGCAGGGGGACAGCCTGTTTCGATGCAAAATATTAGAGAAACAAGCCAGTTAGCAAAAAAATACGGGATTCGAGTGTTTTTGGATGCAGCACGATATGCAGAAAACGCTTATTTTATAAAATATCGTGAAAAAGGATATGCAGATAAATCAATCAAAGAAATAGTTCGAGAGATGTTTAGTTATGCTGATGGATTTACAATGAGTGCAAAAAAAGACGCCATAGTAAACATGGGAGGATTAATAGGAATAAAAGATGATGAAGAACTATACAATCAAGCTAGGGCTAATTTAGTACCTTTAGAAGGGTTTCCAACATATGGAGGGTTATCTGGAAGAGATATCGAAGCTATGGCAAGAGGCTTAAAAGAAGGTATAGAATTAGATTATCTTGAGTATAGGATAGGGCAAGTTGAATATCTAGGCAACAAACTAAGAGCTGCAGGCATTCCTATACAATATCCTGTTGGAGGTCACGCTGTTTTCGTTGATGCTAAGAAAATGCTTCCACATATCCCATATTACCAGTTTCCTGCTCAGGCGCTCGCAAATGCACTTTATTTAGAATCGGGAATCAGAGGGGCGGAAATAGGGTCTTTAATGTTGGGGAGAGATCCTGATACTGGTGAACAGCTCGAATCTCCTCTTGAATTTTTGAGGCTTACTATTCCTCGCAGAGTTTATACAAATAACCATATGGACTACGTTGCAGAATCTTTAATTGAGGTAAACAAGATAGCTAGTTCATTGAAAGGACTCGAATTTGTTTATGAACCTAAAATCTTAAGACATTTTACCGCAAGATTAAAACCTATAGAATAATAATAAAAGCGGTAGATAAATTTCTACCGCTTTTATATTAAGAATAACTTTAATTTACAGGAATCCAATTTGCCCAATCATTTAACCATTTTGTAAGGTTGAAGGATGTTTGACTTGGATCAGTTAAGAATTTTATCATGTCATTTGTTAGTTTCTCTTTTTTGTCCTGTTTTAACCAATCTACTGTTAAGATTTTACCAGTTATTGGTTCTCCAGGTTTTGTAGGAGCTGGAATAGTTCTGCCTTCTTTTAACATTTGTTCTAGCTGTTGATATTTCTGAAGCTCCAACTCAGTTACAAGATTAATTTTTACAGACACATCAGAACCAGACCATAACGTGTCTGCTTTTTTCAAAGTTAATGCGTCTCCAGTAAGTTCAAAACCATCATAGGCTTCTAATCTATATACCTTAAACGAACTATCGGAAATTAAAATGAATTTGTCAGCAAATATAAATGTAGTAAGTAGAAACAGTGAAATGATTATGAGCGTTAGCTTTTTTTTCATTTATATCTCTCCTTTCCTGTTTTTGCAAGACCACACGCTGGGGAAACCCCAGCCAGTTTATTAATGCTTTTTTATTTCATTAATTCAGAAAGATCTATTTCCACACTTTTTTCACCTGTTGTTGTTTCAATTAATCCTTTAATTACAGTTTCTAATTCTTCTAAGCTATCTCCTTCACCAGTTAAAACACCTGTAAGATAGGAAGAATTTTCCCTAACAGCAAACCAGACGCCTTTATCATTTGAATCCTTGCTATTTGTATATTTGCCAAACATTAAGTCTTCTGGGTTAGAGTCGCCGTCGTGGAATTCTCCTGTTAGAATGTACTCGTATTCGCTTCCTTTCTTTATTTTTAATTCTTTAACTTTGTCTTTATCAAAATCAAAAGTAACTTCGATGCCTTGTAATTCTTCTCCCTCTTCGTCCACGGCCTTTGCGTCATAACCGTCATTGGTTGCATTTACTTTAATCTCAATGTAAAAATAATTACTTGGAGAGAATTTATCCGTTCCTTTTTTAAGCAACTCTACAAACCATGTATCTACTGGTTTTGTAGAAACTCCACCTAATGGGCCTCCACCACCTACGCAACCAAACAACAATAAAACAGCTAATCCCAAAACGATAAAAAAGCTTGCCTTTTTCATAATTTTCCCTCCTTGCCTAAGTATTTTTGCTTACTTTAAAAACTCAAAAATTGTTTCTTCTAATCTTCATTTCTTTATACTTTTTGGTACTTGTACTAAAGAAAGGGCTTCGCCCTGGTACCCTTTTAAATTCAAAAAGCTTTTTTACAAAATTTTCATTTCTTTATACTTTTTGGTACTTGTACTAAAGAAAGGGCTTCGCCCTGTTACCCTTTTAAATTCAAAAAGCTTTTTTACTAATTCTTCTTTTCTTTATACTTTTTGGTACTTGTACTAAAGAAAGGGGAGGGCTTCGCCCTGGTACCCTTTTAAATGTTCTAAAAATAAGTTATTTACTATTTAGTTTAAAAAGTAAAAAAGAATCTAAAATCTAATTTATTTACATTTACAATTATATCATATTGTTAATGAAAAATAAATGAAAAGATCAATGAATTGATGAATATAGTAGATTTTTAACAAAACATTTAAATCTAAATGAATATACTAGTGATTATAAATGAAAATTTAATGAATATCAATGCTATAATATTAACAATATAATAAATTAAAAAGGTAATTTTTCAAAAATTTGATGTATTCCCCTATTATTTTAACAGGAACTATTAGACTGAAAATTACGTCTGAGACGCCCATATAGGGCGTCTCTACATCTGGAAAATTTATCAATAATAAAGGGAGGAATTTTTCTATGATTCTTATAACTGGTGGGACGGGACATTTAGGTAATGTACTTGTCAAACAATTTATAAATTTAGGAGAAAAACCTGTTGTTTACACTCACCCTTCTGACACATGTAAGAGCTTAAACAATGTGGATGTTGAAATTGTTAAAGCTGATATTAGAGACAAAAATGTTTTAGAAAAATATATAAAAGAATCTGAAAGTGTTTTTCATTTGGCTGCAGTTATTTCAATCTTGCCTTGGAAAAGTAAAGCAATTGAAGACGTTAATGTAGGTGGAACAAAAAATGTCGCCGATTTGTGCATGAAGTATAATAAAAAGTTGATTTATGTGAGTTCTGTTCATGCGTTTTCTGAAAAAGAAGAGGGTGATGTTATTGATGAAAAAACCCCTATTTTGCCCGAATTAACTACAGGTGCATACGGAAAATCAAAGGCTAAAGCAGCATTGTTGATAATGAATTATGCAAAAGCTGGTTTGAACGTTATTACAATATGTCCCACAGGAATTATTGGTCCTTTTGATTATAAGCCATCAGAAATGGGGAATATGTTCCTCTCTTATCTCAAGGGTGAGTTAAATACTATAATAGAAGGTGCTTTTGATTTTGTAGATGTTAGAGATGTGTCAGACGGTATAATTAAGGCATATGAAAAAGGTAATAAAAGAGAGTTTTATATTTTAGGAAATGAAAATATAGAGGTAATAGAACTTATAAACATGGTTAATACAATGAAAAATAAAGATTTTAAGCCTAAGATTTTAGGAAAAAATATGGCATATTTTGTATCAGTTTTGCTTCTTTTAAAAAATCTTATTTCTAAAGAAAAACTTCTATTAACGCCTTATTCAGTTCATACGTTGCAAACAAACAAGATTTATTCACATGAAAAGGCTACAAGAGAGTTGGGGTATAACCCTAGGCCTTTAGAAGAAACTGTAAAAGAAACTGTAACGTGGTTGGAAAATAATTTAATGTAGGTTATTAGTCAAATTTTTTCTTCATGATATAATTATATGAGTAAATGAAAAATATTAAAACATGTGCGTTGGGTTTTTAGCTAAATCGGTGTTTTATGGCTTAATTATTAATAATTAACATCAAATATTGATTAAATCATTGAGACACCCGTATAGATAGTCTCTACTGCTGAAAAATTAGCATAATAATAAAAAAGGTGATGAAGGGAGAAATACACGATGACAGAATTTTTAGTTAAAAATTTACATGGTAGTCATTTTTATATGAAAACTCCTTCTGGACATGATGTTCATATTGATTCGGATGTAGATAGTGGTGGTTACGATTCCGCACCTAAACCTATGGAATATCTAATTGCTGGTTTGGCAGGATGTACAGGAATGGATGTTGTGAGTATTCTTAAAAAAATGAGGGTAGATTTTGAAGAATTTAATCTTCGAGTTTTAACTGAAAGAAATGAAGATCATCCTAGAAAGTACAATAAAATCCATGTTATTTACGAATTTAAAGGTGATAATTTGACAATAGATAAATTAGAAAGAGCTGCAAAATTATCCCAAGAAAAGTATTGTGGTGCTATTGCTTCTTTTAGAGGGTCTGTAGAGATTACATATGAAGTAAAAATTGTTGAGTGAAGATTTATTATATATTAGAAAAGATTTTGAAAAATTGATTAGCGTAACCATGATCAAATCATGGAGATGCCCGCATAGGTTGTCTCTACAACTGGAAAATTGGTAATTATTATAACGGTTTTACAACTAAATAATTTACACCATCACTTAAGGAGGCAAAGAATGGCTAATATTCAGGAAATAAAGGAAAAAGTCAACAGAAAACTTGAAGATATTGAAAACGTTATCCTTGTAATGAGTGGCAAAGGTGGGGTTGGTAAAACAACGGTTGCAGTTAATTTAGCAGTTTCTTTGGCACTTTTAGGAAAGAAAGTTGGATTACTAGACGTCGATTTACATGGCCCTGATGTAGTAAGAATGCTTGGAGGAGAAGAATATCCTTTAACTCAGGTTGGAGATGAGATAGTACCTCCTGAGATTTATGGGATCAGAGTAATTTCTATATCTCAATTTTTGAATGAAGAAAATATTGCCGTTATTTGGAGAGGGCCTTTAAAAACCGGTGCAATACTACAATTTATAGGTGATGTTGCTTGGGGAAATTTGGATTATTTGGTTGTAGATGCACCTCCAGGCACAGGAGATGAACCATTAACCGTAATTCAAAATATTTCTAAGCTTCGTGGGGCATTATTAGTTACTTCTCCATCTGTTGTTTCTCAAGATGATGTTGAAAGAGCTATTGATTTTGTTAAGAAAATGAACGTTGATATTTTAGGTATTGTTGAGAACATGTCTTATTTTATCTGTCCTAACTGTAAAAGTAAGCATTTCATTTTTGGTGAGGGTGGAGGTAAAACTCTAGCTGACAAATTTAATTTAGACCTTTTGGTTCAAATTCCTTTAGATTCAACTATTAGAGAAAACATGGATGGAGGAAGGCCTGTTGCTTATTTTGGTTCACCTGAAATTTCTGATTCATATATTGATCTTGCTAAAAAACTAATAGAAAAGATAGAGTGATAGTTTGAAATAATACATGATTATGATAAGGAGTGAATTTTTGGTGAATAAGTATTCAATCATTTTTTTATTGTTAATGTTGCTTTCTTTTGGTTCTATCTTTGCGATTAATTCCTCTTTTTTACTTTCAAAAGACGCTTCTTCAGTCTATTTGGTGGCAAGTTTTAACCACTTTGAACCTATTGAAATGGAAAAGAGTTTAGGAGAGTTATGGCGCTATTCTACGGATTTAGAGCCTGGCGAATATCTATATAAGTATATTATTGATGGAGAAGAAACCCTTGATTTTCAAAACCCTAACATTACAGTCTTTAACGGAGAAATTTTCAACGTGAGGGTTGTTAAAGAACCTTACAGTTTTCCAAGAACTGGCGATGGCAGGGTGAAAGAAATATACTTTAAAAATGCAAGAAGATATATTAATCCAGTTAAACCTGGTGAAATATATTTGTCCATCGAATTTGAAAAAAACGATGTAGTAGATGTTAATTTACAATCAAATGCTAAATGGGTAAGTAAAGAGATTATAGAATCTGGAAACAATGTTCTTTATAGGTTTCATGTCTTTACTGAGGCTCCCGTGCTGAAGTACAGGTTTGCCATCGATGATTCGCAAGAGATTATTTATGGTTATGATGGAACTGAGAATTTCTTTGAATTCGACTTTTCTAAGCCAATAATCCCATATTTTGATACTCCTGACTGGGCAAAAGGAAGGGTGTATTATCAAATCTTTCCTGATAGATTTAGAAATGGAGACTCTCATAACGACCCAAAAGGGACTTATAATTGGTATGGCCCACATAATAGAAATTCACTGGCTTTTAGTTTTTATGGTGGCGATCTCCAAGGAGTTATAGATTCTATTGATTATTTGGAGTATTTGGGTGTAGAAGCTATTTATTTTAATCCAATTTTTGAGGCTCCTAGCACACATAAATACGATACAAAAGATTATTTAAAGATAGATCCTTCTTTTGGAGACGAAGAAGTTTTCTTGGATATGCTGGATATTCTTCATGAATGCGATATAAAAGTGATTTTAGATGGAGTTTTTAATCATACAGGTACAGAATTTTTTGCGATGCAGGAGAATTTTGCTAAGCAAGAAGAGTCAAGATATTTAGATTGGTATTTTATTAAGTCTTTTCCTATAAGGAAGTCAACTTCAAGTTATGAAGGATGGCATGGATATGCAGATCTTCCACAATTAAACAATAACAATCCAAAAGTTAAGGCATATATAAACCACGTTATTGGTAAATGGATGAGCATTGGAATAGATGGCTGGAGATTAGATGCAGTTGATCAGCTTCCAGTAAGTTATTGGGCGTCTCTTTATGAGAATTTTAAAAATATAGATGAAAATACATTCATCGTAGGCGAATTCTGGCGAGATGCAACTTCTTATTTTGAGGATCCAGCTTTTGATTCTGTGATGAATTATATCTTTAGAGATGCCGTTATAGCTTATGCAAGAGGAGGAAGCGCAAACAATTTTGTTAAGACAACAAACGCTTATTTGGATAAATATCCCCCACAAGTTTTACATAGTTTATGGAACATGTTGGGTTCTCATGATACTGAAAGAATCTTAACTGCATTGGATGAAAATATAGAAAGAATGAAATTAGCTGCTGTTCTTCATATTACCTTTATTGGTTCTCCTCTCATTTATTATGGAGATGAAATAGGCATGACGGGATCTACAGATCCATTTTGTAGAGTGCCTTTTTACTGGGATGAAGATATGTGGAACATGGATATATTTGACTTATATCAAGCGTTAATTCAATTAAGAAAAGATAGTTTAGCGATTCGGCAGGGTGATTATAATGTTTTATATTCAAAAGGTAATGTGTTGATATATAAGAGATATTATCAATCGGAAAAGGTTATTGTTGCTTTGAACTCTAAAAATTCTCCTGTAAATGTTAATCATGAGTTAGATGGAGATTATGTCGATTATTTTTCAAAAGGAAAGGTTAATGTAATTGAATCTATTCCTGCAAATGGATTTTATATATTAGTTAATGAGTAATATTTGGAGGTTGTTTAATGTATTTTTATGATGTTATTCCTTTAGGTCAAAGATTGTTTAAACCATACACTTATAAGTATGAAAAAAAGCTTGAAATTGGACAAAGGGTTGTTATTGATTTGAGGGGTAAATATGTTCAAGGTTTAGTTTATAGAGAATCAAACGATCCGAAAGTCGTTAAAATAAAAAATATCGAATTTCCTTTAGACGAAAGAAGTTATTTGAGTGATTCACATATAAAACTTATAGAAAAGGCTAGTGATTATTTTCTTGCTCCTATGGGGGAAATAGCCAAACTTTTGTTTCCCCCAGCTTCTTCAGACTTATACAAATTAAAAATAGTTCCTTTAAGTGAACTTGCTCCTTTTGATAAACCCATATTTTATAAGGATTTTTTAAGATTGTATAAGGATAATTCTACTGCCAACAAGGCGTTGAAAGAACTGTTATCATCAAATGTGGTAAAATTAGATCTTCATAAAAAGTCTATTCGAGAAAACAAAGATTATTTTATTATTCTTAATATGGATCTATCAGAAATATGGAATCATAATCTTTCAAAAAGCGCTCGGAATTTGGTAAATTATTTAGCAATAAATGGTGAGACATTAGAGAGTGAGTTATACGATAAAGGAATTATTAATAGAGGAACGACTGTTTTGAAAACTTTACAAAAAAAAGGTATAATTAAAGCAATAGAGGATACTTTAATAAACAGTGAAACCGAAAAAGTAACGTTAACAGAAGAACAAAAAAGTGCAGTGGATTTCATCAAAAAGCATGATGAAAAACCTCACTTGTTATATGGGGTAACTGGAAGCGGTAAAACAGAAGTCTTTTTTGAGGTTGGAGAAAGTGTTTTAGAAAAAGGTGGTAAGCTTTTAATCCTAGTCCCAGAAATATCTTTGACATCTGAAATAATGAGTAGATTAAAAAAAAGATTTTCTAAATATAGAGCGGCTTTTTATCATTCTTCTCTCACAAGTTCGGAACGAGTTGACACTTGGTATAAGGCGGTTGAAGGAGATCTAGACATAGTTATAGGAACGAGAAGCGCTGTCTGGCTTCCTATAAAAGACTTGAGAATGATCATAATTGATGAGGAACACGATCAATCGTTTTATCAAATTGAAAATGTAACTTACGACGCAATTGAAGTTGCCTTATTTAGAAAAGAGTTAGAAAATATTCAATTGATACTTTCTTCTGCAACTCCTAGAATTATCGATATAAAAAGGGCAAAAGATAATGAAATGCATTTAGAAACAATTGTTTCGAGATATTTCAGTGAAATGCCAGAAGTAGAGATAATAGATATGAAAAAAGAAGAAAAGTACAATTGGATTTTCAGTAAAAAGGTTATTGATAGTATTAGAGATGTAGTAGCTAAAAACAAAAAGGTTATTGTTTTTACTCCGACTAGAGGATACGCTAACTACGTTGTATGTAGTGAATGCGGATATATATTTAAATGTGATAACTGTGACGTTTCATTAACTTTTCATAAAAAAGAGAGAAAATTGATATGTCACTATTGTGGAAATGAACAAGAATTACCTAATTTTTGTCCAAAATGTGGAGGGTTTAAATTACAAAGTAGAGGTTATGGCACTGAAAGGGTTATAACCGAATTGACCAAGTTGTTTCCATCTGAGCCTATAGTTAGAGTTGATAGAACTGTTATTAAAACTTTTGATGATTTGAAAAATACTTTCACATTTATGAAAGAGCCTGGAAGAAAGATTATTGTAGGAACTAAGATGATAACAAAAGGTTTAGATATAAAAGATCTTGACTTGGTTGTAATATTAGATTCGGATAGATACACCCATATGCCTGATTATAATGCTAGAGAGAGCACCGCTTCTTTGATCATGCAAGTTGCTGGAAGATCTGGAAGAAAAGAGAAGGGGAAAGTTATCATACAAAGTTTTGATCCAAACAATGAGGTTTACAAAGCCGCAATCAACCATGATTATACTTTTATAGCTGAAAAAGAGCTTGAACAGCGTGAAAAATATAAATATCCCCCGTTTACAAAATTGTTTTTGATAATGGTCAGTAATAGGAAAATGGAGAACGTTAAATCCATAAGTCAAGATCTTATAAATGAATTGGGAAGTGTTATTGATAATAAGCAAGTGGAGTTGTTAGGACCAGTTACTCCAATTATTTCCAAGTTAAGAGGTGATTATAGACTTCAGATTATTTTAAAAGTATTTCAAGAAGATACAAGCTTTTTGATGCCAATTGTAGAGAAGTATGATAAAGATATTAAAGTATATGTTAATCCCCCTACAACTATATTGTAAAAAAGTATGCGATCTTCATGTATTTTGTTCCTTAGTATACACGAAGTTCAGTTAGACAATATTCAAGCCTATGGAGGTGGTAGTGATGGAGTATAAAGTTTTTACAAAGTCTGTAGAACTTAGTGAGGCCAACAAAAATTACCTTGCTAAAAGAATGTCAAAGCCTGATCATTTGCTAAAAAAACAGAAAGATTTAGTCTCACCAGCTGATGTAAGGATCACTAAAGAAAGGGGAATATATAAAGTAGAAATTACCACTCACGTTAAAGCGCTAAGTAAAATAATTAAAGTTGAGGAAAGAAGCAACGATTTATATGAAGCTATAGATAGAGCGACGGATGCGTTGGAAAGAAAGATAAGAGAAATTAAAACAAGATTACATCCAAAACAGCAGAGCAGCAAAGGAGCAATTCCAGTTAATCCAAGAGAAACAACTACCACAACTAGAATAGAAGAGGCAGAATTTGAAGAGGAAGAAGAAATACTAGAAAAACCTACTCCGCCAAAAATAGCTAGAATAAAGCATCATGACTTAACTGTAATGAATGTTGAAGAAGCAATACTTCAAATGCAACTTTTAGGCCATTCGTTCTTTGTTTTCAGGGATTCCACAAATGACGCTGTTTCTGTCTTGTATGAACGAAAAGATGGTGATTTAGGTCTTCTTGTTTTCAATGAATAATTTAATGTTATTTTAAAAAAGAGATGTGCTTTTAGCACATCTCTTTTTAATTTTTTAATTTATTCCAAGCAACTTGTCGATTTTCTTTTTATCAAACCCTATAACATACTCGTTTCCGATTTGAATTACAGGAACTCCCATTTGATGGGTTTTTCTAACAAGATCTTCAGCGGCTTTTTGGTCTTTTGAAACGTCTATTTCTTTGTACTTGACTCCTAATCCATCTAAATAAGCTTTCGCCTTTTTGCACCATGGACAGGTTGGTGTGGTATAAATAACAACCTTTACATCGTTCATAAAATTGCCCCCTTTTCATAAAAACTCATAATACCTATACCGGGTATTCCTATTTATATAATATCAGAGTTTTGTAATAGCAATTTTAACAAAAAGTAAATTAATTGTTGTAACATTTGCTTTGGGTATTAATAATTTGGATGTGACGAAATCCATATTTCGAGATCTGAAAGGATTGAAAGGTTTAATAACCCACTAGTTGACATAAAGAATGTTAGACGAGGTGATAAAAACGAATTACATATTTGATTATCCTAAGATACCGGTCGATTATACTATAAAAAAAGAGAATGATTATTTAGTTTTTACTTTTGAGACCGTTTATCAAGATCCTGTATGTAAAGAGAATGAAACACAAATTGTTCATATGTTTGTTCCTGAAGAAAAGGTAAAAGGGGATATTGTGTTTTTACATGGAATTGGTCCGAACAATGTTCCATATCTGGAATGGTATGGTAGATACTTTAAAAAATTTGGTTATAGAACAAGTGTAGTTATTTTGCCATATCACTTAGAAAGAGCTCTTGAAGGTGCTCAGGACGGAGATCCTTTTTATTCTTCTGAACCAAATGAATGTGTTGTACTCTTTCATAATGCTGTAAAAGATGTCAGAAGAACAATTGATTTGTTGGAAACTTTTAATGATTATTCCGAAGATAATTTGTATTTAATGGGAGTTTCTTTCGGTGGAATAATTGGAACAATGGTGTTAGCGCTTGATAAACGGATAAAGAAAGGAATTTTAATGATTACAGGCGGAAATTGGCGATGGATAAACTTTTATTCTCCATTCACACAAAAGGTTAGGGATGCGTACGCTACTTACAAAAATTCGTATGGTTGTGATTCTGAAGAATATTGCCTAAAGTTTAGAAAGGATGCCTTTAATTTTGTAAAAGAAAATATAAATTCAATAGACGATATTTTTCAAAAAACACCTATACCTTGTTATCATTATGATCCGTTATCGTATGCTAAGTTCGTTGATCAACCAGTTCTTTTTATAAGAGGAGTTTTTGATAAAATAATTCCTCATCAAGCTACAAAAGAGCTAGTAGATCTTTTACCAAACAAGGTTGTTAAAAATATTTTGGCTGGTCATAAGTCTAGTTATTTTTGGAAAAATTTGGTAGGAAGATGGGTAATTTCTTTTATTGAGAAAGAACCCGTTAAGGAATCAGAAAAAAAACTACAAAAAACTTTGGAGTGAGAGTTTAATTAAACTGAAAAATCTAACTCTATACCCCTAAAAAATTGAGCATTAAGTGATGATGCGTTATTTTTTAAGAGTTCTAATATTTGAAGTTTTTCAAGTAGTTTTTTTATTTTTTTGGGATCTGTTTCAAAGGTTAATTGGGTTTTTATTTTTTCTATTTCTTTTTCGATGTTTTGTCGAACCTTTTCTTCGACATTTACGTCTTCTTCTTGAACAATTAATGTATTTTCGGGGGGTTGAGAAAGGATATTTTCTTTTTTGTAGAGTATAACAGCTTTAGACTTTCCTCCAACAGCTGCTAAGAAGCCTCCTCTTTTTTGGAATTGGAGGTCGATGTCTGTATAGATTACAATTCCACCATTTTTAAGTGCCTGTGATTTAAATTGGTTAATGTTCCCAGCTTCATGAGCAGCAACTCTCAAAATGCTCAATGAAGCGGGAACACTATTTGATAATCCTGGTTCGCCAGGATCTAATTTATAACTTATATACGGATTGTAAACGTTGGGGGTTACTGCGTTTACCATCTTAATCACCCATAAAAGAGGCAATCATGTTAATTTGAAGTTGTTTTTACAGTCATCCTTATTATTACTTGGTCTGTAAGCTCAAAACTCAAATCTATCTTACCTTTTTGAGAATTGTCTTTAACACCTCTGTAACCACCGTCTATCTTCATTTGATCTATTTCTAAATTTGGTGCTGCAGCTGAAATTTGTACCACCTTAATTTTATCAGAAAAATTTTTAATTGTGATTAAAAAATCTATTATCCTGGTATCAGCTGTTTTTACTTCAACATCAGATAACTTTTCAAACTTATATTGAACGTCCCAACTCTCTCCTAAATCTATTTTAACTATGTCATCAATAGGTGTGTCATATATATTCGTCTTTTTTATGGGGAAATTTTTGTCATCGTATTGTTCATATATCCATACTTCACCATATGGCAAATCTATACCTAGACCATTGTGCTTGGTATTCTCAAAGTATCTTACAAGTCTGGTTTTAGTGAAGTCCTGAATGTTTGTGTATAGATTGAAAGTTATAACATTTCTATCCTCATATGAAAGGACTTTGTTTTCTGAGATGCTGAAATTCATTATATCGCTAACAAATTTAATATTACCAAGAGAAATGGTGTAAGTTTGAGTTAATATCGCCTCTTGAGCTATTGTTTGAAAATCTGTTCCCTGGCCAAGTCTGAGAGTACTTAAAGCTTTCGTAGTTTCTACATAATCACGAGGTGAAAGATTCAAATATTCATTTACAAGATATAAATTGGTTGTTCCTACCGCTTTGCCGTTGATTTCTATGTTCTTTTTAAAGGTTCCATCTTTTTTCATTTCGTAGACTATTTTCCATGTTCCTGGAGCTTGTAAGGCAATAGTAGCTGTTTTATTTTTTGTTTTTTCTAGGACTATTTTGACACTGGCTTTAATTTTATCTTTATTCTTTTCATTAGTTGTACACCAGTGATTAATTTGAGAGTTATAGAATAAGATATCGTTAGTACCATCAATTTTGAAGATGTTTTCATCTATTTGTTGTATCGTTTTATTTTTGAAGTCTTCTAAAGAAACTATTTTAAAACTAAATTGTTGGTAAGTCTTCTCTAAACTCCAAGAATTTACCCCTGTTACCCATAGAACTTCAAACCCCTCTGGTACTTGGAATGTTGTTTGATCGGTTGTAACATAGTGTAGTTGGGCATCTCTAAAAAGGAAGGTGTAAGTCTGAGTAAGGGAGATTACACTAAGTGTAACAAATAGTACTAAAACCAACACTTTTTTATTCATGATTTGCACCCCCTTATTTTATTATTTCCAATCGTTCAAATAATCTTTCTGCTCCTGCGTGAATTCATCGATTTTTACTCCGATAGTTTCTAGTTTAATCTTTGCTATCTTTTCATCAATTTCATAAGGGACAGGCTCGACACATATTTTCATATGTTCATGATTTTCTTTTATGTATTTTGCACCTTCTAATTGTAAGCTGAAAGATAAATCCATTATTTCTACTGGGTGACCATCTGCATTAACTAGGTTAACCAATCTGCCTTTACCTAATAAATAGACTTTTTTACCGTTTGGTAGTTTATATTCTTCAACACCGTCTCTTACTTCACGCTTTGAAACAGCAATTTCTTCTAGGTCTTTAACTTTCACTTCTACGTCAAAATGTCCAGCGTTTGATAAAATTGCACCATCTTTCATCTTTAAGAAATGTTCCTTTGTTATGACATCTATATTGCCCGTTACTGTGACGAAAAAGTCTCCATACTCTGCTGCTTCACTCATTTTCATAACTGAAAACCCGTCCATTATAGCTTCTATTGCCTTGATAGGATCTACTTCGGTAACTATAACATTTGCACCTAGTCCTTTCGCTCTCATTGCTACACCTTTACCACACCATCCATATCCTGCGACAACCACAGTTTTTCCAGCCACAGAAAGATTTGTAGACCTTATTATTCCGTCCCAAGTTGATTGTCCTGTACCGTATCTGTTATCAAACAGATATTTCATGTATGAATCGTTTATGAGAACTACAGGTACAGGCAATTTATTTTGCCTATACAGTGATTTGTATCTTTTAACTCCTGTGGTAGTTTCTTCACATATGCCCCACAAATTTTTAACTTTTTCTGGATATTTATTCATGAGAGTAATGCCTAAATCTGCTCCGTCATCTAGTATTATATTTGGGTTTGATTCTAAAACTTTTTCAATATTTTTCCAATAGATATTTGGATCTAATGTTCGTTGAGCATGGACGTTAAGTCCGTACTCTTTTAGGGCTTCAACTACATCATCTTGAGTAGATAAGGGATTGCTTCCTGTTATAGCAACATTTGCTCCCAATTCATGTAAAACGAGGCCTAAATAGGCTGTTTTTGCCTCTAAATGAATACTGATAGCAATATTGACGTCTTTGAAAGGTTGTTCATCCTTGTAAAGAGCTTTTAAATAGTTTAGAACAGTCATGTGGTTTTTTACCCATTCTATTTTTCTTCTTCCACTTTCAACTTTTGCCATTTTGAGCCTCCTGTAAATGATTATCTTTATAAATCTTTATTTCTAATTTGGTACTTGTACCGAGGAGTGGGAAAGGGCTTCGCCCTAGACCCGTTATAAATTCAATATGCTATCTTTATAAATCTTTATTTCTAATTTGGTACTTGTACCGAGGAAGAAGGGAGGGCTTCGCCCTAGACCCATTATAAATTCAATATGCTATTATGCAAATTTTTTAAGAGTATAAAAATTGACAGATTCTCCAACCAAATATCAATCTCAAAGCCTCAAAAAAAGGTAAATCTAAGTGAAAAGTAAAACTTTTACTAAATTGTTTAGTTATTTCGTTAAAGAGCGTCTTAAAATTGTCAAAGTAGGCTGGACCTTTTAAATTGACTTTTATAGCAGTTTTTGGAATAGACAAGAGTTTAAAGACTGGTTTACGTTGTGTTTCAATAGAAGGAATTAGTGCAATAGGAATTTTATCAAAAGAATACTGGATTTTTTTGCATAAAGAATTAAAATTACGAACATCGTTATCGGAATAATATTTGTAAAATAAAACTTCGTATAATTCAGAATCCTCTAGAGAATATGATTTAGGTTTGCCAATCTCAAATAAAACTCTTTCGTACAACATACAATATTGAGGAACTTCAACGACTTGAGAAGTAGATAGAACTCTAACACACTTCTCGCATGCTGAGTTTCCTTCCCTTAACATCGAAGAAGTAGAGCCGGCTTTCTCGGTGTCTTCTGTTAAAATGGCAATGTAGTAATTTAATAAATTAAGAATTTTTTTTGCTTTTCCTTCAAGGTAGGACTTTGACATAAAAGAAAGAGCTTTTTGCGTTTCTTTATTATAGAGATTTAGAGCTATATTTATATAAGAGTAATCCAGAACTTTGTTTGCAACTTCTATAAATTTGTAAGATTGGGCATAATTTTTCTCTCTAAGGAAGTAAAGCCCCATAGTTAAATAGCTCAATCCATTCTTTGGATATTTTTCAATTAGATCACTTAGGTAAGAAAAGGTGTCCTCATCTTTTCTAATTATTTTCAGAAAACCTGAATTTATCTGTGAATCAAAATTATTTTTGTTAATTTTAAACATTCTTTCGGCTTTTTGATAGTCGCCTCTCAATAAATGCATTAATCCAAATTGGTTACAGTATTCTAGTACGTTCTTATTGCTCAATCGTAACTCAAAAAAATAGGCAAGCTTTTCGTTTGATAAATCAATATCATTTATTACTATGTCAAACCAATTATTAAGACTATTTATCGAGACGCTCAATTTTTCGATTTCGTAGTCAGGTTTATAAACTACTCTTACTTTCTCTTTTTTCTCAGGTTTTTCTGGGAGCTTGATCCCTTTTTTTTCAAGCTCTTTTTCCAATTCTTTCTTAACTTGATATATCTTTTTTAACTTTTCTTCTTGATCTTCGTATTGCTTTTCATTTTCATTCATTAATTTCTATCCTCCTACCCGCCGAAAAACTGTAATACTCATTTTTCCCTATTATGATATGGTCGTTCATAGGTATGCCTATAATTTTTGCTGATTCGGTAATTGTTTTTGTGATATCTACATCGTTCATACTAGGTGTCGAGTCGCCAGAAGGATGGTTATGAACAATAATAAAAGAGATTGAATTGTGGAGTATGGCCTCTCTGAAAATATCTCTAGGATGTACCATCGACATATTAGCTGTACCATTACTAATATCTTTAATGGCTATTATATTTAACTTTGAATCTAAAAATATTGCTCTAACGGTTTCACTTTTCAAATGAACCATATCTTGGCAGATTTGATATACTTCCATGGGTGAAGTTATCTTATCTAGCTTTTCTCTCAATTTTTGTAAATGAAATCTTTTACCAATTTCAAGAGCAGCTTTTAGATTTATAGCTCCGACCCTTCCCACACCCTTTTTACTTGAAAGTTCTTTAAGAGAGGCTTGTTCTAGAGAAGGAAGAGTTTTATATTCATTTAATAAATTCTGAGTTGCTTCAAAAACACTGATACCTTTAACTCCATGTCTTAGGATTAATGCAATTAACTCCGCGTCACTTAA
Organism: Thermotogota bacterium; assembly: GCA_029780115.1. Classification (GTDB taxonomy): domain Bacteria; phylum Thermotogota; class Thermotogae; order Petrotogales; family Petrotogaceae; genus Defluviitoga. The sequence goes on from JAKOZG010000016.1 coordinate 110,060, forward strand.
ACTTGAGGGCCCAAATTTTTCAAGTTTTTCCCTAGGAAGTAGTTCATCGTCCATTTTTCTCTCCTTTTTAATAGGTATTTGATGTGAACTTTTTAATTTCTCTATATAATTTTGCAATTGGTAGACCCATTATGTTATAGTAATCTCCTTCAATCTTTTTTACAAATACTGCAGCAAATTCCTGTATAGCGTAAGCTCCTGCTTTATCATAGGGAGAGTAATTGGTTATGTAGTAATCAATTAGACAGTCTTCTAATTCATAAAAGGTAACATCTGTCACTTCAACAAAAGTATCGATCTTTTCAATACTGCGTAAAGTTACACCGGTATAAACTTGATGAATACGTCCTGATAGAGTTTTTAAAATATCAAAAGCATCATCGTAATCTTTTGGTTTTCCGAAGATCCTATCTCCTAAAGCCACCACAGTATCGGCGGTAATTAATAGTTCTTGTGGAAAAAGAGGAATATCATTGCTTTTATTTAAAGATATCTCTTGCACAAGGTCTTTCGGCTTGATAGAAGAGCATTTTTCATTGTTGTTTGATACTCTTATTGTAAAATCATTTACTATAAGTTTTAATAGTTGTTGTCTTCTTGGAGAAGATGATCCTAGAACTATTTTAATTTTTGAATTGGTCAATTTTTACACTCCTTAGTATTGTGCTAACTATTGCCGAATTGATAAAAGCCGTTATGACTCCAAAGAAAAGCATATAAGGGTAATACCAAATTATTCCTTTGGATTTTACTATAAATAAACCAGCGATCAGTGTTTGAGCTGTGTTACTGAAAAAAGCTCCTATTTCACTTATTCCTAAAACACTAGCTTTTTTCATTAGTTTGAAAGAGATAGACATAGCAAGAGCACTAGCAATTGCACCACCTAATCCCATCCAAAACATTGGCGATAAAAAACGACCACTCAAAATTGAACCTAACAATGTTTTTAATATAGCTATATATAAGGTGTTGGCTATTCCAACATCAGTTACTACAGAGAGCAGCAAAGGAAAGTTTGAGAATCCCCAACGTGCTCCCGGTATTGCAACAGGAAGTGGCAAAAAACTTTCGACATAATAAACTGCAGATGCTAGGGCAGTTAAGATTGCAATATATGAAATTTTTTTAGTTTTCACCATGTGTACAAATCGACTCCTGCTTTGTTTTGTTTTCCAGTTGGTTTAACGACAACTTTATTAGGTATACATACAATAGGTTGATTTGGAGTACTTACCCATCCAGTGTTTTGGCATACTTTATCGGGACAAGAAGCCTCAGTCACTCTTACAGCATCGTTGTAGTATTCTACATTCATCAAAAATTCTCCATCTTCGTTGTATATGCTGTAAGTACCTTCTTTATTTATTTCTAAGATCTTTTCACCTTTTAAAAAAACTTGAGCGCCATCTACAACACCGTCAGAACGGAGAGATGTAATAGACATAAAAAGAATGATTATACCGAATATTATAATCAAAATAAAAAAATCACTTTTCTTAGCAAACTTCATTATTTAATTTTCTCCCTAAAATAGTTGAAACCACTTGTTTCTATACGTTCACCTGTAGGAGAAATTATTAATGCTTGGATACCAAAATTTGTAAAATACTCTAATGCCGGATTTTCATATCCTAATACGAAGAGAGCGGTTGAAAAAATGTCGGCTGTCATAGCATTTTCAGAGATAACGGTAACACTCACTGCATCCCTTGCGGGATATCCAGTCTTAGGATCTAAAATGTGATGATATTTGATCCCTTCAGAAATAAAATATCTTTCATAGTCTCCCGAAGTAGCTACTCCACCATTCGTAAGATAAATTGTATCTATTGCGCTAAAATAATCTTGCGAGAATGGATCTCTGATACCTATTACCCAAGGAAGTTCTTTGAATTTAGGTCCTATTATTCCTATGTCGCCACCGGCGTCAATAAAACCTGAAGCCTTTGGATCTACTTCTCTAATCCTTTGTATAACCAAATCAATTGCATATCCTTTTGCAATTGCCCCTAAATCTATTTCAACGCCGTCTTTTAAAAAAGAAACTTCCATATTTTCTTTGTCAATGTTGATAAACCTGTAATTAACGTAACTCAATGCCTGATTTATTTCTTCTTGAGTTGGAACTCTTTTTGTAGAAAATTCATCATCGAATCCCCACAACTTGATTAAAGGCCTTACGGTTGGATCAAACGCACCACCTGTTAAAGCAGCATAGTTTACAGCAGATTGAAATAAAAATAAAGCTTCTTCATCGACCTTTACTTTACCTTTTTCATTTAAAATATATATCAAACTACCTTCAGTGTTTGGGCTATATTTATTATGAATTCTCGAAAATTCTTTTTCAGCAATATTAACTAATACTTCAGAAGAAACTTTATCTCCAGCTAAATTAACTCTGACAACAGTTCCTAAAGAAGAAAATATCTTTTCTTGGTATACAGGCACCGGTTTTGAAAAAATGAGCCAGCCAAGAATAATTATTCCTACTGCTATTGCTGCTATATATAGGTATGGTCTTATACCTCGACCACTTTTCTTCCGCAATGTTCGCACTCTCCTTTTGAGTTTAAAGCTTTTATATCGATATTGTATCCGTTTCTTGAGATAAGAAGAACGCCACAATCAGGACAATATGTGCTTCCATATTCTGGTTTCCTGACATTTCCTAGATAAACAAAATTTAAATATTCTTTTGCCAATTTGAACGCTTGTTCCAAAAACGACATACTTGTAGCAGGTTTGTCAAACTTATATGCTGGATGATATCTTGATAAATGAAGTGGTATATCTTTGGATAAACTAGCGAGCCAAGTAAATTCTTTTTCTAACATATCTAAATCATCATTAATTGTGGGAACAATCGAAGTTGTCACTTCAATGTGTATGTTGCTCTCCACTGCTAATTGTATAGTTCTTTTGACTGGTTCCAAGCTTCCTTTTAGATATTTCCTATATATCTTATCATCAAAACTTTTTAAATCAACGTTTAAAGCATCAATATATTGTAACATCAACTTTAAAGCTTCTTCGTTTATATATCCATTTGTTACAAGGACATTGTAGTTTTCAGGATTAGAATATTTTATCGCCCTTGCTGAATCTAGAACGAATTCAAACCATACTATTGGTTCAGAATAAGTATATGCAACTCCATGAACGTTCTCGTAATTTTCTAGTATTGTGGGGAGTGCTTTAGGAAATACTCTTCTCAAAGTGGAGGGTTTTTCTTGAGAAATATCATAATTTTGACAGAAAGGGCATTTCAAATTACATCCCCAAGTACCTAAAGAAAGTATTTTCTCTCCTGGATGAAAATGATAAAGCGGCTTTTTTTCCATTGGATCTAATCCCATACTAGTTGTATCTGCATAGTTTAACGAAAACATTTCACCACCTATATTTTGTCTAACACCACAAAATCCCTTTTCATTTGGATGCAAAACACATTCATGTGGACACAAAGTACATTTTAATATATCTTCTTTCAAAACATCGTAAAATAACGAGTTTATTTTCATTAATTATTCACCTCTAAATACTTTAATAATACCTTTCGACAGTAAATTTGTATATTTCAATCGGTTCATCCTTATGAATTCCAGCTTTTGTTTTAGCTATTCTTAGTTGTTCCTCAACTGTCTCTATTCCCTCAATATCTGGCAACAAAACGCCCCTTTTATAACCACTTTTTACAACAACACCATAAATTTTTGGGTCAAGCTCTTTTAAGTCATTAACTTTTTCTAATTCTGATAAAATATCAACAGATACAACTAGATCATCTAATTCAGAAGGATTAACTGGAGGGAACCTTGGATCTCTAGTGGCAGCAGCAATAGCATTTTCTCTTATCTCTTCTATTAGATTTTCATACACAGGAAAAATGGTTCCTATGCAACCTCTCAATTGACCATCTTTTTTATGAAGGCTTACAAAACAGCCTCTTTGCTTTTCAAACATTTCTTTAGGAAGTGTTGCATCAAATTGAATCCTTTTTTTGTATTTCACATAATTCTCGATTACTTTTTTAGCCCAAATCACGTAAGGATGACTTTTCTGCATTTTTCTTGTACTCCCTTCCGAAAGATGAAAATTTCTGTGTATCATTAATTTCAAAATATAACAATTATTAAATTTTAAATTAAACTTTAATTTTCATTTGTGAATTATAATATGCTGTAGATAAGAGTTATTAGTTTAGCAAACCATTAAGATAAAAAAGCAAAAAACAAAGGAGAATTAATAACCATGACAAAGTACAATAAAACAATGATCATTTCTATTGCAGAAGCAGCTAGCTATAACGCTTTTTACATAGCTACCCAAGGTTTTATATTTACAACTCTAGCTTTGTATTTTAATGCTTCTCCTCTGTATATTTCTATAATGACTTCCTTTCCAATTATAGCACAAATGTTTCAGATTTTTACTCCAAAAGTAAATAATTTGATTGGTTCAAGGAAAAAAGGAATGATTGTTAATGCGTTTATATCAAGGTGTTTGTTTGCTATCCTTCCGATATTAATACTTCTTGATGTCAGATCTAATAACGCACTTTTATTGATTATTTTACTTTTTTCTTTTTTTGGAACATTTGTTGGTAACACATGGACCGCTTTAATGAGAGAAGTTGTTCCTTTCGATCTAAGAGGAAAGTATTTCGGAATTAGAAATATCTTTTCTTCTATTGCGGGTATGGTAATGTTATTTTTATATACTAAATTACTCGGTTTTCCTAATCTTAAAAATGGTTTGCTTTTAGTAACTATTTTTATGGCTTTTTTTGCAATTCTTTCTGCTTTTTTATTGACTAAACATGACTTCCCTCAAAAAAATGATGAGGAAGAAATCTTTCAAATAAACATAACTCAACCTTTTAAAGACAAAAATTTTAGAAATTACTTGAGATTCATCTTTTTCTGGAATTTTGCTATTGAGTTTTCAAGACCGTATTTTTCTTACTTTGAAGTAGCTGTGTTGAATGTAGATTATAATTATTTGGCTACGATGAGCATTTTAAACAGTATTATATCCATATTTCTTTATTTATTTTATGGAGTTTTAGCTGATGCATTTGGAAGCAAGAATGTATTAACTTTAGGTATATTTTTATCAACTTTTAGTCCATTGATGTATTTTCTCATGGGTTCTCATAATTATCGAAGTATTCTTTTTTTAAATGCAATTCTTTCTGCCTTTGCTTGGTCGGCGATTAATTTATCTATATTCAATTTACTACTAGAATTAACAAAAGAACCCTCAGAAAACTATATCGCAGCTAATTCTCTCATGGGAGGAATAGCCGCAATTTCAGCTTCTCTTATTGGAGGGTCGATAGCCAATGTTCTTAAAGATACACAAATTAATTTTTTGGGAGATACATATCATGGCATCCAAATAATTTTTATTATAGGGTTTGTTTTAAGAATTATTTCTGTTACAATATTGAGTGAGGTAGAAGCTATTCAGAAACCAATGAGATATAAAGGAGTATTTTCGGCAGAAGCTGGTCTTTCAAGAAGAAGGGAAACAGATATGCCATCTGTTGAGTTCTTTCAAAAAAGCAAACCTCCTTTAAAAAGTACTCAAGTTGATAAAATTTCTGAAACTGAAGAAGATTCAAGTAAAGAAAATCAAAAACAGGAAGAAGCTGCTAGTAATGATGCCGAAACTCTAAGTGAAGAATAATCGAAACAAAAGGCTTGAACTTAAATGAAGTAATTGGAGCCATTAATTGTTCCTTTACTAAAATAAAAATATTAAAAAGCAAAAGTGGATATATAGACTCTTTTTAATTAGGAGGATTATAATAATGGACATAGGAACTAGATACGAGCCACACAGTTTAGAGAATAAATGGTATAAAATTTGGGAGGAAAGTCGTTCTTTTGAACCTAAAAAGGAGGGCAACGGAAAGTTTTGTATGGTAATACCTCCCCCAAATATAACAGGTAAATTGCATATTGGGCATGCATTAAATATAGTGCTTCAAGATATTGTTGTTAGATATAAAAGAATGAAAGGCTTAAAGACTTTATGGATTCCGGGAGAAGACCACGCTGGGATTGCTACTCAACATGTTGTTGAGCAGTATCTATTGAAAGAAGAAGGTAAAAGAAAAGATGATTATTCAAGAGAAGAGTTCATTGAAATAGTGTGGGATTGGGCAGATAAGTATAGGAGTCATATAAGAGACCAAATAAGAGCTTTGGGTGCTTCAGTAGATTGGAGTAGAGAAAGATTTACTTTAGATGAAGGCTTAAACAAAGCAGTAAGAAATGCTTTTGTTACTTTGTATAAAGATGGTTTAATATATAGGGGAAAGTACATAGTTAATTGGTGTCCTTCATGCGGAACTGTTCTTGCTGATGACGAAGTAGAACACCATGAAGATAAAGGAAAGTTATGGTATATCAAATATCCACTTGAAGGAGAAGATGGTTTTGTTGTAGTTGCTACAACCAGACCAGAAACTATGCTGGGAGATACGGCTTTAGCGGTAAATCCTTCAGATGATAGATATAAGCATCTAATTGGCAAAACAGCGATTTTACCTTTGATAGGAAGAAAATTACCTATTATTGCTGATCCTTATGTTGATCCTCAATTTGGAACCGGAGTGGTTAAAGTAACCCCCGCTCACGATCCAAATGATTATCAAATTTGGGCGAGACATAATTTAGAAATGATACAAGTGATTGATGAAAAGGCAAAAATTAATGAAAATGGTGGAAAATATAAGGGACTAGATAGATATGAAGCTAGAAAAAGAGTTGTTGAAGATCTAAAAAATGAAAATCTTTTAGAGAAGGAAGAAAATTATGTTCATGCAGTGGGACATTGTTATAGATGCAACGATGTTGTTGAACCTCTACTCCTAGACCAATGGTTTGTAAAGATGAAACCATTAGCTGAAAAGGCTATTGAAGTTGTTGAAAACGATGAAATTAAATTTTACCCAGAAAGATGGAAAAAGAATTATCTCAATTGGATGTATGAGATAAGAGATTGGTGTATCTCTCGCCAACTTTGGTGGGGTCATCAAATTCCTGTTTGGTACTGTCAAGATTGTGGCCATATAAATGTTTCTGTGGAAGATATTGAGGCCTGCGAGAAATGTGATTCAAATAATATAAAACAGGATGAAGATGTGCTTGATACATGGTTTTCATCAGCACTTTGGCCGTTTTCAACACTTGGTTGGCCAGATGAAACAGAAGATCTTGCCACATTTTATCCAACGGATTTATTAATTACAGCGTTTGATATCATCTTCTTTTGGGTTGCTAGAATGATTATGTTTGGTGAAAAATTTATGGGAGAAAAGCCTTTTCATGATGTTTATATTCACCAGTTGGTCAGAGATAAATATGGAAGAAAAATGTCAAAATCTTTAGGGAATGGGATCGATCCCTTAGAGATGATTGGTCAATATGGTACTGATCCGGTAAGGTTTACACTCGCTATTTTAGCTGCTCAGGGTAGAGATATAAACCTAGATGTAAGATTTTTTGACTCATATAGAAAGTTTGCGAACAAGATTTGGAACGCTACTAGATTTGTTTTACTAAATATTGATGATTATAATAAAATTGAGTTAAATGAAGGAGATTTAAAAATTGAGGATAAATGGATTTTAACTAGGCTAAATAATGCTATCGAAGGAGTTACTAATTATCTGGATATTTATTTATTTGATCAAGCAGCCAAACTGTTGTATGAGTTTTTTTGGAATGAACTTTGTGATTGGTACATAGAAGCTTCAAAAAATAGGTTAAAATCTGAAGGAATAGAAAAAATGATTGTTCAAAATGTACTCGTTAAGGTTTTTGATAATTCATTGAGATTGTTGCATCCATTCATGCCATACATAACAGAAGAATTATGGGAGAAATTGCCAATTGATCGAGACTCAGAGTTGTTGATCACAGCGAAATGGCCTGTTTGCGACAAAAAATATTATTTTGAAAAAGAGGCACAAGATTTCATAAAAATTATGGAGGTAGTTAGAGAAATAAGAAATATAAAGGCAGAAATGAATATTCCACAGGTTCAAGAAGTGTCGCTAAATTACAAAGTTGTGACTGCTTTAGAAGAGTGGTTTGAAGGTAACAAAGAATTGATTTCAAATCTAGGATTTGTAAAAAGGATAGAAGAAATAAAAGCAAAGCCGGTAAGTTCTGCCACCGTTTATGTTGATGAAAATATAGAAATTTATATGCCTTTAGGAGACTTAATTGATTTAGAAGCGGAAAAACAACGAATATCTAAGAAGTTAGAAAAAATTTCTAAAGACATCGAATTATATGAAAAAAAATTATCTAATAAAAATTTTGTAGAAAAAGCAGATCCTGATGTAGTCGATGAAGCTAGAGAGAAGTTAGAGGAAAGTAAAAGGCAATATGAAAAATTACAACATTTAATGAAGGAGATAAATTAAATGGAATTCGTAAATTTGATAGATAATCTTTATGAAAGAGGATCAGCTAATTTTGCAATTAAGTTAGGACTAACTAGAATCGAGGAACTAGCTGAAAGAATTGGAAATCCGCAAAATTCTTATAAAGTAATACATATAACTGGCACAAATGGAAAAGGGAGTGTAACAAAAGCGGTTTCTGATATTTTTATTGGTCAAGGTTTAAAAGTTGGAACGTATATCTCTCCACATCTTGTTTCAATAACTGAAAGAATTAAGGTAAACGGGAAAAATATCACAGAAAATGAGTTTATGCAAACTTATCTTGAAATAGAAAGCGCAATTAAAGAAATGGATAAGAAAGGAAAGGATTTTTCTCCTTCATTTTTTGAAATCATAACTGCTTTAGCTTTTAAATTCTTTGAAAAAGAGAAAGTTGATTTGGCTGTGTTAGAGGTAGGACTTGGAGGTAGATTAGATGCAACAAATGTTGTAAATTCAGATGTATCTGTTATTACATCTATATCAAAAGATCATATAAAAACTCTAGGAGACTCCGAGGAGAAAATAGCGTTTGAGAAGGCTGGAATTTTAAAAAAAGACAATTTTGTAATTTTGGGAAATATAGATCAATCCCCCAAAAATGTTATTTTAGAAAGATCTAAAGAGGTCGGTGTAAATAAAGTACTGGAGTTTAACAAAGATTTTTATTTTGAAAATCCGAGGTATCATATCAATGAAAATTTATTGGATTATAAGGGTATAAATTTAGATCTGAAGGACTTACAATTTAAAGCTAATGGCACTTTTCAAATGCAAAATGTAACTATTGCTCTAGCAACTACAGAAGCATTCGCAGAAAAATATAAAATTGACCTGTCCGTGGACAAACTTAGAGAAACCATGAAAAATTTTGTTTGGGAAGGGCGTTTTGATTATACAGAAATAAATGGCAAAAAACTTATCCTAGATGGAGCTCATAATGTAGCTGCTGCTGAACAGTTAAGAACAAGCGTTGAAGTTTATTGTCCAAATGAAAGCAAAACTGCTATGGTAGGGATCTTGAATGATAAAGACTATATAAATATCGCAAAAATTATTTCACCTATTTTTGATAAAATAATAATCACTTCTGTTCCATCCTCAAGAGGGAAAGATCCAGAAGCAGTTTTTGAAGAATTCAAGAAATGGAACAATAATGTTGAATTTATTCCAGATACACTTGAAGCTTTTATGAAACTTTTCTCAGAAAAAAGCGACGTTTACTTTGTTACAGGCTCGTTGTATTTGGTTGGCAAGATTAAAGAATTTTTCTCAACCAACTTGATTTCTTAATAATAGAAAAAGGTAGGTTCTCATGATAAGAAAACTTAGAGCAACAATAGAAGAGATTGAAGAAGAAATTATACTAATAAGGATAGGAAATATTGTATTTGAAGCCTATCCTTCCTTTAAAGTTTTACAAAACTATAATATTGGTGATGAAGTAGACTTTTATGTATGTCTTGAGATTAATGAATGGAATAGTTCTATGTATGTCTTTGAAGATAAGTTTGAAAGGGATGTTTATGAAGCTTTAAAAAAAGTTTCTAAAATAGGCCCGAGAACTTCCTCTAAAATTTTAAAGAGAGTTAGTGCGGAGATGCTCGTGAGCATGATTAACGCAGAAGATATCGTTGGGCTTTCTGAATTACCAGGCGTTGGAAAAAAAACAGCAGAACGTTTAATTGCTGAACTTTCTGGAATATTTAATACGGTTGGTCCATTTGCGGCTGATTTATCTACAACAAAAAATGTAAGAGATGCTTTAGAAGCATTAGAAACATTAGGATTTCAAAGATACGAAATTATGAAAATAATTAATGAAATGGACTTGAAAAATATGTCAACAGAAGATATAATTAGAAACTGTTTGACAAAGTTGTGAATATTTATGAATATAGGAGTAAAGGTGGAGGGGCAAAGTGAGAGTTTTGATATTAGCAGCTGGTCAAGGAAAGAGAATGAATTCGAAAATTCCAAAAGTAGCTCACAAAATTCTCGATAAACCAATGGTTAACTGGGTAATTGACGTTGCTCAAAAAGTTTCCGAGGAAATAGCTATTGTCTTAGGTAACGGTTTTGAAATCGTTAAACAATTAATCGATCCTAGCATTGCAATTTTTGAACAAAAGGAACAATTAGGTACAGCTCATGCAGTAATGTGTGCAAAAGATTTTCTGAAAAAGGGAGATAATATCTTAATTTTGTATGGTGACGTACCTTTTATATCAAAAGAAACTCTGGATCTTCTTCAACGAACTCATATAGAACACAACAACGATGCGACTGTTTTATCAGTTGTATTAGATGACCCAACTGGCTACGGAAGAATAATAAAAAACTCTAAAAATCAGTTGATAAAAATAGTAGAAGATAAGGATTCTTCTGAAAATGAAAAGAACATTAAAGAGGTAAACACAGGAATAGCTATCTTTAATTCTGAAAAACTCAAAGATGCTCTAGATAAAGTTAAGCCTCAAAATGTCCAAGGAGAATACTATTTAACTGACGTTTTTTTATTTTTGGATAAAACTGAAGTAATACAGTTAGAAAACAATGCAGAAGTACTCGGAGTAAATGATAGAATTCAGCTAGCGGAAGTAGAAAGAAAGATAAGAATGGAAATAATGAAAAAGTTGATGTTAAGCGGTGTAACTATTGTGGATCCTTATTCAACTTATATATCTCCTGATGTGGAAATTGGAATAGATACTATAATTCAACCTCAAACGTTTATATATGGCAGGACAATTATTGGTGAAAATTGTGAAATTGGACCGTTAACCAGAATACTAAACTGTAAGATTGGAAATAAAGTAAAAATAATACGCTCAGAATGCGAATTAAGTGAAATAAAAGACAATGTGAAAATAGGCCCTTTTTCTAGATTACGAGAAGGTACTTTTCTAGAAGAAAACGTAAAAATTGGCAATTTTGTCGAAATTAAAAAAACACACATCGCTACTAACAGTAAAGCACAACATTTGACTTATTTAGGTGATACTTATGTAGGGAAAAATGTGAATATTGGTGCTGGTACTATAACTTGCAACTATGACGGTAGAAAAAAGTATGAAACTTTTATTGACGATGATTCTTTTATTGGAAGTAATGCTTCGTTAGTTGCTCCTGTAAAGATTGGGAAAAATACATTAATAGGAGCAGGTTCAGTAATAACAAAAGATGTTCCTGATGATTCATTGGCTTTAGGTAGGGCACAACAAGTTAATAAGCTTAATTGGGTTAAAGAGAAATGGAAAAATAATTTGAAGGGAGAATGAAAATGTCGTCGGCAAATGAAAAGCAATTCAAGGTTTTTGCGGGTAATTCAAATCCTCCTTTAGCCAAAAAAATAGGTGAATATATGGGTACAAGGCTTGGCGATTGTGAGGTTTCAACTTTCGCAGATGGAGAAATAAACGTAAGAATAAATGAGACTGTAAGAGGATTTGATGTCTATATAATTCAATCTTTTTCTCCTCCCGTGAATGACCATATTATGGAATTGCTTATTATGATCGATGCGTTAAAAAGAGCTTCAGCTGCTTCAATATCTGCAATAATTCCTTATTACGGATATGCAAGACAAGATAGAAAAGCTAGAGGGAGAGATCCAATAACTGCTAAGCTTGTTGCTAATTTGATAACTGTTGCAGGTGCAACAAGAGTTGTTACTATGGACTTACATGCTGAGCAGATTCAAGGTTTTTTCGATATTCCAGTGGACAATCTTTGGAGTTATCCAATATTTACAAAATACTTTTTAGATGATATAAAAAGTATTTCAGAAAACATAGTTGTTGTTTCTCCTGATGTTGGTGGAGTGAAAAGGGCTAGAAAATTTGCAGAAAAATTAGGTTTCCCTTTAGCTATTTTAGATAAAAGAAGGCCAAAAGATAATGTAGCCGAGATAATAACAATTATCGGTGACGTTAAAGGCGCAGATTGTATATTATTTGATGATATCATAGACACGGGGGGGTCTATCATCGCAGCGGCAGAAACTTTAGATAAAGCTGGGGCCAAGAAAATTATTGCTTGCGCAACACATGGAGTATTCTCCCAAAATGCAGTTGAAAATTTACAAAATTCAAGAATTGATAAAATAATTGTTACAGACACAATATATCATAAACAATTGCCAGATAAATTTATTGAATTAGCATGTTCTGATTTTTTAGGTGAAGCAATGGTGCGAATAAGAAAGAATTTATCTGTTAGTATACTCTTTAGATGATTAAAGTTTTTTATTTAGAAATAGAAAGTCAATTTTAGAATTTAAATGGGTTCAAGGGCGGCAGCCCTCCTGCCCTTTTGGTACAAGAGTATCAAATTCGCTAAAGAATTTAGCTTTTAAAACTATAACATTTATAAAAACTTGTGTTTTAGAATTTCTAAAACAACTAAATTTGGTAATTTAGGAGGTTAAGATATGACACATACTTTCAGTTTAGAGGTATTAGAAAGAGATCCAAAATTAAAGGCAAACAAATATAGAAGGGAAAAGTTAATACCCGCGGTAGTGTATGGCCCTTCTATGAAAGAGAATAAACATATAAATATACGTACCAATGATTTAGAAAGGCTAATTGAAAAGGCAACGGCTACTACATTAATTGAATTAAATATAAAAGGTGAAAATTCTAGCGAAAAAATGACTGTTTTTATTAAAACTATTCAGAGGCACAAAGTAACTGATAAGCCTATTCATTTGGATTTTTATTGTCCACAAGAAGGCAGAAAGATGAATATTAATATACCAATAACTTACATAGGAGAACCGGTAGGAGTTGAGCAGGGAGGTACCTTAAATATTTATTTGCATGAGATCCCTGTAGAAATTTTGCCTTCAGATATTATAGACACTCTTGAAATAGATATTTCGAACTTAGAAATAGGAGATAACATTATTGTAGAGGACATAAAAAAAATCATGCCAGAAAGTGCAGAAATACTTCTAGAAGACGATGAAGTATTAGCTGGAATTATAGAACCTAGAGAAATAGTTGAAGAAGAAGAAATAGTAGTAGAGTTCGAAGAAGGTGAAGTGACAGCCGAACCTGAGGTTATAATGGAAAAAGAAGCAACAGAAGATAAGGAAGAATAATCAATGAAGAATTTAGTAATAGGTTTGGGAAATCCAGGCCCGCGTTATGTTTTTACTAAGCATAACGTGGGTTTTTTAGCTTTAGATAGATATGAAGAAAAGAAAAAAAAATTTTATGACATCAAAAAAGTATCAGGTAAAAATTATGAAGGTTTTACCTTTAGTGATAATTTATTTATCAAACCTCTAACTTTTATGAATTTAAGTGGAGAAGTACTTCCCGTAATATTTAGAAAGTATGGTAAAATTGAGGAAAACTTACTCGTAATTCATGACGATATCTGGTTAGATTTTGGTGAAATAAGAATCAGGAAAAACGGATCTGATGGAGGGCATAAAGGCTTGAAATCACTGATTTCTGTATTGAAAACTACAGAATTTCCAAGAATTAGAATTGGGATTAATAAAAATTATGTTCACGGAAGTGGTGATTTAGCGAGCTATGTTTTAACTCCTTTTACAGAAGAAGAACTAGGTGATTTGTATATTATATTAGACGTGGTATGTGAAGCCATAGATTACATATTAGATGGTAAAATAGAAGAAGCCATGAATAAATTCAATGGTAAAAATTTTTTAAAAAATGTTCGATGAAAAGGGGTTCTACCAATGAACGAAGAAAAGATAATGATTTTTAGTAAAATACTAGAGGAGATAAGAATAGCTATATTGGAAGATAATAAGCTGACGGAGATTTTTTTTGAAGATTTTGAGACTGATACTAATACCGGTAAAATATTTGTTGGTAAAATCGAAAATGTAGTTCCTAGTCTAGAGGCGTTTTTTGTTAACATAGGAACCGGTAAAAACGGTTTTTTAAGGTTTAGAGACACAATTGGAAAAGCGGAAAACTATAAAGTTGGGGACAAAGTGATGGTACAGGTAAAAAAAGATGGAAGTAGTCGCAAAGGTCCTCAATTATCAATGTATATAAGTATTCCAGGGAAATACTTGGTTTATTTGCCATATTCAAGCGATAATATCGGAATTTCTAAAAAAATTACTCGTCAATATGAGAGACAAAGACTAAGAGAGATAGCAAAAAAGCTTTTAAAGAAAGGCGAAGGAATTATATTCAGAACAAATTCTGAAGGTATGGAAGAAGAGGAACTTGCAAGCGAATTAGAAAATTTGAGACAAATCTTTCAAAATATACAAGAAAAGTATGAGGCAGCGAATAAACCTCAGATTCTATTTGAAGAAACTGATTTTATGGAGTACATATTAAGAGAAAGATTAGATTCAAACACGAAAAAGATCATAGTTGACAACAAACAAATTTATAGAAAATTAAAAAGACTCTTGAAGACTTTTAAGTTTAAGCCAATATTAGAGTTCGTTAGAGGTGATTCATTTAAAGAATATGGTGTTTACAACCAAATGAATGAAATTTTTAATAAAAAAGTTGTTTTAGAAAATGGTGGCATTATTACAATAGATAGAGCAGAGGCTTTAACTGTTATTGACGTAGACTCAGCTAGTAACCTTGAGGGTAAAAATGTAGAAGAAACTTCTTATATAACAAATTTGGAAGCAGCTAAGGAGATTGTTCGACAACTAAGATTAAGAAACATCGGGGGTATGATTGTCGTAGATTTTATTGATATGAAAGATCCTATGCATCGAAAAGAAGTTATTGAAGTGATTAAAGAAGAATCCCAAAAAGATAAATCTAAATTGACAGTTGTAGGATTTACAAATTTGGGTCTTTTAGAATTGATTCGCAAAAGAACTACCCCAGCTTTAGACTCTGTGGTGTACTTTCCTTGCCCAGTATGTCATGGAACAGGAAAGATCGTTTCTCCATCAATAGTATTTGGAAAATTAATGAAAGAAATAGAATCTTCCATAAAAGAAATAAAAAGGGATCAAATAAAAGCCATAGAGATAAGCGCTTTTCATAATTTATCAGGTTATTTAACTCCTGCACTTAAGGAAGAAATGGAAAAGAAATTAAATGTGAAAGTTGATTTTTTATTCAATTGGCATGATCCTAATTCTTATAACATTAAATACAGGATATAATTTAAAAGATTTATTTTAGTTATAAATTAGTGGGAGGAAATAAATGAAAAGAAAAATCCCATTTTATATTTTAGTGGCTATTTTAGGATCCACTTTTATTATCAGTACAATATTCTTGTTCTCAAGTAAGGATAGTTCTATTGCTTATTTAACTTCAAATTCTGAATATGAAAAAATTCCTCTGTTAGAATATATTTCATCGAATGAAAAAGCAAAAGTAAAACAAGATAAAGGAGATTTTTTCTTTCAAAAAATAGATGAAAAAAATTCTATATTTAAGAAAATTAAAAAGATAAACAATAATGAATATATCTTATTGGTTGAGAATAAAGACCAATATTATGTTTATTTTATTAACAATAGTGGAGAAATCAAAACTAAAGTTTTTATCGACAGTGGTAATGTTCGCCTTAATGATTTTATAATACATAACAATAATTTCATTTTTGTGGGCCAAAAAAACGGTAAACCATATGTTTTAAATACTTCAAAAAGTGGTTCTATGAATTGGTCCAATATATTAAATTATCAAGGTACATTGAATAGCTTAAAAAATACTTCAAATGGGTATTTAATTGCAGGACAAGTTTTAATAAATAACAATTTTCAAGCTTATGTTTCTTTAATAAACCAAAGTGGGAATAAAATATGGGAAAATTCTTTTGGAAGAGAAAACGAAGAAAAAATCATCGATATTGCTGTTAATTCAAACAATATAATTGCTGTGGGAACTTCAAATTCTAATCTTGAAAAACAACATAATTTGTTATTTTTAGAATATAGTATGGATGGTACCCTTCTATTTTATGATGAATATGGAACTACGGTATACAATGAATATCCCTCGAGTATTAAAAATGACAATCAAGGTAATCTATACATAGGAGGTTATGCATCTTCTTTAAATGAAAAAGAATGGAAAGGTTTCTATATGAAAGTTTCAAATACTATAAAAAATAACAATAATCTTTTAGATGTTGAGTTTTTTGATATTTTATCTATTAAACCATTATCAAAAATAGAAGATATGAAGATTGTTGATAATAAAGTTGTTTTGGGGGGTGTTTGTGTCGAACAATGGCCAAATTATGATGTTTTTATTCAAGTAACTAATTTAAATGGAATTTTGTTAGAACAGAAAATATATGGTGAAGAAAACCAAGAATTACTCAGCTCGTTTGAAATGTCAGATGAAGATGGAATAATAGGCGTTGGACAAATAAATTCAGAAGGCGAAATTTATCCTTTAATATTTAAAACAGATTCTAATTATAGAATTCCTGGCTTGGAAAAACCTAATTGATTTTAATAAATTTATCTTTTAAGTGGGTTCCGGGCGGCAGCCCGAATTAGTTCCTTCCGATTAACAATCGGTAAAAAAGGGTTCTAGGGCAAAGCCCTATTAATTTTTAGAATCTCTGAATTGTTTAAGAAGAAAAACCATAATAGGAGGTAGTTATTATTGAAACCATCAACTGTAAAATATCTTTCCAAAAAAATAATGGAAGCTGGTGAAATTCCACTAATTTGGGGACATTTTGGTGTTGGAAAAACTGATATTGCAAGAGAAATAGCTTCCGAAACTGGAAGAGAATTAATAATATTAATAATTTCTCAAATGGAACCGGGTGACTTAATTGGTTTACCTGCCCGTGGTTCAGATAGAACTGTTTTCTTAAAACCTGATTGGTGGCCAGACAAAGATAATGTATTAATTATGATAGATGAGGTTAACCGAGCGCATAGGTCTATTAGAAACGCAATCATGCAACTTCTTATAGATAAAAGAATTCATAATCACGTTCTTCCAGAAGGAGCTTGGATTATGGGAGCTGCTAATCCACCTGATGAAGAATATGACCAAGTTGATCTAATAACCGATCCTGCATTCATGTCAAGATTTTTTCATTTAGAACTTTCTCCTGATGTTGATGATTGGGTCGAGTGGTCAGCAAATAACGATGTATTGCCCGAAATTATCTCTTTTATTAAGGAATATCCAGAATATCTTTCCTCTGATACAATTGTATCAATGAGATTAAATTTGAGACCTAGCCCAAGAAGCTGGTATAAATTGGCCAAAGTATTATCTTTATTGTCAGAAGAAGATATTAAAAACTATGGTTATGTTGTCTCAGCAGCCATAGTAGGGTCCGAAGCCGCTAGAACTTTTCTTTCATTTCTTGAAAATAAGGTTGAGTTACCTGATCCTAAATCTTTGTTATTGGAAGGCAAAAATATAGAAAAAGTTGCCAAACTTTCAAATGAAGAAAAAATCACTCTTATATTCAGAATCAATAACTTCTTTGAATCACTTCAAGAAGAAGATATGATCGAAATTTTAAATAATCAAGACCAACGAGCTATTGCTGAAAATTTAAAAAAGTTGAGTGATTTAGTTCCAAAAGATGCATTGTTTTCTGTATTACGGTTTTTAAATGAGATGATAGAAAAGAACAAAGGTTTAAAAAGAGCTTTCTACGATAAGTTATTGGAGGAAATTGCTATAACGCTTGGAGATTCCTCTTGGATGGAAGGTATCTAATATGAGTGATATACTTCAAAAAGCTTGGATAGAGTTAGAAAAAGAAAGTCTATTTTTTTCTTATTTAAGGATGAATTTTGATAATGTTCCAACGCAAGCTGTGAGAACAATTAAAGTTTCAATCACTTCTCAAGCTAAATTTAGGATTATGTACAATCCTAAACGTTTGCAAAATCTTGGATTAACTATAACTAAAGGTCTTTTAAAACATGAAATATATCATATCATCCATGGTCATATTTTCATTAAACCAAAAAATAAACGGGAAAAAGGCATCTGGGACTTAGCAATGGATGCTGCAATAAATCAATATATAAGGGAGCTTGATGCTTTTGCCACACCTTTAGATGTAATGGTGGCCGAAGGACATGCTCCAGATAATGAGTTCTTTTTTGTTACCGCTCCAATGAATTTATTGAATAAAACAGCTGAAGAATATTATAAATATATACTCGATTTTATAGAAGAGAAAAAAATGGTAGATTTAGAAGAAATAATTGACAAAAGAGAAAAAAATGCAGATTCACATGATTTTTCCTCTGAAATTCCTGAGGAAATGGCTTTCGATATTGTGAGTGAATTTGTAACTCAGGCATATGATAAATCCAAAGAAAATTTACCCGATGGTGTTGAAATGGCAGTTTCTTTGATGGTTAAAAAACCATATTTAAATTGGAAAACACTTTTGAGAAGATTTTTTGGAAGTTCAATAGTTGTAGAAAAATATAGAAGTTTGTTAAAACCAAATAGAAGATATGAAGACCAACCAGGTTGGGTTTCAGAATTAGGACCTAATGTGGCAATAATAGTTGATACATCCGGATCAATTATAGAAGAAGAGTATAACTCTTTTTTTAGTGAAATCGAATCAATAACAAAAAATCTTGGAGGTAAAGTAACACTAGTTCAAGCTGATAGTCAAATTCAAAATGTCATGACCTACCATAAGGGAAAATGGAAAGAAATTATTTTGAAAGGGAAAGGTTCAACAGATTTACAACCTGCAGTTGATTACGTTGAAGAAAATATTAGACCCGAAGGTATTATCATATTTACTGACGGATGGTTAGAAGTACCAAATATTCAAAGACGTATCCTATTTGTATTATCTAAAAAATATAATCCTGATTTTCTTACGCAAGTTATAGAATATTATGGGAAAAATAGTGTTGTTATTTTAAATTAACCTTTTGCTTTTCCATTTTGTGTTGACAAATTCTTATAATTGTGGTACCATATAATACATCGAGGTACTAATAACTGAAAATTCATATAAATTCTAACAAATGTGGTCAGGCCGCATAAACAATTTTTGCGGCGAAAAAGGGGTTCATTGAAAAGTAGATAGAGGGTTAAAAAGAGTTAGGATGAAGGGTTTGATCCTGGCTCAGGGTTAACGCTGGCGGCGTGCCTAACACATGCAAGTCGAACGGTTCTAAGCGCGAGCTTAGGATAGTGGCGAACGGGTGAGTAAAAGGTAGGAATCTACCCCTTGGACGGAGATAGCTACTGGAAACGGTAGGTAAACTTCGATAAGCCCGAGAGGGGAAAGTGGTGAGACAGCCGAGGGATGAGCCTACTCTCCATCAGGTAGTTGGTGAGATAAAAGCTTACCAAGCCGATGACGGATAACCGGTGTGAGAGCATGAACGGTCACAAGGGCACTGAGAGACGGGCCCTACTCCTACGGGAGGCAGCAGTGGGGAATCTTGGACAATGGGCGAAAGCCTGATCCAGCGACGCCGCGTGGAGGAAGAAGTCCTTCGGGATGTAAACTTCTGAACTAGCCGAATAAAAGGCCTGTGGACACACAGGAGAAGAAAGTAGGCTAGGAAAAGTCCCGGCTAACTACGTGCCAGCAGCCGCGGTAAGACGTAGGGGGCAAGCGTTACCCGGAATTACTGGGCGTAAAGGGGGCGTAGGCGGTAAAAGAAGTCATCTGTGAAAACCTATTGCTCAACGATAGGCTAGCGGATGAAACTGAATTACTTGAGGGCACCAGAGGTAGACGGAATTACCCGAGTAGGGGTGAAATCCGCAGATACGGGTAGGAACGCCGGTGGAGAAGTCGGTCTACTGGGGTGCACCAGACGCTGAGGCCCGAAAGCTAGGGGAGCAAACCGGATTAGATACCCGGGTAGTCCTAGCCGTAAACGATGCTCACTAGGTGTAGGGAGTGATAAACTCTCTGTGCTGAAGCGAACGCGCTAAGTGAGCCGCCTGGGGAGTACGTCCGCAAGGATGAAACTCAAAGGAATTGACGGGGGTCCGCACAAGCGGTGGAGCATGTGGTTTAATTCGATGGTAACCGAAGAACCTTACCAGGGATTGACATGTAACTGAAGGTAGAGAAATCTACTGGCCTGCTGTAAAGCGGGAGGTTACACAGGTGGTGCACGGCCGTCGTCAGCTCGGGCCGTGAGGTGGTGGGTTAAGTCCCGCAACGAGCGCAACCCCTACGATTAGTTACTAACGCAGAAAGGCGAGGACTCTCATCGGACTGCCGCCGACGAGGCGGAGGAAGGAGGGGATGACGTCAGGTAAGCGTGCCCCTTATACTCTGGGCGACACACGTGCTACAATGGAGGGGACAAAGGGAAGCGAAGCCGAGAGGTGGAGCGGATCCTAAAAAAACTCTCCGAAATACGGATTGTAGGCTGCAACCCGCCTACATGAAGTCGGAATCGCTAGTAATCGCAGGTCAGCCAAACTGCGGTGAATACGTTCCCGGGCCTTGTACACACCGCCCGTCACGCCACCCGAGTTGGGAACACCTGAAGGCAGTACGGGAGGTACTGTTGAAGGTGGGCTTGGCGAGGGGGGCGAAGTCGTAACAAGGTAGGTGTACCGGAAGGTGCGCCTGGATCACCTCCTTTCTAAGGAGATATACACAAATAAAAATAATTTTTGTTTAACTCCCTCTATCTACTTTTGAGTGATTTATCTTTGTTCATTAAATAGATAAACATTTATATAGTCTAAATATAGTCTAATTTTTTATATGGGGTGGTAGCTCAACTGGGAGAGCGTCTGCCTTGCACGCAGAAGGTTAGGGGTTCAAGTCCCCTTCACTCCACCAAGTTTTTCGGTTGTTCATTAAAACGCAGAATAAAAACGATTGTTCATTGACAAGTGCATAGGTTAGTCCAAAGTAATAAGGGCATACGGTGGATGCCTAGCCAGCTAGAGGCGAAGAAGGACGTGGCCAGCTGCGAAAAGCTGCGGGGAGCTGCAAGCGAGCAAAGATCCGCAGATATCCGAATGGGGAAACCTGCCGAAAGGCATCCTGAAAAGGAAGCGAAACTGGGGAAGGGAAACATCTTAGTACCCAGGCGAAAAGAAATCAAACGAGATTCCCTAAGTAGTGGCGAGCGAAAGGGGAAGAGCCCAAACACATACGATGGAAAAGCGGACAGGCGTTGTCGTATGTGGGTAGAGGGATCCAGCTACCCGACTGTCCGATAGGGGGCTGAGGAAATAAGGTAAGTGGAAAGGATTGGGAAATCCTACCGAAGAGGGTGAAAGTCCCGTACACGTAAACTTATGACACAGCTGCTGGAATCCCAAGTAGCGTGGGACACGAGAAATCCCGCGTGAATCCGGGTGGACCTCCATCCAAGGCTAAATACTCTAGCAGAGCGATAGAGGATAAGTACCGTGAGGGAAAGGTGAAAAGCACCCCGGGAGGGGAGTGAAAGAGAACCTGAAACCGTATGCCTACAGGAAGCGGGAGCGGAAGTGACCGCGTTCCTTTTGATTAATGAGCCTGCGAGTTATGTTTAATGGCGAGGTTAAGCCGGAGAAGGTGAAGCCGCAGGGAAACCGAGTATGAATAGTGCGAAAGTCATTAGACATAGACCCGAAGCCAGGTGAGCTACCCATGCGCAGGGTGAAGCTTGGGTAAAACCAAGTGGAGGCCCGAACTGGTGGATAGTGAAAAATTCTCAGATGACGTGTGGGTAGGAGTGAAAAGCTAAACGAACCTGGAGATAGCTGGTTCTCCCCGAAACGTGTGTAGGCACGGCCTCTGTAGAAGAAAGTTAAGGAGGTAGAGCACTGGATGGCGTAGGGGGGTGACCTCTGAAACCAACCAAACTCCGAATGCCTTAACTGGATGACAGGGAGAAAGACTGTGGGGTATAAGCTTCATGGTCGAGAGGGAAAAAGCCCAGACCGACAGCTAAGGTTCCGAAGAAGTGGCTAAGTGGGAAAGGAAGTGGACCTCTTGAGACAGTCGGGAGGTTGGCTTAGAAGCAGCCAACCTTTAAAGAGTGCGTAACAGCTCACCGATAGAAGGGGACTGCGCCGAAAATGAAACGGAGCTAAAGCCACACACCGAAGCTACGGTATAACCGAAAGGTTATAGGTAGGGGAGCGTTGTGCGATAGGGAGAAGGGTGATTGAGAAGTCATCTGGACGAAGCACAAGAGAGAATGCAGGCATGAGTAACGAGATGGGAGTGAGAATCTCCCACCCCTAAAGTCTAAGGGTACCTGGGGAAGGGTCGTCCGCCCAGGGTAAGCCGGGACCTAAGGTGAACTCGAAAGAGGTAACCGATGGACAACGGGTAAAGAATCCCGTGCCTGTATATAACGAGTTACAAGGGGTGACACAGGAGGTGAAGCTGCCGAGATTAAGTTGCAAGTCTTCCAAGCGACGATGCCTGAGAAGCCGGTAGGGAAAACCGCCGGTGGAGGAGGAGTCGTGATGGGGAGGCCGTAAGGCCAACGGTGGCTAATCAAACTGTCGAGAAAAGCCTCGTGTAGCGTATGAGTTATATACAGCCCGTTCTGCAAACCGACACAGGTAGACTGGCTTAGAAGGCTAAGGGGAGCGGAATAACCTTCGTTAAGGAACTAGGCAAAAAGGCCCCGTAACTTCGGGAGAAGGGGTGGACTGTGCTGGTGGAAACGCTGGTACAGAGCCGCAGTGACAAGTCCCTAGCGACTGTTTACCAAAAACACAGGTCTCTGCGAACACGGAAGTGGACGTATAGGGACTGACGCCTGCCCAGTGCCGGAAGGTTAAGGGGAGGGGTGAAAGCTCCGAACTGAAGCCCCGGTAAACGGCGGCCGTAACTATAACGGTCCTAAGGTAGCGAAATTCCTTGTCGGGTAAGTTCCGACCTGCATGAATGGCGTAACGACTGGGGAGCTGTCTTAACGAAGGATCCGGTGAAATTACAGTCTCGGTGAAGATGCCGAGGACCCGCAGCTAGACGGAAAGACCCCGTGGAGTTTTACTGTAACCTGACATTGTAATCTATCGCTGTATGTACAGGATAGGCGGGAGGCTGAGAACCCTGGTCGCCAGGCTAGGGGGAGCCGGCAGTGGGATACCGCCCTTACAGTGGTGGGTTACTAACGGAGTAAAGTGAAGAGCTTGATCCGGACAGTGTTAGGCGGGCAGTTTAACTGGGGCGGT
>JAKOZG010000014.1 GCA_029780115.1 Thermotogota bacterium
AGCGCAAGAAGGAAGTCAAACAATAATAAGCATAAGTGAGATAGTAAAAGAAGCGGTAGAAAGGACAAAAGAAAGCCAAAAAGAAGTGACCCAACTAGCGACGAATGCGAAAGATGTCCAAAGCATAGTAGAAACGATAAACTCAATAACTGAACAAACGAACTTGTTAGCGTTAAACGCGGCGATAGAAGCTGCGAGGGCAGGAGAAGCAGGAAGAGGCTTTGCGGTAGTAGCAGATGAGATAAGGAAGTTAGCAGAAGAATCGAGGAACGCGACAGAAGAAATAAGTCAGATACTAGCAAACATAACGCAAGGCACAAAGAAAGTGAACGACTCAACGAACAAAGTAGTAGAAACGATAGAAAAAGTGAATGAAAAGATGGTAAATGTCCTTCAAAGTTTTACCAACATAAGAGAAAGAATAGAGAAGATGAATCGAGGAATAGAAAACATGACAGCGAGTGCAGAAGAACAAAGTGCGAGTGCCCAAGAGATGAGTTCAGCGATAGAGCGAGTAGCAAGGGCGGTATCAGAGATAAGTGAACAATTAGAAAACTCAAGAAAGGTAATAGACAGACAACTAAGTCAATCAGTAGAGATAAACGAGAGTGCAAAAGAGTTAAGTGAATTATCATCTGAATTAGAAGCTTTAGTAAAAAGGTTTAAAATGTAGATATGTGAATAGACGGATAGACAATTTAGAAATAGAAGTTTTAAAAAAGAGGTATTTAATAAAAATAAATTCAAGAATAAACATTAAATATGATTTTTAGAATTTCTAAAATATCTAAAATCAACATACAAATAACAGGAGGGTACAAAATGCGTGAATACTTCAAAGAAATTAAAAAAATCGAATACGTTGGAAAAGGCTCTAAAGAGCAATTGGCTTTTCATTATTACAATCCTAAGGAAATAATTGGAGGAAAGTCGATGGAGGACCATCTAAGATTTTCTGTAGCATACTGGCATACCTTTACTGCAGAAGGCAGAGATATGTTTGGCGTGGAAAGTGCTCACAGAGAATGGAATAAGTACACTGATCCTTTAGATAAAGCTTTAGCTAGAGCTGATGCTGCTTTTGAATTTATGAGTAAACTTGGTGTGAAATATTTTTGTTTTCACGATAGAGATTTAGTTGATGAACAAGAAACTCTCAGAGAGACTAACAAATTGCTTGATAAAGTTGTAGAACATATTAAAGGAAAAATGAAAGAAACTGGTATTAAATTACTTTGGGGAACAGCTAACTTATTTGCTCATCCTAGATACATGCAAGGAGCAGCCACAACTTGTGATGCAGATGTTTATGCTTACGCCTCTGCACAAGTTAAAAAAGCGCTTGAAATTACCAAAGAATTAAATGGAGAAAACTATGTCTTTTGGGGTGGAAGAGAAGGATACGAAACGCTTCTTAATACAAACATGGAATTAGAGTTAAACAATCTAGCTAAATTCATGCATATGGCGGTAGATTATGCCCAAGAAATAGGTTTCACAGGTCAGTTTTTGATAGAACCAAAACCAAAAGAACCTACAAAACATCAATATGATTTTGACGTAGCTAACTCCTATGCATTCTTACAAAAGTATGACTTAGACAAGTATTTTAAATTCAACATAGAAGCAAATCACGCAACGTTAGCAGGACATACATTTCAACACGAATTAAGATATGCAAGAATTAACAATCTTTTAGGAAGCGTAGATGCAAATATGGGAGACTTACTACTTGGTTGGGATACAGATCAATTTCCTACCAACGTTTATGAAAATGTTTTGGCTATGTATGAAATACTTAAAAACGGAGGTATTGCACCTGGAGGATTAAACTTTGATGCTCATGTAAGAAGACCATCTTACGAAGATATCGATTTATTTTATGCACACATAGCAGGAATGGATGCATTCGCATTAGGCCTAAAGATAGCTCATAAAATAGTTGAAGACAAAGTATTGGAAGATTTCATAGAAAAACGATATAATAGTTTCAACGAAGGAATAGGAAAAAAGATAGTAGAAGGCACAACAAACTTCAAAGAACTTGAAGACTATGTTATTGACAAGAAAGTATCTTTACCTAAATCTGGAAGACAAGAATATTTAGAAAATTTAATCAATCAATACATTTTTGAATGATTGAAAAACTGATTTAAGGAGGACTTAAATTTTGAAGCTAAAGAAAATAAACGCTGAAAGAATGGGCTACTCAAACAAACTAATGGTTTTTAATTTAATTCGATATTCACCACAAATCTCTAGAAACGAGATTACTAAACTTACTGGTTTAGACAAAAGTACTGTCACAAAAATAGTTTTTGATCTAATGGATAAAAATCTTGTTAAAGAAGGAGAAAGAAAGTCGTCACAAGGACCTGGAAGAAAACCCATAAAACTAGAACCAGTAAAAGAAGCTGTTGTTTCTATAATTGTAAAAGTTGGTGTAGAAAGTACAATAGTAGGGATGGGATATCTGAATAATCAGATAGAAATTTTAAGCAAATTTGAAACTCCAAAAAGTTTTTCTTCTTTTTTAGCAAAAGTTTCAGCAACTGTAGGCCATATTTACAACGAAAATAAGGAAAAAAACATTGCTGGTATCTCTTTTTCTTTTCCAGGAATGGTAGATAGAAATAACTTAATTATTGAATATGTACCTCATTTTAATTGGAATAACATTAACTTTAAAAAGGCTTTTCTAAAAAATCTCCCTGATTGGGATAAGTCGATTTTTATAGCTAATGAAGCAAAGTTAGCATTACAAGCGGAATTGTTTTTTAACAAGAGTATAAAAAACTTTAACAATGGGATTTACATATTCATATCTCAGGGTATTGGTGGTGCCCTATTGATAGACGAACAAATATATTTGGGTCCCAACTACACTGCAGGAGAGTTTGGACATATGACTATCCAAGAAGAAGGTGAAAAATGTTTTTGTAACAATCAAGGGTGTTGGGAAACTTATGCTTCAATAGATACGATATCTAAAATATATGAATATAGTAACGGGAAGCTTGAAGGAGATACTTATGAAGAAAAGTTCAAAAACTTATTAGATAAAGCTCAAAGAAAAGAAAATAACTCGTATGAAATTATCCAACAAATGCTATACTATTTAGCTGTAGGAGCTGTAAATCTTATAAACATACTCAATCCTGAATTTGTAATCTTCGGAGGATATGGTTCCCTTTTTCCAAATGAATATTTAACTGAAATAGAAAATATAATTAAACAAAGGGCTTTAAAACCCGCATTAAAATCTTTTACAAAAACCTGTAAGCCAGTTTTTGATATAGAAACTGCTTGTTTAACAGGAGCCAATTTGAGGGTAATGGACGATTTTTCTGAAAAAATAGTTAAGTAACTAGAGGTGAATTGTCATGGAAAAATACTTGGGAATTGATGTGGGAACAACATCAATAAAAGGGCTAGTGGTTGATGAAAAAGGTAAACTTTTAGATAATTATTCTTATCCTTTGAAAATGAATATTCCAAAACCCGGTTGGGCAGAACAAGATCCCAACATGTGGTGGGAAGGTGTTCTTGAAATATTAAAAAACGTTTCTTTAAAACATTCGATCTCTGCTATAGGTTTTTCGGGCCAGATGCATAGTTTAGTCTGTTTAGATAAAAATTACGAAGTTATCCGACCAGCTATTTTGTGGTGCGATCAAAGAACCACTCCACAATGTAAAAAAGCTACTGAACTTCTTGGGGGAGAAAAAAATGTAATTGAAAAAATTGGTAATCCTTTTCTAGAAGGATTTACTTTCCCCAAGATATTGTGGGTAAAAGAAAACGAGCCCGATAATTTTAAGAAGATAAAAAAAATATTACTTCCCAAAGATTATATAATCTTTAAATTAACAGGAAATTTAGGAATAGATTATTCCGACGCATCAGGAACCGCATGTTTTAATATTAACAAGAGCACCTGGGATGAAGAAGTGCTTGAAAAATTTGGAATTGATATAAATATTATGCCAGATATATATGCTTCATACGAAACTAGAGGACAATTAAGACCGGAACTAAAAAGTCAGCTAGGCTGGACAAATTGTAAAATTGTTTCAGGAGGAGCAGATAATGCTGCTGCCGCATTTGGAATAGGCATCTCTAGAAAAGGAGAGTCTATGGTTAGTATAGGAACTTCCGGGACAGTTTTAACGATTACTGATAACAAAAAACCCGATTTAGAAGGAAAAATTCATTATTTTAATCATGTACTAGAAAATGAATATTATTATATGGGCGTTATGCTATCTGCTGCTAACACGTTAAATTGGGTAAGAGATAACTTTTTCCCGCATTCAAACTGGGATGAAATAGAAGAAAGAATAAACAAATCTGTTCCAGGAGCAAATGGAATTATATTTCTTCCCTATCTTAATGGAGAAAGAACCCCACATAGAGATCCTAATGCAAGAGGAGTAATTTTTGGATTATCATCGATAAATACAGAAAATGATGTGTTGAGGGCAACAATGGAAGGAATAACTTTTGGTTTAAGAGATTCTTTCGAACTCATAAAACAAAAAACTGAAATTAATGATATGAGGATAGTTGGCGGAGGAGCCAAAAATAAAACCTGGATTAGACTGGTTGCAGCAAACTTTAAAATGCCTATAAAAATACCTCAAATAGATGAGGGTGGAGCCTATGGAGCGTCTATGCTAGCTGCGTTAGGAAATGGTCAAAAGCTAGAACAAGTTTTAAGTTGGGTTAAAATAAAAGAAATAATAGAACCTGAGCCCCAGTTATTTGAAATATATGATGAACTTTATGAAATATACAAAAATTTGTATTTTTCATTAAAAGAAAACTTTATTGAAGTGGCAAGATTTTTAAACCTATAGATAATTAAAAATAAAAAAGCGGCGAAAGCCGCTTTTTTAGTAACTTTATGATGTTCCACTTAAGATAAAGTAGCTCTCAGCATCCAAGAATTTTTCTCAAATTCTTTAATGGAACCTATTAGTATATCTGCTGTTCCTTCGTCACCATACTCTTGTGCTAATTTTATAATCTTTCGTAGTTGTCCAACTAATTCTGAAAAATCATTCAAAACAATGTTCAATGATTCTTCTATACCATAACTTTTACTGTCAATTTCTTTGAGTGTTGCATTTTGAACATAGTCACTCAACTTAACCAATGGCCTATATCCTAAAGTAAGAATCCTCTCAGCGATTTCATCAATTTGATCTGATATATAGTCATAAAACTCTTCTAACTTTTCATGAATTTTGAAAAAATTTCTACCTTCTACATTCCAATGTAAATTATGTAACTTTGCGTAGAAAATTTGCAAATTGGACAAATATGCGTTCAGTTCTTTAGAAATTGTTTCTCTTACTTTCTCATCTAACGATATTTTTACTTCAATTTTTCCTGCTTTATCCATAATAAATTCCTCCTTTAGTTAATTTAAATTGGATGTTTTAAAATCTTGATTTTATAGATGTCTAAAGGAATATTTTTTTCACATTTTTCATCAAATTTACAATCCTTAGATTCTAAAACCATCTTCATTTTTATTCTACCAAAATATTGTAAAAAAATGAATTAATTTAAGAATAAAAGATTATATTTTTGTTTCTAGTTAACAACAATATTAGTTAACTATATTATTCATAACTTAAAAAATTACCTTTTAAAAAATAATTAATTAGAAGCTTTTTATCATTTTCCTGCAAGAAGACTCCCACTTCTGTAAGTGGGGGATGAATTGCAGTTATAAAACATACTAAATCCTTTCCTAAACATATAGGGCTTAACTAAATCTGTTTTAACTGGCTTAGACATTTCCATTAGCTTAATATATTCACCTTTGTTCTGTACACCTTGAACTGAATATTTTTTGCTCTCAAAGATAACGATATCTTTAGGCT
>JAKOZG010000029.1 GCA_029780115.1 Thermotogota bacterium
TTATATCAACATATTTTGCATCGTAGAACTTTTCGAGTGAACGATTGTTTCTCCTAATTTGCTCGAAATAGATAGGTTCTATTCTCTGTTGATTAATTCCACCTGCTATGCAAAATGCATCGTTATAATGTGTCTTTTCCAAACCAAGACTTACTCTTTTGGATTTTGTAATATAACCGTAAGTGTAGCCACACATCAGCACATTGACCAATTTCCATCTTATAGTAGACATAAATGTTGCGTCCTTTAATGGTTTTTGAACAGGCTTCATTCCATACAATTTACCTCCATCTTTATGATTATTAGAATTGTGACATTTGGTACATAATGTTATTAGATTGCCTGGTCTATCTGTTCTATCTTGTTTCCAATAGCCTATATGATGTACCTCAAGTATGGTGTTTTTCTTGCCACATAGCTGGCAGGTATAATTATCTCTATACAGAACGTATTCTCTTATCTAAGTCTATTGCGCCTAATTCTACGATACATCCGTCTTTCTTTAAGAAGCTCAGATATATCATTTCTTAGTTTAACTTCACCACATATTAATTCCTTTTTTTCTGTGACAGCAGAGAAACCTATGTAGTTATAACCACTATCTATACCAAGTGTGATATTTTGTGTATAGCTAGTAGTTTCATATAATAGCTGAATAGTGAAAGGTTTAACTTTAACTACTTTAGCAAGCTGTTGTTTTAAGAGACGTCTAACTTTGCCATGCCTTTTAGTTGGCATCAAAGGGTTGCCTTCAACAGATAATACATATACCACATTTAAACCTCCATCAAGGTAAGTCAGGCCGAAGCCTGTAGGTCCACATCGCCAATGTTATAGCAGGTTTAATGGTAACAGCACTTCTCCTACCCCTCAGAGATGTTTAACCATTACCCTCAGAGCATGGGACTTGTGGAGCATCCCACGGTGACTATATATTCTGCTATAACCAATCATTAGCAAAAACTAATGACATAGGCTAATCAACCGAGCTTGCATTTCTACAAGCCCCCGCCTCTATAGGCGGTGGGTAATTGACCTTTTTAATGGATCAAAACAAAATTAAAATGAGTTAAATTTGAGAGATTCAAAAAATTAAAAAAACAACGGTTATTGACTTAATTGCGCTAGTTCTTTTAAACTTTCCAAAACGTCAAAAACATGACCTTTAACTTTTACATTTTTCCATATTTTCTTAATGAAACCATCTGGATCAACTAAAATAGTTGTTCTCACGACGCCCCAACTTTCTTTTCCATAGATTTTTTTGAGTTGCCATACACCAAATTTTTCAAGGATGGTATGTTCAGGGTCACTAAGAAGAAGAATTTTTAAATTATTTTTTTCTATAAATCTTTTGTGTGATTCTATAGAATCTGGACTAATTCCTATAACTTCACAATTATATTTTTTGAATTCATCAAGGTTATCTGAAAAGTCAAGAGCCTCCATTAAGCAGCCTTTAGAACCATCTTTTGGATAGAAATATATTACAAGCCATTTTCCTAAAAAATCTTCTATATTTACTATTCGTCCATTGGAATCTTTTAAGGAAAATGGAGGTAATTTATCTCCCTCTTTTAACGTAAAGTATTTCATATTAGGCCTCCATCAATATTTTACTTAGAATACGAAAGCACCACCGCCGATTTTTATAGTTATGTATGGACCGGTTGGACCAAATTTAGGAACATTAGAAACAGAAGTGTCAGACAGTTCCCATCCACCAATTGGATCAAAAGGAGCAAATACATAACCTGCTGAAATTCCAATTGCTAAACCGCCGGTAGACGATGAACCTTTAGGTGCTAATATGTAATCAGCTCCTGCTCCAATTTTAAAAATGGGAATAACACCTGATTCAAATGAATTTTCCCAGTAATTAGTAAGAAGATCATCAAATTTTTTGGAAGTGGGATCTTTGGATATATTAAACTTCATTCCACCGAAGCCAACTCCACCTATTCCATAGATTCTCAAGGCTTGTTTTGCATAGATTAAATATCCTATGTCAAAAAGGCCATAACCAACGTCTAACTTTAAGGTATATTCATCTGCTTTTTCCAACATATATATTCCATAACCTTCGCCACCATATAAGACTTTTCCTAATAATGCGTAACCTCCTCCACCGGCTAAGAAAGCTGGTCCTGAAAGTTCAGGAAGTTTATTTTTCTTCAACATTTTGTTTAACTCACTCACATCCATCCATTTTGCCCCTATATCTACTCCACCAATTCCACCGAATTCCTCACTGAAAAATCCTTGTGAAAATGTAAGGCTTGCTATTATTAAAACAATTAAACTGACTATGGTTCTTGACAGGTTTTTCATTGTTTGTTACCTCCTTCGTTGCTATTAGATTTTGGTTACTTTAAAAATGCTGAAAAGTGCATTTTATAAATTTTTGGATTAAATTATCCTTTTTGCCTGTAAGAAGTAAGGTATTTTTCTCTCAATGTTTTGGCGTCTTGAGGTGACAATTCTGAAATTTCTCCTATTTTTAATGCTTCTATATAAATATGAGCAGTTTTTTCGGCGATTATTGAAGCTGTTAAGGCCTCAATCTCATTTTCGCCTATTGTAACTAATCCATGATTCTTTAGTATAACAGCATGATTCATCCCTAGAGCTTCTACAGCTTTAAGGGCTAGATCTTTGGTTCCAGGTTGCCCATATTTTGCTACATTAATTCTTTCGCCACATATCATCACTCCATCTTCTATCAAGGGTGGGATATACTCTTTAACAAGAGAAACAACTGAAGAGTAAATGGGATGGGAATGAATTATAGCATTCGCGTCTTTTCTGTTTTTATAGATCTCTAGATGAAGCTGATATTCAGATGATGGTTTTCTAAAGCCTTCTAAGATACTTCCTTCTATATCAATAACCATTACGTCGTCTTCGACCATTTTATCGTAAGGGTATCCTGAAGGAGTGATATATATTTTTTCACCATCTTTTATTGAAGCATTTCCCCAAGTTCCTTTCACAAGGCCATTTTTTTCCATTGCAAGGCATATATTAATTAAACGTGTTTTTTCATTCATAATATATAACCTTTCTAAAGATAATTTAGAAAGTATGCTATCCTCCTTTTGATCTTATTAAATTATTGATTCTTATTAATTTTACCAGATTAAAGAGTAATTTTTTCAATATCAATATTTTTATTTGGTTTTTAAGATTTTTTAAAATATGGACAAGATATGATGATTTTATGATATAATTTTATCAGAATTTCAGATATTAATGATGAAAAAAATAAATTGCTTTTTGAGGTTACAGGGGAATTACTTTTAAAACTAACATTTTCAAACCTGATTGAACAAGGTTTACATAATTATTTTCCTTTCACTAAAGTAATAAGTATATAAAAAAGATTTTAATTTGATGAAATTTTGAATGTAGGTTATAATAAAACTAATTCCATAAATATTGTGAAGATAGGCTTTTAGAAGTTTAAAATAATCTAATATTTAAATAGTTAGGAGTGGTACACTTGAATAAAATGATGAGGCAGGATAAAATACTCGAAATTTTGCAAAAGAGGAACTCGGTCAATTTGGAGGATCTAGCTAATGAACTTGGAGTTTCGATGGTTACGATTAGAAGGGATGTATCTGAATTATATGAAAGAGGTTTAATAGAAAAGTTTTATGGGGGAATAAGGAAAAGGAATCATTTCACTGAAGCTTTATTTTTTGAGAGAGTGAAGATCAATCAGGACAAAAAGGAAAAGATTGCAGAATTAGCTTTGCAGTTTATAAATCGAGATACTACTGTTTTTTTGGATGCGAGTAGCACTTGTTTTCTTTTGGCTAAAAAGTTAGCAGAAAATAAAGATTTTTTGAATATTGTAACTAACAATTTATATACGGCATTAGTTCTATCAAAAAATTCGACTCACAACATAATAGTGGTTGGAGGAACATTAGATAACAAAAACGGTGTTACTGTAGGCGTTATCCCAGAAAATATGATGAAAGAAATACGTGTAGAAAAAGCCTTTTTTTCATGCAGTGCATTTTCTTTAGAAGAGGGAGCATTTGAGAATCTTCCTCATAGTGCGAGTCTGAAGAAAATAGTTGGTGAGAACTGTAATGAAATATATCTACTTGTTGATAGTTCAAAATTTGATAAAAAATCTATTATGAAAACTTTTGGTATAAATGAAATAAATAAAGTTATTTCTAATTCATTTAATGAAAAGATACATGAGGTTTTTAAAGAGGATTTTGTATATTATAAAAATAAAAAAGGGGCTTAAATTTAGCCCCTTAAATTTAACTTTTTGAATCTATTTTTTACTGTAATGCTTTCTCATCTCTTCATTTCCTGGTAAAGCCAATATTTCGTCGATAACTTTCACAACTTGTTCGTAAGATCGAGTTCTTGGATCTCTTATTAAAAATTCTTCTAAGACTCTTCTATCTCCAGTTAAGAAGGCTTCTAGTGCCCACTCCATTCTTAATATTCTTGGCATTAAGTACATTTTTTTGATCCTTTCTGGTATATCGGGTTCTATCTCATATGGATGAATACCATTCTTGTCAGCATACACTGGTATCTCCACTGCAACATCGTCAGCTATTCCTGGAATTGTTCCGTTGTTAAGAATGTTCAATACTAGATCAACTTTTTCGTCATTTAATAATGCATTAGCAAGTAATATGTGTTGTTCCCCACTCTTCCTTTCTGGATCTAATAAGGTGTAAATTTCCTTTGTGAACTCTTCCTTTACCTCATCCTTTGCTTGAGCGATGATTGCTTGTTGTGTTTCTTTGGAGAGTAATTTTGCTTTTGGATTTTCTTTAAAATATTGCGCAACTTGTTGCATAGTTATTGCTATTTCGGCTTGTCTATCTTGATACCATTTCCACCCCAACTCTGAGTCTACTCCACCCCATGGTTCACCAAACCATTTTTTCTTTGTTTCAAGATCGTAATGATATTTCCAAGTTCCGTTTCTCACAGTATCTCCTATAGGCATCCTTCCATAAAATTCATACATGTCTTTTGCAACAAGTGAAATTTGGTCATCAAAAGGGTTAGTTGGTTTGAAATGTTTGAGTTCTCTTTCAAATAATTCATCTATGAAATGATGAGCATCTTTTCCTTCGTACAGGAATCGAGTTAACCAAATTCCATGATTGACTCCCGCAACTTGCCAGTCTACCTTCTCTTTTTCTAACCCCATTTTTTCGATTAAGTAGTCTACTCCATGGTGACCATGACAGATCCCAACCATATTAATGGGAACAACTCTTGAAATTAAGGTTGTTAATTCAAAAACAGGATTTGCAGCTTGAAGTAACCATGCTTTTGGTGAAAGTTTTTCAATAAGTTTTGCTACATCAAGCATGAACTTAATTTGATTGAAGTTTGAAATTGTGTAATAGTCAGATACCATGTTGAATTCTTGTGCATCAATTCCTCTGTAGTAACCATATTTTTCAGAGATTTTTCGGACTTCTTCAAAGTAACTGTGACCACCAACAAGGGCAGTGTTTACAACGAAGCTTGCATCTCTAATTGAATCTTCTAAGTTCATAGTAGTCTCAAATCTGATATCAGAACCAAATTCTTCCGCAAACTTTTTAGCCAACATATGAACAGCATCTAACCTGTTTTTATCTATATCCATAAGTGAAACAAGACTACCTGATAATCCTTTTGTTTTACATAAGTCTCCTACCAATCTTAGTGAAAATGCAGCACTTCCCGCCCCTATGATGCTTATTTTTACACCTGGCATGTTTTATCTTTCCTCCTTGAGATATTTTGTGTGTCATTTCTTTATTTTTATCATTTTCTTGCAAGAAGACTCCCACTTCTGTAAGTGGGGGATGAATTGCAGTTATAAAACATACTAAATCCTTTCCTAAACATATAGGGCTTAACTAAATCTGTTTTAACTGGCTTAGACATTTCCATTAGCTTAATATATTCACCTTTGTTCTGTACACCTTGAACTGAATATTTTTTGCTCTCAAAGATAACGATATCTTTAGGCTGATAAGCGTATCTTTGCTTACGAATATTTCTTCTGCCATTTGATTTTTTAGCTCCACGATACTTATGAAGATTTTCTTCATTTAAGTTTTTGTTCCGTGTTCTTCTACCACAGAAAAGCTCTTGTCCTGTTTTAATAGACTTATCTCTTATATCAACATATTTTGCATCGTAGAACTTTTCGACTGAAC
>JAKOZG010000018.1 GCA_029780115.1 Thermotogota bacterium
CTTTATTACATGACGTCTAACAACTTTGTCTTCTAATCCACGAGCTTTTAGAGAAGTAACAAACGGAGCATTGACAACATCAAGCATATTACCCCTCATAACTCTCATTAAACCAGCAAGACCTGAGAATCCTATCACTACAATAGGTAACCAAATATGTTTTAGCAAATCAACCAACTTAGCCCAACTCCATGGAGCTCCCATATATTCTGCTGAAAATAAACCTCCCAAGGAAGTTGCACCCATTTGCAAAGCTAACCACATAAAAACTAAAGCAAGGAAAAAAACTGGCACAGAAATTCCTAAAAATCCTACAAAGGTAAGAATATAATCACCAACAGTATACTGATTCAATGATGTGTAGATTCCAGCAGGAACAGCTATTATCCATTGAAATATGATAGTCAAAAGGGCAATTGAAACCGTCCAACCCATTCTTTCCCAAATTAATTCACCCACAGGTCTTTTATAGGCAAATGAATACCCGAAATCTCCTTTTGTAATAATACCTTTTATCCACAGAAAATACCTCTGTATAGGAGGCTTGTCAAGTCCTAAAGATTTTTGCAATTCAATCACCTGTTCAGGAGATACGCGGGGATTGTTAAGATATTGGGTGGCGAAATCACCAGGCTGAAGTTCTGTAATGACAAAACAAATAACAGAAATTAAAATCATCATTGGAATCATGATGAGTAATCTTCTAATAATGAATGTTGTCATCTTTCAATCCTCCAATGTCTATATATTTCTAACAACATTAAACTTGATAGTCATGAATAAAGTGAGGGAGAGAGAAAATCTCCCTCACTATTAACAATAAAGACTATTTTTTAAATATTGTTTCATTAGAATATACAATAACTCCTTCTTCATTTAAAAAATAATTTGCGATATTTGCTTGTTTAGCGGATAACTCCATACCTTTACAAACAAATATAAATGGAACATAATAAGCATAAAGTGCTTGCCAATCATCATAATAAATTTTTCTTAATATTTGGTCCATTGTGACCTGAGCTTTTTCAAAATCTTCATAAACTCTTAACTCCCAATCTAACATTTCTTCAAATATTACTTCTCCTGTTTCTTTATTCATAGTTGAAAGGTGATTGTAATACAAATGATTTCCGGGTTGCCAAATAGCCTTTCTTAATTGAGGATCGGGTTGATTTCCAAAAGCTCCCAGTGCTGCTTCAAAATCACCAGATTGTGTAGTTTGTGAAACCAAAGTTGGATCAAGTATTTGTAAATAAACTTTAACTCCTATTTTTTCCAAATCTTGAGAAAATATATAAGCAATATCTTGAAATTCTTGAGCACTCGATGCTGTTAAAACAAATTCAAATCTTTTACCGCTGGGTAATTCTCTCCAACCATCACCGTTTCGATCTTTTATACCAATTGAATCGAGCATTTGTCCCGCCTTTTGTAAATCATATTTTCTTCTAATATTTTCTATGTTTGGATTGTAAAAAGACTTATTGCTTGGAAGAACTGGAGTTCCACCATAAACTGCCAACGTATTATACACTTCCTCTATTATTCTATCTCTATTTAAAGCATATTC
This sequence comes from Thermotogota bacterium, assembly GCA_029780115.1. GTDB lineage: Bacteria > Thermotogota > Thermotogae > Petrotogales > Petrotogaceae > Defluviitoga. The sequence goes on from JAKOZG010000018.1 coordinate 1,571, forward strand.
CATTGCAAATCTAAATCTTTCATTCCTGAATACTTCTTTAAGTTCGGGATTTTTGGCATCAAAATTAAATGTGACATGTACAGGACTGGGTGTTGGTTTTATTGGTTGACCTTTAAAAACTTGTATTTTTCCTTTTGATATTTCTTCTTGCTTTAAATAGGGATAATCTCTTGGTGATACCGTCATATAATCTATTTTACCAGCTAGAAATTGAGCATTTGCCACTTCATCATCCTGAATAATTATGTAAACTAATTCGTTGACGTATGGAAGTTTATTACCCCATTTATCAACTTTCCAATAATATGGATTTTTCTCTAAAACAACTTTTTGCTCTGTCACATATTCTTTTAAAACAAATGGACCTGTTCCTGCAAATTCAGTTGGTGGTGTATTTGTTAGCCATAGGCGGTTAACCGATCCCATATCGCTTTTGTCAATTTTTGACTCTAATTTGTGTTGAGGAAGGATGTAAGCATGGCTAAGAACATTAAAAAAAGCTCCGTAAGGTTCTGGCAGATAAGCTTTTACGGTTCTATCATCAACTTTTTCCCACCTAACAAGTTCTCCGGCGATCGTGAATCTTGCAATTTCGTTACCTTCAGCAAACCTGTTCATTATAAAATAATTCATAGTGAATATTACATCATCTGCCGTGAATGGTTGACCATCACTCCACTTAATATCCCTTAAATGAAAAATTACCTCTTTTTCATCCTCGGAAGTTTCCCATGATTCTGCCAAAGCTGGTTCAATAACATTTGTGATAGGATTGAGATCAACTAGTCCTCTTAAAAATTGACCTGCTATAGTATAAGCTACATTATCTAGTGTGCCATAATAATTAAAAGATTGAGGTGCACTGGAAAGTCTTATCGTAAGAGTACCTCCAAGCTTAGGTTTTTCGGGGGTAAACATCTCATCAACGACAAAATTTGCTGCAAATATACTTAAAGCTAAAATGCCGACTAATAACAACGTGAGAAACTTTTTCATACCTAATAACCTCCTTTTGATAATTTTAAAATACTCAACCTGTAACTCAACATAGTTAAGGTGGTAAAGTAAGAATTTGACGTGACTAATTTGTGATAAAGTAAATACATTATCTTCCACAATAAAAATTTGTAACCTGTTTTCTTAACTATCTCATAAAACATTTATTTTTGCAAATCGGTAAAAACGAGCTTTTTTTATATATTTACCAATAATTAGTAATAGATAGTCAAGAATAACTGAAATTCTAAAAAATTGATATATTGTTATTACTTATTACTTATTACTTATTAAATACTAATTATCTATTTTTATTTTAGAACTTTAATTTAGAACAAAAATTTTCAAATCTTGTTTTTTTAATCATATAAATGGCACGCCACCTTATGTTCTGCTCCCAACAACTCCGGTTGAATTTTATCGCAAGCATCAATCTTATATGTGCATCTAGGATGAAAAGGGCATCCTAATGGTGGATTTATAGGACTTGGAGGCTCTCCTGTCACTAAAACTTTGTCCAACTTTCTATTCCCTGGATCCCAACTTGGCATAGAACTCATTAATACCTTTGTATAAGGATGTAGAGGATTCTCAAATAGCTCGTCTGCAGGTGCTTCTTCTATAGCATTTCCCAAATAAATAACCACTATCTTATCACTCACATGATGGATTAAATCTAAATTGTGAGATATAAAAAGGTATGATATTTTAAACTCGTTTTGAATTTCTTTTAATAACTCGATTATTTGGTTTTGAACTGAAACATCGAGAGCAGAAGTAGGTTCATCACATATAATTAATCTTGGTTTTAAGGTTAAAGCTCTAGCAATTGCAATTCGTTGTCTTTGACCGCCACTAAATTCATGTGGATATCTTGTGGTATAAGTTGCACTCAAGCCAACTCTTTCTAATAATTCGTTTATATAATCAATTTCTTCTTTTTTATTTTTAAACACTCTATGTATTTGAAGGGGTTCTTTAATTATTTCTCCAACTGTTAACCTTGGATCCAAAGAATCATAAGGATTTTGAAAGATCATTTGAATACTTTTTCTAAAAGTACTCTTTATTGACTTATCAAGCTTATTTGTTACATCATATTCATTTCCTTTCTCATCATAAAAATAAAGTGAACCTTCCGTTGGATCATATATCTTCGTTATTATTCTACCAAGAGTCGTTTTTCCGCATCCTGATTCTCCAACAATACCTATACTCTCAAAATCGTTTATTTCAATATTTATACTTTCTAGTGCTTTGACATAACCGGTAACTTTTAAAAACACTCCCCCTCTTATTGGAAAATATTTTTTTATATTCTTAGCCTTAATTATCTTCAAGTTTATTACCTCCATTCACATACAACCAACAAGATACCAAATGATCGTTTCCTATATTGATTTCATGGGGCTCTTCTTCTTTACAAATATTTCTGACAAAACTACAACGTGGATTAAATCTACATCCATCTGGAAAATGCTGGGGGGAAGGAACTGTTCCAGGAATATACGGTAGCGTTTTTGACTTATACTCCCTTCTGATTTTTGACTCCATCAAACCTTTTGTATACGGATGTTTAGGTTCTTTAAAAATTTCCTCTGTAGTGCCCTTTTCTACAAGCTTTCCTGCATACATAACATGTACTCTATCCGCCATTTCAGAGATTACTCCCAAATCATGAGTTATGAAAATTATTGAATTTCCAAATTCTTCTTGAATTGATTTCATTAAATTGAGAACTTGAGCTTGAACTGTGACATCTAGAGCAGTTGTTGGCTCATCTGCAATTAAAATTCTGGGATTAGTTAGAAGATTTAATGCAATCATAGCTCTTTGCAACATTCCTCCACTCATTTCATGAGGATATTGCTCATATCTTTTTTCAGGTTCTGGAATACCAACTCTTCTCATCATATCAATTCCCTTATCTCTACTCTCAGTTTTTGATAATTTTAAATGGGTTTTGCAAACTTCGTACATTTGTTCTCCAATTGTGTATAGAGGATCAAATGAAGACATCGGTTCTTGAAAAATCATACCTATTTCTTTTCCTCGAACTTTCTTGAAATCTTCCTCTTCTATTTCCAAAATATTTTTATCTTGATATAATATTTCTCCCGAAAGAATGGTAGCTTTTGGATTTAGTAACTTCATTATAGCCAAATTAGTTACAGTCTTGCCACAGCCTGATTCTCCAACCAATCCTAGAGTTTCTTTCTCTTTTAGTACAAAACTTATATTGTCAACAGCCTTAGAAATTCCTTCAAAGGTCTTAAAATAAATTTTCAAATTGTTTATCTCCAGAATGTTTTTTGAATTTTTCATGCTCTTTCACCCACTTTGTAAGGATCGGCGACATCCCTTAGAGATTCACCTACGAAATTAAAAGATAGAACAGCTAGAACGATAAAAATACCTGGTATCAAAAGCCATGGATAAGAAGAAAGAGCAGATAGAGATTGAGCTTGTCCTAGTAACAGTCCCCAACTGGTCATCGGTTCTTTGATACCCAGTCCTAAAAAGCTCATGGAACTTTCTCCCAAAATCATACCCGGAATTGAAAGTGTAGATACAACTATTAAATAGGACATTGTGTTTGGAATAAGATGTTTGGTAATTATCTTAAAACCAGAAGCTCCCATTGTTTTAGCTGCAATGACAAATTCTTTTTCCCGTAAACTAAGAACCATCCCCCTTACTACTCTTGCTACACCCATCCAACCTATGAACGAAAGAACCATCACAATAGCAAAATATACCATGGTACTCGGCCACTGCGGGGGAATAATCATTGCCAAAGCCAACCAAAGTGGAATTTGTGGAAAAGAACGAAGTAACTCAGTAAGCCTTTGAATAACTACATCTACCCATCCACCAAAGTATCCTGAAATAGCACCCATAATAGCACCAATAATCACGCTTATGAAAGTACCAACAAGTCCAATGGTCATAGAAACCCTAGAACCGTAAACAACCCTTGACAACAAATCTCTACCAAATTTATCTGTGCCAAACAAGCACAACAATGCATTTGTATCTTTAGAAATCCCAAAAAGGTGTAAGTCGCTTTCAAATATTCCCCATAATTTGTAACTGTCTCCATGAACAAAAAACTTTATCGGAACTATTTCACTAGTATCTTCTACATAAGTTAGTTGAAGTGTAACCGGATGTCTTTCTCTTTTTAAAGGGTGTATATAAGGGCCGATGAATTTGCCTTCATGAATCCATCTTACCTTACTTGGGGGAGCGTAGGTATAATTCCTATTTGAAGTCATATAACTATAAGGGGCTATAAATTCTGCAAAGATTACCATTATATACAAGAAAATTAGGATTATTAAACCAACTACTCCTAATTTATTTTTAAAGAATGCATTAACCATTCTTTTAGTTTGATCTTTCACACAAAGTCGCCTCCTAACTTTCCGAATCTAAATAGGTTAACTGATTCTAATTCTTGGGTCAAGCATCGCAAGTGCAATGTCTGCAATTAAATTTCCTATTTGAGTCATAAAGGCTATGAACATTAAAAAAGTCATTACTAAATATTGATCATGATTTAGCAATGCGTTATAAAAAAAGGGACCCATTGTTGGTAAATTTAAAACAATCGATGTGATTATTGTACCGCTGAAT
>JAKOZG010000019.1 GCA_029780115.1 Thermotogota bacterium
TCATTTAACCTTTTTAAAATAATCATTTTTTGTTCTAAAAAAAGATAATACAAACCACCTTTTGATAATCCTTTTATTACTTCTTCTATTTTTTCCAGTGCTTCTTCATATTTTGTATCCCATTTTAATTTCAATACATCAATGTAATCAATAATTTCTTCACGTTGTTTTGTTGATTCATTCTTTAGATAATCAACTATACAATTTAAAAATGGTCTTGAAAATTGTCCATAGTTAATTATCTTCACTAAAGATTGAAGAGTCATTTTACTAACCCACCTTAGTCATCTAATATTTACTATTTTGATACATTCATCATTTATTATTTACCTAAATTCAACTTAGATAATTTCTCAAAAAAGAAGTTTGTAACTCAAAATTAATTATAACATAACTATCATCAAAAAAGAGAAATCGAAAATGGTGCATAAAACATGATAAAAAATGTCTTAATTAAAGTTTACATAAGCTTTTTTGAGGTAATCTCTGAAAATATATTCCAATCTATATTTGAGGCCGATAAAAAAATCACTTGTTTATCATATAGAAAAGGGTATGATAAAAATAGTGAATGGTCTTTTGAGTTTGTAAGAGAAAAAGGTTAATTACAAAATCAAAAAAGCTAATTGGTAATAAGTCAAGGGATAAAAAATGAAAAAGTTCGTTTTTATTTTATTGGCAGTAGTATTGCTATCAAGGGAGTTTTTGTTTTTGGTGGAGATGCTGAAATAATCTCATGTATAAAATCAGTAAATCCAGAAGAAATTGTAAGTTACATTGAAGGAAGTTGGTAAGTGTGTATTTTAAAGTTTTAAAAAAGATTGGAAAAAGAGTTAAAAAGATGAAAAATGTTTGGTAAGTTGGGAATATATTATTAAAGATAGATAGAGAAGCAGTAATTGAAATAGTCAGCTTTTGACATCCAAGTCAGGGAACTCGCTTTTTTTAGGCAACAATCAAAGGTCTTTTGAAGAAGGAGTGGAATCTTTCTTTATTAGATAAGTCGCATCTTAAGTGTAGCATTAGGATAATTATATTCGAAAAATAATAAAAAATAAAAATCTATTATTGATTTGTGGAGGTGAAAGCATTGGATTTTATATCATTACCTCAAAAGAAGGAAATCTCACCACTATGCTGTACAGACCTTGGTAAAAGTACCGAATATGTTGAAGAAATGGATAATTAGTGAGGATTAGAAGAGGGGAGGTATTTTTGAATAAATTTAAATTTGAAACATACATAAAATAAGGATTTTAGAATTTCTAAAGTGGTAACATTGTAAAAGAAGGAGGTTATTTGAATGCTAAGATATAAAAACTCGAATTATAATGTTATTTTTGAGGATGGAGACAAAGTTGTTTTTGTTAATCTTCTAACAGAAGCTATTGCGACTGTAAATAAAGAAAAATATAATAAAATAAAAGAAATAATGGAATCGCCAAATAAAGAATGGTCAAGAGGATATGCAGATTTAAAAAATGACCTTATATATGGTGGTTATTTAATAGAAGAGAATTTTGATGAAATACAACATCTAAAGACAATGAACCATAGAAGCAGATATGGAGCTAGTTTTATAAGTTTCACAATAATGCCTACAATGAGATGCAATTTGGATTGTATTTATTGTTATGAAACACATGAAGGGCCAACTATGGATGATCAAACAACTGAAACAGTTGCAAATTATATTTCAACTGTAGCAAAAAGCAAACGAAGAATACATATTGGCTGGTTTGGTGGAGAACCTCTTTTAAAATTTGATACTATAAAATATATCAATGAGAAAGTGATAAAAACCTGTGAAGAATATAAAACTAATTTTTCTTCTTCCATTTCAACAAATGGATACTTACTTTCAGCTGAAAAAGCCAAGCTATTTGACGAATTAATGATACGCAACGTACAAATAACTCTTGATGGCCCAAAAGAATACCATGACAAGTATAGGCCCTTAAAGGGTGGAGGACCAACGTTTGATACCTTGTTTGAAAATATAAAAAATTTCTTCAAATTGACAAAAGAAGCAAGAATTACTTTACGAGTTAACGTTGGCCCAGATAATTATGACGCAATATATAAGTTGGTGGATGCGCTTAAAATTCTTCCCAAAGACCGACTAAGAATTTATTTTAGATGGATATTTCAAGGTGGGGAAACAGAAAAAGAAATTCACCGTGAAGTTATGAATTTTAGAGGAGAAAATTCTTACGAAAAGTTGGCTAAATTCTATTACTATGCATCTCAAAAAGGATTTGAAACTTTTCTTCCTATTCTTTCTAATCCAATTTATTGTGAATATGACTGTGAATCTTCTATTTTAATTGGGCCTAAAGGTGAAGTTTTCCCTTGCACAGTTGCAGTAAATGAGGGGGACAACTTTGGAAAAGTAACAGACAATGGTATCGAATATGATAAAACGAAGTATCTTTTATGGTATAAACATGATGCTTTTCAAGATGAAGAATGTAAAAAGTGCAAATTACTCCCCCAATGTTTTGGAGGATGTAGAAAGGCTATAGTGAATTCAGGATTCAGAGGATGTCCAGAAGAAAAAACTGCTTTAGAATCTTTCGCAAGATTGTGGTATTTCACAAAAGACATGGAAAGAAAGATGAAAGCGGTGAAAAAAGATGAAAATATCAAGGTATAATAAGCTTATAGAAAAAGATAACTATCTCATTTTATTTAATAGCATTTCAAATGCCATTCTATATGTTGAACCAAACAAAGTAAAACAAGTTAAAGAAGTTCTTGAAAGTGGAAATATAGAAGAAATAAAGCTATCTGATGAAGATATAGAAAAGTTGAAAAAAGGATTATACATTATCCCTGATGAATTTGACGAAATAACATATTTGAAAATGAGGTTAAACAATTACAAATACAGTGATAGATTTTTAAGATACACGATAAGTCTAACCGAAGAATGTAATTTTTCTTGTGTTTATTGCTATCAACAAATGTTGATAACTTTAATGGATAAGAAACCCGCAAAAATAGCAAAAAATCTTGTAAACACAATTCTAAATATGACGGAAAAAAGATTTGAGGAAGAACACCCTAAAGTATTGAGCATAACTTTTTATGGAGGAGAACCGCTTCTTGCACTTGATGAATTAGAAACGTTAAGTAAAGGTTTTGAAGAAATATGTAAGAAGTTCGAAGTAAAGTATGAAGCGAATGTCGTAACGAACGGTTATTTGTTAACTCATGACATTGTCAATAGACTACTGAACTGTGGAGTAAACTCTGTAATAATAACAGTTGATGGAGATAAGACTCTTCATGACAATTATAGAAAGACTAAAAGTGGCAATCCTACTTTCGATAAAATTATGGAAAATATAAACTATGCACAAGATAAGATGTACGTAACCATTAGAACAAATATCTCTAAAAATAGTATAGAAAATGTGAAAAAAATGATAAAGATACTTGCGGAAAAGAGATGGAGAGTTGATTTTGATTTTCAACCAGTTGAGGTAGTGGAAGAACTATCCACAGGATTTAATGATGAGATGCTTACATTGAAAGAATTTGCTGAAGTAGAGGTTGAACTTTATCGAGAAGTGCTTAGAGCTATTCCTGATTATCCATTCAATCCATTTAGAAGATTAAGAATGGCCAGATGTGATGCCTTATGTAAAAATAGTTGTGTAATAGATGTCGATGGGAGTATTTACAAATGTTGGGGAGAGATAGGAAATAAATTCTCTGCGATAGGTAAATTAACAAACGAAGATATTGAATTAAACCATAAATTTGAAAAATGGATAACTTACGAACCATTCGAAGATCAAAAATGTATGGAATGTTCTGTACTTCCAATGTGTATGGGAGGATGTGTTTTTAATGCAGTTGTTGTTGAGAGATTAAAAGGCTCTCCATGGAAAAAGCCATACACATGCATTCCTTTGAAATACAATCTAAAAGGTATGATTTCTTTATTATCTGATAAAAAATTAGGAGTAAAAATTTAAAAGGGGTGATATTATGGAATTCATAAATGAACCTGTATTTGATAAAGACAGATATTTAGCTGCTTGTGGAGGAAATGGCGAAAAGGAAGGATGCGAAACAGTTAAAAATTGTGATAGTTGCCACAACCCACAGTGTAACAACCCATGTTGGGATAAAAAATTTCCTTGGCTATGTGCGAATGGGGATAACAATTAAATTAGCCTCATTTGCTATTAAAAATAATGGCAGAGATTAACCAACTGAAAAGTGGGGGTTCAATCATAGTATTTAAGAATGAAATTTGCTGTACACACGATATGAATAAAAATGTGATCTTAAAAATATTGAAACGGTAATAATTATTGCATAGTAATGATGCAAAATTGTATATATTTGATTAATTTTCATCTTTCGTAAGATGTCAACTACCCACCACACGTTAAAAAATTAGATTGTTGGTATTTCATTAAACAGGTGAGGAAACACAATAGGCAGATACACAAAGCGAATATCTTGAAAGGTGGTAAAAAGAAATTAAATCAGGCTCCATATTCGGTAAAAGGATTCAGATTGTTTGACAAGGTAAGATTCAAAGGACAAGAAAGTTTTATATTTGGTAGACATTTAAGTAGATATTTTGATTTAAGAAAATTAGATGGTACTATAATTCATAGAAGTGCCAGTTATATGAAATTGACATTGATTAGTAAAGTCAAAACATTTTTATTTGACAGGAGGGAATGGCACATTCATCTCTACCCTATAAAGGATGGAGTATCCTGCGCGTAAAATAGATGAAAGGGCGGTTTTTGATATAGAAACGATAAAAACACAAAACCTAACGAAGGTATTCAAAGTAAAAAAGAAAGAAATAAGAGCCATACAAGATATAAACCTATCCATTCAAAATGGAGAGATATTTGTTTTGCTTGGACCAAATGGTGCAGGGAAAACTACTTTTCTAAAAACCATCTCCACTCTCATACTACCAACATGTGGAGATGCTTGGGTTAACGGATACAACATCAAAAAAGATGAGTATAAGGTAAGAAAATCGATAGGGTTATCAACAGGGTTTGAAAGATCGTTTTATTACAGATTGAATGGTTATCAAAACCTTGAGTTCTTTGGTACTTTGTACGGTATAAAAAGTAAGGACTTAAAAGAAAGAATAAATTTTTTACTCAATCTATTCAATTTAGAAGACGCCAAAGATTTAAAATATATGAAATACTCAACAGGTATGAAGAAAAAACTTTCTTTAGCAAGAGCATTGTTACATGATCCTGATGTATACATATTCGATGAACCAACATCTTCTATCGACCCAATAAGTGCAAATGAGATAAGAGACATAATCCTATCTCTCAAGGATAAAAATAAGACTATTATACTGTCCACACACGATATGCATGAAGCAGAACTTCTTGCCGATAGAATAGGTATATTGAACAAAGGGAATATGCTTGCTGTTGATAAAAAAGAAAACTTAAAAAGAGTATTAAAAAAAGAAATAATAAAAGTGAAAATAGATAAAGCTATCAGTGAAGATTTAATCGCACAAGATGGCATCAAAGAAAAGATAAACCTATTTAGAAAGATAAAAGATGACGAATTTGAAATAGAAGTTGAAAATTCTGCTGAAGTACTTGATCAACTGATAGAAAAACTGAAAAGCCAAGACAGAAAGATACTTACAATAAATGTTGAAACCCCTTCAATAGAAGAAGTATTCATAAACTTTGTGAGGAATGATAAAAAATGAGTTTTTTAAAAAAATTATGGATATTCATTAAAAGAGGGTTCATAACAAACTTCAGTTATAGAACGTACGCAATACTTGGAATAGCAAGTATGCTGATAGGTGTTTTAAGGTTTGGATTCATGGCTAATTTTTTGCAACAAGGGAACACCTTCCCCATGCTTGAACCTTACGGTGGAGACTTAATGGCATTTCTAATAACAGGAACGATGTATATGAGTTATGTCTCAGTTGCATTAGATTCTTTTAGAAATTCTATAAGGTCAGAACAAACAATGGGAACACTTGAGTATTTATTGATGAGTAACACACCATTGTGGCAACTGTTAATATTCAATGGGATAAACAGTTTCATATGGACTACAATAAATGTAGGAGTTATTTTTTTGTTCCTGGTTTTGATATTTGATATTCAAATGACAATAAATATAATTTTATCGTTATTCATTTTAATACTTTCAATAATATGTATAAGCGGGATAGGTCTTATGAGTGCAGGAGTAATAATGGTAACAAAGATGGGAGATCCAATAAGTTGGATTTTTAGTACACTGTCAGGTCTTGTTAGTGGGGTACTATACCCAATATCCATATTACCAGCATGGTTGAGGAGTTTTTCATATTTTTTGCCACCCACATATGCTTTAAGTGCTTTAAGAAAATCGTTACTAACAGGAGCCACGTTTATGGATGTAAAAAACGAGATAATAATTTTGATAATAATGAGTTTACTTACGATACCTTTGGGTCTATTAGTGTTTAGATTGGGTTTTAACAAGGCAAGAGAAACTGGTAGTTTGATTGAGTATTAAAATCGATAAAATATCAAAATTCTATTTATCTCGAACAAACGGATTCATAACAACGGTTTAAGGTATATTCAATAGACATTACAATGAAAAATGGTTCAAATATAGTTAGAAGAAGGTGATTAAAATTGAAGAAAAGAGGAAAGATAACGATATGGTCGATAGTAATAATAGCAATAATTGTGGTTATATGGATAATAATCTTTCCAACTGGTAATACTACACAAACAAATCAATCAAGCGAAATCCCTTCTGTATATTTAGAATACCAAGTAAGATCAGGGGAAATAGGAGATTCTATAGAAGTTGTAGGGAATATAACAGCAGAAATTGAGTCTGTTATTCCAAAAGTATCAGGGGAAGTAGTAGAAGTATATGTTGAAAAGGGAGACAAAGTAGAAAAGGGCCAAGTTTTAGCAAAGATTGACGATCTTGATTACCAGATAGCGTATTTAAATGCGTTGAATGATTATGAGTCTTCAATGAAAGGTGAATAATAGATCAATGCTTATTTGTTTAGTAATAGGATTATTAATTGCAATATCTAGTGCAATATCAATAGCGTTATTATATGAGCAACAATTGATAATAGATAGATTTATGAATTTATCTGTTTTAGATAAAAATTTACTATGGATAATGTTATTAACCATAGTAGTAGGTTTTTGTATAAAAATATGGTCTGTTATTGCAACTGAACAATTCCTTATTTCTAAGAGAAGAACAAGAAGCAAGGCATTATTTTATAGTATGCTCACTCCTTTCTACAAGAAAAATATAGATGAGGATTTTTCTTCTCTTGAAACAAACTTAGTCGAAGGTATAACAGAAGGATTTGACAGACAAATAGTAATATTAATATCTGAAGTAACGATAAGTATAGCTGCCTATTGTTATGCACTAACTATTAATAGAACAATGGTATTAATAGCCTTAGCTTTTATGATTTTGAATCTATTTATTAACAAACTATATGGTTTAAATGAATCAAAACTTTTAATGATAGACCAAAAAAATACTTCTCAATTTGTTTTTTTAAATCGAAACTTGTTGGAAAATTTTATTAATATTAAAAGTTTAAAATTAAATAAACAGGCATTAAATTTATTTGAAAAAGATAATGAAAGATACATGAAAGGCAAGTTGTCATACTTTTTGAAATACTCAAAATATATGTCTTTAAATTCCGTCTATTATGCTATGGAAAAACTTTTCCTCATTATCTTTGCGGTATTATTATACAACTATAACAAAATAACTCCTGGTCAACTTATATCCAGTATATTTTTATCTACTCTATTAGCTTCTCCACTTGTGAAAATCACGGAAGGATACCACCAAATATCATCGACTTCCGAACTTCGCAAAAAGTATAAAGAAATGGTAACAAATTCCAAATCAATTAACAATAAGGGTCATATTAGTTTTGAGGATTATAAACAATGTTTAATTAAACCAGATAACTCGAAAAAGATATATTACGATTATTATGATAAGCAGATAGGATATGATAACAAAGTCTTGATGAATGACGTTAAACTAACAATGTTTTTTGGAAAACATTATTTATTAATTGGAGACAACGGTACTGGAAAATCAACATTAGCAAGACAAATTTTCTTAGATTTTAAGCGGCAAGGATATAAAGCCTTTTTCATTGATCAATTTGCGCCAATATCTAAAGGTACTGTGAGGGATAATATAAACTGGTCAGGTGCAGACGAAAAAGATATCAAGCATCTTATGGGAATATTTGAACTTGATAAAAATCTAAGAGATCATATTGAAAGAAATGGAGTAAATTTATCTGGTGGTGAGAAGCAAAAAATTTTACTAATAAGGAATCTACTTGCAAAACCTGACATCTTAATACTTGATGAGTCATTGAGAATGATAGATAAAAAATCAAAGAAGCATATTTTAGAATATATAACCAGTTTAAATGATGTTACGATTTTATATATAAGCCATAAGTTAAATAAAGATGAAATAAATTTGTTTGATGGAATATATTTAATTCAGAATCAAAAGTTAACCTATATTGATAAAGAAAGTGAGAGATGGAGTCTATGGGATTTTTAAGTAGAGAAGTAAAAAGAATAATTTACTTAGCTTTATTTATAACACTAATCAGTTCATTTTTTATGTTGATTGAAATATGGGTTGACAAATGGCTGATAGAACAAGCATCTACAGGCAGCATAAATGTAATAAAAATAGCTCAGGTATTATTAATATATGGAATATCCTATTTGCTCTATTATTTTAGATTAATTTCTGATGATTGGGCACATATTAAAGTTAGGGGAGAAATTAATAGAAATCATTTTAGTTTCTTATTAAGTAGAAAAATAGAAGAGTTTATGAAAATTCGTGACATAGAAGAAAGCGGAATTATATATACAAAGAAAATACCGTTTTATATCAATGAGTTTATTTCCGAATTATATGATTTTTCATATGAAACACTTTTTCTAATTCTCGGGACACTTTATTTAGGATGGATCGATTATAAAATTATGGTCGTATGCATTGGTTTTTACTTTTTATCCTATTTTCTGATTGGTTTTGTTAGCAAACGAAATGAACGTAAAATTGAAGAAATTAGCATATCTTTTTCAGAATATACACAAGAAGTATCTGACAGTATAGATAATACATTTCAGTTACAGTCGTTCAATCTATATGAGCAAAAAAAGGAATCTATTTCAAAATTATTGGATAAATATCTTTATTCTACTAAATGGTTTAATATTAACAAAAATGTTTTTTTCTCTTTTCAAGAGACGTTAAACCATCTGCGGGAGTGGTCTTTATTATTTCTCACACTATATTTACAAATATCCAATGTAGGATCATTGTTCATTATTCTATATATTTCATCGATGCTTTCAGAACCTGTTAAAAGGTGGTCGGGACATTTGCAAAGCATGAAATCAACAAAAGCTCTTCGTAAAGAATTAGCAGAAGAAAAAAATAAATTTAACAGTTATAAACCTTCTTATTTAACCCTGAACCAAATAAAAGAAATTAAATATTATGCCCCAAAATTTTGTATTGAGGATAAAATTTTACTGGAAAATATAGAATTACATTTTAAATCAGGGAAAAAATATTTAATTCAAGGTGACAACGGATCTGGAAAAACATCCTTAATTAAAGATATATTATGCATAGCTAAATATGGTGGAAAAACAATTGTTGATAATATAGAGATATTAAACGAGGAACAATTGTTTGATAATTATTTGTATATATCACAGGAAAATCCTTTGTTTCAAACAAATATCATAAACAATATAACCTTATTCGAAGAAAAACCAAACAAAGAGTTACTTGGACAAATTATCAAAGATCTAAATATTAGAAAGGATATAGAAGATATAACCGGAATTTCTGGAGGGGAAAAACAAAAAATATTAGTTGGTCGTGCATTATATCATAATTTTCCTCTTTTAATTATGGACGAATCCTTTTCTTCTATCGATAAAAAAAGTTCAGTAACTTTGTTAAATATCCTTATAGAAAATTACAGTGGGATCTTAATCATGGTTGAACATCACCTACCCGAAGAATTTTATCCTGTATTCGATAACATTACTTATTTGGCAGAGTATGCACCAAAAAAGGCAAAATAATTCAACACTATTATATGGGGTAAGGACTTTAGAAATAATGATTTTCTAAAAATAAGCATTTGAATTTAAAATGGGTCCATGGCGGAGCCCTCCTCCCTACTTTATCCAAATCCAATCAGGGCTAATTTTATCTGTACAAGTACCGAATAGTTCATGGAGGGATTTTATAAAAAATTTAAGATTCTCTTCCAAAAACAGCGGGTAGAAAAAAACAAATGATGACTAAAATGTAAAAAATTTGGTATCATCTTCTAATCAACAAATCAAAAAATCTGGATTCTTGCTGTTTTATTGTTCATTCAAGGACTTTTGATTGGCTACGACAATATTATAATAAGCGTTATATTGCAAAGAGAGACTGAGCGATACTACAGAGGTAGAGTTTTTTCTTTTAGAAGCATGTTTAACAGCATAATAAGACCGGTAGGATATATGTTTGTCAGCCTTTTGTTGTTATTTTTATCTATTAAGCAACTGATAATTACTTATGGAATCATTATAGCTATCCTTTCTCTATTCTATCTGTTAATTCCCCATGCATCACAAAGGGCTAAAGTTGAAGAACAAGGGTAAATCAAAATATTATTGAATTTGTTCTTAGATCAATTTTACAAAGAAGAAACCATTCCATATGTCTAAAGTCCCAAGAAACATTTCAGGCATAGAATTAGCAAAGCTGTTGGTAAAGTTCGGTTACGAGATTCAAAGAGAAAAACATTTAAATACATCTTGAAATTAATTCAATTAATTTCAAGATATTTCTCTATACTAACAACAAATTGTTTTAAGTCATTCAAGTCTTCTTTTACTATATCATACAGTTCTTCTTCAGAAATATTATGATACAAATGAACCAACCTATTTCTGTACCCTGCCATTTGAATTAATTTCTGACTCAAATGTTCACTTACTATGCCTTTTTCTCCAAGACCTTTAGCAATTGCTTTATATTCGCCAGCCATATCGATGTTACCAATTTTAGCCAATATATGTCTACCAATATCGAAGATACATTCTAAAGACCTTCTCAAAAAGCTTTCTGCTGCTGCCGGGTTCCTACTATCACTGAGAAATTCTTCTTTTGAAAACTGAGATAGCATTTCTAACTGAGCTACATATTTATTAATGAGCAATAAGCGATCTCTAACAAGATCTTTATTTATCATTCTAAATTCCATTCCCTTCAAAAACTATTTATTATTACTTTTCTAATGCTTCTTTTCTGTATAGATCCAAAACGTATTTGAAATCTGCAGCTCGTCTTAATATTGTCATTTCATATTCATCTTTAAACTTTTCTGATACATAATACACACATATTCCTTTTAAAGCTTCAGCTTGAAATACAGAATGATTTTCTTGCAAAAAAACAAGGTCTAACTTGTATGGTTTGAAAATCTCTTCAAAATCATTATATACAGCCGAATATAATTTGTACACATGTTTAACCTTTTCCAATTCAAATAAGAAAACCACTCCTACATCTATATCAGTAAGAGGGTCATCTATTTTGACATCATCCGAATCGCTACTTAATAATTTAAAGGCTTTATCTTTTTGTGAACCAAAAAGATAAACCAAGCCAATTTTATATTTTTTACATAGAAATTCTAACAATTCATATTTATTAATCTTCACATTTTCACCTGCTATATTTTTTCTATATATATTTTAACATAAATAAGACCTATTTTTTCAAATTATCTCGAAATTAATTTTTCTTTTGCGCTCAAACAAACGCTTCCAACGTTTCAACAAGTTCTTTTCTTTCTTTACCTTCAAAAACATAGAACGAAATTGCTGAGGGTTTTCTTTTTAACGTGTATTTCTTCACAAATACATTAATATCTTTAGGTACTTTTGGTCTTAATTCTTTTGGTATGTTTTTTATTTCATAATACCTTCCATAGTTCATTATGTACTTTTCTATTATATCTTTTTGATTTGAATCAAGTTTTACATAGTTTCCAATGAACTCTTTTAAGTGTATCTTATTTAAATCTTTCATGAACCTTTTTACAAGGATTTTCTTAAATTTTTCTTCATTCTTTTTCTCCCTTGCATCAGCCATGAGGATAAATCCCTTATCAATAGGATTATTTTCGTATACTTCACTCCAATGTCTAATCTTTTCCATACTTTCATTGGATTCATAGTACAATTCTCGTATGTTTCTTAAAGATTGTACAATGAGTCCTCTAACATATTGAGGAATCTCACCGAAGTGGTCTCTTAATTCTTTGTATATTACTTCAACTTCTTTGACATCATTTAACCTTTTTAAAATAATCATTTTTTGTTCTAAAAAAAGATAATACAAACCACCTTTTGATAATCCTTTTATTACTTCTTCTATTTTTTCCAGTGCTTCTTCATATTTTGTATCCCATTTTAATTTCAATACATCAATGTAATCAAT
>JAKOZG010000010.1 GCA_029780115.1 Thermotogota bacterium
ATATAGCACGTCTCTACATCGTAAAATCAATGTTTTAAGGATTATTAAACGAAATCATTTAGAAAACTGTTTAAAAACCTTAATGCCATATTGTTTAATTAATTCATTGATAGCATCATCAAAAAAAGATAAAGAAGCATCATTTGGATAAGCATTTAGATCAAGCTCATTATTTTTATCAAAGGTTATATATGAAACTACCCGATCATAAGAAACAGTTGAAGAAATATTTGTGAATAAATGAAGGTTAAAGTTTTGAGCTAATTCTTCTATTAATTCATAAAACCAGCCATATCTATGACTGGCATCATAAATTATTAATAAAAAGTTTTGTTTATTGTTGTCAAAATTATTCAAATTGATAATTTTATTCATTTAGCAAGCTCCTTTTTAATTAAGATTTTAAGGTAAATTCTTCTAAAATGTAAAATATTAATTCAACTTGGTCTATAGCTTTTAATCAATAAAATATTCGACTTATTTAGAATACAGCTGAATATTGGGAAATAATATGCAAAAAACACATTATTCATTTATAAATAAATAAGTGGGTGTGTAATTAAATTTTTTTATTGGTTTATAATTAAAATTTCGAAGAAAAAAATTAATTTCATCAAATTCTTTATTTTCTTTCGCTTCAATATAAATCAAAGGTTTATACTGTTGTATTATTTTTTCTGCTCCAAGTAACACATCCATTTCCATTCCTTCAACATCAATTTTAATTAAGTCGATTTTTTCCTCAAAATTAAAAATCAATGAATCAAGCGAATCAATTTCAATTTCTCCTTTTTGATTATTAAGGTTAACAATTCTAGAAGACCCAAAATTATAGGAATCAATTGCATCTATATAACCAAAAGAGTGTTCTTTTCCAACACCCATTTTATACGGAACTACAGTATTATTAACATTATTAAGTTTGATATTTTTGGTTAAGATATCAAAAATTTCACTTTGTGGTTCAAAACTATAAACTTTTTTTGCTTGACATATTTTCGCATAAAAGATAGTATGATTTCCTATATTAGCTCCCACATCAACAATTACAGCATTTCTTCTAATCCTATTTTTGGTGTCTTCTAACATATGAACTTCATAAAAGTTTTTATTTAAGAAGATTGCTTTTTGAATATGGTCAGAAAGAAATGGTAAATAAAAATAGATTTTTATATTATTGTAATCAAATGAAAAAATATGATTCGCTTTACTTTTTGATTTTTGTTGTGTTACAATTTTCTCCGCTTCATAAACCTGCTCTTCCAATGAATAATTATCTTCGATAAACCTTCTGTAGAAATTAGAGTCGTATTTATCTTCTAATATCTTTTCTTTAAATTGATCGATGGTTGTAAATATACATTCATTTGGCCAAACTTCTCTAGCAGACGGCCAAGAATTAATAACAGGTTTAATACCTTTTGCCATAAATTCTCCAACTGTATAGTGGAAAGATTCTTCGATAGATGTGGAAAGAATGTATCCAAATTGTTCTCCCCATAAGTCTATATCTTCTATATATTTATCAATAAAAGTTATGTTTCTTTCAATGTTCATTTCTTTTATAGCATTCAATATATAATCCTCATACCTTAAATCTTGAAATTTACCTTTTATGCATAATTTATACCTGTTATCCTCTTTTAGTAACTGTTCAAAACATAATAAAAGGGTTTCAAATCCCTTTCGGTAATTAATATTACCCATTATCAATAAATTATGATTTTTGTTATGTACATTGAAAGTAAATTTATTTAAGTCTATACCGTTATTTATAACGACTTTTTCAATTTTTGCGTTAGGATATACTTTCTCAAAAAGTTCTTTCTTATGACCGTTGACAAAAATTAATTGATCTATGTTTACCCAATTAATTTTTTGAGAATAACCCCCAAAAATCTCATATCCATGTAACCTACATACAACTTTCTTGTTTTGTATTTCAGGGACTTGGTTTGTTGCAAATACTGCTAAATCATTTGCCCATTCAAGCCATACTATATCTGCCCATTTGATAGCTTCTGCTATTTGATTCCCATCAGTTGTAACTACTAACTTGACATCGTATCCAAGTGAGAAGGTTTCTACTATGTCTTTTAGGAAGTTATCTAATCCAGGTAAGCAGAGAAAAGCGATTTTGGTGTCTTGTTTTACAATGTTTCTCATGTCTATGAATTTCTTTTTCATTTCATTAGGACTATTAGGTAATTCTGCAGCTTTTTTGTAGAATCTTAATGAAGCAAGTTTACTTCTGTTTTTGTATTCTATGTCTCCTAAGAGATCGTATGTTGCCCAGTCTTTGTTGTGGATTCTCATTAAGTATCTCCATGCTTCTTTCTCTTGATTTATGTTTTTTAACAGGTATCCATAATTGAATAGCAGGTCAGAGTCAACTGGGTTTATTTTTAGTCCTTTTTCGAATTCTTCTTTAGCTTTATCGAATTCTTTTTTCTGATAGTATATTAGTCCACTAATGTTGTATCGTTTTGGATCATTTTCTGGGGTGTTTTCTAACTGTTCTTGAGCTTTGTTTAGTTCTCCGTTTTGAATTAATTCGAAGATTTCGTCGTACATGGGGTTCCTCCTTTATACTGAAAAATTATCATTTCTAAAGTACCTATTTAATTTCTTTAACTTTTTTGGTACGTTGTACCAGGGAGAGGAAGGGCTCCGCCCTGACCCGTTATAAAAATTCGAAACATTTTATATTAATCTTGTCTTTTAATAATTCTGTTAAACCAGTTGTTTATCCTATTTTTTATCGTCTAAAATTTTGGAAGCTTTAAGTAAAAATTATAATCAGTGATGACGGGTGTGTAAGTTAAAAACCTAAAAAATCTTGGAGACGCGCATGTAGCACGTCTCTACAAAAATATAAATTCATATTTTTGTTATGATGGAACCTTGGAGACGCCCATATAGGTCGTCTCTACAAGAAATCATAAATAATATCTAACTACGATTAGAACCTTGAGATGCGCGTGTAGTACGTCTCTACAGAAAATCAATTTATATTTTTGTTACGATTGAATCATGAGACGCAGTGTGTAGGTCGTGAAAACCGTATTTGTTAAAATTTAGCTTTGGAGTGGTTGCCATATTTTTTCTTTTTCTTCTCGTTTTTTTATTCTATAATCTTCTTCTCCTAGATAGATAATTCCTTGTTTTGAAATGAGTTCTGTTAGTCTTGACGCAGTTCTTAGTTCTAGTGAGTTTATTAATTCTTGTGGATTTAGGTTTGTTGATATTATTAAGCTTTTTTGGCTTCTATTTATTTCATCAATTATTATTCTAATTTTATCTTCGATCCATTTGTGCTCTTTCGCTCCAAGGTCGTCGATAAAAATTATATTTGATTTCAATGCTGTTTTTACAGCTTCGTCTGCCTGCTCAAATGTTTCAAAGTCATGTAATACGTCTATTACTCCTATTATGCCTCCCATAATTGCTATTTCTTTTAGGATAGTGTATCCTAGCCTAGTTTTTCCTGTTCCATATCCTCCATACATTAGTAATCCGTTTCCTTTTTGCCATAATTTATTTTCAACGAAGAAACGTGCTTTTTTCAAGGCGATTTTTAGTGTTTCTGTATGTGGAGCAAAGTTGTTAAATGAGACGTCGTAATAGATTTTTGGTACTACATCATTGAAATAGGTTATTGCCTTTAGATAATTTGCATATTTCTCACAGTATGATTCTTTCATTATGCCTTGTACTGGGCAGTTTAGAGGTTTAATACAAAAACAATCGTAGTTAGAAATAGTCGATGTATTTGTTTTCTTTGGAGGTTGTATGTTTAGCAAGTTTTTTCACCTCTTTCTTGTTTTTTGGTTTTGAAGTTGTTTGTGGAAACCAAATAGAGGTAGGAATAGCTCTTTGAAAGTATTCTGAGGGGTAGTAGGTTATTAGTTTTCTTTCGTATAATTCTTTTAATGATTTTATAACTGTGTTTTTGTTTAGACTTAATGATTTTGATAGATAGCGAATTGAATATGTCAGTGGGCCTTCCCAAAATAGCTTATTAGCTTGATAAATTAAGAAAAAGTATAACTTTGCAGCAGAAGAAGAAAGTTTACTTTTTTTGTCTTCTTCAAAGAAATTGTTTACTAGATCGAAGATATTCATAATTTCACCTCGTGGTTTTTTGTAGGAATTTTGTATCCTCTCATAAGTAATATCCGCAAAATTTTGGTCTTTTGTGTAAATTTTTGATAAATTTTGTATGAGATGAAATTAGAAAATAGAATTTTTGAAAATAATATATGTATTCTTGTATTATGTATTATATAATGTCCTATTTTTTAAGACAGTTTTGTCTTAAAATTTCATACAGTTCTGTCTTATTTTTTAAGACAGGTGTCTTAATTTTTCAGACACTTTTTCTTATTATTTTTTATATTTTTAGAAGGCTTTTAGAAATTGAATTGACTTTTAAAATAGCTTGAATTAGGTTATAATAGTTATATCGAAGTTGTTTTAATAATCTTTTGGTTGGATTGGAGACAATATTAAAATGAAAAAGATAGTGCATTTGTTACCTAATTCTGTCTATACAGTGAGATTTATAGATTTTATGAACAAATATTTTCCAAAGGAAGAACACGATTTTTTGGTAGTGTGTGAAGGTAATAGTTTTAAGGTTAACAAGCAAGATAATGTTTTCTTTATTAAGAAAATGAGCAAAGACATGTTTTTCTTTCATAAAGAGTTGTTTATAGCTGATAAAATTATATTGCACGGTATTTTTACAGAAATTGTACCAGTTTTGTTTATTAGGCTTGGCATCTTAAAAAAATGTTACTGGGTTATTTGGGGAGGAGATTTGTATTATCATGAGACTAGGGTAAAAAGCTTTAGATCAAATTTAGGCGAATTTATGAGAAGGATAATAATAAAAAATATGGGGGTAATAATTACCAATAACGAAGGGGAATATGAATTAGCAAGAAAGTGGTATCCTACAAAGGCAAGACATATGAAGGCATTTTATCCCAGCCCTATAGTCTATGAAGATCTAGATTTTGATGATGATTACAAAGAAAAAAGTTTGATAACAATCCTAGTGGGAAATTCTGCCAATCCTACAAATAATCATATTGAGGTTTTAAATAAATTATTAAAGTTCAAAGATGAGGATATTGAAATCATTGCACCTTTATCTTATGGAGAAAAAGAGTGGGCTAAAAAAGTTATTGAAACAGGTGAAAAATTGTTTGGAGATAAATTTAAGCCTCTAGTTGACTTTTTACCTCCAGCTGAATATGCGAGAATTTTAAATTCGGTTGACATTGCTGTTTTTAATCATAATAGGCAACAAGCACTAGGAAATATAAAAACACTGTTATATTTAGGCAAAAAGGTGTATATAAGAAAAGATGTGACAACGTGGGACTATTTTGAAAGAATTGGCATAACTGTGTATGATACATATGGTATGGATAAATTAAGCTTTGAAGAATTTGTATATATGGAAGAATCTTTAAAGGCTAAAAATAGAGAGATTATAAGAAGAGAATTTTCAGAAGAACGATGCAGAGAGCTTTGGGAAAATATTTTTAATTCTTAGGGGGACTTGACATGAAGGGTATTGTTTTAGCTGGTGGAAACGGAACAAGGCTGTATCCCATAACAAAAGGAATAAGCAAGCATCTTATTCCCATATACGACAAACCCATGATTTACTACCCTTTGTCTGTTTTAATGTTGTCAAATATTAGAGAGATACTGTTAATAACAAAACCGGAATTTGTTGGGTTGTATAATAATCTATTGGGGAATGGGTCTGAGTGGGGTATAGAAATTAGTTATATGGTTCAAGAAGATCCAAAAGGAATTGCTGATGCGTTTGTTATTGGAGAAAAGTTTATTGGAAAGGATAATGTTTGCTTAATCCTAGGAGATAATATCTTTTATGGACAAGGGTTTAGCCCTATCTTAGAAAAGGCTTCAAAAAAGAACAATGGGGCAGTAATCTTTGCATATTATGTGAATAATCCGCAAGAATTTGGGGTAATAGAATTCAATGAAGATTTTAAGGCAATATCTATTGAAGAGAAGCCTCTTAATCCTAAGTCTAATTATGCGATACCCGGTTTATACTTTTTTGATAATTCAGTTATAGCGAAAGCAAAAAAGCTAAATCCTTCTGACAGAGGGGAATTGGAAATAACCGACTTGATAAAGGATTATCTCAAAGAAGATAAATTGTATGTACAATTATTAGGAAGGGGTTTTGCTTGGTTAGATACAGGAACATACGATGGACTTGCCAACGCAACAGACTTTGTTAGAACGATTCAAAAAAGAACCGGCTTAAGCATAGCTTGTTTGGAAGAAATTGCTTACAGAAAGAAATGGATTACTACAGATCAGTTGATTAAAACGGGAAAAGAATATGAAAAAACTGAGTATGGCACTTACTTAAAAAATATTGTAAAGGAAGATGTTAAAAAATGATTCCTTTTAACAGACAAAATTTGTTTGGTAAAGAATTAGAGTATATCAAAGATGCATATAATAGTGGGAAGGTATCAGGGGATGGAAAATACACAAAAATGTGTTCTAGATTTATGGAGGAAAGATTTAACTCAAAGAAGATATTGTTAACTACATCAGGTACTCATGCCTTAGAACTAGCTGCTCTTTTAGCGGATATAAATGAAGGGGACGAAGTTATTTTACCCTCATATACCTTTGTATCTACTGCAAACGCTTTTGTATTAAGAGGGGCAAAGATAGTGTATTGCGATATTAGGGAAGACAATCTTAACATTGATGAGAATAAGATAGAAGACTTGATAACTGAGAAAACAAAGGCAATTTCTCCAGTTCATTATGCAGGCGTTGCGTGTGAAATGGATACGATAATGCATATTGCGAAAAAGCACAATTTGATAGTGGTTGAAGACGCAGCTCAAGGAGTAGATGCAAAGTACAAAGATAAATATTTAGGTACCATAGGAGATTTTGGTTGTTATAGTTTTCATGAAACAAAGAATTTCTCATCTGGTGAAGGTGGCGCAATATCGATTAACGATGAGAAGTACATAAAAAGAGCAGAAATAATCAGAGAAAAAGGAACAAATAGAAGCCAGTTTTTTAGGGGTGAAGTTGACAAATATACATGGGTTGATATTGGCTCTAGTTACCTACCTTCAGACATAAATGCGGCTGTATTGTATAATCAATTTGAAAACATGGAAAATATAAACAATAAGCGAAAAGAAATATATAACGCATATTATAATGGTCTGAAAGACTTACAAGATCAAAACAAATTGAGACTACCTATAATCAACGATTTTGCTAAGACAAACTATCATATGTTCTATATAATACTGAATTCAGAAGAAGAAAGAAATGGTTTGATGGATTACTTAAAAGCTAATGGAATACTCAGTGTGTTTCATTATATACCACTACATGAATCACCATATTCAAGGGAAAAATTTGGCAACTTCAGCTTACCAGTAACAGAAAATCTCAGTAGAAGATTACTAAGGTTACCGATGTATTATAGTTTAAAATTAGAAGAAGTTAACTATATTGTTGATAAGATACATAGTTATATATTATCTGTTTAATTTTAGTGAGAAGGGAGAGTAAGATGAATACTAAAAAAAAGATACTGGTTTTAGGAGTGGGAAGCGCTCAATTTGATCTCATTGTTGAATGTAAATGTAGAGGATTAGAAGTGCACGGATGTTCAAATAGAAAAGAAGGCAGAGGTCTTGCGTTTGTAGATAAATTTGTTTTGATAGATATAAAAGATGTTGAATCGGTTATGAACTACGTACAACAAATGAATATTGATTATGTTTATTCTATAGGATCTGATATAGCATTACCAACCATTAGCTATGTCAATGAAAAGTTAAACTTACCTAACTTTGTTTCGTATGAAACAGCTATTATCTGTCATAATAAGAGTAGGTTGAGAGAAACATTGGGGGAAAATTTTGAAGGGAACATTCCTTTTGTTGTGGGATCAAGTTTTGAAGATTTTAAGCATTGGAATATATTTCCAGCAATTATGAAACCAGTTGATAGTCAAGGCCAACGCGGTGTATTGAAAGTTAATAACTTTTCAGAAATAATAGAATATTTTGAGAAATCATCCAGGTACTCTCAAAGCAAGAAGGTTATTGTAGAGAAATATATTCCATCTGACGAGATTTCGGTTAACGCATATGTTGTAGATGGAGAGGTTAAGTTCAAGATTGTTTCAGATAGAATCGTTTTTGATGAATATCCTGGAGGATTGGTAAAGGAACATAGAATGCCTAGTAAATATTATAAAAAGCAAGAGGTTATTGATCGAATAGAAAAATTAGTTGTGAACACCATAAATGTATTGAGAATCAAAAATGGCCCTGTTTATTTTCAAATAAAAATAGACAACGATATGCCTTATTTGATAGAGGTAACTCCAAGGCTAGATGGATGCCATATGTGGAGACTAATATATGAAAGTACGGGAGTAAACCTACTTAAAATTACAGTTGATCACTTGATGGGCGAGAAGATAACTGATGATGTTTTTGAAGTCAGAAAAATTAAGCCAAAGGTTTTGAAATTCATATGTATGCCTCCTAATAGCGTTTTCAATACTTCCGAGTATGATAATAAGAATGTTTTTTGGTATTACAAAAACAATGAGGTTGTTAAGGAGATAAATGGATATTTTGAAAAGGTTGGATATTACATAGAAAGCAGTGAGTAATGTGAAAATAGCTATAACAGGTGCTACAGGGTTTATTGGGAGTTATTTGATAGAAGGGTTAAAAGGAAAATACGAACTGGTAGGTATTACAAGAGATGCCAGTAAATGTATATCAAAAAGCGAAGTAAATTACAAGCTCAGCGACTATTCAAAAGAATCGTTAATGGATGCATTGCATGGTTGTGAAGCAGTTGTCCATCTTGCCGCAATTAGGCCTCTAAAAGGTCAAGAAAGTGACTATTTAATATATAACAAGAATGTTGAATTAACCTCAAATATCTTTGAGAGTTGTAGAAATGTTGGGATTAGTAACATAGTATTTGCTTCATCGAGAAGTGTATATAATCCACGTTGTAATAATATTCCTTTTAAAATAAGTGACAAAATTGAGTATACACTAAATTTGTATGGATTATCCAAGTATTTTTGTGAGAAGTTAGCTTTGTACTATAATCACTATTATGGGATGGATATCAAGTCTTTAAGACTGGCACAAGTCTTAGGTGTAGGAGAGAAAGAAGGGGTTATGGTTACAGAGTTTATCAAAAGAGCAATGAGCAAGGAACCTTTGATAGTTTATGGTGAAGGTAAAGGGAAAAGGCATTATGTTTATGTAAAAGATATAGTTAGCGCCGTTGAAAAGGCTCTACTAAATCAGTCAGAAGAAAAAATTTTTAATATAGCTATGGAAAATAATATTTCACACAAAGCATTTGCAGAACTTGTAAATCTTGTGTTTGATAATATAAATAATATAGTTTTTGCTAAAGAGTTGAAAGAAGATACAGATGAATATCTTATGGATATTACTCATACAAAAAAATATTTGAATTGGTTTCCTAGTTATGATATGTATCATGCCTTGTTAGATATGAGAAAAATCTTGGAAAATGAAATGGGGTATAACCTATGACAATATTAGTAACAGGTGTAGCTGGTTTTATTGGAAGTAACTTTGTGTATTACTACCTAAGAAAATACAAAGACAGAAAAATAATAGGCTTAGATAAATTAACCTATGCTGGTAATTTAGATAATCTATCTAAATTAAGTGAAGAAGAAAAGAAAAGGTTTGTTTTCATAAAAGGTGATATAAACGATTTAGAATTGTTGGAAGAAATATATTCAAAATATGAAATAGATGGGATAATAAACTTTGCTGCAGAAAGTCATGTGGATAGATCAATACATGACCCGCAAATATTTCTAAAAACAAACATCTTAGGAACACAAACACTGCTACATGTGTATAAACAGCATTACGATGAAAGAAAAAGGCAAAAGTTCTTACACATATCAACCGATGAAGTATATGGAGCGCTTGGACCAACAGGATACTTCACAGAAGAAACACCATTAGATCCACACAGTCCATACTCAGCAAGTAAGGCAAGCAGTGATCTAATAGTAAAGGCATACCATGACACATATGGACTAAATACAAACATAACAAGATGTTCAAACAACTATGGACCATACCAATTCCCAGAAAAGTTAATCCCTCTAATGATACACAACGCACTAAACCACAAAGAATTACCAGTATATGGAGATGGGAAACAAATAAGAGACTGGTTATATGTAGAAGATCATTGTAAAGCAATAGACTTAGTATTTGAAAAAGGAAAAAGTGGAGAGGTATACAACATAGGTGGACACAACGAAAAAGAAAATATAGAAATAGTGAAACTGATAATAAATTACCTTCAAGAAAAAACAAAAGACAAAGAAATAAATGAAAGTCTGATAAAATATGTGAAAGACAGATTAGGGCATGACAGAAGATACGCTATTGATCCAACAAAGATAAAAAACGAATTAGGATGGGAACCAGAAACAAAGTTTGAGCAAGGAATAAAACAAACAATAGATTGGTACTTAGACAACCAAGAATGGATGAAAAAAGTTATAACAGGAGAGTATATGGAGTTTTATGAGAAAAACTATGTTTTTGAGTGAATTATTTATATATAGCTAATTTAAGAAAGTAGATGAATTAAAGTTTACAATATATATGCATAAAATGGAGGATATGATGTCAAAGGAACGAGAATTTATTAAATCATTTTTTCAGTTTTCAATAGGGCAATGGATAGCAGCCCTAATTTCTTTTATTACAACACCAATAACAACCTGGCTTATCATACCTGAAGAGTTTGGTAAGGCCTCTATGTTTACATTAGCCTTTAATTTGCTTTTGAACATTTCTCTTCTTGGCACGGATCAAAGCTTTGTAAGAATGTTCTATGAGAAACCAGAAGAGGAAAGGCGAAACCTGCTTTGGGAATCTTTGATGCCAAGCCTGTCTGTAGGATTTATTGTGTTTATTATAATTGGATTGTTTTGGAAGGAATTGTCTTTTGTTCTTTTTGAAGATTATTCTCATTTTTTGCCTATCTTCTTGCTAGGGCTTACCATTTTAATTGCGATCATAGAACGATTTGCTACATTAGTTGTTAGAATGAAACAAAGAGGTATAGCCTTTTCTGCTTTAAGAGTTGTAAACGGAGCATCAAACGCTGCTTTTACAATTTTGTATGCCTTGCTTGTTTCAAAAACTTTTTATGCAGTTATTGTTGGATTGTTTTTTTCTCATGTGCTTTCAGCATTGTTAGCAATATTTTTTGAAAGAGATTTGTGGTTTGGTAAATTTAAAATTAATACTGGTTCAGTCAAAGAAATTATTAAGTATGGACTCCCATTTGTTCCAACATTCTTAATAACCTGGATTTTTCAATCTTTTGATAAATTAGCCTTGCGAAATTATTGTGATTTTACTGAAATTGGATTGTATTCAGCGGCCTTTAAGGTTGTTTCTGTTATGAGTTTGATTCAAGTAGGATTTTCTAATTTTTGGACTCCGGTTTCTTACGAGAGCTATGAAAATGATCCTGAAAGTACAGGACTTTTTGAAAAGGTTTCTTTGTTTATTTCCGCTGCTATGTTTGTTGTTGGGATGCTAATTATTGTTTTTAAAGATGTAATATTTTTACTTCTAGCAAAGTCGTATAGGCAAGCAGCTGGAATTAGTTCTTTTCTTCTTTTAATACCTATTATGAACACTACATCGCAAGTTACAGGAGTTGGAATTGGCTTTAAAAAGAAGACATATTGGCATATGATAATATCTGCGGTACCTGCGGTTGCTAATGTTATTGGAAACACCTTGCTAGTTCCACAATATGGCGCAAAAGGTGCAGCGTTTACAACAGGCTTGTCTTATATCCTTTATTATTGCATGAAGACGTTTATATCAAAGAATTTGTATCCAGTTAATTATCATCTAGGTAAATTCTTTACAGCTACGGTTGTTTTTGTTATAGTAGCGTTTATAAACACATTTGTCGGAAATCTTGTTTGGCAGGTTCTTTCTGCTGTAATTGGGCTTGTTATTGTATTGTTGGTCTATAACACTGAAGTAAAATACGCCCTTGACTTGGTTATTGATGAATTAAAGAGGGTAAAGAATAAAGTTGCCAATAGAGCATAAGGAACGTTAATTCACTCTTGAAAGTTGTTTAATCGAAATAGTAGGGGAAGCGTACACAAGATTGGTGATAGAAGTAATGAGGAGTGCATTCGAAAAAGATATAGAAAGATTTTACAAAGCATTTAGGCTAATAGTAGAACTAATAAATAAAATGCAAGACAAAGAAAAAGCAGATGAAGTATTTGAGATGTGTATAAAATACCTATTAAATGTAAGAGATGATATAGAAATAGAAGAATTAGAAAGAACAGCAAAAGAAGAATCGGTTGAAAGGGGTGAATTGATAATGTCGATAGCTGAGAAGTTAAGAGAAGAAGGTATTGAAAAAGGTATTGAAAAAGGAAAAATAGAAGGAAAAAAGGAAGTTGCTATTAATGTATTGAGTCGAAGATTTGGAAATGAATTAACGGAAGAATTGAAAGAGAAAATTCGAAATGCTGATGATGAAACAATTAATTACATCGGAGATAATCTATTAGAAATAACGATAGAAGAATTGAAAGAAATTTTGAATTAGAAATAGTAATTATTAGTTTTTGCAAGGAAAAATAAAACAATATTTATTAGGTAAATATATTATACAAGCATTAATTTACAATTGTAGAGACGTACTATACGAACGTCTTTTTTGTTTGAATTAAAACAAATTTTAGCTAATATTTTCAATATAAGTATTACTAAATCAAAAACTGAAAAAGTTACATCAATTGGAGAATCTATGCTGGCTTTTTTCAAATTTTAATAGAAACCTTACCCATACTCCTTAATAAAGCTTAGAAAAAGCTCAAGGATTAGAGCCTTAGAATTTCTAATACGAAATTTCAGACATTTTCAAAGTGTTTGCAATAGGTTGTAATAGTTGTTTGAATGAAGAAAGTTATAACTCAATTATTTTTAAAAACTCTTGTTCTTTTTCTTGGCTCCATACAAAGTATTTTTGATATTTTTCAATATTCTTTAAGATAGTTTCATAATTTTCGTAGGCTTTTTGTATTTTTTCTACGCTTTGTTCTATGTTTGATGGGTTTATTACTAAACCGATTCCTAATTCTTCAACTTGTTTTGCCATTGAAATAAATGATTCTTTAACAATAACGGGCGTTCCTGCAGCTATAGAATCGTAATATTTGTGTGGAAGTGCAAATATATCATTTTTGTAATGTCTATCTTTCACAGTATTGTATGAGATTAGAGAAAAAGCAGCTTTTGATAACTCTTCCATCATTTCATTGTAAGGCAAGAAAGATGTTGAGGCGTGTGGGATATCGTCAAATTCTTGTGAATCCATTCCTATAACTTTAAAAGAAAATCCTTTATTAATAAGAATATTTAAGAGTTTTTTCTCGTCTTCTATCTTTCTTGTAACCTTTCCAACCAAAACAATTTCTTTTTGTTTCTTTTGAATATCAGGCTTCAAAATAAAATTTGCATAATTAGGCATAATGAAAGTCTTATCTTTTGTAATGCCTACTTTATCAATTACATCGTTTAGTGTTTCGCCAGAAACAAAGATAGCTAAGTCAGACAATTTCAATTGTTTTTTGAATAGGTGCCATAGTACCGCTGTTTTTAAATCACCAATGATTGCAGGTAGTTCTGCTAAAAAGTTCTCAGGATGATATTCGTGTATGTCGTAAACTATTTTCTTATTCCGTTTTTTGGCTATTTTAAATGGTTCAAGTGGTCTACTTGCTAAAAAATGATGCATGTATAATATGTCATAATCTTCGTTTTCAACTAAATCACAAATTATTTTATCTAATGTCCTTCTATTTATTAACTTTTTAAAAGGATTGCCTTTAGTTCCTTTTGTATATTTAATTGGTATATACGTAATATTTCCATCCTGGTACTTTTTTTCTTCTTTATCAGTCCAATATTGGTATATAATCTCATGTGATTTAGAAAGAGAACTAACGGTCCTGGAAACTCTTTTATCAAGCTTTGGGTGCATGTATCCGATAATAAATATTTTCATGATTTCACCTTCATATTGTTTGACCAAATGCTGTTGAACTATAATGTAATAATTATACCATTCTTAAGCGGTAAGTTAAAGAAAATAAATAAAAGTAACAAGATTTGTTATAACAAGCGTTAATTCAACGTTGTAGAGACGTGCTACACGCACGTCTATTTTGTTTTAAATAAAGATTAAACCTTGAGACGCCCATATAGGTCGTCTCTACGTAATTTTAGCATATAATTTTTGGTTATGATCTTAATTTCTCCTTTGGCAACCATCCTTCATCATTGTCTATAAGTTTCACACACCATAACCAACCATTAAGTTCTTTTATTCCTTTAACAATTTCATTTTTTTCAACATTCAGTTCCTTTGCAGTATAATCTTCTAATATTATTCCATATTCATTTTCTATAACAAGTAACTGTTCTGGAACCCATCCCTTAGTCCCATTATCCAGTGTATAACAGTATCTCCATTTTTCCCAATTCTCTGGTCCATTATATTTATCTCCTACTTTCACTTTTGTACCTTTTTTGATTGTAATTGGATTTGGATAATTGCTTTCATGTGCCTCAGCTACTTTATAATACATATTTGGTCACCCCTTTTTCAACTTGTCCACTCCTAATGTATCTGTAAACCAATAAGTCCCTGCAATGTTTACTCCCAGAGCATCATCTTGTATAAATTATAACAAAATTTGTTATAATTTATACAAAGTTGGGTAAATTTCAAATATTAAAAGGGTTTTAGTGGATGTAATGAGAGTTTTTTCCAAAATTGATTTGAAAAATCAACATTATGACATTTTACGACATATTATATAATGTTAACTTAAATTTAATATGTGATTGTTATAATAGGGGTGTCGATAGTGGGAGAATTTAGTTCAAAAACTATTAAAGAGCTAATTTCATTAATCAACGAAGAAACATCTTCGAATAGTTTAAAATTATTCAAAAATGATGTAAAGAAATTAAAAGATAGAAACTTATTATTGAAAATCTTTTCTGCAGTACGTGAGATTAAAATAGATTATTCAGTTGGAGACTTAAAAACTGGAGATCTGTGTGGAGTTAGAACAGTCAAAATTAACTACAATAATGTTGCATATAGAATTGCGTATTATGTTGATAAGCCGATCTTGGATTCTGAAAAGGTGAATATAATGTTCATTCATGTAGGTTCAAGGGGAAATTTTTATAAAGAACTAAGGGATTATTTTAGAAACCAGAAAAGCATCTTAAAATATATTAATAACAAAGCTATTTAATATTTTAATATAAGGATTAACTTTAATGTTTACAACGGAGGAGGAGTATTATAATATGATCAGTATTGGTGAGTTAATAAGCATTTTTTCTGAGTTATCAGCTACAAACAAAAAAAGATTATATAATTTTTTAATTAATGAATTCTCAAAGGTAAAATCAGAAGAATATATTGAATTTGTTGGTTTGTTAAGAGATTTGGAAGAAGATTTGTTGTATAGTGATGAGATTGACGAAAAAGAAGAGAATGAGAAATTATATTTTACACAAGATGACTTAGCGATCATGACAGGTTTATCAAAAAGGCAGGTACAAAGAATCCTAAAAAGTAATAATATTGAACCTTTAAATCCTGGTCAAAAACCTCTGTTTTATGATTTAAATGAATTTGAAAAGTATTATTTTATCGCTAAGAATACCTTTAGAGAACAACAAGTTGAAGATAATAGTTTTGTAATTGAGGAAAGGAAACAATTGAAAGTAGAAACGCTTTTCAATAATACTACTAATATTAAAAAAGAAATTGGGCCATTAATTGATTTAAACATAATTTATGATAAAAATTCTTTTATTTCTGAATTCAAAGGACGTGAAGAAAGTGAAAATCAGCAATTTGCAGTTAGAGTGGGATAGGATAAAAAAATTTGAATATCAGATTGATGATGAAATAATTGATAAAAAGCTTACTCCAAAACTAAAATTAGAAGTTCAACATAATTTTTTGGAAAAAACAGATGATAAACCCTATAGGGCTACACTTCTTTTAAAATATAACGTGAGGTTTAAGGAAGGGAAAAAGATATATCTAAAAATGAATATTGAGGTTGAAGGCTCATTTATTGGGAATCCAAAATTAGATGATACTGAGTTTAAGAAATTAGTTATACATTCTGGTATTCTTAATCTTATTCAGATAACAAGAGCAAAAGTTACAGCGATAAGTGCAAATTTTGGATTTATTCAGCCGATATATCTTCCAATGATTGATGCGACAGATCTAATAAACAAAAAAATGAAAGAAGTGTTAGGATAATAAGTTTTTGAAAGGCGCTTTAGAAAGAAAGATTTTCTAAAAATGGAATTTTGAATTTATAATGGGTTCAGGGCGAAGCCCTCTTCCCTCCTAGTGAGTTTAAGTACTTATTTATGGAGGAATAAATATGTATTTATCAGAAATTAGTGGAATAGAGATTAAAAAAGACGGTTTTTTTGAAAATTTTGGTAAATTAGGAAGAATTTATTTAGAAAATTCTATCTCTTTTATACATTCTGAAAAGTACTTACCTGACATAGATCAAAACATCTCTTGCATTGTTTGTAATGAAGAATTGTTGCCATTTTTTTTAGATAAAGACATAGGAATAGTTGTATCAAAAGAGCCAAAAAACACGTTTTATGAGATATATTATACAATCTATTCAGAAGGTAAGTTAAATTACTCTGAAAACAAAATTTCTGATTCAGCTACTATTTCTCCCAAAGCAACGATTGCAAGTTCTGGTGTAGTTATCGGAGATAATTGTGTAATTGGAGATAACGTAGTAATTAGAGAAGGGACTATTTTAGGAAATAATGTACATATTGGAAACAACTGTGTTTTGGGTAGTGATGGTTATGAGGTTGCGAAAATTTATGGGTCTAGTAAAATTGTTCCCCATACAGGATTTTGTATTTTGAAAGATAATGTCGAAATTTTAAACAATTGCTGTGTGTGTAAAGGGCTGTTTAGGGGGTACGATACAATTATAGAAGAAAACGTTAAAATAGATAATATTGTACAAATAGCTCATGCAGTTAAAATAGGCAAAAACACAGAAATAGGTGCTGGAGCTGTTATCTCTGGAAATACAATCATAGGAGAGAATGTATGGATTGGACCAAACGTTACTCTTTCTAATAACATTAAAGTGGGAAATAATGCCTTTGTTAGTTTAGGTGCGGTTTTAATAAACGATATTAATGATGGAGAAAGGGTTGCGGGTAACTTTGCCTATGATACTAAAAAATTTATGAAAGAATTCAAGATGAAAAAGTAGGCTAATCTATCAACCAAATATAATCAGATATTAGATGAAAAAAGTATCCCAACACCACGAACCCTTTTCATCAAACTTATATCCTCGTTTTTCCATTTCTTTCTGTGTTAATTCATGAGAAACTAAATAGATATCCTTTTCTAATCCTTGAATCCATCCTATGGCTACTGTAGAAGTAGGAACATCCCTATGGATAAATCCTTCTGGTACGGGAGTGTTTGGTTTCATAATCATAACGCAAATATACGTAAATTTCCCAATCACTCATCCACCCAACATAAGAACTATCAATATGATATTTCTTTAACCCTTTTAACTTAGTAAAGGTACCGTCTTCAAAACACTTGTCCCAAAACTCAGGAATTAGATTTTCTTTCATATCCATATTTGGATATACAACCTTTCCCATAATACGCATTTCAGGAAGTTGATTAATTTGAAAATTCAAATAAAATTCCAAATTTTATTGTATAATTCTTAATTTTTCCTTTGGCAACCATCCTTCATCTCCATCTATAATTTTGATACACCACAACCATCCATTAAGTTCTCTCATTCCTTTGATAATTTCACCCTTTTCAACATTTAATTCCTTTGCAGTATAATCTTCTAATATTATTCCATATTCATTTTCTATAACAAGTAACTGTTCTGGAACCCATCCCTCAGTCCCATTATCCAGTGTATAACAGTATCTCCATTTTTCCCAATTCTCTGGTCCATTATATTTATCTCCTACTTTCAATTTTGTACCTTTTTTGATTGTAATTGGATCTGGATAATTGCTCCTATGTTCCTCAATTACCTCATAATTCATACACTAAATCACCCTTTCCACAAAAAGATGGTTTTAATCCAATTCCTATATATGCTATATCTCCTTTTAAACTTATCCTACCAGAGGCAACTAATTCATTGTTTGAAATTATTGCCAAAACGTCGTAAGAGATACTATTGATTAAAGAATGTTCTAAATTATACATCAGTATTTTATTATAAATATCGGTGTTTGTCAAGTAAGTTGTCGTTTGAGTTTCCGCAAAATGTAAAAAGATTAACAAAATAAAAGAATACTACTAAAAAATGTTACTATAATATTTCTTCTACTCCTTTAGGCTTATTTTGCGCACACGAAAGAGACCTAATTTTAAAGGCCTTTTTGTGTGCTAAATTTTCGTAGATAATCCTACTATTTCGGTAACCATGTATCCCTTCACATATTTGTTTTCTTTACTTGATCCATCTCTTACTATGCCTAAATCTCCAAATGCTTGCCCATGTGGTTTTATTATGTCAGAATCATCTACTAATATTACTGGGTCTTTCTCTATATTTTTCACTATTTGCCTAATATAATTTTCATCAATTTGAGGAGAAAGGTCTTTTAGAAGAAGTTCTAAAAAGAAAGAGTATGAACCCTGTAACTAAGATAAGACATAGACTGTTTCTGGTTATCGTGTTTATCGTAAATAGGTTTAGAGTTAGAAACAGGTTTAACACCGAACTCAGCATCAAGTGGAGAGTTTATAGTACAATCCATTAAAGCCACCAGACGCCCGTGTAGGTCGTCTTTACAGCTCTTAAATTATGGTTTGGATTATTCATTCTTCATTTTTTATTAGCCATGAGGCTTTTAAGCCGAAATATAGGTTTATCTTTTCATTGACTTGAGGTATTTTATTTTCTACTGGGTTAAATAATATCCCGTTGATGGTTTTGTTATTCTCTGTTTCAAACTCATATTCAACTTGGGATCCTAAATATACAACCTTTTTAATGATTCCTGAGATGGAATTTTCCTTTTTTTCATAGGTTAGTGCTTCAGGCCTTAATGCAATTAATACATTTTCGTTTATTTGCAGGTTTTTCTTACTAATTCCAACAAATGTTTTATCTAGTGCTTTGTTGTACACTTCGTAATACCTTTCATTCTTTTTTATGACTTTTCCTTCGATAAAATTAACTTTGCCTATGAAATCAGCTACAAATTTATTTTGAGGGTATGAGTAAATATCAAAGGGACTTCCTACTTGCATTATTTCTCCCTTGTTCATTACTATTATAATATCTGAAATACTCATCGCTTCTGTTTGATCATGTGTGACATAAACACTTGTTATATTAAGCTCTTTTTGAATTCTTCTTATTTCCGAACGCATGCTTTCTCGTAATTTAGCATCGAGGTTTGATAAGGGTTCATCAAATAACAGTACCTTGGGTTCCATTACCAAACTTCTTGCAAGAGCTACTCTTTGTTGTTGCCCGCCAGAAATTTGATCTGGTCTTCTGTTTTCCATTCCTTCCAAGCCAGTTAGAGAAATTATGTAATTTACCTTCTCTTCAACGATATTTTTAGGTAATTTTTTTATTTTCAATCCAAATTCTATATTTTCTTTAACGGTCATATGGGGAAACAATGCATAACTTTGAAACACCATAGAGATATCTCTTTTATTTGGTGGATCGTTTGTAATATCTTTCCCTTCAAGAAAAACTTTTCCACTTGTTGGAGTTTCAAACCCAGCAATGATTCTTAATGTTGTGGTTTTTCCACATCCAGATGGACCTAAAAGTGTTACAAGTTGACCTTTCTCTATTTTTAACGAAAAATCTTTTACTGCAACTGTTTCCGTGTTTTCACTTTTAAAAACTTTGTATATATTTTTTAATTCTAAGCTCATCACTTGCACCTACCTAATCAATTGCAAAATTACTATCAACTAATGAGATTTTATTTTTCAGGAAAATTTTAAGTATTAGTATAAACGCGAGTATTAATAGTATTAATATAACTGAAAAAGCACATGCTTCAGATAACCTTCCAGAATCTGTTTGACTGAGAATCTGGACGGTCATTAAATTCCAATCTGCTGAAACCAGGAATATTGCTGCGCTTATAGCAGTCATAGCTCTTACAAACGAATATACTAATGCGGAAAAAAACGCCGGTATTATCAGTGGCAAGGTAATCTTTAAAAACACCTGACTGTCATTTGCACCTAAGGTATACGCTGCTTCTTCAATTGCTGGATCTATTTGATTTAGCAGTGAAATTCCACTTTGAATACCAACAGGGATATATCTAAAGATAAAATTTAACACTAATATCGCAAAAGTCCCTGTTAATAACAGAGGTTTTGTGTTGAAAGCTAGAATGTATCCTATTCCTACAACCGTTCCAGGTACAGCAAAATTTAACAACGAAACGAATTCTAAAGTCTTTTTGCCAGGAAAGGCTTTTCTAACAATTAAAAAGGCTATAATCATTCCTAACAAAGCTGATATTGGGGTCGAAGTTAAAGCAATCAAAAGGGTATCTTTTATAGACTCTTTTCCAACATCAAACACATATTTGAAATTTTCTAAGGTAAATTGGTTGTTCATTCCCCAGGCCTTTGTGAAGGCACCCCAAAAGATGGTTACATAGATTAGTATAATGAAAATAGAAATAATCATACATAAGGAGAATAATATCCATTTTGCAGTTTTACTCACACTTTTTAGTTGGGAAGTGGTTGGTTTTCCGGTAACTGTGATATATTTTTTCTTTCCCACCCAATATTTTTGGACAATAAATGCTATTAAAGAAGGTACTAGTAGCCATACGGCTAATGCTGCACCATTTTTTAAGTTAAACATACCAGTAATCTCTAAATACGCTTGTACTGATAAAACTGGAAAGCTTGCACCTGCTAAAATTAACGGATTTCCAAAGTCCGCTAAAGACTCTATAAACAGAACTAACATTGTACTTGCGATTCCTGGGACAGATAACGGTAGGGTAACTTTTGTGAATACTTGCCATCTAGATGCTTTTAGATTAAAAGCTGCGTCTTCAAGCGTAGGAGATATTGTCGATAGTACACCATCAAGGGTTATAAACGCGACTGGAAAGAAGGTTATAACCTGGGCTATCATTAGACCCCATAACCCATACACGGGAAATGTTCTTATGCCAAATAGTTTTGAGGTTATTAGACCATTAAAACCAAAAAGCATTATTATTGACATTGCCCCAATAAATGGCGGAAAAACCATAGGCACAATGGCTATGGTTCTAAAAAAATTTTTGAAGGGTATATCTGTTCTGTTTATTGTGAAGGCATATAAGTAACCAATAAGTGTACCGATTACTGCTGTAAGTGTTGCAACTAATAGACTATTTTTAAACCCTTGTTTCATATAATCGTTTGAAAGTATTGATTTATAAACGCCTAGGGAAAATTTGTTGTTATTGTCAGTGAAACTAATAATAAACACCTTGAGTAACGGATAAATAATAAATATAAATAGGGCAACAAATATTAAAATTAGTAGAATTAATAAAGAGGGGTTTTTGATCAAGG
The DNA here is from genome assembly GCA_029780115.1 of Thermotogota bacterium. Classification (GTDB taxonomy): domain Bacteria; phylum Thermotogota; class Thermotogae; order Petrotogales; family Petrotogaceae; genus Defluviitoga. The sequence goes on from JAKOZG010000010.1 coordinate 21,835, forward strand.
ATTTAAATTTATTGGAAAATTCTTTGCTAGCAACCTCCATTCTTATTCCTCCATAAAAAAGGAATATTACCTCTTTAAAGAAGTAATATTCCCTTGTTTATTATTATTTAACAGGCAACACTTCTTTTATCCATCTTTCTATTATCATGTTTTTGTTTTCTGCTGCCCAAATTTGATCAACTGAAATTAATTTAATGGTTGATAACGGCTGTAAGCTTCCAAAGTTCACATCGGCTCTCACTGGATAAAAGTAAGTCTTTTCATTTACTATAACTTGTTGACCGTTCTTTGAAATTAACCAGTCTATTAAGGCTTTTGCTTCAGATTTATGAGTAGCACCTTTTACTATTGACACGCACGCTGATTCGTATGGAACGCCTTCAACAGGAAATACTACCTCGATAGGATAGCCTTGTTCTTTAAATTCAAAGAATGCAGGGGTGAATTGAATTGCTACAGCAGCTTGTCCAATACCAATTGCTTTTGAAGGGCCTGTTCCACTTTGTGTGTAAGATTGAATATTTTTAGCCAATTTTTTCAAATAGTCCATAGCTCCATCTTCACCGTAAATATAGATCAAACCTGTGATGAAGGTGTAAGCTGTTCCTGAAGTTTGTGGATTTGGATATTGAATCATATTTTTAAATTCTGGTTTTAACAAATCTTGCCAACTTTTAGGAAGTTCAGCTTTTATTTGTTCTAAAACTTTTAGATTTACTCCTATTCCTAGCGGGTTCATGTAAAATGCATGGAAATATCCATCTACGTCATAAAAATTAGGATCGATACCATATACACTTGTGGTTTTATATGGTTCAGTTAAATCTCTTTCTTTAGCAATGATATGATTTTCCATCGGTGCTCCAAACCAAACATCAGCTTGTGGATTGTTTTTTTCTGCTTCTAATCTTGCTAATGCTGGACCAGAAGAGAGGAAAACATATTTTACCTCAATTCCTGTCTCTTTTGAAAAGGCGTTTAAAATCTTTCTAGCATTTGCTTCATCGACACTGCTATAAATAATCAATTCTGCAAAAGAAAATACCAATAGTACCAACATTAATCCAACTAAAGCTAACTTTTTCATTCTAAAACCCCCTTATTAAAATATGGTAAGAAACTATGAATTCTTGTAGCTGGACTGTCATCCTGTAAACTACTAAAATTCAGTTTTTATCTTAAGAATTTACAAAACATGTTATCATTATGATGATAATTTGCAAAAGTCTTAAAATTGTATCGAAATTGTATTAACATTGTAACAGTTTTTAATAGGTAATTTTGAGGTAAGAAAGTATGTCTCCTTTTAGGAGATAAAGAAAGTTATTGATGTAGTATATAGAAAAGTAGTCTTCGTTATATACGTTTATTGTTAGAAATTGGTTTTCATCTCTCAAAACCGATATTAGATAAGGTGGATTTGGATTACCTTGAATGACTTTACCAATCTCGTCTGTTGAGGTGATTATCGTTGAAGATTTAAGAAGATTGGCCAATTCAATTAAATTGTAATGATTGATAATAAAATAGTCATTTTCGTTTTTAAAACCTATTACCTTGTTTTCTTCATTTAACAATTCTTTTGAAAGGTTTTCCGCTGATAAAATTAGATCTTTCATCTTACTTTTTATATAATTCATCTCTTCATTTTTGCTGGAGCCGTAAGATAACTCTTCGATGCTAAAACTTTCTGAAATCTCAAAATGTTTCTTACTTCCATCTAAAAAATATATATATCCTGTAATTAAATCATAATCTTGATCTTTATCTAGCGGTATATGTTTATACGCAGGAAGTTTTGACAATCTGTTCCAAAAATCTAGTATGATTTTTGAATCATCTATTTCATATGGAGGAAAATATTTCATAGAAAATACAATTTTTACGGGTGTTGAAGAGGAATATCTGCTCATCAAAATGTCGTTATCTTGAATGAAATTTACTTTGTTGAAACTCTTATTCAATGTGTATATCCCTAATACAACTACAAAGGCAAGTGAGATAACGAAGATATACACATACTTATTAATTTTCATGTTAATAATACTCCCCTTCAAAATTCAATGGAAGCTTTAAGATAACCCTTGTCCCTTTATTAATTTGAGAAATTACATTAATGTCACCGTTATGTTTTTTCATTATTTCTTTTGAGATATATAACCCTAATCCAAAACTCCTTTGTTTCTTAGGGGTGAAAAAAGGATTAAACAATCTTTCTTGTATCTTTTCATCAATTCCAACGCCGTTATCTTGAATAATTAAGTAATAATAATCTTTGTCAATTTCAGAAGTTATTTTAATTTCAGAGCACTTGCTGTGAACAATAGCGTTGTCAAGAACGTTCAAGACTACCTGCTTAATCTTTTCATAATCAAAAACTAAGACTTTTTCTTTAGTATCGTTATTAATCATTATACCAAATTTTTTAAATCGGGGGTCTAAGATCCCTAGGCATTCTTCAACAAGTTCTTTGATATTATGATTTTTGAAATCAAAATCTAAAGAATCTTTGTTAATTCTTGAGATTTCTAGGAGTTCTTCAACGAGTTTCAGTAATCTATTTCCTTCTGAAATAATGTAATTTAGCGAAATTTCTTTATCTTCTTCATTGGTTAGCCTTTGGATAAGATCTGCATGACCTAATATAGCAGTAATTGGGGTTTTTAATTCGTGGGTAATATTGTCTGTAAATATCTTCTGTCTTTCTTTTTCCTCGTTTAATGACTGGATGTAGTGTTCTAACTTTTCAACCATAATGTTAAACGAATTTACCAAAGAATTTATTTCTTCGTTGCTTTCAATATCTATGCGGGTACTAAGATCACCATTGGCTATTTTCTCAGTTTCATATTTCAATTTTTCAATAGGCTTTGTAATTGTATTTGAAAAAAAGTAATTGAGAATTAAGGATAAAAATATTGCCAAAATGCTTATAATTACAAGAGTTATTTTTATCTTATATATCAAGGCAAATTCAGAGTTCATTGGATAGATAAATCTAACAGCACCAATTACTTCGTTATTGTAGAATATGGGACTGGAGAAAAAGAGAATCTTTTTGTCTTCTTCACTTTTTATAATATAATTTTTCATGCCATTGATAGCGTAATATATATCTTGATATACATAGTATTGTTCGTCATTGTATGCATTTGAAAGAAGATTTTTTCTGATATCATAGACCTCTATGTATAGATTGAATTTTTTTGAAAAGTAATCACTAACAAAAGGCGAAAGTTTCTTAAATTCATCAAAAACGTTTTTGTATTCATAGTCTTTTAGGTAATTCATAAAATAGATTTGAGTCTCTTGACTGTACTCAGTCATTCTATCTACTGTAATACTTATAATGTTTTTCTGAAAAGTGTTCAGAGTAACAAAGAAAATTATAGTTAGAATTAATATTGCAAAAGCGAAATTGATAAATAGAATTTCACTTTTTATACTATTCTTCATCATTCGCCTCAAACTTATACCCAATTCCGTACAATGATTGAATGCATTCTCCGTAGGCCCCAAGTTTTTTTCTTAATCTTTGAATTGTCATGTCTACAGCTCTTGTGTCAACTTCGCTTTCAAACCCCCAAATTTTATTTAGCAAAACTTCTCTAGACAGTACTTGGTTATGATTGTTCATTAATAATTCCATAAGATCAAACTCAGTTTTCGTTAGGTATATTTCTTCTGAATTTATAAAAAACTGTCTAGAATTTTTTATAATTTTAAAAACGCCGATGTTTATTTCGTTTGAAGGGTTTAATTCTGATTTTTTCATGCGCTTGAATATATTTCTGATGCGTAAGATCAATTCTTTGTTGTCAAAAGGTTTGGTTATATAGTCGTCTGCACCTAACCCTAAACCTAATAATTTATCGTTTTGATCGCTTTTTGCAGTAAGAATTACTATAGGTGTCTTATAATTAACTTCTTGCATTTCTTTTAGAATCTCAAAACCATCACAATCAGGAAGCATCAAATCAAGAATCACAAGGTCTGGTTCCTCTTTTTTAAACATTTGAAGCCCTTTATATCCCTCATCTGAAACTATAGCCTCAAAGCCTTCAAGTATTAAATTCATCCTTATCAGATCAGAGATGCTTTTTTCATCTTCAATAATCAATATTTTCATAAATACCATTGTCAGTGTTTGCTGACAAGTATTACCTCCCTTTTCTTACTTAAATTTAGCCATTTCTAAATGTATTTGAAGATAACTATCAATTTCTTACCTTACTTTCAGTGCAAGATTTTATCTGACAAAGCCTTTTTGAAGAAGAGAAGATAATTGGGAAGATTGCTGGTTAATAAGGCTAGAAATATTATACCAGAACAAAAAATATGATGTCAAGAAAATGAAAAAGCCAATTGAACAACGGTTTTATGTAATAGTATATAACAAGCATTAATTCTTGATTGTAGAGACACTATATACGAGCGTCTATATCGCAATTTGAAGATTCAAATAAAAATTATTGAAATTTAACATTTATTCTTTTAATCCTGCTCCCATTGTAATATTCATTATTTGCTTTTGGAAAATAAAAAACAAGATAACTGGTGGAATAATTGATAACATTAGAACGATTAAAAGGGTATCTGGTCCAAATTGCATTGATGTACCCATACTGCTTTGTAGTAAAAATATTTTTACCATAATGGTTTGTTTGACATCATCTCTTAAAACTAGGTAAGGTAACAAAAAATCACACCATGCAGCGTTTATAGTAAATATTGCAACTACAGATACGATAGGTCTTGATAAAGGCATTACTATCTTAGTAAAAACCTGAAAATCATTACAACCATCTAACTTTGCTGCTTCTATGAGTGAAATAGGCAATGTATCAAAGTATGTTTTGAAAAGTACAAAATAAAATGGATTGGCTCCAAAGACTAGCATCAATGGAATATAACTGTTAATAAAACCGAGTTTTACAATGTTGTTGAACAAAGGTCCCATGCTGAGAATTGGAGGTATCATTAAACTTCCCATTATTAAACCCCATATAATTTTATGCCCTGCTGGTTTACGAATCGAAATTGTGTAAGCCAGTATTCCGTTAAATACAATTGAAGCAATTGTAGCACCAATTACTACCATTAAGGAGTTTAAAAAATATCTTCCTAGTTGTAATGATGTCCAGACATTTTTTATTTTCGCAAAATCGAATTTTTTTGGCAAAAGAGAAAAAGGTACTTGATATAATTCTTTGGGAGATTTAAAACTGGAAAAAAATAGCCAAATTATCGGGAAAATAAAAATCAGGGATATGATTAGTAAAATGGCAAACATCACCCAGTAAAGAATTCTATATGATTTCTTTTTGTAGTCTGAGTATACCAATATTCCTGATGTTTTGTTTTTTAGTTTATTCATAGTTAATACACTCCTTTATTAGGCGGGTATTAGGCAGGGCTTTGCCCTGTAACCCAGGGGGTGGGAGAGGGTTCCCCCGACCTTGAACCTTTTAAAGCCAGGAGACGCCCATATAGGTCGTATCTACATTTCTAAAATCACTCTTCTGATTTTTTACTGACCTTAAAATAAATTAAGGTTAGTATTATCAGAATAATTGCCACAATTACTCCAATTGCAGCAGCTTTTGCTACATTACCTCTTTCAAATACATAACGGTATATCAATTGCAAAAGGGATATGGAGGCATTGTTAGGCCCTCCTCCAGTCATTACGAGCGGTTCATAAAAGATTTGAGCAACAGTTATTATTTGCAGGATTAGTAAAACCCTTATTGTTGGCAGTATATGTGGAATTGTAACAAATCTTATCCTCTGCCAAACGTTGGCACCTTCAAGTCTTGCCGCTTCATAATATGTGTCATCGATGCTCTGCAGCACTGCAAGGTATATTAAAGATGTTGCACCAGAACTTTTCCATGTCATTGCTAATACAATCAATGGAATAACTGCAGTTTGGCTGTTAAGCCAAGGCAAAGGTTTTAAACCTATTGTTTGGAATATTGCATTTAAACCAGCAGTAGGATCTGGATCCATTAAGAATTTCCATATAATTATAGCTGCCAAACCAGGTATTATATTAGGGAGATAAAGCGCTCCTCTAAAAAATCCTTTAAAGTGAACTACCTCGTTTAATAACAAGGCAAAAATTATTGGGAGCAAAAAACCTATGATTAATGACCAAAATACATATTTGATTGTATTGATTAATGCTTTAATAAACAATGGATCTTTTAATACGTCTACATAATTTTCTAAACCTACAAAGTTGACTTTCGTGTATCCCATCGTTTCATAAAAAGAATAAGAAATATTTGAAGCTAAAGGTCCCCACATAAAAAATACAAAAAGTATCAGCGTGGGGACCATGATAACCCATCCACGTAAATCCATTTTAGTTAGAGACAAAGATTTTTTGTTTGTAGGTTTATTTGTTTTTCTTTTCATAAACTAGTCTGCCTTTCTATTTTATTTTATCTATATATTGTTTTTGAAAGGTATTATTTGCATTTGTCAGTAAAGTTTTAGGATCCGCATTCGGATTCGTCAAAACTTCTTGAATACACGCATCTAAGAGTTCATACATTTCTTGTGGGTAATTGGGTTCTTCTTTTCTTTTCATTTGATCAAAAGTATCAAAAAAGTCGTTGAAATTGCTTAATTCTACGTTTATATATTGCTTTTCAATTCTTTCTATCATTTCTAAAAAGTCTTGGTTAATCCAGGGCCTTAACGATGGTAGTATAGGCATTCCCTTTTTCCTTGCAACCTCCATACCTAACTGTATGCTCTGAATAGAAACTTCTGAAACTTCAGGTGAACGACCCATATATTCTAAAAACTTTAAAGCTCCCCAGATTTGTTCATCTGTCGCATTTGAAGAGAACATAAAGGGAGTCCCACCCATTAAAGAATAGCGGTGTCCGTAAGGACCTGCTGGCATTGGTACAAAGGCTACATAGTTTTTGTCCATATTGAAGTTGGTAATAGGTAAATGAATTACATCGTTTCCACAGAACGCCATTGCGGCTCTTCCTGTTGCAACATAATTGTACCAATCTGAATAGCTTAGCAAAGCACTTGCTGGAAGTGAATCATCTTCCCATTTCAAGGCTTTAATCCATTCTAAAGCTTCTACTGCCCCTGGATCATTTAGATTTGCCTTCCATTTCCCGTTTTCGTCTTGAATCTGTAGGTTAGCTCCAAAATTCCAAGCTATGTTTGAAAATTGCCATCCTCCATTTCTATTGGTAGAAAGGATTACTAATCCTGCAACATCCTTTCCATAAACATCTTTTTCAAAATCTGTAATATATTTCGCCATTTCCCTCAGTTCATCAAATGTTGTTGGATAGCGTGGATTACCATCTTGATCAACTATATCAAGTATGCCATCTCCATTCCAATCGTCTACAAGGCCAACTTCTTCGAGGATTTCTAAGTTGATAAATAGTCCAAGTCCATAAGCATCACGAGGAACACCGTATACTTTCCCATTTTCGCTGAGTATGTCCCTCATGCTAGGATCCATTTTGTCATACCATCCTAATTCTTTAAGTGGATCTGTAATGTCTTTAACAAATCCATTTCGAATTAATTTTGGAGGTTCTGTAAACCATGTTTGAAATACTGTTGGGGTAGTTCCGCTTTGAGCCATTGGGAAAAAGGTTTCAGGAGAATAACTGTAAGGTTTACCCACTACCTCGTATTCAGGAAAATCTTTTTCAAAAAGACGTTTCCATTCTTCAAACATTTCAACGTCGTCTTTTAAATATGATTCGGGCCACATTCCGATTGTTATTTGAATCTTTTTGTCTTTGCCAAAAAGCTTGGCACCAGAAACTCCAATCACGATTAGTAGCATAGTTAGTAGACAAAAATAAGCGTATAATTTTTTTCGCATTTTGTAACACCTCCGTTGTTACAAAGTTGTATTTAAAGAAGGGGAAGGGCTTTGCCCTGTAACCTAGAGTGGGGATGGCTCCGCCCTTGAACCCTTTTATAACCGGGAGACGACCTACACAGTCGTCTCTACAACTCTTAAATTCGGGGTTTGAATTTCAATCATTCAATATTTGGTTTAGGAGATTTGCTAAATTAACTTTGTCGGCAAAATAGATTTCGTCTATATATAACTTTCCTTCTGACCAGTCTCCAAACGTTATTATCACACCTTGGGCTCTGACTGGAAGGTTGCTAGATTCTAGGTCAATTATATATTCTTGAAATTCTTCGGTAAGTTCAGGAATAGGAACATAGGGCGAACTAACCAATTGTCCTTGGTTTGCAAACCTTTCAGGGCTATCTCCTTTGTCTGTAATTACACTCATTCTAAAGCTTTCAAGTGTGGTACCTTCTTCTCCTTTCATTTTCAAAACAAAATACTCTTTTGGTTCATCATAATTGTTGGGATAACCAGCTGATTTGTAGTATGAATGTACAAAACCTGTCGCATCTAGTAACAAACAATTATCGACAATGGTTGCATTAGCCCCTTCTACATACCACTTGTTTATCGAACTGGGATCGGCTGGAACAAGAGTATCTCGGTTAAAATCGTCAAACATCAACATGTTTTCTTTATCTAAAATGGGTTTTCCTGGATTAGCGAAAAATATTGTATCTATGTGCAGTTTGCCTTGTCCGCTGTAGAAAATATCAAAACCATCAATCTGTGTTGGAAGATTGCTCGCTTGTAGATCAATGATTATATAATAATAATAACCGTCATCTGTTAGATAAGGATAATTTTGAACGTTGAAGTCTGGAATGGGAAGTCCAGGACCACTTTTAAGACCGCCATTCCCCCATACATCTTGGCTACGAGTACCGTTTGGATCGATTGTTTTTATCCTAAAGTTTTGTAGTGTTGCCCCTTCTTCACCGCGCATTTTAAATACAACATATTTGTAAGAACCATCATTGTTTTTAACGTTGCTTGCTACAGTATATTGAATATAGTCACTATTTGTTGAACAGTCTAATACTAATTCACCATTTTCAACGTACATTCGGTCGATTCCCGCATATGCAATGATGTATAGAAATTCGTTTTCGAGGGCAATAGGATTGTTAGGATCGTAATCTTTTGTTGCACCAACAACTTCTCTTTCAAAGTTATCAAAAACCCTTATATTATTAACATCGATTATCGGATATTTGGTAAGTACAGTAGATGCATCATATTCCATGTTTGTAAAAAATATTTTGTCTAGATATATTATGCCAGATTCTCCATCAATTGACTCAAACCCAAACCCATTAACCTTTTTATCCCAGCCGTTAGCCTCAAAATTTATCACAACGTTTTGAAAATCTCTTGTTATTTTTGGGAGATATTCATTGTCTGGGCCTTTTAATTCTGAAAGAAGTTTTGCCTCTCCAAAAGTTGGATTGCCATCATCCTTTAGATACACAGGCATTATTTTGATATTTTCTCCACCTTGTTTGCCTCTGATTTTCAATACAAAATTTTCATATTTTCCATCTATGTTAGAGTTTTCAATGCCTGCAGAGTAATAAGATATCTTTTCTTGGCTGTAGTCTAACACCAAGTGCTGACCAATTATTCTAGATTCTCTGCTTCCACCACGCCACCAGATAGTAGTTCCTGTTGTGTCACTTAAAACTTCTCTATTGAAATCGTCTAACAAAGAATTGTTTTCATCATCAACAAACCCTTTTGTGTTTGGATCTTTACTCCAATATACTTCTCTGATGTAAAGTGTCCCTTCTCCACCTGTTGTTTTAGCTAGTAGATGAAAACCAGCCAAAGCTGCCCCTGCAGGTATTGATCCTGTTCCGTCTTTTTTAACAAAGGTTTTTCCGTCAAGAGAAGATGCCAGATCTATTATGTAAATCTGGTATTCGTCTGTGAGCTCTGGCAGAGGATAAAGGTCTGGGTCATATAGCTGGGCGAGATCGACATCTATGTCCTCGTGATTATCGTCGTATCTAAATGATATGTATAGATCGTTAATTGAAGCTCCATCTGCCCCTTTCATTACAAACACAAGAAATGGATACGATCCTCCTGTGTTGGCAGGAGAGGCAGCTTTGTAAACAGGCGCGTCCTTTGTTATTCCTATAGTACTAGAATAATGTGCTTCTAAATGGTTTTTCCTTTCAGTTAAATATACTCCTTTCCCAGTTGTAGCAACATACGTTAATCCTGTTCCTTTGAGGTCTTCAAGGGTATTTCTAGTGAAATCGTCATATAATCTGTCAAACTTTGGATTAAATTCTCTTCCTAGATACTTGTCACCTTCTCGAACTGAGGCAATCATTATGTTTTGGGCAGATAATAGGCTAACATTGAGCAGGATAACTAACAAAAAAACTGTTAAAAAGCAAACTCTACTCTTTTTTCTCATTTCATTTCGCCTCCACTCTAAATTTTCAAGTTTTTACTACCTTCAAAACGTAATTTTGTATGATTTTGGATTAATAGATAGTTATCTCTGATACCTGGGCTCCGTATCCTGACGTGTTGCTAGTGAATATGAATTTAACGTATCTACAAGTTACAGGTTCACTTAATTTAATAGTGACAATGTTGTTCCTTTTTGGATCAAACTCGTATTCCGTCTCCTCCACAATCTCTTGGTAATTAACACCATCTAAGCTTGAATGTATAGAAATGCGTTGTTTTCTTGTATCCCACTGTAATAGAGGAGGTAGATGTAGATTGATGACCTGGATAGTCGCTTCTTCTTTTAAATCTATCGTTACTTCTGCTGGCCAAACTCCTTTTTTGGCTTCGTAATATGTGTAGAAGTTTCCGTCTACGATATTGTTAGCTTCATATACATCTTCATGAGGTGTCGCCTGTACTGGCTTGTTAAAGGTTAAACTTGCAGGATAAATTTCTATTTCTGTAGCAAAAGGTCGTGCCGAGTAAGAACTACCCTCTTTGCGATAAAAACGTAATTGAATAGCTTTGTACTCGCCTGGATTCATTACCATATCGATATAATTTCCTGTTGCTGGGGTAAATTCATAATCTTCTCCGTTTAGTATTTTTGTGTAAACATCCCTTTGGCTTGAAGCCCTGATCCCAAATAATCCTATGTTTTGAACTTGATATATTTTTGAATCAGGAAAACCATAGACTCTCAACTTACCAACTTCTTTAGGTTCATCAAAGATGATACTCAAAGCTGCATATTCTCCACTTTGGTTTAACCATTCTTTACCCATCCAAGCGGTTTGTAAATCTCCATCAAGTACATTCTTTGCAAAGTGAGGAGCTTGCTCCCAAGGTCCACTTCCATCATCCCAATCTAAAAGTCCAACTCCATGAGTAGCTGTAACTTCAAATGTCCCTGTGATTTTTTCTCCAGAGTACACCTCAATTTGCTCTTTTATTGCAAATTCAGGGACTATGAACCCTTCTTGGGGTATAGTACTAATTTTTATGGTTTCAACCTCAGGACTTTCTAATGAGAGATTATATGGGTAAATTGGCTTAGATCCTGTTGATCTCTCCATCGTAAAATCGAAAGTAATATCTGATGTATATTGATTTATAACGAAGTTAAGATCTTCAGGTGATTTAACCTTTTTTCCTTTGTATGTGAGATTGTTTATTGAAACATTGGTGATCATGTGATCTTCGTCGTATCCTGCTATTCTACTTACTAAATCATCTTTTCCATCTAAAATAACCACATTATCGATGGTTACGTTGTCGATAGTGCCTCTTTCTTCTCTACTTGTAGACCACAATTGGTTGTAAGCAATCTGCAGATCGATAAAAAAGTCGTCATAATTTTCTGTTGGATTGTCTCCAATGATCTGGGCATCTTCTACTGTAATGTTCTTATATGATATACCTGAGATATGTGCATTGTCGGCGTTGTGTATACTTATTACTGGTTTGTGGAAGTTGTGTAAAACTGTAATGTTTTCAAAAGAGACGTTTTCAATCTTTTCTCCATACGTTTCATATCCTATCTCCATACTTTGAGCTAAATCTGTCCAAATTACTATGTTTTCAAATCTTAGATTCTCTGTACTGCCACCATCATAATTTTTTACCACAATGGAATCATCCCAAGATCTGATAAAACTATTTTTTACAAGTGCGTTTTTACACGATTGAAGAGATACTCCATCTCCATTAGCCCTGCTTGTTATTATCTTGATGTTATCAATAGTAAGGCCATCAACAAAGTAAGCTGATATCGCCCATCCAGCAGGGTTAAGAATAGCTATGTCTTCTATTTTAATGTTTTTTGAATGTCTAAATTCTATTGGAATAGTAAATTCAGAAGCTTGTGTTCGCTTGTAAAGATCTCCACTTAAAATTCCACGCCCTTTTATGGTTACATTTTCAACATTTTCACCTCGTATTTGTCCAAACACATAGGCCCCGCCAGCTAAATAAACTGTTTTATTACTTTCTATGGGGATTGCGTCAGCTTTGTAAACACCAGGACCTATGTATATCGTGTTTTCTGGAAGGTTATCTGGATCGGGTTTGTCTTTCTCAATTGTGTTTGTAAATAGATGTATGGCCTTTTTTGGATCGTTATTATATTCAACGACATAACTCGTTGGATAATCTAGCCTAAACGATATAGTATTTCCTGAGATTGTTGGTTTAACACCATAAGCTAAAGGCCTAACAACCGCACTTTCGATATTCTCTTCATCTTTTATTGTAATTTCAACGTTTATAGATCCTTCAAAATCGAAAAAAACAACTGGAGCTGTTGTAGTTGGGGCTTTAAAACTGAAAACTCGTTCGTGGTTTACTGGCACCTCATAGATAAACAATTTTTCATCCTCCACCTTAATCTCAATATTTTCAGAGCCTTTTAATACTTTTGGTCCTTCATAAGTTACAAGTGTTGTGTGAGTAATTGTATGTTCTGTCTGTTGTAGGTTGTTTGAAGCGAATATGGGAATTGATAACAAAAAGATAAAAAGCACTGTTAAAAATTTGAATCTTTTTTCTAGCATCTTTTAACAATCCTCCTTTCAATGATTCCTTTCTCAGTTACTTTTTCTTTCAATATATTTAGGTTTTAAACACTTTTGAATCTTTTCATTAGAATGATTTGTAATCTTTTCTATTAACAATTCTGCTGCAGTTTGTCCTAAAAGTTCAATAGGTTGCCTAACAGTCGATAATTTAATTGATTCAGCAAAAGAGAGATCATCGTATCCTATGATCGAATAATCTTTTCCGGGAAACATATCTTCAGATTTAGCTCCTTCAATGAATCCAAAAGCAATTATGTCAGATAATGCAAAAACGCTGAATCTTTTCTTCTGATTCTTTATAATATTTCTTCCAACTTCAAAGCTTTCTTTCCAGCTCAACGCCACTTCTATTACTTTTATCCTTTTTTTAGATATACCTCTTTGATTAACCAATTCATCGATAAACCCGTTTAATCTTTCAGAAAAAACTCCACTTGAAAATACTTCATCTGATTCATACCCACCTAATATGTATATGTCTGAGTTTGGATATATTTTGATATTTTTCGCTGCTAAAACCCCTCCATGATAGTTATCAACGAAAATACAATCATTCATTTCGTCTCGTGTGTCAACCAGAATATAAGGCTTGGGGGTTGGAAATTTGTTGTCTTTAAACATTTTTGTTAAAGATAGTGAAGAAACAATCAAACCATCAGTTTGATAAAGAAAATGAGACGGGCTAGAGACCCTTTCTAATCTATCCCTTGATAGAAGTGGAAAAAACACACTGTCATAACCATTTTTGGAAAGCACTTCATCTATTGCGCTCACTAGCCTTTCATGGAATTCATCTCCAATGGTTGGAGAGATTATTGAAATCATGTTTGTCTTCCCAGAAGATAAGTTCTTTGCATGAATGTTGGGAACATAATTTAGTTTTTCAATTGCTTTCATCACTTTTTCCCTGTTTTTGGGTTTTACAGTGGGATCATTATTCAAAACTTTTGAGACAGTTCCAACACTCACTTTTGCAAGTTTTGCAACGTCTTTAACATTGGCCATTACATCACCTTCCTTAATTATGAATCGGTTCTTTATGAATCGGTTCATTTTTATGATATCAATGATTTATTCATTTGTCAAACTGGAATAATCCCGATTGAAGACAGTTAGGAAGAATTAAAAGAAGTTATCGGGAATTAAAAAGAAGAATAATAAAAGGCGGCCTTTCAGCCGCCTTTTTCGATTACCTGTTAACACGTTAGAACCCAGTACATTCTTTGGAACTACTTCTTCTTTGGAGCGTTTTTCGGCTTATCTTTTTTGCCTTGGTCTTTCTTTTTATCAGACTTCTTATCCATCAGCCAAGCCTCCTTAGGGCTTCAGTCCCCCATATAGTGATTTTTAGCTACTTACACACTTACTCAATCCATTTTTATTATACCATATTATTTAATAAAATCAAGAGGTTTGCATAATTTTTTTGAGAAAAAAATAAGAAGAAAATATTTGAATGAAAAACTTAATTATTTGATAAATAGCCCTTTTTAGTATATATATTTTATATACAATCACAATAATTACTTTTTACTAAATATTTTTATGTTTCAGACGATAAAAAAATAGGATAAATAACTGTTTTTAAAGAATTATTAATAAGTGGCAAATTTAATTCAATTGCTTTCTTTATCTACTATTTTGTAATATTATTCTTATATACGCTATTCAACTTGCAATGAGAGTTAGGATGTTATAAAATCTTACTAGTAGTTGCTTTACAATTACATGTTATAAATTTTTTATTTTAATACCTTATTCACGAGGGGGGCTTTTATGAAAATTCTACATACTGCAGACTGGCATATTGGGAAAATAATCTACGGAGAATACATGCTTGATGATCAAAGGTATATATTGTCTCAATTATTAAACTATCTAAAAGAAGAATCAGTTGACGCTTTGGTCATTTCAGGAGATCTATTTGATAGAGCCGTTCCACCTGCAGAGGCTATTAATCTTTTAAATGAAACTCTTTCAAAGATAGTGCTTGAATTTAGAATTCCCACAATTATCATTTCGGGTAACCATGATAGCGCTGAGCGTCTTGAATTTTTGAATGGAATTCTTTCTGGGATGGATCTTCACATTGAAGGAGTTTTGAAAGACGAAGTAAAAAAGGTTACTTACACTGATGAATATGGTCTTGTTAATTTCTTTCTTCTTCCATATGTTGATTTTTTCAAGGCTAGAGATTTATTTGGTATGAATTTTAAAAATAAAACAGAGGTTATATCAAAATTTATTGAAAAGATGAGTATAGATGAGAATGAAAGGAATATTCTTGTAGCTCATGAATACGTTTTAGGAGGAGAAGAAAGCGAATCAGAAAGGGTGCTTTCAATTGGTGGCAGCGAGTATATAGAACCTTCTATTTTTGAAGTGTTTGATTATGTTGCGTTAGGTCATCTTCACAGACCACAAAATATATTAAGCCAAAAGATTTGCTATCCAGGTTCTTTACTTAAGTATTCATTTAGTGAAAGTTATCACGAAAAAGGAATGAATATTGTTGATTTTAAGGAAAAAGGAAATATTAATATACAAAAGTTGCGTTTTAAAGTGAAAAGAGATATGAGGGTTATTAAAGGATTTTTTAAAGAAGTGATGGAAAAAGAACAAACAGATGATTATCTTCACGTCATTTTAGAAGATGAAAACATTGTAGTTGAAGGCATGAACAAGTTAAAATCGAGATTTCCTAATGTTTTATCGCTTGAATATCCAAATTCTAAAACTAATAAGAATATAAAATCGTTAGAAAAAGATATACAGAAAATATCTCCAATTGAATTATTTGAGATATTCTTCAAAGAAGTGAAAGGAAGGGAACTTAACTTAGATGAAAAAGAGATAGTCAAAAGTGTTTTTGAAGTTGTTATAAGTGAAAGGAGTGATGAAGTATGAAACCAATAAAACTTAAATTTCAAGCATTTGGCCCTTTTGTAGAAGAACAAGGAATTGATTTTAGCGAGATAGCAAATGACGGATTGTTTTTGATCACTGGACCGACTGGGGCTGGAAAGACTTCTATTTTTGATGCGATAAGCTTTGCATTGTATGGAAAAGGTTCTATGGAAGAGAGAGAAAGAACTAATATAAGGTCAGACTTTGCAGATGAAAACATAGAAACGTACGTTCAATTTGAGTTTTATTTAAAAGATAAGAGAATTGAAATCTACCGCACCCCGAGCTATGAAAAAGTTGGTAAAGATGGAAAAAAGAATACAAAAAATCCTTATGCTAGGATGATTATGTTTCAAGATGATAAATTAATAATTGAAGAAAGCGGTAGTGATAAAGTTACAAAAAAAGTAGAAGAACTTCTCAACTTAAATTACCAGCAATTTAGACAAATAGTTATGCTTCCGCAAGGTGAGTTCAGAAGATTTATATTAGCTAATTCTAATGAAAGAGAAGAGATCTTTAAAAGGATTTTTGATATCAGTCTATATGAGAAATTTGAAGAGAAGATAGACGCTATGTACAAAGAAATTAAACGAAAGTTAGAGGACAATAAAAAGGAAGTAGAAATAATAGCTAAAGGTATTTTAATTGATACTGAAGAATTCCAAGAATTTGTTAACAATAGTGATTTAAGTCCTAAAAAAATAATTCAACACATAAATCAGGAAGTTGAACAAATACACAAATCTTTAGAAACAATTAATATTCAAAAAAATGAGAATCAGAGTATACTAAAAAATTTAGAAGAAAAACTTCAAAAGATAAAAAGCAATAACGAATTAATCGATAAAAGAGAGGCTATTAAAAAAGAACTACAAGAGCTATCAAAGCAAAAAGAGACGATGGTACAAAAAGAGGAGCTCTTAAGAAAGTTAGATAAGGTAGAAAAAATAATTCCCTATGAAGAAAATTGGATTAATCTCTCAAAAGATTTAAAAGAAAAGAAAATACTTTTAGAAAAATTAAATATAGAATTATTAGAAAGGGAAGAAAAACAAGGAACAATTGATGAGACCTTTAATAAACTTGAAGAAGATTATCAAAAAATCTCTTTAAGAAACAAGGAAATAGAAGAGTTAAATGAAAAATTGGAAAGCCTAAAAAATTATGAACAGCTAGATCAAGAGTTCCAGAAATTATCTAAACAATTAGGAGAAAAAAATAAGGAACTTTCTAAGATAGAAAGTGAAATCTCACAAAATAAGAAAGTATTTGAGGAAAACGAGCATTATATAACTGCCAATGAAGATATAAACATTGAGATTCTTGAAAGAAACTTAAAAGATATAGTTAAATATGAAAACTCATGCAACGATTTAATTAATGAATATTTAAACTTTACTGATATTGTAAAAAGATATCGAGAAATTCAAAAAGAGAAAAATGACATAGAGCAGTTGATCAATAGATTAAGAGATGAACTAGATAGAAAAACACATGAAATAATATTAACTCAAGCTTATAGACTTGCTGAAACATTAGAAGAGGGTAAGCCTTGCCCTGTATGTGGCTCAATAATTCATCCTGACCCTGCAAAATCTGAAGGGCAGATTGTTACTGAAAAAGAAATAGAAGATTTGAACAAAAAGATTGAAAGAGCAGAAGAGAAAAGAAATGAAATAGTTAATAAATATGAGACTATCAAAGGAGAAAATGATGGGACTGAATCACGTGTTATGACGAATTATAAAAGGATTTGTGAAGAATTAGCAATTGAGCAAAAAGAGCCAACAGAAATGAAATCTCATATTGAAAAAATAATAAAGACTTTACAAGAAAAATTAAAGGTTCAGCAAAAAGAATATGATGAGAAAAAAGACATAGTTAATAAAATTAAGTCATTAAAAGAAGAAAATAAAAAGATTAAATTAAGTCTTGATATTCTTCAAAAGAAAAAAGAAGTTTTACAGCAAGAAATTGATGAATTGAAATCAAAAATATTGCAGATAAACATGAAGAAAAAAACCGTTGCTGAACATCTTGAAGGGAAAACTTTAAAAGATATAAACCGTGAAATAGAAGAAATAAATCAATTCATAACAAATACATCTTCAAAGTATGAAGAAATCAGAAAGGCTAAAGAAGCTAATCTTCAAGAGATACATTCATTAAAAGGAAAAATAGCCACAATAACTGGAGATATAAATCAATTATCGAGCAAAGTAAAAGAATCTGAAGAAAAGCTAAATAAAATGATTAGAGATATGGAACTGGTAAATTACGAGAATTATAAATCATTAAAAGACAAGCTCTATTTGAAAGATCAGTTAGAAGAGGAAATTGAAATATACAACTTGGAATTACAGAAAAAGAAAAATTTATTAGAAGAGTATGAAAGATCGGTAAAAAATATTGGAAAGATCGATGAATTGCCTTTAGTTGAAGAAATAAATGAAATGAAAGAAAAAAACGAAATTTTGATTCGTAATGAAACAAGTTTAGAGAATAAAAAGGTGTCCTTGAAGACAACAAAATTAGAAATGGAGAAATTACAGAAAGAAGCTCAACAAATTGAAAAAGATTACAACATGATAGTAAATTTAAGGAATGTGAGTAAAGGGGATAATGATTCAAAAGTTAGTCTCACTAAATATGTGCTTACGTATTATTTTGAAGAGATTATAATGCATGCGAATGAAAGGTTGATGAAGCTTACTAATAATAGATATGTAATGAGAAGGTCAACAGAGGTTTTAGATGCAAGAAGAAAGGAAGGTCTTGAAATCATGGTTTTAGATCATAATACAGGAAAAGAGAGACATATAAAATCTCTTTCTGGAGGAGAAAGTTTTGAGGCAGCATTAGCACTAGCTTTAGGACTTGCAGATGTGGTACAAAGTCACTCTGGAGGTATATCTTTAGATACAATATTTATAGATGAGGGGTTTGGGAGCCTTGATCCAAATTCTCTTGATAGAGCAATAGAAGTTCTTCTAGAATTAAATGATTCTGGAAGGACGGTTGGCATCATCTCACATGTTGAAGAACTTAAAGAAAGAATTAATGATAAAATAGAAGTAATTCCTACTAGTGAAGGTAGTATTATAAAATATTAAGACTGTTTATAAAATAAACACCATAGGGACGTATAATTTTTCTACGTCCCTATGATTTTTGAGCCAGAATACTTCTTAAATTATCGTTTAATGCTTCTAGTTTTGTTATTTTAAATCCTTCTTTTTTGAATAGTTCTTCAAGTTGTTTTGTAGTTCTAAGAACTCTAAAATTAGGTCCAAACCATATTATGTTATCTCTATCGTTTAGATCAGGTACATATACAAAAGCGAGTACTTTTTCTGCATTGTTTAAGTGTTTTGACATATCAAAATTTTTTTCAAATTCTCCTAGAATTAAAAGATTTTTTGAATCTTCATTCACTGTTATTTCTAAATCATCGAAGACACTTTTGTATTTTTCTTCATCAAATCCTACTATTTGTAAGTCGTTGATTCCAGAGTCAACTAAGCCTTTTAAAATGTATTCTTTTTTTATTTCAAAAGGTTTGGTCTTATATGTATCTTTTTCTCTTTCTTCATATATTTTTAATGCCTCATCAGAAGGGTAAGGAATTGCATACATAAAATTGTTTGCTTTTTTCCAGCTTCTTATAGGGTGTATAATACCAAGCGTAGAAAGTTTCTCTGAGATATTTCCTACCCAAATTATTTCGTCGTCTTTTTTCATGAAATTAAATCGAGTGTTTGGATAAAGCCCAGAGTATGTATATCGTCCAAGGGCAAAATCTGCTAGTTTGTTGTTTTCTTCAACAGATTTGATGTGTAGTTCAAACGCTTTTTTCATATCCTCTTTTTCATAGATTTTTGCTAGTCTGTAGTAATAAAATGGGAATTCTTCTGTATTTTCTATTTTGTTTAACAGTTCTTTTGCCTTTTCTGGATCTTTTTGAATATATGAAATACCGGATGTGTACAAGGCAAAGGGAGAATCTGAAATGAGATAAAGCCTTTGACATTGTTCTTGTCCGATATATTCTACTATGTTGAATATAAACTCTTTTCCAGATGAAAAATACGAATACATTTCTTCGTATACACCATCCATTAATGGATCTAACTTAGTGCTTAAATCTTCTACAATGGGTTTAATAAACGTGGAAAGTTCGGGTAGGATTTCCATTGCCTTTCTGTATTGATCAATCGCTTCTTTGAACCGTTTTACTCTTAAATAGCAGTCCCCTAGTAGTGCATACAACACTCCTTGAACTTTTTCATCTTCAATTTTTCTCAAAGAAGAAAGGGTTTTTAATATGCCTATTGTATCTTTTGTGTTTTTTAATATTGAATAAAACAGGAGAAGTCCTGGTATCCTTGTTTTTTCAACAAACTCAAGGTGATCATCTTTTGTTAGGAAGTCTAAAAGTTGGTCTTCGCCAGTTTGTATCCTTTTTATTATGTATTTTGAGATTTCGTTTTTGTAGGTCAGTTTATCTAAGAAGTTGTTGTCTACTTCGACCTTTAAATCTGCGATTTTTTCAATCAGCGAATCATAGTAAATTACCATTCCTTCTTTTTCTAAGCTTTCGACAAGTGTTGTAATTCCTGGTAGTATACTTTCTAGTTCTTTTTTATCTTTTATCGTTTCGTTTATATCCTGAAGAAGAACATATACATTGTTTCTTTCTAAGGTCACATTTTCTTCTAAGAAGGCATCTTTGAGGTATTGATTGAAACCTTCAAAATCACCTGTTTTTAAGGAGGATCTTGCCATTAATATATTTGCAAGAGGGATTTGTTTAAAAGACATTATTGTCCATTCAAATTTTTCTACGTTTTTCATAGCATCGTCAAGCACTTCAAAAAACTTTTTGCCCCAGGTTAGTAGTTCATCCCAATCTTTTTCTCTTTCGTATAGAACCATCATACCAAAGTATGGGTCGGGATACTGAGGAGCAGCTTGAATACATTTATCGAATAATTCCTTTGCCATTTCATTAAGACCACCAAACACACAATCTAAACCAAATAAATATAAGAACTCAAGACCAATTGCGGGGATCTGCCCTACCTTTTGTATCGCTTCTAAGGTTTGCCAAGCCACCTGATTCTTTTTATAGGTATATCCTCCGATAGATTCTGTTTTATACAACTGAACCAAATAATATATTCGCTCTATTGGTTCTTTTGCTGTTTGTAAATGCTCTCTAATAAGATTTCCAGTTCTTTCATATTTTTTCTTTCTTAAAGATCTTGTCCAGATATATCCATAATGTAATATGGGAAAGTTGGCATGTACTACCTTTGGTTTATATATTGCTTGGTTGTGAACAACATTTTTATATGAAATTGTTCCTCTTCTAAAAATTCGAGGGGTAGAGGCAACTTCTGTTTTAGTTAAATCTATATCTAAATAACTAATTGTAGGAAGGTAGACGGTGTTTACTGATTTGTCAAGACCTTTTAGAAAGTCACGCATATTTTTTCTAAAAGATTCTGATGCTTCTTCGTCAGCATCGTATATTAATACCCATTGACAGGTTGGAAATTGCAAAGAGTAGTTTCTTGCTTCAGAGAAATCGTTTTGCCATTCATGAAAGTATAGTTTGTCTGTGTATTCTTTTACTATTTCAGGAGTTCTGTCAGTTGAACCTGTATCAACAACGATTATTTCATCTACTACGTCTACTATCGATTCTAAAGCTCGTCTTATATTAGCCTCTTCGTCTTTAACAATCATTGCAACAGAGAGTAGGCCTTCATTGTTTGTAACCATTTTTATTTTCCTCCTCTAAAAAACCTAATATTATCTTTAGAAATTCAAAAAGATGGCTTTTATTAAATGTTTCGTATTTGATTTTTTTGCTTACTTCTAATCTTCACTAACTTTTAATTTCTTTACTTTGCTACTTGTAGCTAGGAATGGGGAGAGGGCTCCGCCCTGAACCCGATATAAATTCAAAAACCTAATTAACAATTACAACTTTTCAGTACTTGTGTTGAGAAAGGGAGAAGGGCTCTGCCCAAGACCCGATTATTATAATTTTTATTTCTCTAATTAATTATACTAGAAGTATGTATGAAAGTCCTAAAAAAAGAGGGCCATTCGGCCCTCTTTGCTATTTGATTTATTATCTCAACAATTGTAAAACGTTTTGAGGAATCATATTTGATTGAGCTAACATCGCATTCGCTGATTGTAACAGTATCTGTTGCTTTGTAAATTCCATTATCTCTTTTGCCATATCTGCATCTCTGATTCTGCTTTCGGCGGCTGTTAGGTTTTCTGCTGCAACTCCTAGGTTGGATATGGTGTGTTCTAGTCTGTTTTGAACAGCTCCTATCTTTGCTCGAGCGCTACTTACCTTATGTATTGCAGCATCTATTACCATCACGGTTCTTTCTGCACTGTTTTGATCTGTAACTTTAAGTGAATCATTAGTAAGTCCCAATGCGGCCGCTCTCATATCGTCAAGCCCTGCAACCATGTTTTGACCTTCATTAGCACCAATCTGGAATATAAGTGAGGTGTCTTCATACCACCTTTCTTCGGCTCTAACTACACCACTGTCGACTACTTCTTCCATTGGTTGAGCTCCACCAAATGAGTTAATGTCATAGACAGAAGTATCCCAATGGAAAATTAAACCTTTCGTATCATCGGGAGAACTTAGAACAAAACCCGTAGTATTACTAGTTATTTCAAGATCATTATTTCCAATGTATCCCACACCACTGTCAAAATCATAAATTACACTTGTGCTGAGACCACTTTCGTCAAAAAAGTTTATTCTTACATCTAATGGGCTAGTACCCTCATCTCTAAATTGTCCAACTTCTACAACATAAGAACCTTCTTTAACATCATTAAATTCAAATTTGTCATCTTTTGCAATACTGACTTTGATGCCTTGTAGCTGGACTTTAATACTGTTAGCGCCCAATGCGGCACTAACATCGGAAAGTACAAATTCAAATTTTAAATCTCCAACAGTTTCTGTTTTTACAACATTACTGCTATTATCTCCGATAGTAGCGAATGATATAGTAAATGAGCTTCCTTCAAAAGATACAATAATTTGAGTATTAGTACTAACTTTCACACTAATTGCGGCATTATTAAAATTAGGAAGAGCGACAACTTTTTCACTATTCATCGAAATTTCTATTTCTTTATTAACCAATTCCAGTTCTTTCAAAGATCCATTTTGCAAAGCTTGTAAATCAAAGTTTCCACCAGTAACTACTTTAACGTCTGCTTCTGGTCTGAAGCTTTCTATCTTACCGTCAAGTAGTTTCATGGTGTTGAATTCTGTAGTTCTTGCTATTCTGTCTATTTCTTCTCTTAATTGATCTATTTCTGCCTGTATCTGGTTTCTATCTACGTTTGTGTTTGTGTCTGTCGCTGCTTGTACTGCTAGTTCTCTCATTCTTTGAAGTATTGAGTGTGTCTCTGTTAATGCTCCTTCTGCGGTTTGTATTAAAGATATTGCGTCTTGTGCGTTCTTAACTGCCATGTCTAGACCTTTAATTTGACCTCTCATTTTTTCAGAGATTGCTAGTCCTGCTGCATCGTCTCCTGCTCTGTTGATCCTTAATCCTGAAGATAGTTTTTCAAGTGTTTTACCCATAGATGAGTTTACTTGGTCTAAAGACCTCCAAGCGTTTAAAGCACTGATGTTATGGTTAATTCGCATAGTCTTTTACACCTCCGTGTGATTTTTTGTTTTTTGCCCTTCCGTGGGCTGGTTTTTCTCTAGCGCTAGAGATTTTCATTATTATTATCGGAGTTATTTTGGGAAACTTTAATGGGATTGTTTGTGAAGTAAAGTTGGTTATGTTGCAGGGCTATCGCCCTGCTTTGATTAAAGAGGTGTAGAGACGCCCTATACGGGCGTCTCATGAATTTGATTATGGTTTAAAAACATAAATACGAGACGCGCATATAGCACGTCTCTACAGAAAATCAATAAACAAGACGCACGTGTAGCACTTCTCTACATGGGCTTAGAATCGGGGTTTGAGGGATTTTATGTCTTTCTTTCTGCCTGATAGAAAGTAAGTGGTATGAAAAGTAAAAGAAAAAGTTGTTATTTTTTATAAATCGGGCTTATTTGTTTCTCCTTGACTTTTTTCGAGGTTGAAAAAAAGTTTGTTATTTTATACAATGTTTATAGAAATATATAAAACTTTGTTATTTCTTTACTAAAGCAAATTATTGTTAACAATTATAGGAGGTTTGTTGTGGAGACTGATAATGTTTTAGAGGTTTTTAAAACCGTTCAAAAGAAATCTCTCATTTCAAGAACTGAGATAGCTAAGATTACAAAGTTAAGCCCTTCAACTGTGGGAAGGTGTACTCAACGGCTTCTTGACAAAAACTTTTTTGTAGAAAAAAGGGTAGGTAAGAGTTCTGGTGGAAGGCCTCCAATATTGTTAGATATTAACAGAGAAAACTGTTTTTCTGTTGGGATAGAGGTAGGAGAGTCGCATATTGATGCAGTTCTTTTGAATTTAGTTAACGAGATAATAGAGAGTATCAGTAAAAGATTTTCAAATCATTTAAGTCCTGATGCGTTAGCTGATGATATTAAAAATATGATTGATGAACTTATTGTCAAGGCACAAATCTCAGAAGAAGATATTATTAGTGTTGGAGTGGGATTACCCGGAATCGTGAGCGCTAATCAGAAAAGGTTGTTGTTATCTCCTAATTTAAAGTGGAAAAATGTTGAGATGGCTAGTTTACTTGAAAGTAAGTTGAATAAACCTGTTTTTTTGGATAATGGGGCAAATTTAATGACTTTTGCTGAGTATCACTTTAACAAATTACCTTCAAATGCTATGGTATTGGGGATTATTGTAGGAAGGGGTATAGGAACTGGTTTAGTTATTAAAGAAAGTATTTTTAGAGGGGTAAACGGGGCTGCTTTAGAGGCAGGACATTCTGTGATAAAGACAGACGGACCATTGTGTAGTTGTGGAAGGCGAGGTTGTGCTGAAGCGCTTGCTTCATTACCTAGATTAATTGAGTCATATAACAAGCAAAGTAAAAGTAAAAAAATAGATAATGTCAAAGAATTAAATGATTTATTTTTGAAAAAAGATAAATTGGCAGTTGAGTTAATAAACGAAGAAGCATATTATCTTTCTGTTTTATCTGCAAACTTAGCAAACATTTTCAATCCTTCTCACATTATCATTGGCGGAGAGATTTCTCCAATCTTACCTATCATGATTAAAACAATAAATAATTCTTTTTTAGAACAGGTGTTAATTACTAACAGATGTGAACTAATGACTTCGCATTTAAATGAAAAGAGTATAGCCTATGGAGCGGCAATAATGGCTATAGAAAAGGAGATTGAGGAGTATATTTGATTCAGGGAAAAATATGAATTTAGGTTTTTATGTAAAAAAGAAAAACTACAGTAAAGGGAGGAGTTGTTATGAAGAAAAGCCACAAAATTGGTTTAATGGTGTTATTGGTGTTGAGTGTGTTTTCTTTGATTGGTTTTGGTGCAACTGATAAAACTAAGTTAAGTGGCAACATTGTGTATGCTGTACGTAGCTGGGACGTTGAAACTGAACAAAAATTTGTAGAAGAATTCAACAAAGTGTACCCTAATATAAAAGTGCAGATCGTAAGTTTTGACGGAGATTTGAACGAGTATCTCAGCGCACAAGCGGCTGCTAAAACTTTGCCGGATGTTGTGTATGGATGGGAAAATTTGAACTATCCTATTTCACAAGGTTGGTTGTATCCATTAGATGAATTCTTGGAAAAAGATGAAGAGATTAAAAATGTAGATCCAAAACTTTTAGAGAGATACAAATTTAACGGAAAGACTTATGCAGTTCCAACTAATTTACAGTTCAGCGCTGTTATGGTTAACCTAGATTTAGTAGAACAACTAAATATGGATCCTCCATCATACGAATGGACTGTTGATGAGTTTAGAGAATATCTTATTAATGCAACAACTAATGTATACTCAGGAATAAACCATTTGTGGGGTTTTGAGGAAGTTATGACAGGTATGTTCAGTAAAAATTTACATCAGTTGGCTTATGACCCAATAGAACGTAAGTTTAAGTTTACTGAAGGAAGCTGGGTTAGGGCTATTAACTTTCAAAAGAGTCTTAAATCTGTTCCAGGGCTAGTTTCAGATGACCTTAAAAATGATGAAATAAGAAATGCTGGAGGGCTTGATGATTATCAGAAAAAGTTTGGTAAAGATGCAGATGCTTTAAGGGAAGGAAAAGTGTTGATGGGTTTTCATGGAACTTGGGATTTAAGCTGGATTAGAACGATGAACTATATGTATGATATGTATCCACTGCCACAAGATCCTAACATTGGATACAGAGAAGCACTACATGCAGACCATGCCTTTATGATGTCTACAACTAAGTATCCTGAGGCTGCTTTTGAATTTCTTAAGTGGAGATCATACGGTAGAGACGGTGTTTTGACAAGATTGAATATCATGAAAAATAAAACGGATGCTGCTGGTAACTTAACCCCTGATTTTATAATCCCTGCAACAAACGATCCAGAGGTTGTCAAATTCTTTAAATCTTTAGATTTTGTTCCTGAAGGAGTTAAGTTCATGTATGACAATGTTGATAAGGCTTTTTGGGCAGATTTTTACAAGATAGTACCAGACTGGAGTAAAGCGCTCGATGAAGTGATTATTCCAAAGAGTGAAGAAGTGAGACAAGGAAAGGTTGAAGCTGCTGCTATAGCTGCTGAACTTGAAACTAGAGCCAACCAAATAATTCAAAACGCTTGGAAAATTTTTGATTCCCAGATTGTTGAGGTACAAAAGAATTTTAAACCAACTCATTAATTGTTTGTTTTAACTGCTCTTGCTTGCTTTTTGGTACTTTAGGGGTTCTCCCTAAAGTACCTTTTTATAAAATGAGGGGGTTTTTTAAGTTTTTTGGAGTTGTATGTAATTATACAGCGATACAGTGGAGGTCTTTTAGGCTATGTTTTCTAAAGCGATAAAATCTTTGTTTTTACTATTCATATTTGTCTTTTCATTTGTTTCCGTATTTGCAAGTTCATATGTAGATAAATGGATTTCATACAACAAAAACAACGTTGTTCAAATTGTTTTATTTGAAGATTTTAAAATTCTTTCAGGCTTAGGATTTGAATACACTCCTGAAGGTTTAGTATTACCTATTGATGGGGTAGTTGAGATATCTTTTGATGTGCCTGAAAATGGTTTATATTTAATAATATTACATTACATGATAGATAGTGACAAGGTTTTAACAAGTAGGATGTCTATGTTTTGGGATAATAACGAGCTAACTGTTCCTCTTCCTGCATTATGGACTGATGAAACAAAGGACTATCCAACAGATAGATATGGAAACGAAGTGGTTCCAAGGCAAGTTATGGTAAAACAATTTCATAGTGAGTACGTGAGAGATTATGGAAGCTTGTCTGCTGCACCTTATGTTTTTGAATTTGAAAAAGGTAGGCAGAATATTAAACTAAAAAACGAATCTCAGTCTGTAATATTAAACAGTGTGATGCTAGTTAAGTACGAAAGAGCTCAAACTTATGAAGAGTATTTCTTGAATGTGCCAAATAGTAAGGTTAGTGGAGAGATTGAGCCAATTGAAGCTGAAGATTACTTAGTTAAGTCTGATTCGTTTATACGACCTGGAAACCAGCAAGACCCTTCTTTGCATCCATATGAAACGGTGTCAAGAAAACTGAATATTATAGACGGAAACTCTTGGGATCAAGTTGGACAAAAGGTTATGTGGGAATTTGATGTACCTGAAGATGGTATTTATTACTTTGCTTTCAGATACTCACAGTCGATTAACGACGGGATTTCTGTGTTTAGAAATGTTTATATAGACGGTGAAATAATATTTTCTGAATTGATGAGTTATATGTTCCCGTATACTGGGTTACGGTACAAGAATGTATTTCTAGAAGAAAAAAATAGTGGAGAACCATTTGGGATATGGTTAAAAAAGGGGACACATACAATTTCTTTAGAGGTTGATGGAACTCCTTTAGACGATGTTATTAACGAACTTAGAAATTTAATCTTTGAAATTAATCAATCAGGACTAGAGATAAAAAAATTAACAGGCGGAGTTGTAGATAAAAACAGGAAATGGGATATAGAACTATATTTACCAGATATTGTTACAAAATTTGAAGGTTGGGCAAATAAATTAGATGATATATACAATGAGATTGAGGCATTTTTTGGTCAGACCCCTGCTTCAATAATTAATCTTAAGATTGCTGCCAAAAATATAAGAGACCTTGCAAAAGAACCCGATAAAATACCGATTAGGTTGAATAAACTGAGTGAAGGTTTTTCTTCTGCGTCTAACTTGATTTCTGAAACGATCGATGTACTCTCAACTCAACCGTTAAATCTGGATAGAATTTATGTATTAAACTCACCAGTCTTACCAGATGATGAAGTAGGTTTTTTAACTAGGTTTATGGAAGGGTTGAAACGATTTGTTTTTTCTTTCTTTCCACAGAATAAGGAGTATATGGCTGTAAGTGATAAGAAATCTGATGAGCTTTTGGTTTGGGTTAATAGGCCAATACAATACGTTGAAATGCTTCAACAAATGACAGACTCTGATTTTACTTCAAAAACAGGTATAAGTGTGAGGTTTTCTGTTATGCCTAATGAACAAAAACTAATCCTAGCAAATGCTGCAAATATAAGTCCTGATTTGGCTTTGGGAATAAGCAACTACATTCCGTATGATCTAGCTATCAGAGGAGCGGTCTTTGATTTAACGGAGTTTGACGATTTTTGGGAGTATATAAGTAGAGAGTACAATTTGGAGACTTTGATCCCCTTTTATGTAGATGGAAAGGTTTATGGAGTTACTGAGACTCAAGATTTTTATGTCCTGTTCTATAGGAAGGATATATTAGAAAGTTTGAACTTGGAGGTACCTCAAACTTGGGATGAAGTACAAATAGCGATGTCAACCCTTTATAGAAATTCTATGAACTTTTATTTGCCAATGGCTGGATGGACAGGCCTAAAACCTTTTTACACTACTGTTCCTTTTATCTATCAAAGTGGAGGAAGGTTGTATACTGATGATGGTTTAAGAACAGCCATAAACGAAGAAAATTCAATTAAGGGTTTTGAAATAATGACTAAACTTTTTACTATTTATAGTGTCTCTCAAAGTGTTCCCAATTTTTATAACGAGTTTAGATACGGCAGAATTCCTATGGGTGTTTCTAACTTTACAACTTATGTAATGCTTATGACTGCCGCCCCTGAAATAGCAAGTCAGTGGGACATAGCTTTATCTCCAGGGGTTAAAGATGAGAATGGTGAAATATTTAGATACCAAGTTGGTAGTGACAGGGCAGATGTGCTATTTTCTAACAGCACCAAAAAAGAAGAGGCTTGGGAATTTCTGAAGTGGTGGCTTTCAAAGGATACCCAGGTCGAGTATGCATATAGAATGCAGACGAGATATGGACCAGAATATATGTGGAACACAGCTAACATGGCTGCATTTGAGGAGTTATCTTTCCCTGATAATCATAAAAAGGTTATTTTAGAGCAATGGAATTGGATAAAGGAAATCCCAAGACACCCTGCGGGATATATGTTAGAGCGAGAGATAAGTAACGCATGGACGGATGTTGTCATGAAGGGAGAGGGAATCAGAATAGCTGTCGATAAGGCTGCGATTACTATAAATAGGGAGATAATCCGAAAGATGGAGGAATTCGGCTATATCGAAGATGGTAAAGTAGTTAAAACTTATCAGATTCCTTCAATTGAAAATATTAAGGCTGAGGTGGAAAAGAGTAAATGAAAGTAAAACAGAAGTTTATTAATCGAAATTCTCATTGGGTTTTACTATCGCCTTATATAATACTGTTTTGTCTTTTTATACTAATACCAGTAATTAGTGCAGTTGTACTATCTTTTACCTACTTTAATGCAGTACAACCACCTAAATTTATTGGCTTAAAAAACTACATTTCATTACTAACGCAAGATACTGTATTTATGCAAAAGGTTCTTCCAAATACTATAAAATACGCACTAATTGTTGGGCCTGGTGGTTATATTCTTTCATTTATCTTTGCGTGGATGCTTGCACAGATACCAAAGATACCAAGAACAATTATTGCAATACTCATTTATCTTCCTTCTATGACATCAGGAGTTATGATGAGTACGATTTGGAGCATCATTTTTTCTGGTAACCAACTTGGATATTTAAATAGTTTTTTGATAGAAATTGGTATGATCACAGAGCCGATTCAATGGTTACAGTCTCCAGAGTATTTGATGACAATTGTTATTATTGTTGCTCTTTGGAGTAGTATGGGGGTAGGATTTTTGGCTATGCTTGCTGGGGTGTTAAATGTAAATGAAGAGTTGTACGATGCTGCATATATTGATGGTGTAAGTAATAGGTTCCAGGAAATTATTTATGTGACTATTCCTTCTATGAAACCTCAGATGCTTTTTGGCGCAGTAATGGCAATTGTTAACACTTTTACAACAAGTGGTTTGGGTGTTGCATTATCTGGGTCAAATCCCACTCCTCAATACGCTGCTCAATTGATAGTTAATCATATAGAAGATTATGGGTTTATCAGGTATGAGATGGGATATGCTGCTGCGGCTTCTGTTGTTCTTTTAGTTATTGTTTGGATAGCTTCTAGATTTTCTTGGAGTTTGTTTGGGGAAAAGGATTGAAGATTGAGGTGATTGTTAATGGCAAGTTTGAAATCTAGACGTATAAACCCTGATAAATTTCATAAAAGTCAGTTGAAGTTTTATGCAATTTTGATACCTGTGAGTGCTTTTATGGTTTTACCTATTCTATTTATAATATTTCATGCATTTAAACCGATAGACGAACTTTTTGCTTATCCTCCAAGATTTTTTACCACAAGACCTACTTTGGATAATTTCAAACGATTGTTTACTGCAACCACCGAGTCTAATGTACCTGTCTCAAGGTATCTTTTTAATAGCGTCGTTTCGACATTGTTCACTGTTTTGTTTACCCTTTGGGTAACGGCGTCTGCGGGGTATGTTCTTTCAAAAAAGAATTTCAAGGGTAAGGATACCTTGTTTACAATAAACACACTTGCTCTTATGTTTGTTCCGGTGGCTGTTAGTATTCCCAGATTTTTAGTGATCGTTAAACTTGGGCTCATAGACAATTTTTTTGCTCATATTCTTCCTTTGTTGGCTATGCCTGTTGGGCTTTTTTTAGTTAAACAGTTTATAGATCAGATCCCTGATTCATTAATTGAGGCTGCAAAGATTGACGGGGCTTCAGATTACTATATTTTAATGAAGATAATCATTCCACTTATAAAACCAGCGTTATCAACGGTTGCAATACTTGCGTTTCAAACATCTTGGAACAGTATAGAATCGTCTGCCATGTTTATTAACGATGAGTCTTTAAAAACTTTTGCATTTTACATGAATACGCTTGTTTCAACTACAGGAAATACTGTTGCTGGTCAAGGAATGGCTGCTGCGGCCTCTTTGATAATGTTTTTACCAAATCTTATTCTTTTCATAATTCTTCAGTCAAGAGTTATGGACACGATGATGTATTCAGGTCTCAAGTGATTTCTTGACGTTTTGGAGGATATTATATGATTACACGAAAATCTTATATTCATTTTGTAATATTGATTTTTATTTTAATATTAACAATTTCTTCTCTTTCGTTTGCAGAGATAAGTAATGAGAACGCTACTGCTTATTCCTACACTATATCAGAAGATGGCGTTTGGGTAAGAACGCAAGATGCGTATCTCGTTGGAAACATACTTTTCAAAGACTTGAATCTAAAGTCTCCTGAAGACATATTCATAAGAAACGAGAAGATTTATATAGCTGAAGGCGGAAATGGTCAGATTGTAATTGTGGATATTAACAACAGTAATAACATCAATTACGTTGGAAAAGGTATATTAAACATGCCTACGGGTGTTTTTGTTGATGAAAAAGGCAGAATTTTGGTGGCAGATTATGGGCTTGGTGAAGTAGTAATGTTTGATTCAAATGGAGAACTACTTAGGAGATATAAAAGGCCAGAATCTATCGTCTTTGGTCAAAAGGCTAATTACAATCCACGAAAAGTTGTCAGTGATAAGATGGGAAATATTTATATCGTTAGTGAAGGAACTTATGACGGAATAATTCAATTGTCTGAAGACGGTGAGTTTTTAGGGTATTTTGGGGCGAATATAACTTATCTTTCTTTTGGTGAAGCGTTGTTAAACCTTATTTTTACAAAAGAGCAGCAAGCTCAATTGTTCAACATAATTCCAAAAACCTTTTACAATTTAGCTATTGACGATGAAGGGTTGATATACACAATAACACAAGGTGTTGGAAGAAACGCAATAAAAAAGCATAACGTTTCAGGGAACAATATATTAAAGCAGGCTAACAGAATGATTAGCGAGCCTAACTTTGTTGACATAACTGTAGGTAATTACAATCAGATTTATGCTTTAACAGAAACGGGTTTGATTTATGAGTATGACTCCGAAGGTAATTTGATATATTCTTTCGGAGGAAGAGCAATCAGTACAGAAAGAAACGGTTTTTTCACTGTTCCTGTTGGTATAGCGGTTGATCAAGTTGACAATGTTTATATTTTAGATAAAGAACGTGGTATTGTCCATGTCTTTTATCCTACAGCGATTACAAATATGACACACGAAGCGATTAGTTTGTATGAAAAAGGTAAGTATATTGAAAGTATGTCGTACTGGCAAGAAATATTAAAGTTAAGTGGCCGATCAAGAATAGCTCACAACGGTTTAGGAAAGGCTTATTTTCAGTCTCAAGACTATGAAAAGGCTGCTGAACATTTTAAAATAGCTAATAATAAAATTGATTATTCTGAGGCTTATTGGGAAATAAGAAACTTATGGTTACAGAACAATATAGCAACTATTTTAATTGTTGTATTCTTAGTGTGGGTTTTGTGGCGAATTGTTAAGCTATTAGATAAAAAATATGGGATTTTGAACGTTTTTAGAAACTTTTTTAGAAAAACTAAAGAAGTTAAACTTGTTTCTGATGTGTTATATATGGGAAGATTCATGCTTCATCCTATTGATAGTTCGTATGATATTAAACATGGAAAAAAGGCATCAGTAATGTCAGCCACTTTAGTATATGTATTAGCTTTTATTGCTTTTGTGCTTGATTATTTGTTTAAGGGCTTTATATTCAATCCACGAGATTTCAGAGAGGTTTCTTATCTGTATGTGATTATGATTTTCGGCCTACCTTTAGCACTGTGGGTGGTGTCTAACTATCTTGTTAGTACACTGAATGATGGAGAGGGTAAGTTTAGGGATGTATACTGCACAACATCTTATGCGTTAGCGCCACTTGTGCTTTTTATGCCTATTGTTACACTACTTTCTTATGTAATTACGTTGAACGAGGGGTTCATCATTCAATTTGCTAGTGTGGCAATTTGGGTTTGGTGTGGGGTATTGATCTTCGTTTCGCTTAAAGAAATTCATAATTTTTCTGTTGGTGGGGTTATTAAAAATATATTGTTAACGTTATTTTTGATGTTTGTCATAGTAATAGCTTATTTTATCGTGTATATGCTGGGAAGTGAGGCGTTTAACTTTATTTATACCTTGATAAAGGAGGCTTCTTATCGAATTGGATAAACGATTATTTGCATCTTTAGTAGTTGTTCTTAATTTGTTGCTTCTTATGAATAGTGTCTTTTCTCAAACACAATCTCTGGATACTTTTTCTACTTTAGAAGAAGAAATTATTCTTTTGGAAAGAAATGAGATTTCAAATATTGGGTCTAATAGGCATACAAAGCCCGAGAAAGAACGGGTTGTTGTAATTAATAGAATGGATCTTGATGATTACGAAAAGATTCTAGAAGATGATTATATAGAAGTATATTACTGGGATAAAAATGCTTCGATTAGAGTTCTCAACAAAGTAAATGGGTATATATGGGGTGGACTACCCTCAGAAAAGCCTTCTGATATGAACGTTACGTGGTCAGGAATAGGAAATTCTTTGGTGAGTATTGATTATTATGATCAGGCTGGAATAGAAAGAAAAACTAGTATTGCAGCTAACAATGTTAAGAGGGAATACGTGGTTAACGGTAATACTATCTTTTTTTCTGTTAATTTTACTCAACTTGGTATAAGCTTTGATTTTAGTGTTGAACTCAATGATGGTTCGTTAATTTTTAGGTTAGATTCTGACAGTATCCAAGAAACAGGAAAGTATATGTTAGGATCGGTGTATTTCGTTCCATTTTTTGGTTCTGTTAGGGCAGATGAGATAGATGGTTATATTTTTATTCCTGATGGTCCTGGTGCTTTAATTAGGTTTGATAAGCCTTTTAAATATTTATCTAACTTTGAAAAAAGGGTGTATGGAAAAGATTTTGCTATAGACCACCTTTTTGAAGTTAACGATCTTAAAGTAAGTAGACCTAATGATTTTGCTACCGAAGAAAAGAGTGTATTAATGCCAATTTTTGGAGTTGTGCATGGGCCAAAACAAAACGGACTTTTTGCGCGCATCACTTCTGGAGAAGAATATGCTGCTATAGTTGCAACACCAGCAGGAGTTTTAACGAATTATAATTGGGTTTCTGCCAAGTTTATTTACAGACAAAAATATTTGCAACCGACAACAAGGAGTGGAGCAGGTGTTCAAATCGTACAGCAAAATAGGAATCATTTTGATCCAGAGATAAGATATTACTTTTTAAGTGGGGATGACGCAGATTATGTGGGAATGGCTAAGGTATATAGAAATATGCTGTACGAAGAAGGCGTGCTAGCAAGGCAAGAAAGAATTGACAGTCAAATACCTTTAAAGATAGGAATTTTAGGTAGCGACATAGAAAAAGGTTTTATTTTCAACAATTTGAAGGTGATTACTTCTTTGAAACAGGCTGAAGAAATTGTTACCAGTCTAAATAGTGAAGACATTTCAAACCTAACAGTAGTCATGAAAGGTTGGCAAGAAGGTGGACTAAACGGTTCAAAGACTTCAAAATTTGCTTTCGAGGAAAAGTTAGGAGAAAAAGATGCTTTTTTGGAATTTTCAGATTTTGTTGATCAACAGGGCGGAAGGTTTTATTTCTATGAAAACCCCGTTGCTGTGAATCAATTCCAAATAGATTTGCGTAAAGAGGGAGGGCATTCACTTTCTCAAGATTTGATAAAAATACAAAGAGATAATGATTATATATGGATTAAAGACACTTATCTAGTAAAAATAAATTTGGTTGCAGATTATTTAGAAAATAAAGCTGAACTGTATAAGTCTAATGGTATGAAAAATATGGCAGTTGATGAAGTTGGTTTTAAATTGTACGCAGAAAATCAAAGAGGAGATGTTGTAACAAGAGATCAGGCAAGAGTAATGCTTGAAGAAACAGCAAAAAATATTGTAAATAACTTAGAAAATCTGGCTTTATATACCCCAAACCAGTATTTTTGGAGGTATAGTTCTGAAATCTTTCACCTTCCTATGGTGAATTCACAATACATCTATGAGACAGACACCGTCCCTTTTATTCAAATAGTTTTGAAAGGAAGTATAGATTATTATGCGCCGTATTCAAATATGGGGTTTTATTCACCAACAGATATATTAAGACTTATTGAATATGGGGCTTATCCCTCTTTCGTTTTAACAGCTTTAACTAACGACGAATTGAAATATACAGCTATCTCTGATTCGTATTATTCAACATATTATGAACATTGGCTAGATGTGATTGTAAGTACGTATAATACGATAAATAATGTTTTATCTAAATTTGAAGGAAAGCAGATAGTAGATAGAACAGTATTAAAAGAAGGCGTTGTGAAGGTTGATTATGAGGGAGATGTATCTATTATTGTTAATTATACAAACTATGATTATTTCTTTGAAAATGATGTAGTCCCAGCTCTAGGATATTTGATAGTTTAATTAAATATTGATTTAACGGTCGTAGAGACGACCTACACGTCTAAATAATGGTTTAAAATAGCAAATACAATCTATTTGCCTACCTAAATCAAAAAAGTAGGTACAAGAGCAAAACCCTTAAGGCCCTGCGGCATGAACATTTTACCTTTATCATCAGGAGTTGATTGAAATTGAAAAACTCAAAAAAAGAAAAGTCTTTTGTTAGTAAACTAACAATACATCAAAAGTCTGCAATTAGAGGCTACATGTTTTTACTACCTTGGATTATAGGCTTTATAGTTTTTACAGCTTTTCCATTTTTTTATTCAATTTACTTGAGTATGAGTAGGGTAACTATTACCCCTACAGGCATAGTTACTCAATGGAATGGTTTTAACAATTATTGGGATATTTTTACAAAAGATGTGGATTTTTTGCCTGCTTTAACAGATAGCATTGTTTTTGTTGGGCTTTCAACACCACTTATAATCGTAGCTTCTTTACTTATAGCGTTAATGCTTAATAAACAGTTCAAAGGAAGAACTGTTTTCAGAGCAATTTATTTTTTACCTGTAATTATTATGAGCGGACCAGTTTTAAGTGAACTTTTAGCTAACAAGGCTGTAAATATAATTCAACCAACCAAATTTGCTATCTATGAATTTTTTAGATCGTTACCTCTAAATTTGGGTGCGCCAATTCTTTATCTATTCGATAAGATAATCATTATACTATGGTTTTCAGGTGTACAGATTTTGATATTTTTAGCAGGAATTCAAAAGATTGATAAAGCATTATACGAAGCGGCGCAAATTGATGGAGCTTCTTCGTGGGTGATTTTTTGGAAGATAACTTTACCGCAAATAAGGCCTTTGATACTAGTAAATGCTATTTATACAATAGTTGATTTAGCAACGTTTCCTACCAACGCAATCAATGTAGAGATTTCTTCTAAAATGTTTCAAACAGGAAGGGTGTATAGCTATTCTGCAGCAATGTCATGGATTTATTCGTTGATAATTCTAGCTATTTTAGGTGTGGCATTTTTAATTTTGAGAGAAAGGAAGAATTAGCCATGAGTAAAAGGTTAAAAGAGAATATTTTTAAAGCTTTTATTATTTTATTACTTTTAATAATAGGATTTGCATATCTGTATCCTTTGGCTTTTATGATTTCTACAAGTTTTATGGATGTAGATGACCTTGTTAATCCAACTGTTCAATGGATACCATCAAAACTATATCTTGAAAATTTTAAGATAGCCTCAAAGGTTCTAGACGTTAAAAACTCTTTGCTTAACTCTATTATTATGGCAGGAGTACCAGCTATACTTCAAACTATTTCTAGTGCATTAATTGGCTATGGTTTTGCAAGATATGAATTTCCTTTAAAAAAGCTTTGGTTCGCTTTGCTCTTGTTTACATTCTTATTGCCTGTACAAGTGACTTTAATACCAAAATACATAATGTTTAGTAGTTATGGCATGATAAATACACCTTTCCCTTCCTTTCTTCCAGCTTTGTTCGGGCAGGGAATTAGAAGCGCAATTTTTATACTAATTTTCTATCAATTTTTTAGTTCTTATCCAAAATCCATAGACGAGGCTGCTCAGATTGATGGTGCTGGGCATTTTACAATATTCATGAAAATAGCTATCCCCATGTCTATACCAGCAATCGTTGTCTCACTACTATTTTCCTTTGTTTGGTATTGGAATGAGACATATCTTTCAGGATTGTTTTTTGGTAACGCAATTCAGACTTTACCTATGAAACTTCAATCGTTTGTCGATGCTTATTCAAGAATGTATCCAGTGAGCGACGCTAGCTTAGCAAATAGATTAAACGAAGGAATAAGAATGGCTGCAACTTTGATAACTATCATACCGTTGCTTATATTATATGCACTTTTACAGAAACAGTTCGTTGAAAGTATAGATAGAACCGGGATAACAGGAGAATAAAAATTAATTTCAAAATGGGGTCAAGGGCGACAGCCCTCATCCTTCCTTGGTAGAAGTTACCAAATAAAGTAAATATAAAACTGTTTTAAATTTAAAAGGGTTCAAGGGCGATAGCCCTTATCCCTTCCTTGGTAGAAGTTACCAAAAAATGTAAATATAAAACTGTTTTGAATTTAAACGGGTTCAAGGGCGACAGCCCTCACCCCTTCTTTGGTATAAGTTACCGAAATAATGTAAATATAAAAATATTTTGAATTTAAAAAGGTTCAAGGGCGATAGCCCTCATCCCTTCCTTGGTAGCAGTTACCAAAAAATGTAAATATAAAACTGTTTTGAATTTAAACGGGTTCAAGGGCGATAGCCCTCACCCCTTCCTTGGTAGCAGTTACCAAGGAACTCAAAAATTCTCTTTTAAGGAGGAATTATTTCAATGAAAAAAAGGGGGAATTTACGGCATAACTTTTTAATTTTTCTCTCAATCATTTTAGCAACAAGTTGTTTATTATATGGAGGTGATGGTACTACAATGAATTACAGAATTAACAGTGATGTGGAAGTTTGGTTAACGACATCCAATCAAAAAAATCTTTTATCACAACAACCAGCTATATCAGCTTTTAAAAAAGCTGAAAAAACTGATGAATCAGTCACACAAATTGAAGTAAATCCTAAGATCACTTATCAAGAAATGGATGGATTTGGAGCTTCTTTAACAGATGCTTCTGCGTGGCTTATTTACAACGTTTTAGATGAAAAACAGAGGAAAGAACTAATGTATGAGCTTTTTAGCCCAGAAATAGGGATAGGAATATCGTTTTTACGTCAACCAATGGGGGCTAGTGATTTTGCTCTTAAAATGTATACCTATGATGACGTTCCTGAAGGAGAGGAAGATTTTGAACTAAAATATTTCAGCATCGATCATGATAAAGAGTACATAATACCATTGATAAAAAAAGCTATTGAGATAAATCCAGATTTAAAAGTTATGGCATCTCCTTGGAGTCCTCCAGCCTGGATGAAAACATCTCGAAGCCTTATCGGTGGATCGTTACGCGAAGAATGCTATGATGTTTATGCAAGGTATTTTGTAGAATTTATTAAAGCCTATGAGAAGGAAGGTATCCCTATATATGCAATAACCGTACAAAATGAGCCATTATACGTTCCTAAAGAATATCCTGGAATGTTCATGTCTCCTGAAGCTCAAGCTATATTTATAAACGAATATCTAGGGCCCCTATTTGAAAAAGAAAACATTGATACTTTGATCCTTTGTTATGATCACAATTGGGATAATATAGAGTATCCCGAGATTGTTTTAAAGAAGGCTGGAAAGTATGTCGCAGGAACTGCGTGGCACGTTTATGGTGGAGATCATTCTGCAATGTCAAAAATAAAAGAAAAGTTTCCAGAAAAAGAAGCTTGGCTAACAGAAGCTTCTGGTGGCGAGTGGGTACCTCCGTTTTTTGACGCTTTTGCTGATCAAATGACACATATAATCCGAGGAACTAGAAATTTTGCGAAAAGTATTGTCTGGTGGAACATGGCTCTAGATCAAAATAATGGTCCCACAGTGCTTAAACATAGTACATGTAGAGGTATTGTAACAATTGATACAGACAAAATAGATATAACCTACAACGTTGATTATTATACAATGGGTCATATTAGTAAGTTTGTTCAACCTGGAGCGTATCGGATAGAATCTACAAATATCCAGAGCATAATTGAAACAACAGCTTTCAAAAATCCTAATGATTCGATAGTACTAATTGTGTACAACAGGACAAATAACAACAAAAAATTATCTATAACATATGGAGATTCTGAATTTAATTACACACTTAGGGGAAAATCAGCAGTTACTTTTATATGGAACAACTAAAACTCAGTAAAAACACAAATACTATTACAAACAAGGATGTGAAAAAAGTGGAAAGAGACATAAAAAGTCTAATTGCGCAGATGACACTTGAAGAAAAAGCGAGCTTATGTTCAGGGTTAGACAATTGGCACACAAAACCTATAGAAAGGTTAGGAATCCCTTCAATAAGGATGAGTGATGGACCACACGGATTAAGGAAAGAAGTGCCAAACCAACAAACCAGTGTACCCTCAACATGTTTTCCAACAGCAGTAACAACTGCAAGTTCCTGGGATAGAGAACTAATCAAACAAATGGGACAAGCCATAGCTCAAGAATGTCAAGCAGAAGAAGTAGACATCATATTAGGGCCAGCAATAAACATAAAAAGGTCACCGCTTTGTGGAAGAAACTTCGAATACTTCTCAGAAGATCCATACCTATCAAGCCAATTAGCAACAGCCTACATACAAGCAGTACAAAGTTTAGGTGTAGGAACCTCCTTAAAACATTACGCAGCTAACAACCAAGAATACAGAAGATTCACCATAGACGAAACAATAGACGAACGAACATTAAGAGAAATATATTTATCAAACTTTGAAGGAGCAGTAAAAGAAGGCAAACCCTGGACAGTCATGTGCTCATACAACAGGGTAAATGGGATACTAGCCTCTGAAAACAAATACCTACTAACAGAGATACTAAAAGAAGAGTGGGGGTTTGAAGGATTTGTAGTATCAGACTGGGGAGCGGTAGATGAAAGGGTAGAAGGAATAAAAGCAGGGTTAGACCTAGAAATGCCATCAAGTTATGGGATAGGAGACCAAAAGATAATAGAAGCAGTGAAAATAGGGAAACTTGATGAAAAAGAACTAGACCAAACAGTAGAAAGACTACTAAAAATAATATTCAAGGCAGTAGACAGTAGAAACCGAGGAACAACATACGACAAACAAGCCCACCACAAACTAGCAAGAAAGATAGCAGGAGAAAGCATGGTACTCCTAAAGAACCAAGACAACATCCTACCGCTAAAAAAAGAAGGAACCATAGCGATAATAGGAGCATTTGCGAAAAAGCCAAGATACCAAGGAGGAGGAAGCTCACACGTCAACCCAACAAAACTAGATAACGCCCTAGAAGAGATAGAAAAGCTAGTTCAAGGAAAAGCAAAAATCATCTACGAAGAAGGATACAACCTAGACAACGATGAAATGAACCAAGAACTAATA
>JAKOZG010000011.1 GCA_029780115.1 Thermotogota bacterium
AAACCAAAAAACAAGAAAGAGGTGAAAAAACTTGCTAAACACACAACCTCCAAAGAAAACAAATACATTGACTATTTCTAGCTACAGAAGTCAAAAAAGCCTAATAATATCAACAAACCTAAATCCTCAAGAATTAATAAACTCACTAGAACTAAGAACTGCATCAAGACTAACAGAACTCGTTTCAAAACAAGGAATTATTTATCTAGGAGAAGAAGATTATAGAATAAAAAAACGAGAAGAAAAAGAAAAAACCTGGCAACCACTTCAAAGATAGATTTTAACAAATGCAGTTTTTACGGGCTACATGGGCGTCTCCATGTTTAATCGTAACAAAAAAATTTATGAATTTATTTTTTTGTAGAGACGACCTATATGGGCGTCTCATGTTTTTAAACACATTCCACAAATCAATACGTTTAATAATATATTTCAAACCTCAATTCAAACAACTGTAGAGACGACCTATACGGGCGTCTCATGTTTTAAATCCGTTTTCAACAATCAATTCATTTTAAATTCAAAAAAAGACGCTCGTATAGAGCGTCTCTACAACTATCAATCAACGTGGTTTATAATAAATTTATGAAATCAAAAATTACTACAAAAAAACTAATTATAATATTTGTCCTTTTCGTATACCTCATATAACAACACCAAATGAACAAAAAACAACTCTACCTTTCTAAGTAGTTACCTATCAATAGGCAATTAAAGCCCATTAAACCCTCAAACAACCTTACAATAAATCAATCTCTTGCAAAAAGGTATACGCAGTAATACACACCCTAAAAACCCCATATTTTTGACTAAAAAATCAAACGCGAACACATTCAAACCTCGGATGCCCTTTCACTGATTTCTCTGGTTTCATCTCCTTCTTTTTCACATATTTACTGAAATTAGAATATGTCCCTATTCAAACTCTAGGAGAAGGATACCATTTTTGTACATTTTTATTTTCCTTTTTTTGTGCATCCGAGTATTGACTTTTGCATACCTTTTGTGAAGTAGAAATGGCTTTATTTAACAGAGTTTTTGAGAAGTATTTTAATTTTATTTCCCTTCCTCAAAGGGGTAGATACAGCGTTTTATGCTCCAGCCGGGGTGGTCACTCTAATTCAAAGGCCAATTCAAAAGCAACTACCCTCTTTGTGACAATAACCGTCACAGCCACCCTTCCTCAACGGGGAATTAAAACAGATACCCCTATGGTGAGGGAAATTAGAAACAATTTTGCTCTCAAGAGGGGAATTAAGCATATTTAGTAAGTCTTATACTTTTATTTTAGAATTTCTTTTAATTCGTCTAATGTGATTTCTAATAGATTATCCATGATATAATCAATTGTCTTTTCGTCGGTTTTTAAAATCTTTTCTTTTAATTCTTCTGTTAATTCTTTTCCAAACCTTTTTGTTAACAATTTCACCGCAACTTCCTTTCTTCCTTCTAGTTTGCCTTTTTCAATTCCTTCTTCTCTCAACTTTTCAGCTATTGACATTATCAATTCACCCCTTTCAACCGATTCTTCTTTTGCTATTTTTTCCATTTCTTCTATCTCAATATCATCTTTTGTATCCAATAAGTATTTTAAACATATCTCAAATACTTCATCAGCTTTTTCTTTGTCTTGCATTTTGTTCGTTAGTTCTACAAATAGCTTAAATGCTTTGTAAAATCGTTCTTCGTCTTTTTCAAATGCGGTTCTCATCACTTCTATTACTACTCTTGTGTATGCTTCTCCTGCTATTTTTGCTTTCGATTTCGGTGAGAAGTCATATACTTCATATTCATAGCTGGGTATGTATCTTTTTATTTCTTCGGGTATGTCTTTGTTTCCTTCAATTAGTTTTATTAAATTCGTTTCTATGTTCCATATCGTTTCTCCATGGTACACTACTATCGGTATTATTATTGGTATCTTGTGTTTCGTTTTGTCGTATTTTTCTTCCCATATTTTGAGTATGTATTTTAATAATTGGAATATGACTTTCTTGTCTTTATAACTCTTGTGCTCAAATAATATGTATATATATCCTTCATGGTTGTTTATTTTGGTTTTCCACAGTAAATCTGATTGCATATTTTGAAATTCCTCATCTACATAGCT
Source organism: Thermotogota bacterium (assembly GCA_029780115.1). Taxonomy (GTDB): domain Bacteria; phylum Thermotogota; class Thermotogae; order Petrotogales; family Petrotogaceae; genus Defluviitoga. Next base: position 2,111 of record JAKOZG010000011.1, read on the forward strand.
TCCATTTTCTTTTTCTATATGTTCTAAGTCTATCGCTTGTGCTACTTTTTCTGGTAAGTAGTTTCGTAGAAAGTCTTTTGCTATTTCTATGTCTCCAAAGTTTCTTTTGAAAAAGGCATCGTGTGGATTGTTTATTTCATTCATTAATTGTCCTCGCTTTGTTTGTAGGTTTTAAGTCTTCTAATTAAATTATACCATAATAGGGAAGGTTTTTGCTGGAAAGTGAAATTCACCTTCTGTGAAGGGGTGGATACATGGACTTAAGTCAAGATAGTAGACAGAAAAAAGTAAGGAGACGCCCATATAGGTCGTCTCTACATTGGATTTAATCATGGTTGAGTCAATTATTGAACGGTAAATATAAAATTAATGTTTTGAATTTAACAGCAATTTATTATAACCAACATTAATTTTTAGTTGTAGAGAAGTGCTACATGCGTGTCTCACGGTTTAATCGTAACAAAAAAATATGAATTTATTTTTTTGTAGAGACGACCTATACGGGCGTCTCACGGTTTTAAACACATTCCAAAAATCGATACGTTTAATAATATATTTCAAACCTCAATTCAAGCAACTGTAGAGACGCCCCTGTAGGTCGTCTCTAAATCTGACTAATCAAAATCACATTTATCTCTTCAAAAAGGGGAATTAGAAACAATTCTGCTCTCAAGAGGTAAATTAATAATTATTTAGTAAGTATTATACTTTTATTTTAGAATTTCTTTTAATTCGTCTAATGTGATTTCTAATAGATTGTCTCCTATGTAATTTATTGTTTTTTCATCTGTGTTTCTAATCTTTTCTTTTAATTCTTCAGTTAGCTTTATACCAAATTTTTTTGATAATAACTTAATAGTAAATTCCTTTCTTTCTTCTAGTTTACCTTTTTCAATACCTTTTTCCATTCCTTCTTCTCTCAACTTTTCAGCTATTGACATTATCAATTTACCCCTTTCAACCGATTCTTCTTTTGCTATTTTTTCCATTTCTTCTATCTCTTTGAATTCTTCTATGTCCTCTCTGAATCCAACTCTTTTTTGAATAGTTCTATGAATGCATTTTTGTGTCTGATGGAATACATAGAATTTAAGACCAGCCAACAGAATTTTGCCATAAGGACGCATATAGATACCCTAGGGCAAAAGATATTGAAGATACTTGATATACCAATTCCAAAGGTGATAACACCTTATGAAGAATTCAGAGAAAAGCTGAATATATGATGCAAAAAAGCTAAAACAGTGATTAACAAAGGAAAAGAGGGGCATGTAGTGACACTTTTGAAAAAACAAAAGCATACAAAATCTCTTTTTTCATTTATTCATGCCCGTTTTATGATTATTACATTCTTGTAACTGTCAAACTCAGGAAAATGGTCTGTTTCTTCTAAGGCATCAAATAGTAAATCTACTGAATTTTTAAAGTTTTCATCATTTTTTCTTGCTTCAGATACATTAATCATCTCTAGTAATGTTGAAAAGTTTTGTTCTTCCTTTGGAGCTTTATAGTAAATATATCCTATAAGGGCTGTATAATATAGTTTCTCTATGGAGGTGACCCCATCTTTGATACTCCTAAATCTGATAGCAGTCGTAGAAATATCCCCTTAACTAAAAACACCTTAAAGCTTTTAAAAGAAATACGAAATAAGCATAAATCCAAACAAATATTTAGCCCTGACCAACTAGTATTTTGTAAATTTGATGGGAAACCCTAGATATATATACATGATGATAAAGAAATACAGTTAGAAGCTATTAATAAATTAGAAAATAATGATTATAATGCCCCCAATTATCCACAGTTTTTACATAACAAATCTAATATGGGATATTTTGATAGTCTATTTGTTCAGAACTTGCTTCAATTTTAAAGACACTTCCTGAAGTATCTAATCGATAAAAATTATCTTCTTCCAATTCTAAATTATTATATTTATTTTTCATATCATTTCTTAAAGCTTCATCATATAAATCAACTTCTTTATAATTAGGATCTATATAATCTATATTTTTCCTTTTAACAAAAGCCACCCTTTGTAAAAGATTATGAGTTTCCTCAGTAGCACCAGTATCTATAACAGAAAGAGCTTTATAAAATGCAATGTATTCATTTGGTAAAAACCAATTACCCCTATCATAATCTAAGTATAGCTTACCATTAGTAGAATCTACAAGAAACCACTCACCTTCAATAAAAACTTCTACAAAAAAGTGTCCTGCAACACTATAAAGGTAACAACCATCTTCAATCCATTCTAACTTTGCACAATCAACAATTACTGTAGGTATTCCCTTTGCTCTGGCTAAAGCAGCAAAAGCTGTTGCATAAGTTGTACAACCTCCTATTATAGGAGTAGATAAAATTTTTGAAGCAGATACTTCAAAAATTTTAGATGGTCTTTCATCTGTAGGTATTGTTCTTAAAAGATTATATATTTCTTTTAAAGTTGAGATATTTTTTTCATCATTAATTAATTCTGCCACCTTTTCAACTTGAGGAGTTATATTTACAACTTCATCTTCTTCTAAAAAAGACGATAAATTTGAATAATCAGGGTTAGTAAATAAACCTTTAAAAACTTTTGGGGTATGACCACTAGATTCCCAAACTATATTTTCTGTTGGGTTATCATTTACATATTTTACATATTTTGTTTGAACAATTCTATCAAAAGCTTCTCGAAATAATGGGTTATTTGAATATTCTTCTTTAACTATTTTTATGTTTTTTGCAGAAATTAATAATACTGGTTTTTTATCAACAAATGTAAGTTTAAAGTATAGCCCATTTTCTTCAGTAATATTATCCAACTCTCTCAAACTCATGCCATACAATTCATTTGATAATTCATAACTAAGTCTATCACCAATAATATGTATTAAAATTCCTTTATTATTTCTTTCAGAAAAGTAATTAAATGAAAATCCGAGAGTTGAAGTAATACCATAATTATTTCTTAAAATATCTCTAACAACTATTGTAGGTTCTTCATCTCCATATACATCACGTATTTCAAGAGAATCATCTTTTTCAGTAAAATATGCTAAAATATTTAAATTATCATTTACTGCTAATTCTAGCGGATTATTTAAACCTACCCAATCTCCATCCCAAGCATAAAATAAATAGTTAGAATTAGGTATAGCAGCTATTTTTACCTTATCATTTTTAGCGTAATATTCTTTATCAGGAGATTTAATAATTTCCCCTTCCCCTATCTTCTTAACTTCTACAGAATATTCACCTATAAAATTTTCACTACTTTTTTCTGTAAAACAACCTGTTAGTGAGAAAATCAAAAATACTAATAAAATGAATATGTAGATTTTTTTATAAAAATTATGTTTATACACTTGCCTCCCCACCTTTCTTAAATTAACTTATTTGAGTTTCCATTCCTCATAGGTAGGATAAAAAGAATATACATCCGTATTATATTATGTTTACATATATTTTGTTTCCATTCCTCATAGGTAGGATAAAAAGTTTTAGGGGGCAAGCAAAATGCTATCAATATTTACTGTTTCCATTCCTCATAGGTAGGATAAAAAGGATAGAAACAATAGCTGAATGGGCTTATCAGAATGAGTTTCCATTCCTCATAGGTAGGATAAAAAGCTGGAACAGGTAAAAGTTATTTTATTAGACATATTTGTTTCCATTCCTCATAGGTAGGATAAAAAGGTAAATGAGGTGAGAAAGCATGGCAATAATTCCAACTGTTTCCATTCCTTATAGGTAGGATAAAAAGTGAAGAATTGAACGTAACAGATGAGCCCGATAATGAAAGTTTCCATTCCTCATAGGTAGGATAAAAAGTCTTCGGACCAGTGGGCGGGTATGAAGACCTTCATAAGTTTCCATTCCTCATAGGTAGGATAAAAAGGTAAGAGAAATACTGAAAGAAGCTATAATCCCGTACAAGTTTCCATTCCTCATAGGTAGGATAAAAAGGGAAGATGGCGAGATTTCATACACGCCTCTATGGCGTTTCCATTCCTCATAGGTAGGATAAAAAGTAAAGTTGAAATTTTATCATGATTTTCACCATCATGTTTCCATTCCTCATAGGTAGGATAAAAAGCAAAAACTCATGACGGTCGAGAATTGTTAGTTGATAGTTTCCATTCCTCATAGGTAGGATAAAAAGGCAAGACGGGGGAGATGCAGAAGGCGGATTTGGAATTAGTTTCCATTCCTCATAGGTAGGATAAAAAGTATATGATGCTTTTGCAAGTACGCTTGGAGATTTGTGTTTCCATTCCTCATAGGTAGGATAAAAAGGAAAATACAGTAGATAACAGAGTTTTAGAAGTTCTGTTTCCATTCCTCATAGGTAGGATAAAAAGCCATAAGACTACTATAAATACTATATCATAAAAATTTATGACTGTCAAGCTAATTTATTAAATTAACGTAAAATAGACTTCTAACATTTATTTTATAAATATTGTGTCTTTTATAACTATTCTGTCGATCCCCCAGGGTTTTACCCTTATTGTAGGTTGACAGCACATATATTTCTTTTTAGAAAATTAATTTTACTTGATTTTCTGTTTATATTATGGTACCATATATTAAGAATACAAAAACTATGTTAATAAAAAAGGTAGGAGATAATTATCAGACTAAATATTCAATTTTCTTTTGATAAACTGATTCTACCAATAAATTATAACCATATTATTCAAGCTTTTATTCTCCAACTAATAAATGATGCCGAATATAGAAAATTCATTCATAACCAAGGATATTTATACAAAAAACGCAGTTATAAAATGTTTTCATTTTCTCGATTAAATGGCGAATTTAAAATTAACCCTCACGATAAAACTATCGAGTTTTTTGAAAATGTTAATTTGATAGTTTCATCTCTTGATGAAAATATAATAAGATATGTTGCTGATTCATTGTTGTTTAAAAGTGAATTTGAATTAATTAATCAAAAAATTTATGTTGAAAAAATTGAATACAAAGATGAGGAAATACATAATAATCACCTCCAGATTAAAACTCTTTCTCCAATAACCGTTTATTCAACTATTCAAAAAAATTCTTCAAAAAAAACAATATATTATTCCCCTTCCGAAAAAGAATTTTCAAAACTAATAATAGAAAATTTAAAATCCAAATATTTAGCATTTTATAAGATTGATGAAGAAGAAGTTTCTTTCAATGAAAATTTTGTTATTAAAGAAAAAAACGGTAGTAAGTCAAAGCTTGTAATAACTTACTATAAAAATTTTATAATTAAAGGTTGGCATGGATTGTTTGAAATAAAGGGAGACCCAAGATTATTAAAAATTGGTTATGATGCTGGATTTGGTGCAAAGAATTCTCAAGGTTTTGGTCTAGTAGATATGGTTTGATTTTTTATATAAGAAGGTGATTCAAAGGGGTTTATTGATGCTTAAAATAGCTAAACCAAAAAATGATAGGGAAAAGAACATGGAATCTTTTTTACCCACTTCAGAAATAGCAAAAAATAGAAGAGAAAGAAGTTTACCGCAATCACCTACTAAAGGTTTCTTAGAAGAAGTTCTAAGAGGAATAAAAGCAGTAGACTCATTCTCCAATTGTTGAAAAAGGAACGAAAAGTGTTCATTTAACCTTTTGAACGAACAAAGCCTTAAGTTAAAGAATGACGAGAATAACCAGTTCTACCGACATGGGGATTGTTAAATTCAGGAATAACAGACCAATCTATTTGATTTATCAAATCGAGTAAATATTTAAACTCAGAATGTTTATTAAAATAATCGGAATAAACGAAATCGAAATACAGTTGTTTAGATTCAGAATAAAGAGACATGTGGGAACCTCCTTACGGGATAATAAATTTGTGGTAGAAAATACATTATAACGTAGGGAGGTAACCACTTCAAACACAAGGTATTAAAAGTTAGTTAAATTCCGTGTTTTGGAATTTCTGAAGGCAGTATTTTATTTTTTTGCTAGGGGGAAAAGCTATGGCTGAAAATCAAAACATATTGGAGTTAAATTCTGCTATGATGCGGAATACCTATAAAATCGAAGGAGATGGTTCTATTGGATCATGCTTTTTGATTGGGAAACCTTTTAAGAAAGACCCAACCAGGGCATATTTAGTTTTAGTAACGGCTGCACATGTACTTGAAGATATGAAAGGTGAGGAGGCAACAATTTATTTACGGAAGAAACAAAATGATAATTCATTCGTAAAGATTTCTTGGAAGATTAAAATACGTCAAGGTAGTAATGCTTTATGGGTTAAAAATAAATCAGGAATTGATGTTGCTGTAATGTATACTAGACTACCAGAGGATATTGATCATCAACTTCTGCCTACAACTATGTTTGCTGACGATAAAGTTTTAACTGGCTTTGAAATTCATCCTGGTGACGAAATGTTTTGTTTAGGTTTTCCTTTCGGGGTCGAAGCAAACGAAGCAGGATTTCCTATTTTAAGGAGTGGTAAAGTTGCATCTTTTCCTCTTGTTCCCACACAAAAAAATGAATCTTTTTTACTTGATTTTGAGGTTTTTAAAGGAAACAGTGGGGGGCCTGTTTATTTTGTTGAATCTAACAGAAATTATGCGGGAGGAACACATATTGGCAAGATTCAGTTTATCGCAGGGCTTGTTTCAAAAGAGTTTAGCGTAACAGAAACTATTAAGAGTTTATATGAGACAAAACAACAAGTTCACCCCTTATCATTAGCTGTTATAATTCATGCATCTCACATATTAGAGACAATTAATCAGTTGCCCGAACAAGAATGATTTTCGAACATCAGATAACACAGCATATACGCTACGGGCTAACGCCCTTGCCTTTCGGAACATTACCTTCGGCAACGTCGTATATGCTGTGACCGTTATACGCAATCGGACTTCGGCGAAAAAAATGCAGGAGGTTTAAATCATGGCAAAATTAGAAAGAACTGATAAGCCTGTAAGCGTGCTTCTTGAAGAACTTGGAAAAGGAGTACTAGGATTGCCTGAAATACAAAGAAGTTATGTATGGAACAGACCACAAGCCAGAGACTTGGTAGATTCTCTATACCGCGAATATCCATCGGGGCTTATTCTTCTATGGAAACCCAAAGAGCTACCCGAACTACGAAATACATCTCTTGGCGAGAATAGCGGAAGAGCTCCTGATTTCTTGATTTTAGACGGACAGCAAAGATTAACATCCTTAAAGAAGGTATTTAGCGGAGAAATAGATGTTTATTTCAATGTTGAGGAGGAATCATTTCAGATTTATAGCCCAAAATTGAAAGCAAACCCCTTGTGGATTTCACTAAAGGACGTAATTAACGAAGGTGCAGTTAAAGTCTGGCTGAAACTAAAACTACAATTGGATTCGCATTCCTTGCAGGTTGATGAGTCGAAATTAGACGAATACCTTTATAGGTTGTCCGCACTAGAAAAAATTAAAGAATATCGTTATCCAGTCATGATTATACATACAGATGATTATGAAGAAATTACAGAATCGTTCATAAGAGTCAATTCAAGAGGAACTAGGCTAAGAGAATCAGAATTGGCTATGGCTCAGCTCGCATTTCATTGGCCGGGAGCTTTAGTTAAAGAATTTGAAAGTGCTTTGGATGATTATGAGCAGGTAAACTATGATTTAGAAGCTCGTTTTCTGATGAGGTGCTTTGTTGCTGTCAGCACTAATCAAAGCAGATTTCGGTATTTGAGTGCTTTATGGAAGAAAAGCTCTGCTGAACTAGAGGATGTATGGAAAAAAACTAAGAAAGCCGTTGATTACACTATTAACTTCTTGAGGGATAATGCTGGAATCGAGTCGTCAGACTGGATACCTTCTATAAATGCGCTTGTTCCTCTTGTGATTTACTTCTCAAAAAAACAAGGGCACGTAACAGATGATGAGGTAAAAGGGCTTTTATTTTGGTTTTTTGAAGCAACTATACACGGGCGGTTTACAGGCAGCCCAGAAACTAAGATTGATCAAGATTTGAAAGCTATAGAATCCGCTGATCCGATTAAAAGCATGGTTGCTAATTTAAGAAGGGATGTTCCTAGTTTTGACATAACACCTGAGATGATAGAAGGAAAGTATCAGCGGCATTCATTTCTACCTTTGATATTTGTTATTTTGAGAAAGAAAAATGCCAAAGACTGGTTTACAGGGACCATTCTAAGTTCCACTAACGTAGGACCTGAACATAAACTAGAACTGCACCACATCTTTCCAAAGGCAGTATTGAAAGAAAGTGGAGATTTCAAAACACATGAAATCGATGACATTGCAAATATTGCATTCCTTTCACAAAAGGCAAACAGAACAATCTTGAAATCCAAACCTGAGGATTACTTAACCAAAATTGAAGTAGATCGCTTGAAAAGCCAGTACGTTCCTATGGATGCAAATTTATGGAAGGTGGATAGGTTTAGAGATTTTCTAGTGGCGAGAAGAAAACTTATAACGGAAGCAATAAATGAGTATATGAAGGAGATTGGTGGAAGATATTTTGATTTATAGTTAATTCGCCTTCGTCCGACAGCGTATAACAGCGGATAAAAGGCTCACTTCGTTCGCTTAAACTGCCTTCAGCAACTTCTTTTATCCGCAAAACATTAGGCGAAATAGCCAAGGAGGTAAGTAAAAAACGATTGAAGAATTTGAATACAAGGGTATATGGTGGCTTCCCGACAAGCCTAAAAAACGAATTTCAGGCACACTTAGGTTTACTCCTAATGAAGGAGCGATTTTGGACTTAACAGGTTCTTTTAAAGATATCAGGGATATAAACAAAATATTAGAGTCAGAAATTATACTAGGGATTTCATCTAATGGGAAAAACATTACCTTGTACAATTGTTTTGAAACTAAGTCAAGTTTTAGCGTCCCAGGATTTCAAACCTCTTCATTTTACGCTGACATGGTTTTTATAGGCGCTCACTTCCAGAAGTCAGAGAATATCAAATTTAAGAGTATCTCTGTTCATTATTTGCATTTGGATGAATGGGCTAATATCTCCGGGTTTGATATTCAACGTCTCCCCGATAGGGAGGTAGTTATAAAATACAAGTTACCTGAGCCTATTAAGGCAAGTATCAATGATGACTACACGATACACATTATTATCAAGGCTAAAGGCCCTACTCTTTCTGTTGTGCAAAAAGAGGTAAGTATTACGCAGAAAACTTACATACAAATAAAAGCATTAGAAGAAAAATCCTTCGAAGAATATATGAAAGTAATGTATCATATACAGAATTTTTTAAGTTTGGGAGTTATGGAGCCAGTATATCCATTGATTATTGAAGGAACAGCAGAAGTTTGCAAAAATATGATAGGGGATACACCATATTACCCACCGATTGAGATATTTTATAGACTAACAAACATTTCCACCACGGTATCTAAAACATTACTGCCATTGGATATGCTTTTCTCTTTTAGAGACATTTCGGATAGGTTTGAAGGTTTTCTTAAAAATTGGTTTGGAAAAGCAGAGTTGTTAGAACCAGTTTATGATTTATATTTTGGTACATTATACAACCCCCGCATGTATTTACAACATCAGTTCTTAAGTCTGGTTCAAGCAATAGAGTCATACCACAGAAGAATTATGAAAAACTACGAATCACCAGAAGAAGAACACGATAAGCGGATTGAAGAAATTCTCAATACCATTCCAGAAAAGAATAAAGAATGGTTAAAAAGTAGACTTGCGTATAGCAACGAACCCACTTTGCGAGAGAGATTGAGGGGGATTTTTGATGAGTACTCGGAGATTGTAAACAATTTTATAGAAGATAAAAAGACCTTTATTCAAAAAGTAGTTGTAACCAGAAATTACTTGACTCATTATGATTCAAGCTTGAAGGATCAAGCTGCTGAAAGAGAAGAACTTTATCACATTACACAAAAGCTTAAAATATTGCTTGAGGTATGCTTGTTGGCACAGTTAGGTTTCAGTTTTGATGATATTAAGAGCCTAATTTCAAGAAATAGGAGATATCGGCATGAATCTATTCAATAGCGCTTCAGCTAACAGCGGATAAAAGGCTTCGCTACGCCTAACTTGCCTTCGGCAACGTCATATATGCTGGGACTGTTATTCGACATTGCTTCAAAGTTCATATATTCGATTATCTATACAAATGTTGAAAAGGAAAAATAATTATGGATAAGAATCTGATTGTAAATGGTAAAATAAAAATGTAGGAAAAGTTGCAAATAAAAATGGTATCCTTCTCTTAGAGTTTGAATAGGGACATATTCTAATTTCAGTAAATATGTGAAAAGGAAGGAGATGAGACCAGAGAAATCAGTGAAAGGGCATCCGAGGTTTGAAACATTAGAAGGATTACAAGCACAGGTAGATTGGAAAGAAGATATAAAACTATATTCGAAAACAGGAGAAAAATTTGAATTCAATGTATTTAGCTACAAGTTAGGATACTCGAGATACTGTTACTTTGAATACAGGAAAGAAAAGACACAACAAGATTTATTTGAATGTTTAATATCGGCATTTAAGCAAACGGGAGGTGTTCCAAAAGAGATATTGTTTGACAATATGGGAACGATTGTTGACATCAACGGAACTGGTAGAAAGATAAACAATAAAATGAGGGCATTTGCAAAAGATTTTGGATTCAAAATAAAGCTATGTAAACCAGCTCATTCATATACGAAAGGAAAGATAGAATTGGCCAACAAATTTGTTTCATGGATACTACCATACGACAGAGAGTTTGAAAGCGAAGAAGAACTAAAGGAGATAATAAAAAGGATAAATTACAAAGTAAACACTCAGATAAGTCAAGCAACAAATGTTTCACCTATCCTTTTGCTTCAAAAAGAGAAAGAGTATCTATCTCCTGTGCCAAATGTGAATATCGTTGAATCTTATTTAGACCACCATCTCAAAGTGAAGGTCCATAAAGACTCACTAATATACTACAAAGGAAATAGATACTCTGTTCCTGAAAAATATATAAATAAAACTGTAAGTTTGAAAGTAAAAGAAAACCTTTTGTATATATATTATAGCACAGAACTAATAACAGTACACAAAATTATTGAAGAAACCAAAAAAATCAACTATCTACCTGAACATTACAAGATACTAATGAGTAAGCACATAAAAAACAAAGAAGAGTTAGAAGAAATCTGTTCTAACAACTTAAAAAGATTAAATAATCTTTTGTGAAAGGTGGGAGATATGAGTAACTATATAAAGCTTCAAAATAACTTAGAAGAATTGAATCTCATTCATATGAAAAATAATTTAGATAAATATTTAAATTTAATAAAAGAAGGAGAAAAGAGTTTTGTAGATGCGTTGTATGAATTGAGTGAATTAGAAATAAAAGCAAAAGAGAAAAGAGCTATGTATTCATGTGTAAGGGTAGCAAACTTTCCTTTCTTGAAAGGAACAGAGGATTTTGATTTTGACTTTCAACCAGCAATAAATAAACAGGAGATATTGGATTTAAAAAGTTTGAGATTTGTAGAGAACAAAGAAAATATATTGTTTGTGGGAACACCTGGAGTAGGTAAGACACACTTAGCAGTTTCAATAGCAATAGAAGCAGCAAAACACAGATATTCGACTTATTTTATCTATTTCTATGACTTAATGTCACAACTAAAAAAAGCGTTGTTGGAAAATAGGCTAGAGATAAGGTTGAAACATTTTGCAAAATACAAAGTACTTGTAATAGATGAGATAGGTTATTTACCAATAGATAATGACAGTTCTAATTTGTTTTTTCAATTGATTTCAGATATGAACATAATACAAATGGTTTGACTATTATTAAACAAGTCGAGCATTATATAAGCATAGATAAAAGGTTAAAATTAGCCCACTAATCTTAAACTGGTATCAAAGACTGAATTTCCAAAAATTCTCACTTCAGATAACATTCCCGGCGCAAAAAGTTTTTGCTTCGCAAAAATTTAGGTGAGTGAGAGAAAATCTTTTATGCTCTCGTATGAACTGGCAGTATCATTTTATTAACTCAAAGTAGAAATCATTTCTTTAACACTCTTAAATCTATATTTTTCAAAATCTTCCTGATTAACTCTTATGAATGTCCACGTATTCCCTGTTAAACTTGTAGCATCCTCGCACCACTGCTTTGCCCTTTTATCTTTGTGAGCTACCTCTAAATCAATCAATCCTTTTGTTTCTATTAACCAGTACTCTCCATCAGTAAGTTTTACTAAAAAATCAGGATAATAATATCTTCTAAGATTCTCTTCGGATATGTATTCTATAAAAAAACCAATCTTTACTACTATCTTTGTAAAAGCTTCAACATCTTCAGCCCTATCCAAAAATTTAGCAAAATCTACTTCAAAATTACTATCGCAGGGGACATAATTAAAAATAGACTTGTTAGCCGGGTATACTAACTTTGACCAGACAAACGGCTTTATATTAGAGAGTTTTGTGGTATCTACTTTTTGGGGTTCCCTTTCGATAAAAGTCCTATCTCTAAAAGCATTAACAAACAAACTTATCAATTGTTCTTGAATTTCAGGAGAACTCAACTTATAAAGAACTCTTGGGTCTTCAAGGTCAATTTCTTGAGTAAACAATTTCTCTACGACATATTTTTTTACCATAGGATAAAAACTTGCAAACGCACCACCGATCTTTAGTTGCTTAAGTATCTGATCTGTATAATAAGCAATCACGCTTTTAGAATCCTGAGGTACGGGTAAATCCCATTTCCTTGTTATAACCTCCATTCCTTTGAGCATATCCACAGCAACATATTCCATTTCTAAGACTTTATTCTCTAAAGGGATAGCTAGAGAAGGCAAATTATCAACTTCTGCTTCACTTAAATAAAATTCTCTTATAAGAATTCTTGGACTCAAGATAGGTATTTCAATGTCCTTATCCAATTTATTTTCATCTACAAATATGGTGGTTAAATTAATCGACTTCCCCGTGTCAAATTCAGCAAACTTTATACCTTCCTGTGTTTCTAATTCCTCAAGAATATCTATTAACCCTGGAGGCCCGATGACTTCGAGCACATTTATGGATTTGTCTATGTTTGCATCCTCTTCTGGGAACATTTTTCTTAAGCCTCTCCCGATGACCTGTTCCGGAAGCACTTTTCTTTTTGAAGTATAAGACCTCAATCCTACAATCACATTTACATTTCTCACATCCCACCCCTCATTTAACATCATTGTGCTTACTATTGCCTCGTATGGATTCTCTAGCTCGTCGATTCTCTTTGCTGATTCCCTTGCTTTTGGCAAATCCTTCTTTAGTATGTTTCCAGTGCTATCCGTGTGTATCAATAATACTTTATCTTTAAGATCGGGAACGGTGGAATTAAGATACTCAAAAATTTCGTCCGCTTCCTTGTTCTCAGAACATTGAAAGAAAAGCACAGGCTTCTTTGATAAAGTTCGCAATACGTCTTTATATTCTCGCCATCTTCTTATTCCAGCATCAATCCATGCTCTATATCTCTCAACGGCCTTAGTTGAAGCAATCTCCTCAGCGCCTTTAACCAGTCCTTTTAACGGTAACTTCACAATATTCATTTCAATGGCTTCTTTCAATGAAAAGTCCACTATAATCCACGGAAATAATGCCCCAGTTTCAGTTTTAGGTGTAGCGGTAAAGTCGAGTTCCATATTGATACCTTTGTGGTATTGAGATATCAGATTCTTGTTGAGTTCCAAAAGTATCTTCTTCCACGCCTTTTCAAAACTGTAGATATGATGTGCTTCATCCTTCAAAATCATTATATTGGGACAGGATGTCAAAACCTCTTTTATTCTATTTTCCTGATAAATATTCTGGACATTGTAAACTGTAGGTAACTCACAAACCTTATCAATATATTCTTCGGCTTCTTTCTTTCTGTTCTTTCTTTCTTCTAACTGCTGAATATTGGTTAAAAACAAAACACTTTCTGGAATAATATGAATTGGGTCTTCCTTAAGGATCACCTTAAGGTCAAATTCTTCCTGCCATTCTGGCGGGATAAATGGCCAATCCATAAATATCCTTCCATCCTTAAAATCCCTACATAGTCTATCGTAAATAATGTTTTTCTCGCCAGCGATAACCAAAAACTTAGAGGTATACTCATCTTTGTTTTCTTTCTTATGATTAAAGTAAGACCAAACTACTGCTAATGCCATTACAAAAGTCTTACCTGAACCTGTCGCCATTTTAAAGGCATAAAGCGGATACTGGTCATAAGAGGGATCATACCCTTGTATGGGTCCAGCTCCGAAGTCTCTTGCCATATCTATGAAATTACGCTTCTTCGTTACTTCATAAACATAAATCAGTGTTTCAATCGCCTCCCTTTGGCAGAACCAAAACCCAAAGGGCTCATCATCTACAATATGATCTTCCTCAAACCAGAACTGCAACAAACGGCGGGTGGTATCTGTTGTGTTGGGGTAGCCACCTTCTCGCCAAGTAATTACAGCCTCGCGAAGTTTGTTAGCCAGGAATGCCTTACTTGGGCGTCTTTGTTCTGGATGCAAAAGTTCTGTTGGTTTCATTTTATCCTCACTTTCAAGACTTTATTCGTATCATTCCCAAACACATCCACAACCTTAACCATTATTTGGTATTCGCCTTTTTTTTCGTATTTGTGTGTGGCTTCATAATCTACCTTTGGGTTCTTTTTTACCCTAAAGCTCTGCCACTGGTTATGGAAGGTATCCCCTTTATAATCCCAGTCTACGGCCCAGTAATCTATCAGTTCTCTCGAATCCTTTATCTTACCGGCAATCTCTGCAAGTTCTGCGGTTGGTGCAAGCTGAAAGTCTGTAATTTTTAACTTTACCTTGTCTTCTTTGATTTTCGTTTCAATCTCCAAATAGGCAACCTCTGGAAATTTCACATACTTCGAGATTTCTTTCTCTACAACTTGGTCCGGTACCTCCAATAGCTGCAAATCAAAGCCCACTAATGAAGCTTTAATTTCATTTACAGAAGGGAACTGAATAAGCCTCAAATCAACGCCGTCCTTTTTCGCTAACTCTTTGGCAAGTTCATTAACTTCATAACTCCACTCCCAACCAAGAACATCTGCCTTGATGAAGTTATTAGCCCTGCATTCAATTATCACTTTCTCAACTTCTTTCATTGTAACAGGAGCATTCAAAGGACCAATATGAACCGCTCTGTCTCCTTTTCTGCCGTGTAAATATCTAAATCCTGTTAAAGGCTGTGATTGATAAAGTTTAAGCATAAAGGCAAGGTATTCGTCTTGCTTTTCTTGCCAATAAACCGTCTCATAATTTCCTATATTCCATAGTTCAAAAGGTCTTGCTGGGTTATCATATTTCTTGCCTTCGTTTTGCAAATCCTTGGAATTGTGAATATCCAACAATCTCTTTCTCGTCACCTGTATGGCGAACTTAGACAAGTCACAGCCTATCCAACGCCTGCCAAGCTTTTCTGCAACCGCTAAAGTTGTACCTGAGCCACAAAAGAAGTCTGCAACAATGTCGCCAGGATTAGAAGAAGCAAGGATGATACGTTTTAGGAGGGCTTCGGGTTTTTGGGTTTGGAAAGCTAAGTTTTCTTGAGATGTTCCGATTACGAATGGTAAATCCCAAACATCGCCAGCAGGCAACCCTTGATCTTTCATATAAACGATAAATCTTTCACCGCGTTTCATTACTTCTTTATATCGTTTACCTTCATCATCAACTCTATCAAATCTTCTTATAGTAGCTTTTGAGTAAGGATCGTATTGCGTGTTATAAATGTAAGAATCAGTTTTGCTATAGCGTAAAATAACATCATGAAACCTTTGAAAATCCTTTTGTGGATGAACGCTACTCTTATACCACCATACAATCTCATTCCTAAAATTCTCATACCCAAAAATCTCATCCATCATCACCTTGACGTAATGTCCTACATGCCAATCCAAATGGACATAAATAGACCCATTCTCGGCTAGCAACTCTCGCATCAAAACCAATCGCTCATACATATATTTGAGATAAGAAGCGATCCCACCACTCCATGTGTCTCTATAAGCCCGTTCTTCTATAATAGAAGGTTCTTTCTCTATTCTTTCATCGCCAATTTTTGTCCTTATCTTAAAATCTGCCCCAGTAAAAAACGGCGGGTCAATATAAATTAGATTTATCTTTCCAGCCCATCCTTGCTTAATTAAAGATGACATCGCAAGTTTGTTATCACCCCAGATAAGTTTGTTTTTCCAATCTTTTGGATAGTTCTTAGGATATTTGTTTTCTGGATAAAATTGTGAAGTGTCAAAAAGCCCCCCCTCTAATTCTTTTAGTCTTGGTTTATTTACAGTCTCCACAGTCTGAAAGGGAAGATTAGGTTTTTCTATTGGCCTCTTCTCCCCCTTCTCGTATTTATCATATTTCCCTGCCCACACCAGTTCCACATATTTTTTGTTATCTGCCATACTTATCTCCTCTTCGTCCTTAATACCGCCATTTTATATAACTATTCTTGTCCAAATTATCAAGAGGCTTTTAATCTATTTATTTTATTAATTCATCAACCTTAATGCCTAAGGCGTTAGCAATCTTATTCAAAGTTTCAATTGTAGGATTAGGATTACCATCCGATTCCATATTTACAATAGTATTAAGTGATAAATCAGCAAATTTTGAAAGGCGATCTTGCGACATACCCTTTTCCTGTCTAAATTTCCTTATATTTTTGCCTATGACATTTCTTGAATTATTGCTTAACATAGCCATCACTTGATATATACCATTATAATGCATACATTATTTTGTTTGCTTTTAATCTTAACAATTATAATTATAACTCAAATAATAAAATGAATCAAGCAAAAATGTATTTAAGACCTATTATTTGAAAAGATAGTTCGTTCATTTCGCAAAACTTAATAAGAATGGGAATTTTTGGAAATTCAGTTTTTGATACCAGTTTAAGATTAGTGGGCAAATTTTGCCCCCACCCAAAATTTGCCAAAAAAGAAGGTGACGAAAAGATTTAGCTTCTCTGCCCGACAGAAGCATTTGCTACCTTGTTTAAGGGCGAGGACGCAGGACTGCCGAAGGGGGCAGTCCAAAGCCGAATCTGGTCGGGACCGACTGGACTTGAACCAGCGACCTTTGGTTCCCGAAACCAAAGCGCTACCAACTGCGCTACGCCCCGATCCTCAATAAATCTCTTATTTATTTTATCATATTTTCTTTTCTATGTGAATTGTTTTTGTTATAATTTAAATAGTTAGGAAAACTTATTATAATTTCCAGATAAAATTCGCGGCTAGGAGGTCTCTTCGTTTGAAAAACCAAAATAAGGTTGATATATTTCACACTTCAATATGGAAAGGCTTATTTTCCTTAGCTTGGCCAATTATCTTGATGAATCTGCTGGAAACTGTTTATAATTTAACAGATGCCTTTTTCTTGGAAAACTTGGGGCTTTAGAATTGGCTATTCCAACTGTTGTATGGCCTCTTATGTTTATTTTTATATCGCTTGCTGCTGGGTTTTCTCATGCTGGTACTTCAATGGTAGCTCAATATACAGGTATGGAAGATATACGTTTAGCTGAAAAATCTGCTGCTTAAACTATCTTAAGTGTTGTAGTCATCTCTTTAGGAATAATGGCAGTTGCCATAGGCTTTACAGATTTTTTCCTTTCGATAGTTAATGTAGAGGGTGAAATCTATGATTTAGCAGAAACTTATTTTAGAATTGTTGTTGCCTTACCTTTTATTTTTTTAAAGCAAATTACTGCTGGAATTTATAGAGGTTGGGAAATTCAATTATTGCGTTAATTTTTATGTCAATTGCAGTTTTTCTTAATATCCTCTTGGATCCAATTTTTATTTTCGTTATGGATATGGGAGTTACTGGTGCAGCATTGGCAACTTCGATTGCTAGAGGAAGTGTCGCATTTATCTTTTCCTTAACTTTATTAAGAGGAAAAACTGGATTTAAAATTTACATAAAGGAATTTATTCCTCACCCAAAAATAATCAAAAAGGTTTTTGCTATAGGTCTCCCAGCCTCTGTTGGCCAATCAGTAACTGCAATAGGGCTTTCTATTATTGTGGGAGTGGTTGCAAACTTTGGCCCTACTGTGATTAGTGGATAGGGCATAGGTAACAGAATAAATAATATGGTTATAATGTTCGCAATGGGTATGTCATTAGCAACAGGAGCCATGGCAGGACAATTCGTTGGTGCTGGTATGCCTGAAAAAACTGAAGAAACTGTAAAAAGGTCTTCTTTATTGACTTTTGGTGTAATAACCATCATATCAATATTCTTGTTTTTCTTTGGTCAGCACGTAACTAAAATTTTTATTGACGATACTGCCGTTATAGCAGTTGGAAAACAATTTTTTAACTATGGTTCTTTTTCTCTCCCATTTTTCGTGACGATGGAAGTTTTTATTGGAACTTTAAGAGGAACTGGCCATACAGTTCAATCTACAATAGTAGATATGGTGAGATTGTGGGTGATAAGGATCCCACTTATATTTTTCTTTGCGGATCTCTTTGGCTATGTGGGAATATTTTATGCAATGATAATAAGTAACATCTCCACAATGTGCTTGGCTTATGTATTTCCTAGATTAGGAAACTGGAAAGAAAAAGTGGTGGAAGAATACGCGTATTAGATCACAATAGATTGTCATTGAAAGAGTGAACTGGTTGGATCATATTAATGTCATTGAAGTCAGAATTGTTTTTTCTTAATTGAATATTGTATAATTTATTTGTGAGTTCGTTTATTTCGCTTCTTAATTTTACCATGTTTAAGTTATTGAATGTTTTAATTAGTATTTGTTTTTGATTTTCGGTCAGAGAATCACTTTAAGGATATCTCAGATACTTGGTGTTTCTTTGAAAGTTTATATAAAGCCTCTTTTATTAGATGAATCTTGTTTGTTTTTTCCTTGCCTCCTTTAAAAAGAGTCAAATACTTACTTTTAGAAAATATCCATTTCTAAAGTCCCTATCTTAATTTTTTTAACTTTTTCGGTATTTGTACCGAAGGAGGGGGAGAGGGCTCCGCCCTGGACCCATTTTAAATTCAAAAACAGTAATTAACAATTAAATTTTCGGTACTTGGTACCGAAGGAGAAGAGGGCTCCGCCCTGGACCCATTATAAATTCAAAAACAGTAATAAAAATTCTTTTGGTATTTGTACCGAAGGAGGGGGAGAGGGCTCCGCCCTGGACCCATTTTAAATTCAAAAT
Source organism: Thermotogota bacterium (assembly GCA_029780115.1). Classification (GTDB taxonomy): domain Bacteria; phylum Thermotogota; class Thermotogae; order Petrotogales; family Petrotogaceae; genus Defluviitoga. The sequence goes on from JAKOZG010000011.1 coordinate 21,322, forward strand.
TCCATTTTTAGAAAATTTTCATTTCTGAAGTCCATAAAAGAGTCAAGGATATGATATCATTTCAAAGATATTTAATTATGATCTAACCAATTGCTTTCACGGACAAATAATATGATCGAATGCGTGTTTATGCAATAATAACATAAGGTGATATAATATGGATTTAAAAATGATATGGGTTTATGTAAATTATGCTTTAATCATATATTTAATATATGTATTGGTATCTGGAGTTTTAATATTTGGAATTCAAAAGCCAAAAGATAGTAATTATCTATCTACTCATCCGGCAGATAGATTTTATGGGGAAGGTATTGGTCAGGATAGGGTGGCTCTTGTAGAAGATGGATATTATTCTGGACTGGTTCGAGTGAATTTAATTGAAAAAGCTGAAGAGACTTTGGACATATCCTATTATACTATCCATGATGGGGTATCTACAGATATATTTTTAGGAAGTATATTGGAAGCTGCAGATAGAGGGGTTAAGGTTCGCTTTATATTAGATGGTATGTTTCATAATCTAAAGGGAAATCTTAAGCATGTGATATATGCTTTTACGGATCATCCTAATATAGAATTAAAGTTTTACGAGCCTTTTACCCTGTTGAAGCCTTGGACATGGAATAATAGATTACATGATAAATTTATAATAGCGGATAGCAAATTAGCACTCATAGGAGGCAGAAATATTGGAGATAGATATTTTGTTCCTCAAAATGATTTAAATAGAGATGCAGTTTATGATAGAGATGTACTCATATTAAATACAGATGAGGTTAATTATAATTCTAGTGTTATTTTTCAATTAGAGGATTATTTTAATCTAGTGTGGGAACATGAATTTTCTAAGTATCCAGCTAAAAAGTTAACTAAAAGACAACGTGAAAAGGGGAATATAAAAGCTCAATATCTAACGGATAAACTTGAATCTATGAGAAAAACCAATCCAGAAATATTTAATAATTCCTATGATTGGATGGATTTATCTTTGCCTACTAAAAAAGTTACATTGATACACAATCCTATAGAACGCTTAAATAAGGAGCCTTGGTGTTGGTATGAATTAGTAAGTTTAGCAGAGAAGTCTCAAGAATCTATATTAATTCAAAGCCCTTATATTATCCCCACAAATAGTATGGTTAAATATTTAAAGAATAAGGATATTACTGTAGAAAACATTGATATACTTACTAATTCTTTAGCAGCAAGTCCTAATCCTTTTGCTATAGCAGGGTATATGAATCATAGAAAGGATATAGTGGATAGTAATGCCAATGTATATGAATTTCAAGGTCCTTGTTCTATCCATGCAAAATCATACATATTTGATAATAGGATATCAGCAGTAGGTTCTTTTAATTTTGATTCTAGAAGTGTTTATTTAAGTACAGAAACCATGATCGTTATCGATAGTGAACAATTTGCTGAACATTTGGAGGAGGAGATACAAAAATATATAGGTCAAAGTTTGAAAATAGGAAAAGATTATAATTATATATTTAATCCTTTTGTTGAGGAACAAAAGGTATCTATTCCAAAGAAGATTATAGTAAGTATATTATCTATAATAGTTTATTTTTTCGAATTTATGTTATAGTTAAAGCTCATAGGAGGCAATGAAATGTATGAATATTAAGCCTGCTTTGAAGACCTCACTGAATTTTTTGTTGTAAAACTTCTTGTATTCAGGGGTATTGTTTTTAACACTATTGGGAGCTTCAATTAAATAGTATCTAAGATATTTGTTGCCAGTTTTAGTCATGTTTGTATTGTCAACGGACAAATAATATGATCGAATGCGTATTTTAAAAATAAAGATCTTTTCATGGTATAATTATTACAATACAATTAAATCATTTTAGATTAATTTTTTGCAGGTGGCAATATTTAAAATCCTTTGAGGAGGAGTACATATGAAGTTGAAGTGGAAGATAACGGTCTTAATTTTATTGGTCTTGGCTTTACCTGTGGTAGTTATCATAACTTATTCGACTTTGAACTATGGTGATACCCTTAAAGATAAAGCCGCACAGATAATTCAAGTAAATAACGAAAAATTGGCAGACTTTTTTAGTCAATATATAAGCGACTTAAAAAGGGTGGGTTCTACCATTGCTTCAGATCCAGATGTTTTAAATATCACAAATAAAAGTAATGAAGATACAGAGCGCATGTACTCGAATCTTCAAAATTATTTTGAACAGTATGAAGAATTTATAGCAGTATATGTGGGAACAAAAAATGGAGATATATTTATGAGGCCCGTTGAGTCAGAAAAGCAACTTCCTGCAGATTTTGATCCTAGAACTAGACCTTGGTACAAAGATGCTGTAGCAAAGCCTAATGAAGTTATTATTACTGATCCATATATTGATGTTGTAACAAAAGATACCTTGGTTACAGTATCAAAGGCGGTTAAAAATACCAAAGGTGAAATTATTGGTGCAGTTGGAATAGATCTTTCTATGGCAAAGATAAGTGAAATGCTTAAGAAAGATCTAGGATTTAAAGAAACTTTGTTTGTGATAAACAATAAAGGGGTAATAATATTTCATCCAGATTCTAAAAGGATTGGATTAGATATCTCAAACGAAAGTTTTTTTAAAAATTTGAAAGGGCAATCAAATGTATCTTATGTTAAGGATGGAACAGTGTTTTACACATGTACAAAACTTAGTGGAATTGATTGGACACTAATAACTGAGGTTAATATTAAAAATTTATTTAGTGAGGTTAGATCAATTACCAATGTTAATCTTGTTATAATTATAATAGTTGCAGGTTTAGCTATAGCCATTGGTATGTTTTTTACAAACAGGTTCATTACAAAGCCAATTAATCAGTTGAAAACTCACATTACTGAAATAGCAACAGGAGATCTTACACAAAAAGTCGAAATATCTTCAAAAGACGAGATTGGAGAGATGGCAGAGGCTTTAAATGGAGCTATTGAAAGCTGGGCAAATTCTATAGTTTCAATAAGAGAAGGAGCTATTAATATAGATGGTTCTGCATCAGAAATAATGAATATTTCCAGGAACAGTGCAAAATCTTCTGAAATCTTATCCCAGAAAGCCTCAGAAATTAGTGAAAATGCTCAAGATACTTCAGCTTCAGTTGAAGAAGTAACGTCTGGTATTGAAGAAATAGCAGCTTCGGCGCAAAATGTTTCTAAATCTGCTCAAGAGCTTAATCGAGCTGCATCTGAAACTGAGAATGCTGCTAATGAAGGCTTGAAATCAATAAATTCAACAAGTGAAACAATAAAAAATGCTGTTAATAAGTCAAAAGAAACTCAAAGTGTTGTAAAGGAGTTAATTGAAAGGTCTGTTAATATAGGTAAAATAGTTGAGACCATCAATTCTATAACAGAACAAACTAATCTTTTAGCTTTAAACGCTGCTATAGAAGCTGCAAGAGCGGGAGAAGCAGGAAGAGGATTTGCGGTAGTAGCAGATGAAATAAGGAGTCTTGCCGAAGAATCAAAAACAGCGACTACTAAAATAGAAGAAATTCTTGATGGAATTAAAGACAGTACAAACATTGTTGATAACTTTACAAATGAGACTGTTGAAATAATAAATCGAATAGATGATCAAATGACAGATATAAGTTCTAATTTTAAAGAGATATTATCTATGGTTAAAAATTTGAATGATGGTATAGATAATCTAACAGCCACTTCACAGGAACAGAGCGCCAGCACAGAAGAGATGAGTTCGGCTATGGATAGGGTCGCTCAAGCAGTTAATTCTATAAGTGAGAGTTTGCATGAGATTTCTAGACTGATTTCTACCCAAAAAGAAGACGCCAAAAAACTTGAACAAAGTGCAAAGACGCTTTCTGAATTAGCTGAAGAACTCTCAGAAAAAATAAAAATGTTTCGAGTATAGGAGAAAGTATTTTGTTTAAACTGTATTTAGCTTATTATTTAGAAGTACTAAGTGATAGTCAATTAGAAACTATATCTAAATTAAAGTTTGAAACTTATGAAAGAGATGGCATTAACAAATTTAGGAAGGAAATAAATTCTAAAAAAGAAACCTACAACGTTCTAAAAATATTTAAAATATTTGAGATAGTTCCAGGATACGCAGTTCAAAAAGAGGATATATATTATGATTTTGACGAAGAATCACGTGAAAAGAATGATTTAATAATCTCTGAACTAGGGCAAGATTTTCTGATTTTTTTGTTAACGCTTTTAGAAAATGAAAAAGATTCTATATTGAAAGCTAGAGAAAATATAGGTTCGATGTTAGAATCTCTTTCATATGATTATATGGTTCAAATAAGTTTGTGGAACAAATATGGATTTGCAAGGCTATATATAAAACAAGGTGAAAAAGATCTAGGTTTTATAGATTTGATTAATAGGTGGTATAAAACGGAACAAGAATATAAGATTTTTTTTGAAGATTTACTGAAGGACAATCGAGTAAATAAATTGTCTAGTTATTTTACCAGAAAAGAAGGATATGTTAAAATTTCTTAACAAATTGAATTAAAGTTGAAAAAGCGTTAAGAGCGTCTAATCGTCTTTTATGATGATTAGACGCTTTTATTTTAGGATAACGACTATTTATAGAGATTGAGAAATGTTACTATAAATTGTAAAATGTATTATGAGGATGAAAAATATTTCATAAGGGGGTTATTTTTATGTATAGGGTTGCAATTTGGGGTTTTGGAGCTATGGGAAGTGGAATAGCAAGGAATGTTTTGAGTAAATATGACTTACAATTAGTTGGAGTTTATGATATTAGAGAAGAATATATTAATAGAGATGTAGGAGAACTATTAGGTTTGGGAAAAACAGGAATTAAAGTCTTTGATAATCCCGAAAAAATGATCGTTGAAACTAATCCCGACCTTGTTGTAATAGCAACCTCTTCTTTCATATCGAATGTAAAAGACCAAATAATTACAGTTTTAAGAAATAATGTGAATGTCATTACAATAGCAGAAGAAATGGCTTACCCTTTTTACACGGATATAGAAGCTGCTAATGAAATCAACAATGTAGCTGTTAGACACAATATGAGTGTTTTGGGAACAGGTATAAATCCTGGTTTTGTTCTTGATACGTTAATAATAACCCTGACGGGAGCTTGTTTAAACGTTAGAAAGATAAAGGCTTCAAGAATAAACGATCTTTCTCCTTTTGGGCCCACAGTGATGCAGACTCAAGGTGTAGGTTCGACACCTGAAGAGTTTGAAAAAGGGATTAGAAATGGCTCGATAGTTGGCCATATAGGATTTGAACAATCTATAGATATGATTGCGGATGCTTTAGAATGGAATATTACCCACATTGAAGAAACTAGAGAACCAATAATTTCAAGTGTTGTAAGAGAAACAAAATATGTAAGGGTAGAACCAGGAATGGTTGCTGGTTGTAAGCATATTGCTAAGGCATACTCAGAAGATAAATTGATAATCGAATTAGAACATCCTCAACAAATTCTACCTGAACTTGAAGATATTGAAACTGGTGATTATATTAATATTGAAGGTAATCCTAATATTTCTTTATCAATAAAACCAGAGATTCCTGGAGGTAAGGGTACTATAGCCATTGCTACTAATATGATACCAAGTGTTATAGAAGCGGAACCTGGATTAGTAACTATGTCTGATTTACCTATTCCAAGAGCGTTAATAGGGGAATTTTATTGAAAGGGGAGATTTTATGAAAGCCAAAAAAGGAGATTGGGTTCAGATTCACTTTGTTGCTTTGAAACCTCAAGAAAGGTCAGAACACTTACCAGAAGATACAAAAAAAGTCCCTTTTGAAATCCGCATAAAAGGATTTTTGCAAAATGATCAAGCTAGTATAGGTGATTTAGTTGTTATAAAAACTCCTATAGGCAGAATTGTTGAAGGGAACTTGGAAAAGATAAATCCGAAATATGAGCATAATTTTGGAGAGCCCATTGCTGAACTTTTAGAAATAACTTTGGATTCACTTTTTGAAGGTGATAGAAATGGATAAATCTTATGAAGCTATAATGAACAGGCAAACAGAAATAATTAGAAAATCAATTGGTGTTGACTACGACAAATTTGAAATTGAAGGTATAGCATTTGATTATCAAAAGATGATGAAAGAAGCTGGTTATACAATAGCCGAAGTACAGAAAATACAAAGAGAAACTGCAGTTGGGAATACACCTTTAGTTGAATTGAAAAATATAAATGCCTTGGTTAGAAAGAATTCTGATAGGGGCAAAGGTGCGAGAATATTCATAAAAGATGAACAAACAAATCCTTCAGGATCGTTTAAAGATAGAAGAGCATCTGTAAGTGTATATAGGGCTAAAGAATTGGGCTACAAAGGAGTTATTGCGGCAACAAGTGGTAACTATGGTGCAGCTGTTGCATCTCAAGCGGCTAAAAGAGGTTTAAAATCGATAATTGTTCAAGAATGTTTTGATTCAAGGGGTGTTGGCCAACCAGAGATTTTAGAGAAAGAAAGGTCATGTGCCGCATATGGAAGCGAGATAGTTCAAACTACAGTTGGACCAGAATTGTTTTATTATACATTGTTGCTTTTGGAAGAGACTGGCTTTTTTAATGCCTCTCTTTATTCTCCTTATGCAATAGCCGGAATAGAGACTTTGGGTTGGGAAATTGCTAAACAAACCCAACAAATTACAGGTAGATTTCCTGATGTTGTTGTTAGCACTCATGCAGGTGGAGGTTTAACCACAGGTACAGCAAGAGGCCTCCAAAAAGCTGGGGCGACTAATACCATAATAGTTGGTGCAAGTGTGGATCTTAGAGGTCTTCATATGGCTTCTGATAATGATTTTAATAGAAAATCATTTACAACAGGACACACAGGGTTTGGTATTCCTTTTGCAGTGTTTCCAGATAGATCTGATGTTCCAAGAAATGCTGCTAGAGTTCTCAGATATATGGACAGATATGTCCTTGTTACACAAGGAGAAGTCTTCTATATGACAGAATTGCTTGCAAAGTTAGAAGGGCTTCAAAGGGGACCTGCTGGAAATACCTCATTAGCTGCTGCTTTTGCCTTAGCAAGAGAAATGAACGAAGATGAGATAATAGTTGTTAATGAAACTGAATATACAGGCGCAGGAAAATTACCTAGTGCTCAATTAACATTTGCAAAACAAAACAACATCGAAGTAAAAAAAGGAGATCCGATAAAAGAGGATAAACCCGGCGAAAGGATAGTAATTCCAGAGAGTCCTTTACAGATCGGTTATATAGAAATACCAATGATGCAATTAAAAGAATCATATATAAATCAACTTTTTAAAAGATTAAATAAAACAGAATTTACTAGAAAAGAAATAGAATTTATTGCAGAAGACATCAGAGAAAGTGTTGGAACGGTCCAAAAATTGATAGAAAAACTAAGGGCATAATTTTTTATGTGAGGTGTTGTTTATGAAAGAAAGACCAGATGATTTTATTGAGAGGTCAGAGAAACTGCAACACATGACAGATGAAGAGTTGAATAAATACTTTTGGGAACTTGCAGAAAGGGTGGTAGAACCTTTAGTAGAACTAGCTCAAACGCATACTTCTCCCTCAATAGAGAGATCTGTGCTGCTTAGAATGGGATTCAACTCGTTGCAAGCAAAGGCTCTTGTTGAAAGAATTTCTCAAGAAAGACTTTTGTCAAAAGGTGCGGGTAATGTTGTATATCAACTTGCGAATCTAAAAAATATTGATATCTTGCAAGCTGGAGAAGAACTAATAAAAGGAAATTATTGGGAAGAAGTAGAAAATTTATTCAAAGGTGGGAGTACAGATGAAACTTCAACCAAATGAAAAGATAAATATAGAAGAAATATTAAAAGATCTAGAAAATTATTCCCCAAAAAGAAAAGGGTGGACTTGGAGAAAAAAATTACCAGAAGGGATAAAAAAAAGTGATTTTGAATATTATCAAATAAGTGAAGATTTAAAAAATTCTATTCCCCTACCTTCTGCTCACTATTTTGAAAGCATTGATCCACAACCTGATACTGTAATAACGTCAGAAATAGCCTCAGGCAGATTTGAAGAGGATATACGAAGGATGAGAATGGCTGCATGGCATGGAGCAGATCATATAATGGTTATTAGAACATTAGGTCAAAGTCATGTTGATGGTCTTCTAGAAGGAACTCCAGAAGGAACTGGGGGTATACCAATAACTAGGAAGCAGCTTAGAGCTACTAGAAAGGCTTTAGATCTCATAGAAGAGGAGGTAGGTAGAGAAATAAATCTTCATAGTTATGTATCAGGGGTAGCGGGTCCCGAGATTGCTGTTCTTTTTGCTGAAGAGGGAGTAAATGGGGCACACCAAGATCCCCAATATAACATCTTGTATAGAGGGATAAATCCTGTAAGGTCTATTGTAGACGCTGCTGTTGCAAAGAAGATTATGGCTTGTGCTAATATGCTTCAAATAGATGGGGCACATAACGCCAATGCTTCTGCTAAAAAAGCCAGAAATGTGATGCCAGAATTACTTGTACAGCATGCAATAAATTCGTTATTTTCTTTAAAAGTTGGAATGAAGAAAGAAAATATTGCTTTGTCAACCGTGCCACCGGTTGTTTCGCCTTCACCAGAATTTAGAATAAATTTAGTGTATGCAGTAACCTTAAGGGAATTATTTAATGGATATAAATTTAGGGCCCAAATGAACACAAGGTATATTGAGTCAGATTTGTTTGATGCTACCAGGATTCATGTTTTAAATACAATGATATCAAGATTAACATCTGCTGATATACAATCAACAATTACCCCTGACGAAGGTCGAAACGTTCCATGGCATATTAATTCTATAAGAGGTGTTGAAACCGCTAAGCATACCTTAATATCTGCAGATGGGATAAAAAAATATGTCAAACTTGATGAGGGAAAAATAAGGGAAGAAGTTAGGGAATTAAAGATGAGAGCTATCTTGATGCTTGAAGAAATTATTGAAATGGGAGGTTATTTTGAGGCGCTAGAAAATGGTATGTTCGTTGACAACGGTTTTTACCCAGAAAGAGCAGGAGATGGCATCGTCAGATCTAAGAATGGAGAAATTGCTGTAGGAACTGTTGTACCAAGAGATAAAGACTATATGGCACCAGTATGTGAACATTTTGGGTACAATAATTTACCCAAAAATATCGAAAAACCTTGTGATTTAATTGACGGATGTACGTTACATAAAAGAGAAAAGATTCAGTATATAGATGAATTAGACGAAGAAGATAATGTTGAAAAAAGGCTTTCTGAAATAAAAGAATATAAAAGTCAAAATCTTGTAAAACCGGAAGTTGAATGGAGTTATGATGGATGGATACAAATAGATATGACTATACCAGAACCTGAAGATTATGCACAAGCAGCCGCAATAGAGATATGTAAACGAATGGGCTTAGAAGAGATACAAGTTATAGGTAAAAAAATTTTGCATCCTGCTGAAGGTACTTATTTAGAGTTGAAAGGAAAGGTTCCTTTTTTTGTTAAAAAAGATGAATTACAACTTCCAAAGAAAGAAGAATTACTTGATGATGAAGAACTTTTCAACTTTTTTAGTAAACATAAAGTCAAAGTTGTGGCAGGTACCATCGGAAATGACGAACATAATATTGGAATAAGGGAAATTTTAGATATAAAACATGGTGGTATAGAAAAATATGGCATAAGTTATGTATACTTAGGTACCTCAGTTCCGCCAGAAAAGATTATAGATGCAGCAATAGAAGTAGGTGCACAAGCAATACTGGCTTCTATGATAATTACCCATAACGATGTTCATATTCAGAACATGATAAAATTACATCAAATAGCCGTTGAAAAAGGAGTAAGAGATAAAATATTAATAATAGTAGGAGGGACTCAAATAACTAATGATTTAGCTGTTAAAAACTATATGGATGCAGGGTTTGGAAGAGGTACTACCGGTAAACATGTTGCAACTTTTTTAGCTAAAAAGTTAAAAGATTAAACTGTTTAAAAAAACAATATAAATAAATATTTTTTAAATATAATTAGGGTCTTTCGGTCCCTAATTATATTTTTCGTATGTAAATACAGAATTTTAGCCATTATATCATTTATTTTTGATATAATAAAATAAATATAAAATTTTTATATTTATTTTAGCCTAATTAGCCACAGAAGTCACCCACTTCTATAAGGGAAGTAGTTCACAAATAGATCTAATATTATTAAAGGGTTGAGAAATGATTTTAATTAGGTAAGAAGAGTTCTCGACGGGCAACAATTAAGGTTCTGAACAATGTGACGATCTTATAGAGTATTTCCATAACCCAAGTGGGTAAGGTATATTTTTAAAAGGAGGAGGAAAATAATGGGTTTTCAAATAAACACTAAAGTTCTGAGAGATGCGGTGGAACTTGCTAATAATGCAGTTTCAAGAAAAACTACCAACCCTATTTTAAGTGGTGTAAAATTATATCTTGAAGATAATGTGTTGCACATCTTTACAACCGATTTACAAACAGGTTTTCATAAGTGGCTTAAAGTAGAGGATGCCGATGGTCCATTTTCAACTGTCGTCGAGCAGAGGGTTTTTTTAGAGATATTATCAAGTCTTTCTTCAGAAACTGTGAGAATAGATTTAGATGGCGTAGTTAAATTATCAGGAGGAAATTCTAATTTTAAACTTCCAATGATGGATCCTGAAGAATTTCCTGCTTTAACTTTTGATGTTTCGGGTAACGCGATTTTATTAGATAAAAATATTATTTCTACGATGATAGATAAGGTGTTATTTTGTGTTCTAAAAGATAGTTCTCCTTTATCAAGAAATTTGAACTCTGTTTACTGGGATTTTCGAAGAAGTGGCTTTTTAAACCTGGTAACTTCAGATTCTTTTAGACTGGCTTTATCTGAAATTGAAGTGGGCGAAGAAAATCTACTTTCACCTTTTCTTTTATCATTAAGAAGTATGGAAGAGTTAAGATTGATATTATCTTCTTCTAAAACCGAAAAGATAGAAATCATTCAAAGTGGTTCGCAAGTTCTTTTTAACTTTGAAGATGATGATTTACAATTAATTTTTAATACGGTAGAGGCAGAATTTCCAGATTACCTATCGATTATTCCTCAAAGTTTTATAACCAAAATTAAAGCAAGGACCTCTGATTTTTTATACATAATGAAGAGGATGTCTATAGTTTCTGGAAAAGAAGAATATACTTTATTGAATATAAAAGATGGGCTTATCACTTGTTATTCTAGTTCACCTGATATAGGTGAAGCTAAAGAAGAGATAAAAGTTGAGCAAGAAGGAGAAAATATTGAAATAGCCTATTCTCCAAGGTTTTTTAGAGAAGCTTTAGAAAAAATAGAAACAGTAGAGTTTGAATTTAATATTTCAGGTGATGAGCAACCTACTATTTTAAAGCCTCTTGAAGACAATAGTTACATGTATATCATTATGCCGAAAAGGAAAGCTTAAATTAATGTTGAAAATAGGTTTTGGTTACGATGTTCATCCTTTTGAACAAAATAGAAAATTGATAGTCGGTGGCGTGGAAATTAAACATCCTAAAGATATTGGATTATATGGGCATTCAGATGCCGATGTTTTGTTTCACGCTTTAATAGATGCATTATTAGGAATGTGTGGGATGGGTTCGATAGGGGAATTATTTCCTGAGACGGATGAATATAAAAACATTAATAGTAGGGTTCTTTTAGATAAGACATGTTTATTTATAAGCAAGAAATACAGAGTGACTATAAACAACATAGACTGTACAGTTATTTCAAAGAGCGTGAGAATTGCTCCTGTGGTAGAAGATATGAAAAATAATATATCTCAAATAATTAAGATACCTACGAATATGATTAGTATAAAAGGAAAAAGTGGCAATGGGCTTGGAATAGGCGGGACTGACCAAGGAATAGAGGCATATTGTGTTGTTCTAGGTGATATTATTGAAATATAGAAAAATTCATGATTTTGAATTAACAAGAGAAGAAATGATTCTCATTCAAGAAAAACTATCACAAGAAGTTGAAATTATTTCTTACAAAGGCGTTCCCAAGATAGTTAGTGGAGTAGATCTATCTTTCCAAAGAGATAAGGCGATTGCTGTTATCGTAACGTTTGACTATGAAAGCCTTTCTTTGATAGATTTGACATGGGCAATCGATTTTGTAAAGGTTTCATATATGCCTGGATTTCTCGCTTTCAGAGAATTGCCAATATTTTTAAAGGCTTGGGAAAAACTTCAATGTGAGCCGGATATTGTATTTTTTGACGGTCAGGGTTATGCCCATCCTCGAAGAATGGGGCTTGCTACTCATGCTTCTTTTTTTATTGAAAAACCAACAATAGGCATAGCAAAATCAAAATTAATAGGTGATTTTGTAGAACCTGGATACAAAAAAGGAGATTATTCTTTTTTGTATCATAAAAACGAAAAGATAGGGATTGTTTTAAGAACCAAAGATAAAGTAAAACCAGTTTTTATTTCTCCAGGAAATTGGTTAGATTTTAACGACTCACTTGAGTTTACGTTGCATTTTTGCACAAAGTATAGGGTTCCAGAAATAACAAGGATAGCACATTTGTATACTCAAAATTTAAAAGAGAGGGAGCTTTTGTGAACCAAAAAAATTCAAGAAATTTCATATACTTTACGATGGTTATTTTTTCAATGGTTATGAATACTCTTGCACCGCTTATGACATCTATTCAAGAACGATTTTCAATTTCTGTTGCTGTATCTTCAATCCTACCTTTTATAAGTACTTTAGGAACGATGATTTCTAACTTTGTTGGAGGATTTTTCATAGCACAGATAGGATATAATTTTTTTATAATAGGTGCAATTATTATTCAGATTGTGGGTTTAATCTTGTTTGCTTTTGCGGTTAATTTTCCTATGATAGTCATTGCAGTTTTTCTACTAGGCTTTGCTACTGGAGGTGTTTTTCTTACTCTAACCTCTTCATATTCACACTTAGATGGAAAATATCAAAATTTTGGTATTTATAATGCTTTCTTTGGTTTTGGAGGTATCTTTGCGCCCCTTTTGGTTAGCCTTTTTTTAAGATTAAATTTGGATTTTAGGTTCATCTATTTTTTCCATTTAGTGTTAGCTATTGTTATATTGATTTGGGTGTTATCCCTTAAACCTATCCCGAATATTAGATACGAAACAATTAAGTTTAAAGAAGCGCTTAATATAATAAGTAATAAATTTGTTTATTTGTCGTTACTTATATTTTTGTTGTATTCAGGAACAGAAATAGGAATAATTACATGGAGTGGTAATTTATTCTACAATGTTTTCAATTATTCAAAAGAATTTTCTTCGATTGTCCTTAGTTTATTTTGGATAGTTTTTACATTTGGAAGATTACTTACAGAGTTTTTGAATAAAAAATTTACAGAATTGGGAACAATTATTTACTTTTCATCTTCAGTTATAATCAGCATTGCTCTTTTACTAATATTCAAACATTATATATTCTTTTTATTTGTTGGTTTCAGCTTATCGGCAATATTTCCTACCATTCAAAAATATACAAATCAACATCTTCCAAAGAAATGGTTAGGTATGTATAATGGGCTTGCATTTGGTTCAACTGGTGTTGGGGCTATGATTATATCAACATCTATGGGTGTTGTTGGTGAAAGAAACTTTGTTATATCGTATTTGATACCCTTTATAACCTTTGCTTTAATTATTCTTGCTGCACAAAAATTAAGGATAGAAAAAGCACCTGAGTAATAACTTAAACTAAGAATCACATAATTCAATCAGATAATAAGATCGAATAAAATAGTTTTTGAAAAATCAAAAGGAGCTTAAAATGGATGAAGTATTCTAAGATTCAAACGGGATGTATAGACGGATTTAAGGTAGAAAATATACTTGTAGAAATAGATATAAACTCACGGTCAACCCAGCAGACTTTTAAAATTGTTGGTATGCCATCTACTTCAGTTTTAGAAAGCGAAAAGAGAGTTTTAAGTGCGATAAGAAATACCGGCTTTTCTATCCCAAATGGCTCTATAGTTGCTAATCTTTCTCCTACTTCTATGAAAAAAGAAGGTTCTCATTTTGATTTACCAATAGCTATCTCTCTTCTAGAAGCTTCTAGGCAGATAAAAGAGCTTGACAAGAACTATTTTATTTTTGGAGAACTTGGATTAAATGGAGAAGTTAGACCAGTTCATGGTATAGCTTTATTTTTAATGTTTATTAAAGAATTGAATAAAGAAGCAAAGTTTATAATTCCAAAAGGTAATCAAGAAGAAAGCGCATTTGTGAGCAAAAAAGATGTTTTAGTAATTGAGAATCTACGAGATATTGAAAGTATTTCTCTTGGAATTATAGACAAGTTCGAACCTTTTTATGAACGATCGAATGAAATTTTCTATGATATAGATTTTCAAGAGATAAGGGGACAAATCTTTGCAAAAAGAGCCGTGGAGATAGCTGCTAGTGGCTTTCACAATGTTTTAATGAAGGGGACACCTGGTTCAGGAAAAACAATGATTGCGAAAAGAGTACCTACAATTTTACCAGACATGACTAGAGAAGAGATCATAGAATCAACTATGCTCTATTCTGTGGCAGGTTATATGAATTTTATAGTTAACAGAAGACCTTTTAGATCTCCTCACCATACCGCATCAAGTGCATCAATAATCGGTGGTGGCGCTATACCTAAACCAGGAGAGATAAGTTTGGCACACAATGGAGTTCTTTTTATGGATGAATTTCCGGAATATAGAGCAGATGTAATAGAGGCTTTAAGGCAGCCTTTAGAAGATGGGGAAGTTGTAGTAACAAGGGCTAAGTCAGTTGCAAAGTTTCCAGCTAAGTTTATGTTGATAGCATCGCAAAATCCTTGTCCTTGTGGTTATTATGGTGACAAAGAGATTGAATGTACTTGCTCTATGAATCAAATAGTTAATTATAACAAAAAGATCTCTGGTCCTATTATGGACAGAATAGATATAAGAATAGATGTGCCGAGAGTAAAAATAGAAGAGTTGATGTCTAAAGAGGAAGGGGAGAGCTCTAAAAAGATTAAAGAAAGAGTTTCAAAAACCGCTCAAATTCAAATAAGAAGGCAAGGCAAATTGAATGGAAAACTATCTAATAAAGAGCTAAAGAAGGTAGCAAATCTTACAGATAAAGCTGAAAATTTTTTAAAACAAGCCTCGATGAATTTGAAATTAACTGCTAGATCAGTTAATAGGATTATAAAAATCTCACGTACTATAGCTGATTCATTTGAATCTAGAAATATAGAAATTAATCATGTGTCTGAAGCTTTGAATTACAGAGGTACAAGGTAGTTTTTTAAGTTTATTGGAGGATTAACTATGAAGAAACTATTAGTTACGGGTTTTGAACCTTTTGGAGAAGACAAGATTAATCCCACTCAAGTTCTTATAAACGCTTTGAAGGAAGAAAAGTTTGAGTGTACACAAATATATTTAGAGGTGTTACCTGTTTCATTTAAAAAGGTTAATAAGTTTTTGAAAGAATTGTTCGACAAGATAAAGCCAGATTATGCAATACACTTAGGGTTAGCAGGAGGAAGAAGTGGTATAAGTATAGAAAGGGTAGCCGTAAATATTATGGATGCAAGGATTCCAGATAATGACAACTTTCAGCCAATTGATGAACCAATAATAGAAGATGGACCTTCTGCTTACTTTTCAACATTGCCTGTGAAAGAAGTTTTGTACGAGCTAAGAAATAAAGGTATTCCTACTGTAATTTCTAATAGTGCAGGATTGTATGTGTGTAATGAGGTTATGTATTTGAGTTTATATTATTCAGATAAGTTGGGATATCCAGCTAAGACAGGTTTTATCCATGTTCCATATTTTCCTGAACAGGTAGTTCAAAAATTTTCTGATTTAGGGCAAAATTTACCGAGTATGTCATTTGACTTACAATTAAAGGCTGTTCAATTCATAATTAAAAAAACATTAGAAAAGCATTAAATTTTTGATTAATTTAGAAGAGGTTTAGTAAGTTTTGAACATAGAAAGTTGATAGTTGATAAAAGTTTTCAACATAGCCTAAAAAAGTTCATAACTTTTAAAAATACGAATTGTAAGTGTTCATAAATTACTGATTATTATGAGTGATATCTTTATCAACAAATAGTTATCAACATGTTGAATAAATATAGGTGGTGTTTTATATTAATAATATATTTAAAGTTTTCGAACTTAAAAAAGCTTTGAATTCTGTAAATCCAAATTTAAGTAAAATATTTTTGCCTTTTGTTTTGCAAAATCCAGAATATTTTTTGAAGAGTTATCCCATAGTAAAAAATTACTGGTGTTCAAATGAAATAAGAAGAGAATTATTGGATAAAGAAGGTATAAAAGTTCCTCCCATAATGATTTTAAGTGTTACTCCAAGCTGTAACTTAAGCTGTCAGGGATGTTTTGCATTTAACATAGGAAATGTAAACCAAGATATTTCTTCCGCTAAACATTCCTTGAGAAAAGAAGATTGGATAAATTTTATAGATGAATCAAATAAATTAGGAGTTTTTTCATATTTAATTGCCGGTGGAGAACCCTTTATGATTCCTAATCTTTTGGACATTTGTAAGTCATACAAGAATAATTTATTTTTGATTTTCACAAATGGAACTCTAATTAATGATTCCATCTTTTCTGAGCTTGAAAAACTAGTTAATACCCTTTTAATAGTAAGTTTAGAGGGAAATGATTATTTGACAGATAAAAGAAGAGGAGCAGATACTTTCAATAAAGCATTTTCTACAATAAATAAACTTAATGAGAAAAATATTCTATCAGGTGTTTCAGTTACCATAACAAAAGATAACTATCTTTATTGGATGGAAGAAGATAATTTACAGAAGTTAATTGATAAAGATATTAAAATAGCTTTTTTTATAGAATATATTGAAACGGAAGCTTCACCAGAAAAGTTATACTCTTTAAATTTAGAGCAACGAAAGATATTTAGAGAAAAAATATTATATTATAAAAAAAATAAAAATATATTTATCATTCATTCTCCAGGAGATGAGGATGCATTTGGCGGTTGTGTTTCATCAGGGATAGGGTTTGCTCATATAAATCCTTATGGAGATGTTACGCCATGTCCGGTAACTAATGTATCTTCTCACAATATAAAAACTTCTTCTTTTAAAGAAGCCTTAAAAAGTGATTTTTTTGTGGCGATAAGAGAGAATAAAAAATTGCTTGAAAATAATGATAGCGCTTGTTCACTTGCCTTAAAAGTTAAGGAACTAGAACAATTAAAAAATCGAAAGTTTGATAGTTAATAATAAAATAGTGAAGATTTTCTTGTAGATTAATAACGAATCTCTAAACAGAGAAAGGGGTGCAACACTTGAAAGATTTGGATAATATTGAAAAATATTCAATTGGAGAGGAGATCGCTAATGCAGTAATTCATGGTATTGGTGCCTTACTCAGTATAGCAGCCTTGGTGCTGTTGATTGTGTTTTCTGCAATCAATAAGGAGCCTTGGAGCATATTTAGCTCGATTATCTATGGTTCTTCCCTTATTATTTTGTACCTGTCTTCGACTTTGTACCATAGTTTTCAAAATAAAAAGGTTAAAGATTTGTTTGAAATTTTTGATCATTCGGCTATATATATTTTGATAGCGGGTACATATACTCCCTTTACACTTATTACGTTACATGGCAAAACTGGATGGATACTTTTTTCAACAGTTTGGATATTAGCTGCTATTGGAATAGTATTTAAAATATTTTTTGTTAAAAAGTTTAGAATTCTTTCAACACTTTTGTATATAGCAATGGGTTGGCTAGTAGTAGTTGCGCTTAAACCTTTAGTAGCTAATTTGGAATTTTGGGGGCTTTTTTGGTTAGTTCTTGGAGGTGTTTTGTATACAGTAGGAACCATATTTTATGTATGGAGAAAAATTCCTTATCATCATGCTTTGTGGCACTTGATTGTTTTAGCAGGAAGTATATGTCATTTCTTTGCAATATTTTTTTATGTAATATAATTAAATCTCCCAGAAAAGGGAGATTTTTTTGTTATCCTAAGTTATTTAGCTGTCTTGGTCTTCTTTTAATTTGAGTCTTTCTTCAATAACGGGCTCTTTCCATTTTCCAAAGATTAAAAATAACAGACCCAAAACCATTGCTGAAAAATTACTAATAATCATAGCTATAAATACACCGATATAGCCATGTGTTTCTGAAAAATAGATTACCAAAGGTACCCTTATCCCCCATAATCTTATTATATCAACAATAGTTGATTGGGTTGTATGTCCTGTTCCTCGTAATGCACCTAAAAATATAGATACTAATGAGAAGAACGGCAGAGAAAAAGAAACATATCTAAAGAATTCTTCTCCGACTTTTATTACCTCAGGATCGTTGATAAAAAATTGTGTAATATTATGTCCATAAACAAACATAAGCATAGATGTTATAAAAACAATTGTAAAGGAGGCTATAGAAGCTTTTTTAACAGTTTCAACAGCTTTATCCTGTTTGTTTGCTCCTACAAATTGTCCCACCATTGTTGCAGTAGCAAGTGCCATTCCACCAGAGAACATAGTGATTAAATTGTTCATTCTGTTGCCTATACCATAACCACTTATTACAACCTCTCCAAACTGTGCAATTACACTCATAATAATTGCAAAACCTATTGCAGTAAAAGATTCTCCTATTGATGCTGGGAGACCAACAGAAAAAACCTTTTTTATAATATGTTTATCAGGAACAAAATCTTTGAAATGTAATTTGAATCCAGTTTTTCCTCTTATTAAGACAATAAAAAATAGAACAGACATAATTGCTTGAGCTAGCATCGTTGCAAGTGCTGCACCATAAACTCCTAGATCAAAGGTGAATATGAATATAGGATCTAATATGACATTTAAAATTACTGAAATTCCATTAAATTTTAGCGAAATAATCGAGTTTCCCCAACCTCTAAATATACCAGATATTGTTTGCATTAAAAAACTAAAAGGCATACCAATCGCTATTAATTTAACATAAACACTACTTAGTTCGAATAACGAACCCTCTAGTTTTAATAAACCTGATAATAATGGTTTAGTAAAGATTAGGAATATTATCATAATTGCAAAAGAAAGGGCGAGCATAGCTAATATAGTTTGGGCAGCTGATTTTTCTGCTTTTCTCTTATCTCCGTAACCTGTATATTGAGCGACTAAAGAGGTTCCAGCATATGAAAAACCAGTAGCTAAGGAAACAAAAACATATATCAGTGGCCAAACAACAGTAGGGACTGACAATTCTAATGGCCCTAATTTTCCTAAAAAGTATGCATCTGTAATGTTATAAAGAGCTTGCATCATGTTTGTTAAGATTAGAGGCCAGGCAAGACTAAATAATGATTTCCATATTGGATCATTTAAAATATCTATTTTATTGTTTGTTTTTTCTTTTGATTTCATCCACTGAATCCCTCTTTTTGTAATAATCGATTTTATTCACTTTAGAAATTCAAAATTTTTTAGAACGTTTTTATTTCTAAAGCCCAAATAATTGATTTGTTTTCCTAACCAATAATATCAAAATTATTGATAATAATGATAAGTAAGATGTTAAACGTGGGTTAAATATATGAAAATTAATTAGAGGTAATTAAAATAATAATGAGTCGTAGAAATACGACTCATTATTTTGCAATTAAGAATACTTATTTATTTTTTAACTTCAATTAATTTCAAACCTATTCTTTTTCGTTCTTCTTCAATACTTAAAATTTCAACCTCCACAATATCGTTTATTTCAAGAACTTCTGAGGGATGTCTAACAAACTTTTCAGATAGATTAGATTTATGGATCAATCCATTTTCCTTTATTCCAATATCAACGAAGGCTCCAAAATCAGTGATGTTGGTTATTTTTCCTGATAATTTCATTCCTTCTTTCAAATCTTCAAACTTTAAAATATCATCCATTAATTGTGGTTGTGGCATTTCATCACGAGGATCTCTTCCAGGTTTTTGCAATTCTTTGAGTATGTCAATTAATGTGTATTCTCCAACGTCTAATTCCTTAATTAAGGCACTTAAGTTTTCTTTGTTGTTTAAAATTTCAGAGATTTTTTGCTTTATAAGCTCCAGTGTTTCTTTATCTTTTAAGTCTTCTATCTTAAAGCCTAGAATAGTTATCAATCTTTCGGTTATTTCATAACTTTCGGGATGAATGCCGGTCATTTCTAAAGGATTATTTCCATCGAGAATTCTTAAAAAACCAGCAGCTTGTTCGAATGTTTTTTCTCCTAACCCTTTTATATTAAATAGTTCTTTTCTTTCTGAAAAAGGGCCGTTTTCTTCACGATATTTCACAATTTTTTTTGCAACACTATTTGTAATTCCAGAAACATATTGTAATAATGAATAAGATGCCGTATTTAAGTTAACTCCTACGTTATTGACAACGCTTACTACTGTTGCGTCTAGTTTTTCTTTTAGCTTTTTTTGATTTACGTCGTGTTGATATTGGCCTACACCAAGAGACTTTGGATCTATTTTAACTAACTCTGCCAGTGGATCTTGAACCCTTCTACCCAAGCTTATCGCACCTCTTATTGTAACATCAAGGTTTGGGAATTCTTCTTTTGCAAGTTTGGAGGCTGAGTACACAGAAGCACCAGATTCATCAACAAAAATATATTTTAAATCTAACTTATTCTTCTTGATTAGGTCAACGATGAATTGTTGAGTTTCGCGCGAGGCTGTTCCGTTTCCTATAACTATCAAATTAATTTTGTGTTTTTTTATCATTTCTAAGACAATTTTCTCAGATTTTTCTATTTCGTTCTCTGGTGGAACTGGAAATATCGTATTGTGTTCAAGAAATTTTCCTAGTTCGTCTAAAGCAACTACCTTACAACCTGTTCTATAACCAGGATCAATTGCCAAAATTTTTTTGTTTTTTAGTGGAGGGGTAAGCAATAATTGTCTTAAGTTACGTGCAAAAAGCTCGATAGCATCGTCTTCTGCCCTTTGAGTAAGGTTTTGTCTAATTTCTCTTTCTATAGAAGGGTTTAACATGTTTTTAAAACCATAATCTATTCCGTCAAATATTATTTTATTGCAGATTTCATTTTCTGTTTTGAATCTTCTTTTGGCGTCTTCTAACCATTGATCATCTATTACTAATTTGACAGTTAATACTCCTTCTTTTTCCCCTCTGTTTAGAGCTAATACTCTGTAATTGTATATTTTAGATATTTCTTGCTTAAATTCATGATACATGTCGTATTTTGTTGGTTTATCTATAAATTCTTTTTTCTTTTCAGATTGTACATATCCATTTTTTTCATAATATTTTCTTAAACTTTCTCTGTTGTCTTTATCATGGGCGAATGTTTGACCAATAATGTGTGAAATACCTTCACAGACTTTTTCAATAGTATCGTAATCTTTTGTGATAAATTCTTGGAGTTCTTCTAGATCTTTTAGACTTCCAACTAAAACCTTGATGGAGGCCGGTTCGAGCCCGGCTTCTACAGCTTTATCTGCGTTTGTTTTCTTTCGTTTTTTGTAAGGAAGGTATAAATCTTCCAGTTCTGTCATCTTTTTTGTTTCTAATATTTTAGTTTTAAGATTAGGCGTTAATTTTCCTTGTTCTTCAATACTTTTTAAAACAGTTTTTTTGTATTCCTCAAGATTTTTATAATAGTTAAAAAGTTCTTCTATTTGACGAATTTTTTCTTCATCTAAGTTTCCAGTAACTTCTTTTCTGTATCTGCTTATAAATGGAACGGTGTTACCGTTGTTAAGAAGTTCTATGGTATTTTCTGTTTGATATCTTTTTATATTTAATTCTTCTGTAATTGTAGCTACTATATCCAATTTGATACCTCCGTAACTTATTTTTTTCTTTTTTTACTTATTTTATTATTCTTTTTAAGTCCTTTTATTTTTGCGTTCGGATACTGTTGGGAATACTTTGCTAATTCGTCTTCTACATAAGGAACAAAATCAACTTCCATTCTGAGTTTGTCTGCTCTAACTACTACTGCTTCCAATTTGTCTCCTATTCTATATATCTTTCCTGTTCTTTCACCAATAAGAGAATTTGTTTTTTCATCGTAATTATAATAATCATCATGAAGTTCTGATATGTGTATTAGTCCGCTTATCATTTTTGTTGGTACTTCAACAAACAATCCAAAACGAGTAACTCCTGTTATATATACTTCGTAAACATCCCCTATGTGTCTAGAAATATATTCTACCTTTTTCATGTCTATAAGATCCCATTCTGCTTGATCAGCAATTTTTTCTCTTTCAGATGAATGTAGTGCTACTTTAGGTAGTAGGTATGAATATTTTTTAATTTCTTTATTTGATAAGGAGCCTTTATGTCTCATGAATTCTTTTAATAATCTATGAACGATTAAGTCTGGATATCTTCGAATTGGCGACGTAAAATGTGTGTAAGATGTAGAAGCAAGACCAAAGTGCCCTATATTTGTTTCTGAATATAGTGCCCTTTTCATAGTTCTTACCAGCATCATTTGTATGTTTTTACTTAAAGGATGATCTTTCGTTCTTTCTAAGATTTCTTGAAGGAATTTTGGTTGAATCGTAGCAGGCATTTTTACCTTTATTCCTAAAAGTTCAAGATAATTATGTAATTGTAAGATAAGATCCGGATCGGGGTATTCATGAACTCTATATAAAAATGGTAATTCTTTAACATCAAAATAAGAGGCTACAGTTTCGTTTGCTAAAACCATGAATTCTTCAATCATTTGTTCGGATACACCACGTTCAACAGGAAGAATGTCTTTAACGTATCCCTTTTCATCGAATATAAATTGTACCTCATGGCTTTCTATGTCAATAATAGAGCCCCTTTCTTTTCTTTTTTTGCTTAGAATTTCCATCAATTCTTTCATCATTTCTAGGTCGGGTTTTAAGAAACCTATATCTTTTTCAACTTCAGGACTGCAATTATCAGAAAGTAATTCGTTTACTTTGCTATAAGTCAATCTTTTAACGCTTCTGATTACACCATTGTATATTCTTGAATTGACCAGGTGTCCATAAGGGTCTATTTCCATTATTAATGACATAGTCAATCTATCTTGCCCTTCGTTTAAAGAGCATATTTCGTTTGATAGTTTGAATGGAAGCATTGGAATAACCGTATCAATTAAGTAAACACTTGTACCTCTTTTATAGGCTTCCTTTTCAATTTCACTGCCTTCTTTTACATAATGAGATACATCTGCTATGTGAACACCAAGTAGATAATTTCCATTTTTTAATTTTTTTATACCGACTGCATCATCAAAATCTTTAGCTGTATCGCCGTCTATTGTAAAGATTCTTTCTTTTCTAAAATCTTTTCTTCCTTTTAATTCTTCGGGTAAAACTTTATCCGGTAATTTATCAGCTTCTTCTAAAACTTTTTTTGGAAAATATCCGGGTTCTGGTAAATCATGTTTAAATATGACGATAGGTAAATCTATTGACGGGTCATCTTTATCTCCTAATACCTCAACAATCTCTACTTCGGGATTTTTTGTAGGAGATTGATATCGTATGATCTTCGCTTTTACTATTTGACCGTTTTTGGCTAATCCTATATGTTCTGGAGAGACGTAGAAGTCCATGTTAATTTTTCCATCGATTGGTACAACAAAACCAAATATTCCTTTTCTTTCAAACTCACCTATTACATACTTCAATCCTCGTTTTAATATTCTAATTACCTTACCTTCGGGTAATTCTTTCCACGTTCCAATTATCTCGACTGCTACCTCATCTTTATGTAAACTTATACCGGAATTTTCTACTTTTACCGCAATTTTTCTTCCATCTTCACATTCAACAAATGCCATACTACCTCTTTTTGTAAAATTGATAATCCCTATTGCTAGGTTTTCATCAACTTTACAATATCTATTACGTGAATCTTTGTATATTTTACCTTCCTCTTGAAGCTCTTTTAGCGCATTCCTTATAGCTTCTTTTTCTGTTTTTGAGTGAGCCTTAAAAGACTCGTATATTTCTTTTTGTAATAATGGATTTTTATCGATTCTTTTTAAAATTTCTTCTTTTAAGTTTTTATCATTCATCTTTTCAACTCCTTTGTCATTCTAATCTACTGTAATCTATTTCATAAAAAGTAGCTAATTTTGGATTAAACATTAATTTAAGAGTGCCTACAGGTCCGTTTCTTTGTTTACCAATTATTAATTCAGCTTCATGAGGTTCATTTAAGATCATTTTATCTTCACTTTCTTTTTTTCGTTTGTAATATGCATCTCTGTATAAGAACATTACTAGGTCTGCGTCCTGTTCTATTGCACCAGATTCTCTTAAATCGCTTAATCTAGGTCTTTTATCTTCTCTTTGTTCAACTGCACGGGAGAGTTGTGAAAGAGCTACAACGGTAATTTTAAGTTCTCTTGCTAATAATTTTAATGATCTAGATATTCCGGTTATTTCTTGTTGACGACTCTCGTAGTTTCTTGATCTTGAAGTCATTAATTGAAGATAATCAACAAAAATAACCTCGATGCCATATTCTCTTTTCATTCTTCTAGCCTTTGCTCTTAATAATCTGGGGGTTAGGTCTGGCTCATCATCAAAAATTAATTTGGATTTAGATAGGTCGCCTGCAGCTTGAACTAATCGTTCCCATTCTTCGTCGGATATTTGACCAGTTCGAACCTTTTGGAGATCTACCATAGCCTCCGAACATAAAATTCTATTTGCCAGTTGTTCCTTGGACATTTCTAAACTAAATATTGCAACAGGCACGTCATATTTTAAAGCCATTTGAGTGGCTAAATTAGCTGCAAACGAGGATTTACCCATAGAAGGTCTTGCTGCGATAATAACTAGTTCTGATCTGTGAAACCCCGATGAAATTTTATCTAGTTGTTTAAATCCAGTAGGGATACCTGTAACTAACTCTCCTTCACCTTTCTGTGCTCGATTTTTTAAATCTTCTATTTGAACAAATACATCGTGCATAACGTTTGATAACAGATCATATGTTCTTGTAGCTCTAGCTTCTGTAATGGAAAAAATTCTTTTTTCTGCATATTCAAGCACTTCTTGTGCATCACCAATAGTCCTAACTGCATCGACTATTTCTGAGGATGCATTTATCAGGGCTCTCATTAGAGCTTTTTCTTTAATTATTTGAGTGTAATACATAACATTAGCTGTAGTGGGTACTATTTGAGCTAAGTAAATAATCGTTTCTTCTCCTCCGATTTTCTCGAGGAGTTTTGATTGTCTTAAATTTTCTAATACAGAAACAGTATCTACAGGAATACCTCTATCAAAAAGGTCTTCCATACATTTAAAGATTATCCTATTTTTTTCATAGTAAAAATCTTCCCATCTTATTTCTTCAATTATGTCAGGAAGCACAGATGGGTCTAAAAAAATACTTCCTAAAACAGCTTCTTCTGCCTCTTTGTTATTTGGAGGAGTTAATGAAGTAATGTCCATTTTTGCACACCTCTGTTAAACAATTAAACTTAGAATATAAGAGATTAAAAAAATTCCTACACTAACCGTTAGCGTAATAATACCTCTTTTATCCCACTTTTTGACATCTCCATCACTTTTTTTGTTTCCATTTCTTATCATTTTAGCTGACTTCCACAAAAACACAATCGATGCAATAAAAGTAATTACAGCAATTATGAAAAGAATGTTAATGAAGATGTACATATTACAAAATCACCTTTTCTACGTATGAACTGGTAAAAGCTCTTAAAACTGATGAATATCCTAATGTGAATCTAATCTTGTCTCCAACTTTATATTTGAATTTAGATTTGGTTAGATCTATTATCATGTGATCGCTGCTTGCATGCAACACTTCAATATCTTTATCATCTAAGGGATAAGTTGTCGATGGAGAAATATCTTGTTCACCAACAGCTAATATGCCTTTCAATCGCATGCCTTGGTCAATAAATGATGGTTTTCTGCCAAAGGCGTCGTGTCCAATCTTTCCATAAGGTACAGAAGGTTTTTCTTTTATTTCTACTATTTCTGCTTCTAAAACTATTGCATCTTGCCGAGTTCCTGGAACAATTCTGCGGTTTGTAGCGTCGGTTCCACAAATTATTGACTCCCCTAATCGAAACTGATTTATCCCTTTTGGTAAGTTTTTATCTTCAATCAGCGGTAAAGTTGCAGAGGTACCTCCGGATACTACAGATAGGATAATACCAGTATTTTTTTCTATTTTAGATTTTATGTCAAGTAATTTTTGCATATTATCTTTACTTGGAATAACTCCTCCGAAACATCCTAAATTTGTTCCAATACCTACTACCTCAATGCCTTTAATGTTTAAGGCTTCTGAAACTTCTGATACGGCATTGTCAAACCAAACGCCTTCTCTTAGGTCTCCTATGTCAACCATATATATAACTTTAGTTTTTTTATTGAAGAATTTTGATACTTCCCCTAGAGTTCTTGCGGTTTTTAACTCGCTTATTAAAGTATAATCTACAAATCTTACAACGTTATCAAGTTCAGATAACATTGGAATTCTTAATAGCATATATTCTGCTTTGATACCATTATCGATCATGTTTTTGATGTTTTGAATTCTGGAATCCCCCAATATTGAGATACCACTATCCACAAATGTTTGTGCGATGTGTGGCTCCGCACAAACTACCTTTGTGACCCCTACTATGTTTACTCCATAATTATTACATAAATTATTTAAATAACGGGCATTTTCATAAATTCTCTCTAAGTATACATAAACTTTAGGATACAATGAGATCCTCCTTTTAATATCGTTTTCATAAAAATTGCGGGCAAATCAGCCCGCAATTTTTGAAATAACTCTAGTTACAGATCTTTTAAGCTAACAGATTTAGATTGCTTCCTTCGTATAGTGCCCCAACTGTTCGTACTAATCTTAAAGATATGCCAGTTTGTTTATACATTGCAAAAGACATAAGCTTCTCCATTTCTTCTTTTGACATCACTGGGTTATTGGCAACTTTTGGGGCTTGGCTATTTGTTGTTTGTTGGTTACTAACATTGTAATTGATATATAAGGGTTCATAGTTTTGGGAGGAAATCTTGTCTATCAACCTATCATCTCCCTTTTGTTATTTTTTGGACAAAATAGCAACTATCTTTGTCTTATTTCCCTGAGATTCTTCGTATATTTTATTTATTTCTTCATCTGAAAGTTTTGATATCTTTTCTAAAAGCTCGGGTACACCATCTGCTTTTCCTGGAATACAGCCATCTTTGCTTATTTCTCCATTAACAAATGCTTTTGCAAAGCCCGCACACCCAGGATAACCACACGATCCACAGTCTACACCTGGTAATATAGATTTAACAATTTCTACTCTGTGATCTTCTTGAACCTTGAATTTTTCGGCAACAAAAGATAGGAAAACGCCAGATGCAAAACCAATTACTCCCAGCAGTAGCATAGAATTTATTATGACTGACAACTATAACACCTCCGAAGATATTCTAAGATAATTATAACATATTTTTGTACCAAAATTAGCCTAGTTTTTTAGAAATTAATTCACTAATTTTTTTGTTGTCGGCTCTTCCTTGTACTTTTTGTATTACTTCTTTGATAACTCTTCCAAAATCTTTTTTTGAAGAGGCGTTAAGCTCTTTTATTGTTTCTTGTATAATTTTATCTAATTCTTCATCAGTAAGATCTTCTGGTAGATAATTCTTTAGTATCTCTAGTTCTTGAGCTTCTTTTTCAGCTAAATCTTCTCTATTCGCGGATCTAAACTGTTGTATAGAATCTTCTCTCATTTTTATTTGTTTTCTAATAATTTGAAGTATTTCTTCATCTGTTATTTCTGAATTTTTTTCGACCTCTTTGTTTTTTATCTCAGCTATAACTAATCTCACAGTATTTAGTGCTAGAGTATTTTTTTCTTTCATGTATTTTTTAAGATCTTCATTAAGCTTTTCTTTTAACATTTTTTAAAATCTCCTTTTCCTAAAAAATTAATTTAGAGGGATTTTTTTCTTTTAGCCTCTTGCTCAATTTTTTTTAGGTAGTTTAATTCTTCAATAAATATTACTATACTAATTATACCAAAAATTATAACATAAATATTTGGTTTTATATTTGAAAGTTCTGAAGAAATAAGTGAAAATAGGATTCCTAAAAGTTCATAAGCCATAGTAAAAATACCTAACAAAGAGGATACCATTATGTGTGCAGATTTATGGTACCATACCTCATTTTCACCTGAAAAACCATAGAATGCTGTAATAGAAATCAAAAGAAATGCAAAGACATAGAAAAAATTTATTGATATATTTAGAATCATAAAAATCAGAGAAAGTATAGATATAATTAACAAAATAATATTTTTATTTTTCATATAAAAATACCTCCAATGAAGAATACTACATTAGCTATTAAATATGCTATAACGGTTGTATAAAATAAAGTAAAAATAGGCCATTTCCAGCTATTAGTTTCGCTTTTAATCGTAGCAAGTGTTGCAAAACAAGGTACATAAGCTAGAACAAAGAAAATTAAAGCTAACGCTGAAGCTGGAGTAAGTACATTTTGCAGAGCAAAACTTAAGGATCCTTCACCAACATTAAATAGAGTCGAATAAGAAGAAACAACCACTTCTTTTGCAGCAATACCAAAGACTAACCCTGTATTTATTCGCCAATCCCAACCTAAATGTTTAGTTAATGGTTCAAAGACTTTTCCAATACCTGCAGCGTAGCTACTGTTTATATCTTGCCCAAAGTTTGGGAAGAACGATAAAGCCCAAATTATTATTGTAGCAACCAGTATTATTCCTCCAGCCTTTTGCAAGAAATGTTTGCCCCTGTTCCATGTGTATATTGCCAAATTCTTAAATGTTGGCATTCTAAATCTTGGAAGTTCTATAATAAAAGGAATATCTTCTGACTGAGTTATAAATCTTTGTAAAAATTTTGAAGAAACTAGTACCAGAACGATACTTGATAAGTAGATCAAAAGTAGAACAAGAGCGGCATTTGATGAGAAAAATGTACCTATTAATAGTATGTAGACCGGCAGTTTTGCGCTGCAAGATGCAAAAGGAAGGCTCAGAATAAGAGCCAATCGTTCTTTTTTATTTGCAATAGTTTTAGTAGAAATTATGGCAGGCACATTGCAACCGAATCCCAAAATTATGGACATAAATGAACGTCCGCTTAAGCCAAAGCTTCTGGCTATTCTGTCTACAAGAAAAGCAGCTCTTGGAAGATATCCAGATTCTTCTAAAAAACCAAGAAAAAAGAACAAGATAAAAATTTGTGGGATAAAAACTAATACTCCACCAACTCCACCAATTACCCCTTCGACAACTAAAGAGTTTAACCATGGTATGGGAATAACCTTAGAAAGGTAATTACCAGCAGAGGTAAAGGCTAATTCTAATAAATCAGAAAGTGGTTGTGCAAGATTGAACGTTAGCGAAAAAACAGCGAACATTGCAAATATGTATATAAGAATACCTAAGACCTTATGAGTTAGAACGTGATCTAAAATATCTCTTAAAGACCAATCGATTCCTTCATTTATTATTGAAGAACTGACTAAATACGATATAAAATCTAGCTTCCACTTTGTGTATTCGGCTCTTAAATTGTCTAAATCAAAAAGAGTTTCTAGCTCTTTTAAAAAACTTTTAGGTAAGTTTAAATCTTCGTTTCCAAATTCCAAGAAATAAACAGGCAACCAATTATTTTCTAGATAATTTGAGTAATTTATTTTTATTTCTGGATAATTAGATGCTAGCTCCATAAATGATTGTATAAACTTATCAATGTTAGGTGGATATTTAATTCTAGTTTTTACACGACTTTTGGTTTTAGATAGAGAGTATTTATAAATTACTTCTAATAATTCGTCTATTCCTTCACCTGTTCGAGCAGAGGTTAGTACTACAGGAATATTTAATGTTTTAATTATTGGTGATGGGACTATAATTCTACCCTTTTCTTTTGCTTCATCAATCGCATTTATTGCAAGTATTATATTGACGTTCATCTCTAAAAGTTGTAATAATAAAAACATCGAACTTTCTAGGTTTAGTGCATCAGCAACCAAAATAACTATTTCATAGTTTTTGTTTATAATATAGTCTTTAGCGACTTTTTCATCCTCACTTTTTGAAGAAAGCGTATAAACCCCCGGAAGGTCAACTAACTTAAATGTGGCATCTTTATATTTGAATGTACCAACCTTTTTTTCTACAGTTACCCCTGGCCAATTGGCAACGTATTGTTTAGCACCTGTTAATATATTGAATAATGAGGTTTTACCAACGTTTGGGTTTCCTATAATAGAAATTTCTATATTTTGATTTTGTCCTGTATCTAAGGTTAATACATTGGTATTGCTTGATTCATGATCTTGGCTTTGATCATGACCTTTATTCATAATACTTTCCTCCTCACGTTTTTAATTAATTACAACATCCAAGATCCTTTTCTGACTTTTTTTTACAAGAATTATTTAAAGGACATTCTTCACAAATTGAATGAATTTCATTTACAGTTTTTAGGGGTATTCCAAAGGTAATTAAAAATGGTTTTAAAACCTTTATTTCGCTTTCTGATAAATTAAACTTTTCTTTTATGTCAAGTAGACTTAACTCTTTATTTTCTTTAATATATTCTTTAATCTGTTCTAAGTTCATTCTTGAGCCACCTTTTTACAAAAAATTTTTTGTGCCCTTCCTTTTCCAATTGCGTATTTTTTACCTTCAACTTCTATAAGCGTTTTGTGACCGTTACGACCCAAAATAGTTACTATTTTTCCTTCTCTTATTCCTAGGTTTCTCATCTCTTCTTTGAAATGATGCCCCCCACAAACACTGATTATTTGATGCTTTCCTAAGTCTGATTCAAATAAACTTTCTATTTTGTATTCAACTTCTACAAAAATATTTTCTGCTTCAGAAAGTCTTAATACTATTTTTTTATCCCCTACTTTAAAGACTAAAGGGTCACCAAAAGGTGAAATGTGAGCTAACTCGATTTCTTTTCCAGGAATAAAACCCATAGCAATCAATCGATTTTTATCTTCTTCTTTTAAATCTATACTTATTATTTTTCCTTTTTGCCCTAAGAATAAATCTGTCAAAGGTATGATCATTCCTATTCCTCCAAAAAATAAAGATGTATAAAAGTCATTTGCTTATACCTTACTAATTATATCACTTATAAAAAAGTTAGGCAAACCTTAAAATTAACATTTAAATAAGTTTATGTAAAAAAAAGGAATCCTTAGGATTCCTTTTTTATGGCTGGGGGAAGAGGATTCGAACCTCTACTCGTGGAGTCAGAGTCCACTGTCCTGCCGTTAGACGATCCCCCAAGAATGTTATTTGCATAGTAATTATATCATAATTTTTTTGTGCTGGCAAATGAAATTATACCCTATATTATTAAGAAAAGAGCCATTAGCTAAGTAATATTTTATATCTAAAATATATTCACCTTCGTTTCAATTATATGAAACGATATTATGAGAAAATTGAATTAGTTATAACAAATCTGTTTATTATGATCTAAAGGAGTTGAATTTAATTATTTATGAAGTGTGAGGGATGTGGAATAGAAATTCAAAGTTCAGATCCTAAGATGGCTGGTTATATTCCTGAAGAAGTGCTAAAAGAGAGAATTGAAAATAACGAAAAAGTTGTTTGTCAAAGGTGTTTTAAATTAAAACATTATAATTATTTGATGCCTATAAAGATAGAATCTGATTTTTCAGGAGAATTAGATAGGATTCTTACGAATTTTAATACAATATTATGGATTGTGGATGTAATAGATTTTGAGGGAACTTTCAGGTCTGAAATTGCAGAAAAGTTGAAGGGAAAGGATGTAATATTAGTTGTGAACAAAGTGGATTTACTTCCGAGGAGTACTTCTTATTCACAACTAAAAGAATGGCTAATAAATAGGCTAAAATTGTCTTCATTAAATATACCGAGCGATAACATTGTGATTGCTAGTTCAAAAACAGGATTAGGAATAGGAAAAACTAAACAGCTTTTATCTCGAATTAGTGAAAAAAAGGCACTTATACTTGGAGTTACAAATGTAGGTAAGTCTTCATTTTTAAATAAGTTAACAAGTAAAGATGTTACAGTTAGCGCATTTGTAGGTACAACTCTAGAGTTACTTAAAACAGAGATACCTGACTTAGGCATAGAGGTTTATGATACCCCAGGTATCTTTACAAATGATAGATTGTGTGATTTTTTTGATATTTTTTCTCAAGTTAAAATGGTTCCGTCAAAAAAAATTAATACAAAAACTCATACAATTGCAAAAGGGAATGTACTTTTCATAAGCAGTTTGTTTTGGGTAGATGTTGTTGAGAATGGTGTTAGGGGTTTGCCACCAATTACGACAATTTTTTTGCCAGAAGGAATTTCAACTCACAGGGCAAAAAGAGAGAGAGTATCTGAATTATTGTATAATAGAAAAGTGTTGTATCCTCCTTATGACGATAAATTTGATTTTGGAAAGATTGAATTTGAAAAGGTAAAAGTAAGAGTTGATAAAGGAAATGATATTGCCATAGCTGGGGCAGGATGGTTTTCTGTTAAACGTGGACCACTCATTGCAGAAATTTCGAAACCTAAACAACTGAAGTTTTGTATTAGGCAATCAATGAAGTAAGATTATCTAAGATATAAATAATTATGGAGGTGTGTATCTTGCAACTAAAAGAACCTGGAATTGTAGTAGGGGTATCAAATAGGCATGTACATTTGTCTCAAGAGGATTTGGAGAGGCTTTTTGGTAAAGGTTACAAATTAACTCCAACCAAAGATCTTGGTCAACCCGGACAATTTGCTTGTGATGAACGAGTAGATTTAGTAGGTCCTAAGGGGACAATCGAAAATGTTAGAATATTAGGACCTGTACGAAAGAATTCACAAGTAGAAATTTCAAGAACTGATTCTTTTAAATTAGGTATAAATGCCCCTGTCCGTGATTCTGGAGATGTCCAAGGGACTCCTGGAATAAAAATTAAAGGACCTAATGGAGAAATTGAACTAGCTAAAGGTGTTATAATTGCCAAGAGACATATTCATATGCTTCCTAGTCAAGCTGAACACTATGGAGTAAAGGACAAAGATCTTGTATCTGTTTACTGTGATAAAGAAGGTAGAAGATTGATATTCCAAGATGTTTTGGTTAGAGTGAGTGAGAAGTATGCCTTAGAATTTCATGTAGATACCGATGAAGCTAATGCCGCTTTGTTAAATAATGGAGATTATGTAAAAATAGTGGAAAAATTTTAAATTGAACAACAAAAAGCTAGGATTTTTCCTAGCTTTTTTATCATTTTCCTGCAAGAAGACTCCCACTTCTGTAAGTGGGTGATGAATTGCAGTTATAAAACATACTAAATCCTTTCCTAAACATATATGGCTTAACTAAATCTGTTTTAACTGGCTTAGACATTTCCATTAGCTTAATATATTTACCTTTGTTCTGTACACCTTGAACTGAATATTTTTTGCTCTCAAAGGTAACAATATCTTTAGGCTGATAAGCGTATCTTTGCTTACGAATATTTCTTCTGCCATTTAATTTTTTAGCTCCACGATACTTATGAAGATTTTCTTCATTTAAGTTTTTGTTCCGTGTTCTTCTACCACAGAAAAGCTCTTGTCCTGTTTTAATAGACTTATCTCTTATATCAACATATTTTGCATCGTAGAACTTTTCGAGTGAACGATTGTTTCTCCTAATTTGCTCGAAATAGATAGGTTCTATTCTCTGTTGATTAATTCCACCTGCTATGCAAAATGCATCGTTATAATGTGTCTTTTCCAAACCAAGACTTACTCTTTTGGATTTTGTAATATAACCGTAAGTGTAGCCACACATCAGCGCATTGACCAATTTCCATCTTATAGTAGACATAAATGTTGCGTCCTTTAATGGTTTTTGAACAGGCTTCATTCCATACAATTTACCTCCATCTTTATGATTATTAGAATTGTGACATTTGGCGCATAATGTTATTAGATTGCCTGGTCTATCTGTTCTATCTTGTTTCCAATAGCCTATATGATGTACCTCAAGTATGGTGTTTTTCTTGCCACATAGCTGGCAGGTATAATTATCTCTATACAGAACGTATTCTCTTACATTCCAAAAATCTTGTTGTTCACCTTGTTGATAACCTTTACCAACTACGTTTGGGTTTTTAAGCTTATGAGTATCAAAGTTAGCTACTTCTACAACTATGTTGGTTATAGGCAATATCTTTTTAAGATAATCAATAAACCTAACATGAGAATCTAACTTGTGTTTAATAGAGGGCGCTAACCAACCTTCTTTCTTAGATGAAATTCTGTTATCAAATCTAGGTTTCCTATATCTAAGTCTATTGCGCCTAATTCTACGATACATCCGTTTTTCTTTAAGAAGCTCAGATATATCATTTCTTAGTTTAACTTCACCACATATTAATTCCTCTTTTTCTGTGACAGCAGAGAAACCTATGTAGTTATAACCACTATCTATACCAAGTGAGATATTTTGTGTATAGCTAGTAGTTTCATATAATAGCTGAATAGTGAAAGGTTTAACTTTAACTACTTTAGCAAGCTGTTGTTTTAAGAGACG
>JAKOZG010000013.1 GCA_029780115.1 Thermotogota bacterium
GCAGGTTTAATGGTAACAGCACTTCTCCTACCCCTCAGAGATGTTTAACCATTACCCTCAGAGCATGGGACTTGTGGAGCATCCCACGGTGACTATATATTCTGCTATAACTAATCATTAGCAAAAACTAATGACATAGGCTAATCAACCGAGCTTGCATTTCTACAAGCCCCCGCCTCTATAGGCGGTGGGTAATTGACCTTATTTTCTTTAAAAGATTGCAAATAACAATGCAGCTATTATTATGATTACTTTTAAAATATCAGAAATTTTTGAATATATAGACTCTGATCCATTATAATTAACATAAAGAATTCCTTTATTTTCTTGCCGATCTTTGAAAACATTTGTTATTCTACCATAACGATCTATTGAACCAGTTAAGCCTGTATTTGATATTTGGACAAAATCTCTTCTGGTTTCTACTGCTCTAAAAACGCCTTGAGAAAAATGTTGTAAACGAGCAGTTTTTGAGTTAAACCAACCATCATTAGTTATAGCGATCAAAAAGCCCGCTCCTTTTTTTGCTTGATTAATTGATACTTCAGAAAAATATGTTTCAAAACAAATTTGGACTCCAAACTCATAATTATTCAACTCAAATATATTAAATTTATCTCCAGGTGTGTAGTATCTTAATAACTTAAACACTTGAAAATTTTTAAAAAAGGACTCGTATGGTAGAAATTCTACAAAAGGAGTTAATTTAATCTTATCTTGAACACCAATCACCATCCCGTATTGGTTGTAAAACCAAGCAGAATTATAAAAATTTTTTCCATCGTCACGAAGATACCCAATTATTACGGGTTTATAAACATTTTGTATATCCTTTCTCATATAATCTTGCACATCAGTGTTAGAAATATCTTCTAGATAAATTGATTCTGGAAATACAATTAAATCTACATCTCTACCCTGAAAATCGATAATATTTTTTGAAAAAACCGAATAATTTTTATAAATATCGGAAGAGTATTTCATTTCTTGGGGAACATTAGTTTGGACAGCACCTATTTTTATTGAATCATTTGTATAATTCATATCAGGTAAAAACCTTGCTATGCTAAAATTGAGAAAATATATAAAAGAAAAAATAAGAATCATCTTAAAGACTCGA
This sequence comes from Thermotogota bacterium, assembly GCA_029780115.1. Taxonomy (GTDB): domain Bacteria; phylum Thermotogota; class Thermotogae; order Petrotogales; family Petrotogaceae; genus Defluviitoga. The sequence continues at coordinate 1,121 of JAKOZG010000013.1, forward strand.
TTTCTAGATTTATCAAAAGCTATAAATGAATTTACTAAAACAACTATAAAAGTAAGGCCAATTGGTCCTATTATCGAAACTAATTGAATTAACCCTGTGTGATCATACAGAGCGTAAGCTAGATTACCTCCGGTGAAAGCAAAATCTCCAAATTCTCTTAATATTTCAGCACTTGTAAAAGCTAGAGAATAAAATAAAGATAAATGTAAAAAATTATCTGTTCTTTTTTTTCTATGATAAAGTTCTGCCAATAGCCATATTATTAAATAGGGCAGAATAAGCAAAACGATCATACCCACAAATCCTAAAAATCCGAAAAATGAGGGATAAGTTTGTAAAACCTGTGGGATATTTTTTGTTAAAGTAGGAAACAACCACCAAAGTGTTGTAACCAACATTGAAGACGAAAAGATTAAAATATGAAAAAATCTTTGATAATAGTTCTTCGAATTAGCCATGTTTCTAAGAAAAAATACTAAAGAAAACCAAATAATAAATGAAAAAAGATTCCCCGGCATAGATAAACCAGTTAGAATCCCAGAAATTAAAGTAAGAAAATATTGCATTTACAACCTCCGTCTAATTAAAAGTTTGATTCTTTTATAAACATTAATATAACAATATTATCATATCATAAAATCTACAAGTTAAAAAGTAAAAGATTATAATTTAAATATGATTTATCTTATTCGTTTATTATACAACGGAGGAGAATAAAATGACCAAAGAAGAGATACGCAAATTGTTGCTAAAAAAAAGACTGGAATTAGATTCAATTAGTTATGAAGAAAAATCTAATGAAATAGTAAATAAGTTATTAGCGAAACTAGAGGAATATGATTTTCAAACAATTGCTCTATATTATCCAATAAAAAACGAAGTCAACATCATTCCTTTGATAGATGTATTGTTAAAAAAATCAAAAGAAATATATTTACCTAAATTGGTTGGTAAGAAAATGTACATGGCAAGATTAAATTCCCTAGATTGTTTAAAGCCCAACAAATACAACATCCCAGAACCTATAAACAACGAGTTTGCCTCATTAATTGATGTCTACATAATTCCAGCTGTTGCTTTTGACTTAAGAAAATATAGGATAGGATACGGAGGAGGGTACTACGACAGATACTTTAAGGAAAACAAAAGAACTTTACTGATAGGTGTGATTTTTGATTTTCAACTGGTTGATTATTTCAAAGAAAACGAACATGATATAAAAGTTGACTTGATAATTACTGAAAAAAAGATAATTAAATAGTAATAATATTTGGATTAAAAAATGATAGAACAATAAAAAGTAGGGCACTTTATTTTTTTCACTCTTATATTAAGAGTGATATACGATATTATTTTATTTACATTTATTAAGTTCAAAAATATTATTAGAACTGTTGTATAAGTTTATGACCATTTTAATTTTTCAACTTGAAAAATTAAAATTTTTCGAGTATAATATAAGTAAAGGATCGGTAATAAATAACTCCTTACATTTATTAAATAAAACAAGTTGAAAAAGTCATTTCAAAGGAGGTATAAAAATGAGTGAAAAAGAATTCGTTGTAGGGATAGATTTGGGAACAACTAATTCTGCAATCGCATGGGTAAAACCTGATGGAAATGCTGAAGTGATTCCAAATGCAGAAGGTAAAAGAACTACGCCTTCAATTGTATCTTTTACAAAAGATGGTCAAATTTTAGTAGGTGAACCGGCTAAAAGACAAGTAATTTTGAATGCTGAAAGGACCGTTAGGTCAATTAAAAGATATATGGGTAGTGATTATACCATTAAAATTGACGATAAAGTTTATACTCCACAACAAATAAGTGCTTTTATTCTAAAAAAACTTGTTAAAGACGCTGAGGAGTATCTCGGTGGAAAGATTAAAAAGGCTGTAATAACCGTGCCAGCATATTTTAACGACGCCCAAAGGCAGGCCACTAAAGAAGCAGGGGAAATAGCCGGATTGGAAGTTCTAAGAATAATAAATGAACCTACAGCCGCTGCCATAGCTTTTGGATTAGACAGATCTGAGGAAGAAAAAAGGATAGTAGTATACGATCTAGGTGGAGGAACTTTTGACGTTTCAATTTTGGACATTGGGGACGAAATTATAGAAGTTATAGCAACTTCTGGTAATAACAAACTCGGTGGAGACGATTTTGATCAAAGAATCATCGATTGGTTAGTAGATGAATTTAACAAAGAATATAAAGTCGACTTGAGAAATGATAAACAGGCTATGCAAAGATTAAAAGAAGCTGCGGAAAATGCGAAGATTGAATTATCTACAAAATTGGAAACAGATATCAATTTGCCTTTCATAACTGTAGTTGATGGTCAACCCGTTCATTTAGAGAAAAAACTAACAAGAGCGAAGTTTGAAGAACTAATAAGAGACTTAGTAGAATCTACAAGAATTCCTATAGAAAATGCCATGAGAGATGCAAAGCTGACTCCTCAAGATATTGACGCTGTTTTGCTTGTAGGTGGTTCTACAAGAATACCTTATGTTCAAAGACTTGTTTCAACTTACTTTGGCAAAGAACCTTCAAAAAACGTTAACCCTGATGAAGCAGTCGCCGTTGGAGCTGCAGTACAAGCTTCCATTATGGTCGGAGAGACTGACAGGGACTTAGTGTTAGTGGATGTTACGCCTTTGTCTTTAGGAGTTGAGGTTAAAGGTGGATTACTGGAAGTAATTATTTCTAGAAATACCAAAATTCCCATAAAAAAATCAAAAATATTTACGACTGCAGTTGATGGACAAACAGAAGTCGAAATTAGAGTCTATCAAGGAGAAAGGCCATTAGCAAGAGATAATTTCTTTCTAGGAAGCTTTAAGCTTACTGGCATTCCACCCGCACCAAGAGGAGTACCACAAATCGAAGTTACGTTTGATATCGATACCAATGGCATAGTAAGTGTATCGGCCAAAGACCTTGGAACACAAAAACAACAATCTATGGTTGTAACTGGAAGACAGAAACTAAGTAGGGAACAAATTGAAAAGATGATTAGAGATGCTCAAGCATATGAACAACAAGACAAGAAGATCAGGGAACAAATCGAAATGAAAAATCAGGCTGATGAACTAGTTTATCAAACTGAAAAAGCTTTGAAGGAACATGGAGATAAACTACCCAATGACCTCAAAATTTCTTTAGAAAATATAACCAACGATCTTAAGGAAGCTATCGAAGAAGACAACTTTGGAAAAATCAAGATATTAATGGATGAATTGCAACAGGAAATCATCAAAATAGGCGAATATGTGTATCCTCATGAAGATCCTGGAGCGGCGACCGGAACTGCTTCCACAGAGTATGACGAAGATTAGACGAAGATAATTAATAGTTTTTTACAAATAGTAAGAGGCAGCTTTGGCTGCCTCTTATTATTTTATTTTTATAATTTCAATCGTCATGTTCCTCTACTATATAATGATCAAAATATAGATCTACAATATCGAAGGGAGCTTTAATTTTATTTGACCACTCGATATTTAAAGGATGCTCTATTCCTGATGATATAACCGTTATTAAATTAAAAACATCTGCTAAATCATGTATCTTTTTCACATTATACAATCCACCAACTTTTGTTACATTCAGTACTACTCCATCGGAAATTTTCTGTAATCCTAATAAATCTTCTACAGTTACAATCGATTCATCCCAAAATACCGGATATTGCGATTTTATTAATTCTATTCTTTTTTCTCTACCTTTTGCAAGTGGTTGCTCTAATGCAACTATTTCTACGTTTCTCATGAGATCTAGTGCCTTGGTCAATTCATAAAAATCTAACAAACCTCTGAAATCCAACCATACGCGTTTATCTTGAAAAGCTGACGAAATTTTTTCTAAGTCTCCCATCGAAGGTTTTTCTAAAAATTCTATCTTTACAACCTTATCGTTTGTAAAATATTCGTTGTACACATCAAGAATATTTGCATCTTTGTTCCAAAAAATTCGAAAAAGATTTTCTTGATATTTATCTTCTTCAAAAGAAAAAAGCAGTTTAGATATATCAATGTTATACTTATTACTGATATAATCACAGATCGCCAACATTATTGAAGTTTTGGCAGTATTTTCATTTCCAACTAACCTGTCAATTAGATTTTCAACCGTTTGAAGGTTTTCAATCTCTGGAACATTTTCAATAAAATCTCTCAACTCCTCAAGGATAGCCATTGTAGATTTAAACGTGTGTCCAGAATAAACATCAGGAGTAGCAGTCCCTACACCTTCTACACTGTCTTTATCAATTATCTTAAAAAGGACATGTTCTTTCCATTCTTCATTTACATTTTTTAAAAAAGTTCTTTCTTGCCAGTAATATACATCTCTTTCTCTACTATGCACAATTAGATCACTCCTAATTTTTTAAAAATACTCTTCCTCAAAATAGTACCAACATTAAATAATACCACAATATCGAAGATAATATCCCGTATATTGGAGACAAAAATAACTCTTTAATATTCTTTTTCTTAACAAAAATAAGTTTATAAGCTAATCCAGCTGCAATAGCTATAATTACCCACAAATAGTTATCGGCAAGTGCAAAGATATACATAGCTAATCTTTCAGAAGCACCAATTGTGTCTCTTTGATGTTTTTCCAAAACACCAAAAGTTCGAAATAAAAAACTGCCAAAACTAGTTGCTACAACCATTCCTACAATGTAAAATTGAAATACTTCCGAAATAAAAGAGTTTTGAAAAAAAGATCTGAAAAAATAGGAAAGAAACAGAAAAACAACAATCCAAACCAATTCAAAAAACAAGTTTGTTCCTTTTCTCTTTATCCGTAACAAATCTATTATTACATGAATAAATAAGGAAAAGAAAACTATTAATATACCCCATCCCTTCAGCATATCAAAATTGAAAGCAAGAAATACCAAAACAACCCAAATTAAATGTTTATAATAATTTTTTTTATCTAAAAATTTTGGTGAATATACATTTGTGAATGCAAAGTCAGATACAAAATGACTGATAAAAATAGTTAATGGGAACATAGACTACCTCCAATTTTATGTTTTTTACAAATTTGCAACTTTCAATATACTTCTTAAAATTGCCCTTTATTTTGCATAAGTGTTATATAAACTATCATAATAAAATCAACAAGGATACAGAACATAGACCGATTCTAATTCAAAAACTAATTATTCCCAATACTTTTTCTCAACTTTTGTTAACCTTGAAAAATCACCTTTCTTTCTTCCAACTTTCGCACATTCTCTTCCATTCACTTCCACAACATCGGCAGTAAAATCTAATTTTTCTTTCAATAATTTAGATCCAACCCCATACAAATCGGCTGGAACATCTAGTGTTTCAAAAAGATCTATCTTTTCCACATCAAAACCTCCAGAAACCATAATTTTCAAATCATTCATACCTAATTGATCAAACTTTTTTCTTGCTCGCCAAACCATCTCGGGGTTTACTCCTAATGAAGCCCTATCTTTTGGAATTACTGATTTATCTCTAAGGTTACCTGAAGTATCAAATCTAACCCCCCAAATTTTATTCTTACCTTCCCCAATCACTTTGGCTAAATCCCCAGCTGCAACATTTGGTTCATGACCATAAAAGTATTTGTAAAAATTTTTAGCAACCTCTATTGAAGTTCCGATTACATCGTTATTCCAATCCACCAAAACAATTCTATTAACATGTCCATCGATGTGCTTGTCAAACGCAATTGTTGCCGCAGTTGTGTCTCCTTCATAAGCAGCTATTAAAGCATGCGGTATTGTTCCCAATGATTCTACTCCCCAATAATCGGCATTAGCATCTGTTGAAACTCCAAATGCACCTGCTTTTAAAGCCGCATAGCCATCGGTTGTTTGAACCCAGAAATGGTCAAACCTTGCACTAAAAAATATTACAGGCTTACCTCTTGCAGCTTTCACAACTTTTTTTACCGAAGTAGCAGTGCTCGAAGCACGAGCCATTACGCCTAACAAAATGGTTTCCAAATATCCAAAATATGCTGGATTACCCTCAATTACAAAGACAGGTTCCATATCCTTAGCCTCGTCACCGTCATAAAGCGCTTTTACTTCGATTTCGTCCCATTTGTCTACCCATAAATTGTTCAAAATCATTCTTATATCCCATTTCTTCGAAGTAAGTTTTAATAATTCGTCTTTGTCCATCCTGGTTGAAGCATCTTGTATGGACCTTTCTAATTTTAAAATTTCATCAAATAACTCCTTAGCCCTTTCTTCATCTTTATAATATCCTGCCCCAAACCTCAAAATAGCAAGAGCTTCGTCTATTCCTACTACTACACAATCTCCTCTAGGAAAAAACTGATAAGTTACCGAGACATTTCTATTATCTTTCTTTAGAACTTCCACATATCTAGTAAAATATTTATCACTGTAATATCCCATTCTTACTTTATCAATCGGAACTTTAAAAACATTGGGATGTAACCTGCTCTTCTCATTCACTTGACTCATTCAAAAATCACCTTCTAGTAGAATAATTTTTCTCTAAGTTTAAGAGATATTCTTTCCATTCTAATCCTGGATTAAAATCTCCCAATTCTCCATTACTTTTTATCACTCTATGACAAGGAATTATTATAGGAAGGGGATTATTTTTCATTAAACTACCGACTGCTCTATATGCTTTCTCATTTCCAGCTTGTCGAGCCAATTCCTTATATGTTATGATACTACTTTTTTCTGTCTTATACAAATAACAATACACCTTTTTTGCGAAAGAGGTTTTTCCTGGAACTTCAAAGTATTTGATAGGGACTCTTTCTAATTCTCCAAACAAAAAATCATAAATTAAATCAAAATATTTTTTGGTTTGATAACTGTATTGACTAGAACTTTTAATCTTTGTAAGTTCGATTCTTATTATCTTTCTATCTTCAATGTGAATAACAATATTTCCAATCTCCGTTGGTAAAATGGCTTTCATCTTTCTAGCTCTTTGAAATCTACTGGTACAACATAAGTTACACCATCTTTCATGGTGATACCATAAAAAATCTCTGCAATCTCCATCATAAGTTTATTATGAGTTATAATTAAAAACTGAGACTTTTGAGAGTTTTCCAAAATTAAATCTGCAACTTTGGCTGTATTTATATCATCCAATGATGCATCAATTTCATCTAAAATATAGAAAGGACTGGGATTTAAATTGATCAAAGCAAATAAAAAGGCTATTGCAATTAAAGCTTTTTCTCCTCCTGAAAAAAGAGAAAGTTTTTGAAAATTTCTCCCAGCTTTTTTCACAGATATCTGAATTCCTTTTTCAAAAGATTTTCCTTCTCCTAAAAGTTTGAGCTCACCATAGCCGTTTGGAAAGAGCTTGGATATAAAATATCCAAATTCTTTGTTTAACTCTTCAAAAAAATTGCTAAACTGGTTTTCTGCTTCTTCGTCTAACTTTTTTATAGAACTTTTTAAAGAATTTATTGAATTTAATATGTCTTTTTTATTTCTCTTACTCTCTTCGTATTCTTTTTGTACTTCATCGTACTCATCTAATACAGTTAAATCCACCGACCCTAGCTTTTTTAGCGAGTCTTCTAAATCATATAATCTATTTTCCAAGGCTTTTATATCATTTTCAGGTAAATCTTTCAATTCAAAATCTTCTTCTTGTATGCCAAAATTTTTAGCTTTCTCTACTAAAAACTTAATATTATTATTAACATCTTTAATCTCATATTCTAACTTTTGGTTTTCTTCGCGAATTTTATTTACGACTTCCTTTAACTCATTTCTTTGATTCTCATATTTTTCTAACAATTGCGATTTATCATGTTTTCCAGTTCTACTAGCTTTCATCATATCAAATAATCTCGAAATTTCTTCATTTAAAAATTTATCATCATTTTCTAAACTGCTTAAAGTCTGATTTATTTTCTCTATTTCAACATTTATTTTATTCATCTCATGAGATAATTCTTCCATACGTTTTCTGGTTTTAATTAATTCATCAGAAATAGTTAATTTTTCATTTCTAAAATATTCGCACTTCTCAGTAGCTGTTTCTAATTCTATTTTGTACTCAACTAGCTTTCTTTCCTTTTCAGAAAGCTCATCTTTTAAAACATTTATCTGTTGCAAAAGATTGTCTTTTTCTTTTTCCAACACAGCTTTCTGATGTTGGTATTCTTCCAATTTTGTCTCTAAGTCTTGCATCCTTTCATTAAAATTGTTGTTTTCTTCTTCACATTGCATGATTTTATCTTGAATTTGTTCAATTTGCGTTTTGACTTTTCTTTCTTCCTCTTTTATCCTTTTATACTCACTGAGATGAATATTTTTAGTTGCATAAAGATTTCTTAATTCATCTCTCAAATTTTCTAATTTGTTTTTCTTTTCTATAAGTTCTTGTTCAAGGTTTTTCAAAGTATTAGTCCTTATATTTAGTTCTTCTCTTATCTTTGCTAGTTCTTGTTCTAATTCATGTGTTTCTCTTTTTCTTTTTAGAAAGAAAGAAGAATAATCATATTTTGACTTACCACCGGTTATCGAACCATATCCTGAAACTAGTTCTCCACCTAAAGTAACAATATTTCCATTGTAGTTCATTTTTGAAATTTTTATTGCAGTATCTAGATTATCTACTAATAGTGCGTTAGAAAACACATATTCCATAACTTTTCTATAACTTTCATCAAAAGTTATGATGTTTAACACAAAATCAATAACTCCTGGTTCATTCAAAAAAGATTTTTTCAAAGACACTCTAGTTCTCAACAAATCAAGAGGTAAAAAAGTTATTTTCCCATTTGTATTTTGCTTTAAATAATCTAAATATTCTTTTGCCCTGTTAGAATCTTTTATCACAACGTTTTGTAATTTTGCTCCTGCAATTGTGGAAACTGCCTCTTCATATTTCTCGTCTGTTTTAATTAAGTTTGCAACAACATCCACAACATTTAGGTCTGATCCAAACTTCTTGAAAAACTCCCTTGTAACCTCAGAATAACCTTCATACTCATTAATTTGCCTTTTTAAATTTGTGTAATTAAAATCCATTTCTCGTTCTTTTTCTTGCATCTTTAAAAGTTCAACCCGGAGTGAATTATACATTTCTTCAGTTCTTTTTAAATCTAATGTTTCTTTCTTTGTTAATTCCTCAAGTTTTGACTCAAAATCCTTTGTCATACTTAATTCACTTTCTAATTCCTGTAGCTTTTGTTGTATTTCATTATATAATGTTTCTAAAGATCTTTTCTGCTCATTAAATAAGTTAATTTTATTCTGGTTATTTGAAAACTGGCTCTTATTCTTATCAAGACTTTCTAGTAAACTTCCGATTTCAGGATCAAGATTCAAAAGTTTCTCTTCTATTTCATTTAATCTATTCTCATTCTGTTTTAAAATTTTCAAAGACTCTTCTTTTTCTTCTAATTTTAGAACATAAGATTTTTCTTTTTCTTCTTTTTCAACGTTGTATCTATCTAACTGCTCATTAATTATAGAAAGTTTCTCCTTAAGATCTTCTATTTTTTCTTTTAATGATTTACTTTCCCACTTTTTATTCAATAACTCAGAATTTAGAATATTTAACTTTTCAGATAGATTTTCCTTTTCTTTATCAATCAGCTGTAATCTTTGGCGATAACTTTCTACCAAATCACCATGAGTAGATAATTGTTTGTCAACGTTCTCTATTTCGTCTTTAAGACTTCGATACATCCTTTCAACCTCGAACAACTGACCTAATAACTCTTTTATTTTTTCGGAATTTTCATTCAACTTACTTTCATAATCTTTTATTTGATTCATAAATTTTACCTTTGAAACGCCAAAATAAACCTTTCCTATTTTTTTTATTTCATTAACATATTCAAGATACTTTTTAGCCCTTCCTGCTCTTATAGATAAAGATTTTAATCTTTTATCTACCATAAAAAGTACATCATTTATTCTTTCTAAATTCTCATCTGCCTTCTCTAGAAGTTTAAGAGAATTTTCTTTTTTCTCAAGATAATTAGAGATGTTTGAGGCGTCTAGTACGATATTTCTGATATCTTCAGGTGAAGCATTAACTATTTCTCCGATTTGTCCCTGCCCTATGATAGAATAAAAATTTCTTCCCACCCCTGTATCAAATAGACTATGTAATTCTTTTAACGTTACCTGTTTAGAATTTACATAGTATTTATTGTGTGAATCCCTCTCTAAGATTTTTGAAATTTTTACGGTTTTTCCTACGTCATTTCTCAGTACCAATGAAACTTTAGCTTCATTGGATGAACTTAGGTTATTACTACCAGAAAAAAGTATATCAGTTTTTTCAGATATACGCATCTGCTTTTGGGATTGTTCCCCAAGCAACCATCTAATAGCATCTACTATATTTGATTTCCCAGATCCATTGGGACCAATTATAGCAATGATATTTTTATCAAGATTAAAAACCGTTCTTTTTCCAAAACTTTTGAATCCTTCTATCTCTAGAGAAAGAAGTCTCAACTAAATCCCCCCAGAGATCTCCAAACTTTTTATTTTTTCTTCAATATACTTAACTACTTCTTCGGTGCTTTTCCCTTGTTGAAAAGCCCTGTACATAAAACCAATTAATGTCATATCCAGTGACGCGAACCATCTAGGAGAAGCCTTAGCCGTACTTTGATTTCTTAATAAATAGCTAGGATGAAATGTTGCAAAAACTTTAACATTACCAAGCCAATCGAAAAAATGTCCTCGTGATTCAGTCATTTTATTTAAGCCCGTAAAATAATTCAAAGGAGTACTTCCCAGAGTTACTATAATTTTAGGTTTAATCACAAGTATTTGAGCGTCCAAATATGACTGACACTCTTTTATCTCTTCCTTAGTTGGTGCTCTATTTTGTGGTGGTCGGCATTTTACAATATTTGTGATAAAAACATCTTTCCTCTCTAGCTTTGCTAAATCTTTCAACATCTTTTCAAGCAATTGCCCTGCCCTTCCTACAAAAGGTTCACCTAAAGCATCTTCATCTGCCCCAGGACCTTCGCCTACAAATATTATAGGTGAATCAACATTACCAGAACCCGGGACTGCGTTCTTTTTTGTAAGATGGAGAGGACATTTCTCGCACAATTCAACGTTTTTTGCAATCATCTTCATCTTTTCTTGTTTTTCAATATTTCCGTATAAAACCACTATAATCTCCCCCGTTTAATATCAAGATTGTGGAAAAGTAACTTCTTTAATTTATGTAAACTTTAATTTTACATTGGTATTTACATTAAACCTACATTAACTCCTGTATTACTAAAACTAACATTCTTGCTGGGTAGATAATTGATGAAAAATGTCAAAGCAAAAGATTTTATTTCAGGTTGAGGTAAAACTGAAAATTTAGCCTTAAAGTTGAAAGTCCAACAAACTATTCTCTTTTGAATTTCAAATTCAGTAAAGTCTAAATATTTATTGTTTATATCATAATTAAATGAAATATTCGCAAATTCACTTTTGTCCCAATTCATTACTTGAAATCCTGTCTTTAAATAATTTGATACATAATAAGTTGAACCTATTCCAAATGAATATTCTGAGTTCTTTTGAAGAAAATTTAGATTGAAATCATATAGATTATACTCGTTTTTTATGTTAAAATTACCAAAAATTTTGTTACCTTCCTTATAGAAAACATAATAACTGTATATCTCAGGAATTATTTTAGAAAAAACTTTTTCATCTAAATAAATCTTATAATCAAGTTGTAATAAATTCCGGTTGTATCTAAATATTTCTCTGTTTTTTAAATATTCAATTTTCAGATCTTCTTTATGATTGAAATCAAACTCTGTTCTATGACTGTAATTTGGTAAATTGTTTGTTATCTTTATATTTGTAACTTCAGGAAAAATATTGTCAGGATTAACGACATTAAAATCTGTTTTTGTCTGTAAAATAATTTCTGAACTTAATATTTTTAATTTATTATTAGTTTCTAATTTTAACGCTTTTAAATTAAAAGGATTTTCGAGGTCTATTAAGTCATAAGTACGAGTTAATATGGCAGAATTAAAAAAATGATTTTCAAAAAGAGATAAATTGTACCCAAGGTAATCTATATAATTAATCTCGTCGGTGGTACTTGGAGAATAGGAGTTTTCTAAAACTTTGACGTATTCAAGAGAATTTCCAATGTCAAACATACCCAAATTTATATCTATCCCTGGCTTTAAGGAATAATCAAAAAGAGTTTTCCCGTTAGAATATGTCTGATCAGGTACAAAGTCTTTTCCGTGATTGAAATGAATTTTGCTATCTATGTTGAACTTTAATTTAAAATCATCTTTTTTATATTCATATATAGTATCTCTGTATGAAAAAGTATTATTTGAAATCAACCTATTTTGTACCACTTCAGAACTCAAACTGGAAAAAGCGTAATCAAAATTTCCGTACATACTAGTTATCCCCGTATAGAAATTATATTTTCCAGCTAATTCAATAGTATCTTTTCGAGTATTCCATATTTCATCTAACGTTAGATCTGTCAAATCACCATAAGATTTTGAATTTAGTTTTACCTTTGATAATGAAACTAAAGATCTACCAAATCTTTTCTGAAAAGCTTGTGTCTCTAAATTTAAAAATAGAACATCTTCGAACCCTTCAGAATCCCAAAAGAAATGAGACTGGATATTTTTTAAATCTCCTAAATTAGTTTTTAGTTTAGGAATATTTAAAGAAAGGTACTTATTATCAGTCGTAGGCTCTATTTTTATCTCCAATTTTGATTTTTCAAAAAACTCATAATAAACTCCCAAATTATCAGCCTTACTAGGAGAATGAGATATCTCGGAAAAAATAAACAATTTACCTTCAAACAACGGAATTCCATACCTAAAAAAAGAATCCAGATAAACATTCCCTGTATCTAATTCATTAATTACAGTGTTAGATAAATGAATAGAGGAAGAATTCTTAAACTTATAATTAATCTTTGTTTTAATGGAAATTTCTCCTTCACCATAACCAAAAGTTAAGGAAAAAGGTTCTTCCTCTTCTTCAGATAAACTTTGAAAATAGATAGGTAAATAAAATGCAGGAATACCAAAAAAACTCAGAACAACATCTCTAGCAATTAAAAAATAGCCTGGATATACATCAACTTTTTTAGCAGACAAATAATAAGTTATACAATCCTCACACGTTGTCAATTTTGCTTCTCTTGAATGAATTACATTTTCATCGACAGGTTTTTCCAAAGTTTCAGACCAGATTCTTACGTTAATTTCTTTTTCTCCTTTATACTTTTGAATGGTATAAGAGTTTAAAAAAAGCACTGAGTTTTTTTCAAAATTAACGGCAATTTCAGAGGCTTCTATTAACATTTCATTATTATAGTTATATTTAACATTACCAAAGAAGGTTGCTGATTTAATTGTTCCATCTTCATTTAACTCTCCTTCGGCTTTATCTGAAACAATAGTAGATCCTTCGTATTCTACCAATACACCATTTTCTAAAATTAAAAAATTATCTTTTAAATAGAAAGAATCACAGGTGATATTTACAGGGGAGGAAAAAAGCATGCCACTAAAAAATAAAATAATAAATAAAGGTATAATTCTTTTCACTGGTTCTAAAAGCTTATAAGAAAATCTGGTATCTAATATTAGAAATAAAAATATTCCAATTGCTCCAAAAATAATATTTGGTATCCAAGCGCTGATTGTAGGATCTATCAATTTTTCTTTACCTAAAGCAGTTAACCATGCCCCCGAACCTTGATAAATAACTACCAAAATAAAGGTAGTGATAACACTCCATGACTTACTGGTTAAATTTAAAAATAAAGACAATGCAATACCGAGGATACATATTACAAATGGAGCCAAAGAGTTAGCAAACTTCGATTGGTAAGAAACAATAAGCCCTGAAACATCTAAACCTAACTTAGAAAAGGTATTGATTTTTTCCCGCAATTCTTTTGAGGTCATTTCGTTTGCACCCTTTGAGAGTTTTAAAAATTCCTCGACATCTTCTTGTATATCTAACTCAATTTGTTGAAATACCATATCTAAATCTAGAAATCCATCTTTGTTCATTTTGAACATTCTACCTTCTTCCATATACCAACCATTTAACCCTTTTTGAGCTTTCTGAGCATGGAAAACAACGGTGGAATTTCTCTTAACTTCATATAAAAGAACATCATATAAAATCCCTGTGTTTCTGTCTATTTGCCTTACAAAAAGATATCTTCCATCTCCAACGTCAACAAATTGGTTTTCTTCGATCTGAGCTTCAGGCTTTTGATAAACATACAATGCCAAAGCTTCCTTGGCTTTAAAATTGGCTTTTGGAACGATAGTATCAAACAAAGCAAAAGTAAAAAAACAAAAAATTACAGCCCAAACTAAAAAAGGAATAGCAAATTTCTTTGTTGGAATACCTAAAGTTTGAAGAGCAATAATTTCATTAGCGGCAGAAAGTTTTGAAACTACCCAAAAGACACCAAATAATACACCTACAGGAATTCCCATAGAAATAAAATATGGTAAATGGTACCATATCAATATCAAGAGCTTTGAAAATCCAACATGATTCCTGACAATTATTTCAGAAAGTTGATATAATAATTCAACACTTACGAAAACTATGAAGGCTATTACACCCATAAAGAAAGGTGGTATAAACTCTTTAGTAATGTATTTAAAGAGTTTTTTCATTTATTCTTCTCCTAAACAATAAAAAAGTTCTAACTCATTGTTTCTACATTTATAAAAATCTCCAGTTAATGCCCAAATAATATTTTCGGAAATATTTGTTGTTAAATCTGAAAAAGTTAGAATGTTGTTTAATATTTCTATATGTAGAGATATTACTTTCACTGAGTCCTTTGATTTGTATAGGTAAGATTTATACGCTTTAATTAACGAATCAACTTCCCCATCAAAAACACAAACTTCTCTGGATTTCTTAAAAAAGGTGTCCAAAACTTCTTTTGTTCTTAACTTTTTTTCTTCAATGTTGATAAAATCCGATAGCATCAAAAGTGCATTAGAAAAATTATCTATTGTAACGTTGATAGCGTCCTCAAAATTAGCTGAATTAATAAGATGAGGATTATTCATAATTTCTATATTCAACTTTGCGTTTTTCTCAAATAAATCTCCCATGTTTTCAAAGATATGAACTAAATTTAAACTCATAAAACAAGCTTTCAAATAGATCCCTGTAAAACTAAATGAGGTTAACAAACGCATGCCTTCATAGCTAAGTTCCACTTCCATTAAATCAAGCCTATCATCTTGTTCTATAATCTCTTTTGATAGATCTATCATTCGCTCCAAATAAGCATCTCTAAATTTATACAACATACCCTGTAATATTCTTCCCATGCGTAAAACATTGTTAAGATATCTTATCAATTCATTTAAACCTATTTTATTAACTTGTGTAAAGGTTTCTTCTTTAGCCATCTGATACCTCCTGCTTTTATTTATGAAAAAATTAGTCGCAGGAAACTATTCAAATCTTCTACCAAATCCTAATTTTTGTTTTAATGCATCAAAATAATACCCTTTATTCCTTTGAGCCAATCTAACAAACTTTTCACTACCCGATACAATAAATGATTCATTTGTTTTTATTTGATGAATTACGTCACCATCACCAGTAACATAATCAAAATCATGCGAACTATTTTTCAAAAACACTTCAACTTTGTGAATAGGTTCAATTATTAAAGGTCTAATATTCAAAGCATGAGCAGCCAAAGGAACTATTTCTATCACATTTAAATTCGGATTAATGATAGGACCTCCCGCTGATAAGGCATATGCTGTTGAACCCGTTGAAGTAGAAATTATTACTCCGTCTCCTAAAAAAGAATACAACAAATGTTTACCTATTTTAATTTTTATATCTATAGTACCCAATGGTTGACTTTTAATAAGAACTACATCGTTTAAAACTAAAAACTTTTTTTCTTCGATCAAACATTCTAAAAGGTGTCTTCTTGAAAAATTTAAATTATCTCTTTTTATATCGTTTATTAATTCATCAATTTCGTTACTAGAATAAGCACTTAAAAAACCTAAATTACCTGTATTTATACAAATAATAGGTTTAGAAAAATTAGCTGCTTTTTCCGCAACCTTCAAAACTGTTCCGTCTCCGCCAAAAACAATAAAATAATCGCTTTTCTCTCCCATCTCTTCGTTTATTTGAGATTGAGCTGGCAAGAGGGCGGTTACTTGAATATCTTCCTTTTCAAATAAGGCTACAATCTCTTCTAATTGCTTTTTAAATAATTTTAAAGGGTTGTAAAAAATAATAACGTTCATATCCTATCCACCAAGCCTTAAACCTAAATCTAATAAACTTTGAATCAAAAATCTATCTAAAAAGATTAGTATCAAAAAACCTATCATAGGAGAAAAATCAAGTGGACCAATTACTATAGGAATAAACCTTCTTATGGGATTTAAAATAACATTCGCGACAGAATCTACAAAACCTCGAAATTTATTATAATAAGGCATAAAAAAACTCAATAAAGCTGACATAATAATGCAAAATTCAAAGAAGATCACAACTATCCTTAGTACATAACCTATTGCAACAAAAAGATTTCCTAATATGAACATTTTTTCTCTCCTTATTTTAAAATATTTATGGCCTTAGCATAATATTATTAAAACTAAAGAAGTTATATTGGCAAACATTTACCTTCACGATAAATTTAATTATATTTTCTTTCACCAAATAAACGTGTGCCAATTCTTAGATATGTAGCACCTTCTTCTATTGCTATCTTGTAATCATTAGACATACCCATTGAGAGCTCTCTAATGGTGTCATACCTTGACTGCAGCTTATCTTTTATTTGCCTAAGATCAGAAAATGTTTTTCTCAAGATATTTTCATCGTTTGTGTAAGGAGCCATCGTCATTAAACCTATTATTTCTATGTTCCCAAAAGAGTTTAGCTCCATAACTTCGGTTACAAAATCTTCAACTTCAGAAGGTTTAAGACCTGCTTTAGTTTCTTCTCCTGAGACATTTACTTCTAAGAAAATCTTTTGAATCTTGTTAATTGATTCAGCCCTTTTCTGAATTTCTTCAATCTCTTTTAATCTCCACACAGAATGGATGTAATCTGCCATTTGTACAATGCGTCTTATCTTATTTGTTTGAATTGTGCCTATAAAGTGCCAATTTATATCGTATCCATTTAATTCCTCATATTTATTTATCATTTCCTGAGCTCTGTTTTCACCAAAATCTCTCTGACCACATTCATACAAAGTCTGTATATACTTAGAAGGAAAGTTTTTTGAAACTGCTACAACTTTTATACTCTTATAATCTCTACCACACTTTATTGCTATATCCTCTATTTCTTCTTTAAAGCTATAAAAATTATTTCTTAAAAAGTCATTCATTTATTCCACTCCACAAACTGAGATCCTTATCTGAGACCTTTTTATCTAAATTAAACTTTTTGTAGGATTTCTTTGTTGCAACTCTTCCCCTCGGGGTTCTAATAATGAACCCTGATTGTAATAAATAGGGCTCATAAACCTCACTGATTGAATCTGGCTCTATCCCCAGAGAGGAAGCTAGGGCATTTATACCTACCGGTCCACCATCATAATTTTCTATAATGGTTTTAAGAATTTTTCTATCCATCTTGTCCAATCCATCTTCGTCCATTTCAAATAATTTCATAGCATTTATAACATCTTCTACTTCTATGACATCTTTATTGTGAACCTGGACATAGTCTCTGATCCTTCTTAACAGTCTATTTGCGATTCTAGGAGTTCCTCTAGCTCTTTGTGCTAAAAGCAACGCTGCATCTTCTTTAATTTCAATATTTAAAATGGTTGCACTTCTTTGAATAATCAGCTGAAGATCTTTTGGCGGATAAAAATCCATTTCTAAAACTATTCCAAATCTGCTTCTTAAGGGAGGAGCTATCAAGCCTAATCTTGTAGTAGCCCCTATTAAGGTAAATGGTTGTAAATCTATTCTGATAGATCTTGCAGAAGGACCTTTCCCAATTACTATATCTAATTGAAAGTCTTCCATAGCAGTGTATAAAATTTCTTCTATCGACCTATTTAATCTATGTATTTCATCTATGAATAAGATATCTCCTCTTTCCAAATTAGTCAGCATGGCAGCGAGGTCCCCTGCTCTTTCTATAACAGGTCCACTGGTGACGTGTAAATGAGATCCGATTTCATTTGCGATAACATGTGCTAGCGTAGTTTTCCCTAAACCAGGTGGTCCTGCTAGCACAATATGGTCAACTTGTTCATTTCTGATTTTTGCGGCTTCAATTGTCACCAACAATTTTTTCTTTATATTATCTTGACCAATAAATTCATCCAAAAATTTTGGCCTTAGATTTCGTGATCCAACGTCTTCAATATTAGCGTTAGGATCTAAAAATCTTTTTTCCAAATCGTCACTTCTTTCAAACATTTTTAGAACTCCTTTATTTCATTATGGATACACCCTGTAGAGTGTTCTTGGAAATGGAATAGCTTCTCTAATATGTTCTAAGCCACATATCCAAGCTATGGTTCTTTCTACTCCCAAACCAAAACCACTGTGAGGAACACTTCCATACTTTCTTAAATCTAGGTACCATTCATATTCTTCTACGGGTAAATTACACTCTAGTAATCGTTCAATTAGTAAATCTTCATCCCAAATCCTTTCTGAACCTCCGATAATTTCTCCATAACCTTCGGGAGCTAACAAATCATCACACATTACAACCTCAGGATTTTCTTCACAGGGTTGCATATAGAAGGCTTTTATCTTTCTAGGATACTTTTCAACGAAAACTGGTTTCTCAAATTGCGAAGCAATGGCTGTTTCTTCATCTGCACCAAAATCGTCACCAAATTCAATATCAAAACCCTTTTTATTTAAAAATTTCACAGCGTCGGTATAAGCTATTCTTTCAAAAGGTAAAGATACTTTCTGTAGTTTATCGACATCTCTTCCGATTTCTCTTAGATCCTCTTCGCAATTTTCTAAAACTCTATTTACAATGTAATAAACTAAACTTTCTTGAAGTTTAATATTCTCTTCATGCCTATAAAATGCAACTTCTGCTTCATTCATCCAAAATTCTATTAAATGTCTTCTTGTCTTTGATTTTTCTGCCCTAAATGTAGGTCCCAAATTGAAGACCTTACCAAAAGCCATACATGCTGCTTCAAGATAAAGCTGCCCTGTTTGAGCTAAATAGACTTTTCCATAATCGAAATAATCTAGCTCAAATGTATTACCAGCAGACTCCCCAATTGAGCCAGTAAAAATAGGTGTATCAATTAAAACAAAATCATTTTCATTAAAAAAATCTCGAATTGCTTTTATAACCTCATTTCTTATCTTTAAGATATGAAATTGTCTTCTCGAGCGAATCCAAATATGCCTATTTTCCATTAAAAAATCGATACCGTGTTCTTTTTTGGAGATAGGATAATCCTCTTTGGGCTCATGAACAATTTCAATATAATTGATGCTTAATTCCACATTTAAAGGAGATCTTTCATCTTTTCTTACTATTCCCCTTAATATGACACTAGTTTCCATCTTTATCTTTCGAATTTTTTCAAATGTTTCATCATCAAAATCCTTTTTCTCCGCAACTCCTTGAACAAAACCGGTACCATCCCTTAATTGTAAAAAAGCTATTTTACCACTACTTCTTTTATTCCATACCCATCCTCGAAATTCAATTAATTCTCCAACATGGTCTTTGAAATCTTTTATATAAACCCAGTTAGGTTTCATGGAACACCTCCATATGTATTTTATGTGCTTGTTTTTAAATTTTAATAGGTATAAATCAGTTTATCAATTAACCATCTAATACAATATTTATTATATCACACTGAACATTTAATAATGATGTCAAAACAGAACTTGATACCAATCAAACACTTGAAAAAATTTTAGCTTTTATGGTATAATAGAATTAGTTAAAATGCAAAAATGGGGTCGTGGCGCAGTTGGGAGCGCGCTACCATGGCACGGTAGAGGTCGTGGGTTCAAGTCCCATCGACTCCACCAGATGAGGGAGTTATTCCCTCTTTTTTTATATAATTAAAAAGCTAAAAATTTTAATTTTTCATTAGGAGGTAAAGCAATGGAAGAATACCTTACCTTTGATGATGTTTTACTGTTGCCAAAAGAAAGTTCCGTTTTGCCCTATCAAATTGATACCACTTCAAGATTAGTTAAAAATATATATTTAAAAATTCCTTTTTTATCTGCGGCAATGGATACAGTGACAGAATTCAAAATGGCAAAAGCTATGGCTAGAGAAGGAGCTGTTGGGGTTATACACAAAAATCTATCAATCGAACAACAAGCTTATGAGGTATCAAAAGTGAAAAGAACAGAAAATGGCATTATTTATGATCCTATAACAATTGGACCAGACACCACCGTAAGAGAAGCAGAAAATATCATGAGAGAATATGGCATTGGAGGTTTACCTGTCGTAGATAAAGATTTAACTCTTCTTGGAATTCTTACAAACAGAGACATTCGATTTGAAAGAAACTCCGAATATAAGGCCAAAGATCTTATGACCCCTTTTGAGCACTTAATAGTTGCTGGTCCACATATAACATTAGAAGAAGCAAGGGAAATTCTTCACCACAACAAAATAGAAAAGCTCCCTATTATCGATAATAACCGTAAGATCATAGGGTTAATAACCATAAAAGACATAATTTCAGTAATTGAAAATCCTAATGCTACTCGAGACGATAAAGGTAGATTAATAGTAGGAGCAGCGGTCGGTGTTTCTGATGGCTTAATTAGGACAGAAGAGTTAGTCAAAGCAGGTGTTGATTTTATAGTCTTGGATTCTGCTCATGGCCATTCCAAAAATATAATGCAAATACTTAAATTAATAAAAGAAAAATTTCCTGATCTTCCTGTCATAGCTGGAAATATTGCTACAGCCGAAGCGGCTGAAGATTTGATAGAATGCGGCGCAGATGCTTTGAAAGTTGGGGTGGGACCCGGATCTATTTGTACTACAAGAGTTATTTCTGGAGTTGGCGTTCCTCAATTATCTGCCATCATGAAAGTTGCCCAAGTCGCAAACAAATTTGATATTCCTGTGATAGCAGATGGAGGTATAAGGTTTTCAGGAGATATAGTTAAGGCTCTTGCTGCAGGTGCTTCTACTGTAATGATGGGCAATATTTTTGCAGGCACCGAAGAAGCACCTGGAGAAACAATCATATATCAAGGTAGAAAGTTCAAATCTTATAGAGGAATGGGGTCACTTGCAGCAATGGAAAAAGGAAGCAAAGATAGGTATTTCCAAGAAAACATACCAAATGAAAAACTAGTTCCTGAAGGTGTAGAAGCAATGGTACCATATAAGGGAAACGTTAAGGACGTAATTATCCAATTGATTGGTGGCGTAAAAGCTGGTATGGGATATATTGGAGCCGAAAATGTTGATGCTTTAAAAAGAAAAGCAGAATTTATAAAAATTACTAATGCTAGTGTTATTGAAAACCATCCACATGACGTCCAAATAACTCGAGAAGCACCTAACTACTTTTTCTTTTAACTGCTATCAATTAAAGGAATTTTGTTATGATTTGCAAAAGATGGATCTTAAGTGGAAAGGTACAAGGTGTTGGCTTAAGATATTTTATAAAAAGTAATGCTCAGAGATTAAGACTTGAAGGTTATGTAAAAAATCTTATCGATGGCAGAGTTGAAGTGGTTGTCCAAGGGGAAGAAGAAAACATTGAACAATTTAAAAAAATGATCCTACGCGGAAATGGATTTAGTAAAGTAAGTAAAATTGAAGAAGAAGATCTCCCACTTGGAGATTATGGAGAATTTCATATAGAATATTAATAACTGAAAGGAATTAAGATGGAGAAAAAAGAAATTGTTGAAATTTTAAATGAAATCGGCTTATTACTGGAACTTAAAGGCGAAAACCCTTTTAAATCTAGAGCTTACTATAATGCAGCTAGAACCATTGAACTTTTAGATGAAGACATAGAAACTTTAGTAAAAGAAGGCAAATTAAAGGAAGTCAAAGGAATCGGCGAGGCTCTCAATAAGAAGATTACTGAATTAGTTTTAACAGGAAGATTAAAGTATTACGAAGATTTAAAGGCTTCTGTTCCTGAAGGCCTTCTGGATATGCTTAAAATACCTGGCTTAGGACCAAAAAGAGTAAGAACAATATACGAACAACTAAATATCACCTCAGTTAGAGAATTAGAGTATGCGTGCTTAGAAAATCGACTTTTAGATCTTCCTGGATTTGGAGAAAAGATGCAAAATAAAATTTTAAAAGGCATACAGTTTATAAAACAATTCAGTAGTCATTTTTTATATTCAGAAGCATACTTAGAAGCAGTTAATTTTAAAGAATATTTAGATTCTACAAATGTTGCACTAATGACTGAAATAGCAGGTAGTTTAAGAAGGAAAAAAGAAATTGTAAAAGACATAGATATATTATCTGCTTCTAATAATCCTAACAATATTATTCAAACTTTTTTAAGTTATCCAAAAATCAAGGAGATTACAGAAAAAGGAGATACTAAAAGCAGTGTTATTTTAGAAAATGGTATAGGTGTTGATCTGAGAGTAGTAAAAGAAGATCAATTTCCCTATGCTTTCCATCACTTTACTGGTAGCAAAGAGCATAATACCGCCATGAGATATAGAGCAAAAAACATGGGAATAAAAATGAACGAATACGGCCTTTTTAGGGGAGAAGAACTCATAAGATGTGATAACGAAGAAGAAATATTTTCATATTTAGGCCTTTCGTTTATTCCACCTGAATTAAGAGAAAACATGGGTGAAATCGAAGCTGCAGAAAAAGGAAATATCCCTAATTTAGTGGACGAAAGTGATCTTAAAGGTATCTTGCATGTACATACACGTTATAGTGACGGCTCTAACTCTTTAGAAGAATTAGTTAAGGCAACCAGAAACTTGGGTTATTCATATATTGGCATATCTGATCATAGCAAGTCTGCCTATTATGCAAATGGTCTTAATGAAGAACAATTGTTCGAACAATGGAAAGAAATTGATAATTTAAACAACAATTATACTGATTTTAGAATTTTTAAAGGAATAGAAGTTGATATTTTACCAGACGGATCACTTGACTATGACGAAGATATACTACAAAAATTCGATTTTGTAATTGTTTCTGTTCATTCAAGCTTTAACATGAACAAACAAGAAATGACAGATAGAATAATAAAAGCGTTAACAAACAAATATACCACAATTCTAGGACATCCTACTGGCCGACTGCTTCTTGCACGTGAAGGTTATGATGTCGATATTGGAAAAATAATCGAGATTGCAGCAGCATATGGGAAAATAATCGAAATCAATTCAAACCCATACAGGCTTGATTTGGATTGGAGGTATATAAAACCCGCAAAAGAAAAAGGGGTAATGTTTGCTATCTGTCCAGATGCACACAATATTGAAGGATTAGACCATGTAAAATATGGAATAGGAATTGCAAGAAAAGGATGGCTTGAACCTAAGAATATTGTTAATACTCTGAATATTGAAGACTTCTCGGAATTTCTGAAAGATTTAAGAAATCAATAAAATGTCACTTCATAGGAAGTGACATTTTATTTAAATAATTATTCAAAATGCGAATTTTATCCTATATTTTATCTTCTATAAATAAAAAAATATTCATTAAATAATTCTATCTTATACTATAATATTTAAAACATATAGAAAAAACCTACGCCACCACTCAAATCAAAATCAGTCTCAGGATAAAATTTAAAACCTGGAGCTATTTCTAAAAATACTGTTATTGGAACACCTGGAAATCTATAATTCATTGCTAAAGGGAACCTCACACCGATGTTTAGATTACTTTTCCCTGCTCCAACCATAGCTCCTGCTCCATAACTGAAATCAAAATCACCCAAAATTCTTGGGTAAACCATGTTATAGTCTGCATCCACAAGAAAATAATCATGTTTAAACGACCAAGCGGCTGTTATTCCTACAAAACTTTTTGATCCTGTATAAGTTCTTAAATATAATCCTGTTGGTTCACCAATTTTAAACCCTGCTCCTACCGCTGAGAATATCGATACACTGAGCACTAATATTAACACTATGGCAATGACTGTTTTTTTCATAACAAATCCCTCCTTACCATTTAGATAAATTTCTGGACATTTATAAAAAACTACAAAGTAAAAGTTTGAAATTTCCAATATAATACTAACTTGAAAAAATGAATTGTTTTTAATCTTTTTTTAAATATATGTATATTTATTCTAACAAATTTCAAAAAAAAAGTCAACACAAATAATGACTTGACGTTACTGCTTAAATATAGTATAATTTAGATGAAAAATGCAGGCGTAGCTACAGCAGGTAGAGCGCCGCCTTGGTAAGGCGGAAGTCATGGGTTCGAGTCCCATCGCCTGCTCCATAGATTTTTAGCTACTTTTAGATGAATGAAGGCGGATATAGCTCAGCGGTAGAGCACTTGCTTGCCAAGCAAGGGGTCGCGGGTTCGAATCCCGTTATCCGCTCCATGTGATTAGGGAAATGCCGCGTTTTTATTGTTAAAAGGAGATTTGAAGATGCATTATATTTTGCAGGATATTGAAACAGGGGAAATATATGAGGTACCTAAAAACTTCAGATTCATTGATCTTTCTAAACAATACGAAAAAGAAAAAAATAAAAAGGTATTGTATGTAAAATTCAATAATGACATTAAAGAACTTTTTGAGAAGATCGAAAAAAGTGGAAATATTCAATTTTGTGATATAACTACTAGTGATGGGGTAAGAATCTATCGAAGAGGTCTTTTTTTTATATTTTATGTCGCTATGAAAGAAATTAATCCCAACGATAAACTATATGTGAACAATACTTTAAATGATGCTATATATTGCGAACTGAAAAGTGGGGAACCATCTGAAGAATATTTACAGCAGATTGAAGATAAAATGCGCGAAATTGTCGAAAAAGACTATATTTTTGTGAAAAAAACTATTGACAAATTTGATGCTATAGAAATGTTTTCTAAAATTGGAGAAGAAGATAAAGCTCTTCTTTTTAAATATAGGAAAAAAAGTACCGTCAATATTTATTATCTGGATAAATATTTTAATTACTTTTATGGTTACTTACCTTATTCAACCGGATATCTATCCAAATTCAATTTACAAAAAGTTGAAAAAGGATTTGTAATACTTCATCCAACAGAAAACCTTCCTGATGAAATTCCTGAGTATCAACATTCTCCAAA
Organism: Thermotogota bacterium; assembly: GCA_029780115.1. Lineage (GTDB taxonomy): Bacteria > Thermotogota > Thermotogae > Petrotogales > Petrotogaceae > Defluviitoga. Next base: position 26,421 of record JAKOZG010000013.1, read on the forward strand.
ATTATTCTCGACCTTTGAAGAATACAAAAACTGGTTAAATATAATGGAAATAGAAACCGTTGGTGAATTGAATTTATTGATATCACAGGGTCCTGAAAAGGTTAGAGAATTAATCAGAATATCGGAAGCACTTCATGAAAAAAAATACGCAGAGATCGCAGATGAAATAGTCAAAAGAAAAAACATACGTCTTGTTACAATTGCTGGTCCTTCTTCTTCTGGTAAAACCACAAGTGCCAAAAGAATTGCACTCCATTTGAAGGTTCATGGATTAAGACCAATTCCTATTTCTCTTGATGACTTCTTTTTAGAAAGAGATAAAACACCCAGAGACGAATTCGGTAATTACGACTTTGAGTCAATAAATGCTTTGGATTTAGATCTATTTAATAAAACAATGAAAGATTTAATAGATGGAAAAGAAGTAATGATACCCAAATTCGATTTTACCAGTGGAAGAAGAACTTGGTATCCTAAACCATTAAAGATAGAAATTGATCAACCAATAATAATTGAAGGAATTCATGGATTAAATGAAGTTTTAACAGCATCAATCTCAAAAGAAAATAAGTTCAAAATATACATTAGCTCATTGACTCAAATGAATTTAGATAGTATGAATAGGATTCCTACTACAGATACTAGGTTGATAAGAAGATTAGTAAGAGACTATCATTTTAGAGGCTATACCGCCGAAAATACTCTAAAAATGTGGCCTTCTGTTGTTAAAGGAGAACAACAAAACATATTTCCTTTTCAAGAAGAAGCTGATATTATGTTCAATTCTCACCTTGTTTATGAACTAGCGGTTTTGAAAATGTTCGCTGAACCACTGCTACTTAACGTAGATAACACTGTTGATGAATATACCGAAGCTAAAAGACTTTTAAGATTTCTAGATTACTTTTTACCGATAACAGAAATGGAAGAAATACCTCGTACTTCAATTATCAGAGAATTCATCGGAAATAGTACATTCAATTATTAAACCTATATTAATAAATATATCGGTTCGAGAAGAACCGATATATTTATTGCATTAAATTTTCTCGTTTTATAATAATTAACCTTTTACAGAACCTTGAGTCAAACCACCTATAATCCACTTTTGCATGGATAAAAACAATATAACCATAGGAACCGCTCCAAGCAGCGAAGCTGCTGTGAACAATCCCCACTCTGTTTCATAAGGTCCTGTCGAAAAAGTTTGTAAACCTACTGCATATGTATAATTTGTTTCACTTTGCAATATTATTCTTGCTATTACAAACTCATTGAATGTATTCATAAATGTTAATATCAGTACTACTGCTATTATAGGTAATGATAAAGGAAGAACTATTCTCCAAAATGTCTGAAATCTGGTGGCACCATCTATCATTGCAGACTCTTCCAAAGAATCCGGAATAGTGTCATAGTAACCTTTAAATAACCACATATTGTAGGCGACTCCTCCCATATATGCGAAAATTAAGCCCGCCATTGTATCTAAACCTAAAACTCCAAAACTATCTCCCATGAACTTTAAAATACCGTATATTGCTATCATGAACATTACTCCCGGGAACATTTGAATTATTAGCAAGAAATAAAGTCCTTGCTCTCTACCTACAAATCTCATTCTTGAAAATGGATATGCTGCTATTGAAGTCATAAAAACTGTCAATACAGCTACTAGTCCTGCTACTAATATTGAGTTAAGTAACCATTTCATAAAAGGTTTTCGGATTTTAACAGACCAATCTTGTTGTAATAAATATAAATCCTTATCAATGTTCCTTAGCATTTTCTTCAATTCACCATATGAAGTCCTATCGGCTAAATCACTCACTATTCTACCTGCTCGTGAAATATCTGCAGAGGCTACTCCGTACTGGGTATTATAAAATGTTTGCATTTCAGCTAGCGGAGTAATTGTCGTTACATTTCCTCCATAGTTAATTGATAAATAATGCTCAAGATCGTTTTTGTATATGTCAATGTTCTTTTGTATATTGTTTTGAAGTGCTATTAGCTTTTCTCTACCGGCATCAAATTTACTTTTTGATTCAACTAAATTGTTGTACCAGTTCATAACTATATATCGATTCCTTTCTGGAATATAGTAGGGATAATACTTCGATTGCATAAATGTTGCGTAATTAGTGGCTTGGAAATTATCTGTGATTTCTTGAGATGAAGCCTCTAGTAGAACTAACAATTTAGGAATAGATTCTATTTTTGAAATATTGTAAGTTAATTCTTCATATTCTTTCTTGAGTTCTGATAAGTGGGCTTCTAATATGTTTTTCTCCTCTCTTAGACTAGTTAACTTCAGACCCAAACTAGCTAATTCTTTTGTATTGTTACTATATTCCTGAGATAGCGGGACTAACTCATCTATAGATACAGACATTTTCATAGTAGAGGTTTTAATAGCCTTATACACAGGAGAGACAGCTGTCGTATCTTTTATTTCGTATATTTTGGTAAAATTATCATTTAGAAATGTGTAAACGTCACTGTAAAAATCTAAAGTATCTACAAAACCACTTTGAATGAATTCATCTATAGATTTTAAGTTATTATACACTTCAGGTATGATTATTGACAATTTTTGTACTGTCTCATATAAGAACTTGTCTTCTCCAAGTAAAGGTTCTTTACCTTGGATATCTCGTAAATCTTGCTTTTTAAAAATAGAATAGGCTGATTCGACCCTTTCCTTTTCCATAATAAAAATGTCTGAAATTGCAACCAACCTTGTATAAATTTTTTGGTTAATTTGTTTTAAGTTATTTTGTTGGGACAAAATTTGAGAAATTTGTGTATCTATTGTGTTTATTCTATTTTCAGTATCTGAGATTTTTTGAAGAGCTTCTCCATATAAACTAGTTACTTGAATACTAATATCTTTCCTTAGTCTATCCATCTCATTTTCTATATCCTTCCATAAATCCCCTAAAGCTAATATTTCTTCACCTATAATTTCTGCTTCTGGTTCTTCGCTTATCCATCTCCTGTAAGTTTTTACTTTCCAAACAGAGGTGTTTAGAGGAATTTGTAAAAGTACATTAACTGTATCAATATAATAGTCTCCTGTTTTTTCTAAATTACTTATTTTAAGACTATAAATTATTTTCTCTCTTTGAGCAAAATATTGTTTTATCAATTGTTGTAAATTGGAAAACTGTACCTCAATTCCTAATTCTTTAGCAATATTAATTATATTTTTAAGTTCTTGGTCAAATTTATTATGGTCATCTTCTCTTATAGCATTCATTTCTCGATAAAATTGGTCTTTATACTGAGTTTCATAAAGAGAGAAAATCTCCATGTATGTTTTTTCTATATCATCTAAGTTTTTATTTGTAGCCATAAAATAAGCTTCTAAATCTCCTAAAAGTTTAGTTGATTTTTCCGATGCTGTTTCAATAGTAAGGTCGCTATATTCTCCAAGATAGGAACTTATTGCAGTCAATTTATTTACTACTTCGGGAATATTTGGCTTCTGAATTATCAAATCTTTGTAATTATTTAATGTTACTCGACTTGAAAACAACTTTGGGGAAAAAGCTGCATTATCCCTCCTGATGGATGTTGTTATCAACCATACTAAAGGAAATAATATTAAAATAACACAGATAATTAATATTATATGTCTCAGCCAATAATTCTTTTTCTCGATCATAGCCATTATCTGCTCACCTCTTCAAATGAACCAGAAAACTTGAAGTTAAAATAACTAAATATCGCTATAATACCAAATATTAGAATTGAAATCGCTGAAGCAAATCCAAAATCTTGTCCATGTGATCCTTCAAAGGCGAGTTTATACACATAAGAAATCAAAATATCGGTAGATCCTGCTGGAGTATTTGTCCCGGCCATTGCTGGCCCTCCTCCTGTTAGTAGATATATGTTTGTAAAATTGTTAAAGTTGAATGCAAAACTCATCACTAATAAAGGAGCAACGGCAACCATTAATAAAGGAAAAGTAATTTTTGTAAATTGTTTCCACCTTGAAGCACCATCTATAACAGATGCTTCATACAAATCTTCTGGGATACTTTGCAACGACCCCAACGTAATAGTCATCATATATGGAAATCCCAGCCAAGTATTAACTATTAAAACTGCAACTTTAGCCCAAAACGGATCATTTAACCATTTAACCGGTTTGACACCAATATTCCCAAGAATGAATCTATTAATTATCCCATACGTTTCGTTGAAAAACCCATTCCTCCATACCAAAACTGATATGAAAGCTGGAATTGCCCAAGGAATTATCAACAATGTTCTATAAACTATTCTGCCTTTTAATCGATTATCATTTAATATCAACGCAAATGCTAAACCTATTATAAAAGTAAAAAGCACACTCAAAGCTGCATACAAGAATGTCCAGCCAAATATTTTTAAAAATGGTCCAGAAACTCTAGGATCCTTAATTATCTTCGAAAAATTATCTAATCCCACGTAACTCTTATACCCAATAAGTCGGTATAAATTTCCGCTCTCATTGTAATCCCAAAAAGCTGCGTCTTTCTCTACTAATTCTTTGTTTGTTAATGTGTTCACCACAACAGTTTTATATATTTCTCTTTCACCGTCTATTATTACTTTTACCAAAGTGTCATATACTCTGTATGCTTCTGAAAACTTTCTAAATACATGCGAACTTGAAAGCCTAAAATTCGTAGTTCCATGCATCAAAACCAAAGATTTCAAATAATTCTGTCTTAGAACAGAATTGTAGTATGATGAATTAGAAGAAGTAGTTGAATCTATCGGTGAATAAAAATAAGTGTACCTGACACTTCCATTCTTTTCGATAGCTATTATAGAATCTCCGCCTGCCTGTGAAACACTTCCTGAAGGCCTTATTATTTCATACGTAGCCCCTTCTTTAACTACTCTGTCATTTTGCACTTTAACCATATCGCTTTCGGCATAGATTAAATTACCTTTTGAATCTAATTGCCTCATTAAAGGTTTCTCAGCTAAATACATATCTTCTTGGTCATACAATAATAAAACAAAATCTTCTGTAGGTTTATATTGTTCATCATATCTAACAAAAACTTTGAAATCCAACGTTTTTGGATTCTCGGGTTCATAATAGTAACTCGAATCTGTAAGTAAAGTATCTATCGCATTTGTTCTTGTAAACAAATGCCCCGTTCCATAATTAGTGAACGCCGTATCAATTGTGTAATAAATTGGATAAATAGTTAAAATAAATAAAAAGAATAAAGCAGGTAAGGTATACCTATAAGGATAAGCCTTTGGAGAAAAGATAGCCCAATCTGTAATAACAAGAAAAACAGATATAACTACTCCTAATCCATAATTAGCAAGCGTAAACAAGAGGATTATTGCCCAAAGCAAAAAAGCATTCAAAACACCAATAAAAAGCCATATTAATATTTTTTTGAAGACTTTCATTCCTCATACCCTCCTAAAAAGGCTTCATTTTCATTAAATAAAATAATTAAAAATATACTACCAGTTTGTGTGTCAAGCTATTATACTAAAAAACAGAAAAAAATAGACATTTTTTATAAAAAAAGAAGGAGGGGAGTTCCCTCCCTCTCTCTTGTTAAAAATCAAATTCTTGAATTAACACTTTGTTTTTTTCGCTAGTTACATATAAAAAATTAAGCATAACTTTTTATTTTAAACCTGCTTTTATCTTAGATACGGCATCGTTGAGAGCTGCTTCAGGTGTTTGCGTGCCGTTTATAATATTGTTTAATGCATCTGCCATTGGCTGCCATACAACCTGCATTTCAGGAATGTTTGGCATTGGTTCTCCACCGGCTGCGCTTTCAGCAAACGCTGCAACGATTTCAGCAGGTACCGGTCCGCCTTGTTCGTCTATTATTTGTGTTACATCTTTTCTTGCAGGCAATCTTGGATCTGCTATATAGAATTCGTATACGCCTTCAGCCGTAGCTAGATAATTAATGACAAACTCCATTGCAAAAGCCTTGTTAGCTGATCTAGAATTGATCATTAAACCTTGAACTCCTACAAAAGGCTTCATGGTTTTACCGGGCTCTAGTTCCATTTTTGTTAACGGGAGAACGCCAAAATCAATTCCGGCTTCAAGATAATTTTTTACTGCCCAAGGTCCGTAGATTATCATAGCTGCTAAACCATCCATAAACATTGAATCCATGATATTATAGTTTATACCTTGAGGCATTATACCTTCGTCAAAGAAACTCTTTAAAAGATGTCCAGCTTTAATAGCACCTTCATTGTTTAAACCTATGTCCTTGACATCGTATCCTGTTCTTGGATCGTATCCAAAAACATATCCACCATATCCAGTAAAGAAACCATAAACGTGATAAAAATCATTAGCAGTTACAGCAAATCCCAATGTTTCACTGGTAGTAAATTCTTTAGCTAGTTTTTTCAAATCGGAAATATTTGTAGGTACTTCATCATCGCTTACATAATCTCTATTATAGAACAAAGCTACAGCTTCTGTTGCATAAGGTACACCGTATAATTTCCCTTCATAAGTAAATCCTTGAATTGCTGATTCAGCAAATTTATCTAGTTCAATCGCTGAGAATGGAATCGGTTCTAATAATCCATTTATAACAAGCTCTCCTACCCAGTCATGTGCTCCAATGATTATATCTGGTCCTTCACCAGCTTGTGCAGCGGTTAGAAATTTAGATTTTATGTCGCCAAATGTGACCATTTGCACTTCAACATTAACTCCAGTATCTCGTGTAAACTCTTGGCCTATCCTTCTAATAAAGTCAACTTGCATCTCAGAACTCCACACAGTTAAAGTTGCTGAAAATGCAAAAGACATTACAAGAACCAATATCAACGATAGAGTTAATACTTTCTTCATTTTAATACCTCCTTTAAAGTTGTTTTTCTAAATGGAAACGTTTTACTAAATATATTATAACAAAAATTTTAATCTTTTCATATTGTTATAAATCTGGATTAGAGTCGATTATTTTGAATTATAGCAAAATATTTAGGTTTAGAAGTAAAAATCTCAAAATTTATACAATTTACTCTTTACATCTTTATATTGGATAGATCACTACATCTTCATTTTTGAACGAATTCACTATATTAAAATCAACTTTCAATTTCTCCTCATACTTCTTGATTAAAAATTGTCTACCTACTTCTTTAAATAATACATAAGTCAATAAGTCCTCATCACTTTGAGCTAATAACCCTATCTCTTTTCTCGCCTTATCTAATTCGGGGGGGATTTCATCTGCTGGCCTATAATCTATAGGTTTAATATTACCTAAGGCTTTCTCGTACAACTCTTGATTAACAGGTGCTGGTGGTTTTCCATAAAAACCTCTTAAATAATTTTTTACCTCATTTGTTATCATCGAATATCTTTTACCTGTCAAAACATTTAAAGTTGCTTGAACTCCTACTATTTGGCTAGTAGGCGTAACAAGAGGAGGATAGCCAAGATCCTTTCTAACGATTGGAACTTCTTTTAAAACTTCTTGAAGTTTATTTTCAGCTTTTTGAGCCTTTAACTGCGACATAAGATTTGATAACATCCCACCTGGAATTTGTGCATCCAATATTTTAGCATCTATAGAACACATTTGAACATCAAACTCTTTATACTTTTCCCTTACTAACCATAAATAATCTACCAGAGCCATGATTTGTTTCCAATTTAAATCTAAATTAAATGCATGTTGAAATGGTTCAACTGCTGGTTCTGAAGTACCGTTTGCAAAAGGACTGAGCGCTAAATCTATTATATCCGCTCCTGCTTCTATTCCAGCGTAATAAGACATAGAGGCTAGACCTGTCGTAGCATGTGAATGAATATTAAGAGGTATATCAAATTTCTTTTTAATTTCTTTCACTAAGTCATACGAGTCTTTTGGAGTCAGAAGTCCAGCCATATCTTTAATTGCAATGGAATCAACTCCTCTATCAACTAATTCTTTAGCATAATTTAAATAAAAATCCAACGTATGGACAGGACTTACAGTATAACAAATTGCTCCCTGAACATGTATTTTTCTTTTTTTTGCCACTTCTATAGATTTCTCTAAATTTCTAACATCATTCAACGCATCAAAAACCCTTATTATATCCATTTCGTAATCTGCAACTTTATTTACAAATAAATCCACTACATCATCGGCATAATTTTTATAACCAACTAAATTCTGACCTCTTAAAAGCATTTGTATATGAGTATCTTGTAGCTTTTCCCTGAATATATTTAACCTTTCCCAAGGATCTTCATCTAAATATCTTATGCATGAATCATAAGTTGCTCCACCCCATACTTCCATTGCATAAAAGCCTACTTTATCAAAATCTTCCAAATGATTTTTAAAATCTTCGAGTTTTAATCGTGTTGCTATTAATGATTGTTGACCATCTCTTAATGTTGTATCGACTATAAAAGGTTTGTTTTGCAAACATTTTCACCTCTATTTGTTATTTAAATATGTGCTCTAAAATTAAATTATAATTTTTTATTTTTCCCATCTTTATAAATGTTTTTTTCAAATAATTTTAATATAGGTAAACCAATTGCAAAAGTAGCTATAGCTTCTCCAATTGCTATCCATATTACAGATAAAAAGTAAGGAAAATTGTATAATGGTGCAACATATAATGATACTCCAAAGGCATTAATTAAAATAGGTGGTAGTGGTGTCAAATATTTATTTGGCATCTTCCACGTTAATATAGCTGCAATCAATGTAAAAAAACTTCCTAGCCAAATATCCCACGCTCCTAAACCACCGATTATGTTTGCAAGGAGCACACCCACATACAAGCCTGGAATAAAAGCTGGATCTAAATAAGGTAATAAAGTAAAAGCTTCAGAAATCCTAACTTGTATAGGCCCGAAACTAATAGGTTGAAAAATCAGACATAAAACAACATAAAGTGCAGATACTAACGCTGCTCTCACTATTCTTTTAGAAATATATGTCGCCTCCAACTCTCAAAGTTAATGAGTATTAGAAAAATAGGTTGTTAGAATTTAATATATTAAAGTTCTCTCACTTTAGAAGAGTGTTTATTTCCACAATGATCTTATTAGAACCTTCTAACTTATCTTTTTCCAAATTTTCATTTTCAGTAAGTTCAGTAAAAATACTCTTAAGAACATTTAAATTTGCTTTTATATTTTCCAAGTCTCCGGTGTTTTTATAATAATCCAATATTAACGAATAAACTAAGGCAAAATAATCATATGAAATATTAGGATCTTGAGGATTTATCTGATAAAGCTTAGAACTTATCTCTATAGATTCAGGATTCATTTCCTTAAGATCCATCAGAGCTTTTTCATAAGCTATGTATATTTCATTAATTTCACTTTCAATTTCAGAAAATTTTGATCCAATCGTATTTTCATCATAATCACCATATTTTTCTAGTAAATACATATAACTTTGTAAAAGATTTACCTTTTGAGTTGCTTCAAATCTCAAATCATCTGATTCTTCTGTTTCTGAAATTTGAGTGTAATAAGCTAATTGACTATCTAATTCCTTTCTAGAATATTGTAACAATTGGGGATAATCGGTCACCATTTGTATGTAATCACGCAGATCTTCCATCTCTGCTTCTTTCAAAGGAAGAATATTTTCCACTAGATATACATAAGAAATGTACCATTCTTCAGGTATATCTTGCTCTTGTATTATTACATTTCTATATTTTTCTTCTATCTTTTCTAATTCTTCTAACGAAAGAGCTTTAAAAATTTCATATGCAGGAATTAAAGGTTCATATGAAACAACAAAATCATAATTAGATATATATTCTACATACCAGTCAGAAAAAACTTCTGACATGTCTTCTCCGTACAAATCTGTAAAGTATTCATTAATTTTTGATATTACTTCATCTCTATATACAAGACTCTTTATAAACCCTCTAAAATAACTTTCATTCTCAAAAAAAATCAGCAACATTTGCTTTAAACTTTCATCTGTCATATATTGATTGAATAGTTCTTCTGAATCATTGGCTATTCTATCGTAGTCCAACGTAACTCCATTGTCGTTTAAAAACTTTTCTAGAGCCTTGTAATCCATTAGAGCAGATACGATAGTTATGACATCTAAAGGTTTATAAAAGTATGATTCATACTGCGGATTAAATTCAAGAACACTAAGTAAAGCGTTGTAATATTCACCCATTACATCATTATATTCTACAAAGTATGATTCATAAATCTGATGTTCTGAAGAAGTCAGGTAAGCTACACTTTCTGAAAAAATCATAGAAGCTAATAAAATACATATTACCATTACAATACTATTCTTTTTCATTTTAGACCTCCTAAAATGTTTTTTTATAATACTTACAATTGTTAAAAAACCTCTATTTCATTAATGTTCTGAATAAAGATTTTCAAAAAAATATTTTTTCATTCAAAGACGCTCATACAGAGCTCCTCTACAATTTTTGGCGCTTTTTACAACAAAACGGAGGACTAACGCCCTTGAATCCAGTTAAGTCAACCCTTTTCCCTAAAATTATATTATTAGGTGAAAAACTACAAAAATTTGACTCATAATTAGTTTCTATGTTATAATAATTGAAAGAAATATTAACATTTCTGTTTAAAAAGTTGAGATACATTACCATTTAGAAGTAGGTGATAAATATGATTTCTTTAAAAGAAAAATTGATTTTAAAAACTTTACATAAAAAATTTAACAATCAAATTCCTACCTTATTTTCAGAAATAGCTTATAAAGGAAAAGAGAAATACTTGTTTTTTGTTTTTGTAGATAAATCAAGTGAACTAGCTCAAAAAACTATGTACGAAATCATAAAAAGTGATGATTCAATAACTTTTGTACTTCAAAAAAACGAAAAAGAATATCAATTAAATGTTGAAAAAATATCTGATTTTAAATCGTATTACTATGTAGAAATGGATGAATCATGCCAAATTCATGAATTTGTAGAATTTATTAAATAACATTTAGTGCAGTTTTCTTTCCATTTCTAGTTGTTTAATAAAAGAGAAATAATTGTTTTCGATTAATGCACTATTCAATGGATCATCTTCAGGAACAGTAATTACAATTATTTCATCTTTTATTTGAAATAGTTTTAAAGTTACATCTTTCACTATATCTGAGAATTTGTAAGCTTCAGCTATTGGAGAAACATCTACAATGAAGGCATTGTCTTCGTTTAATCCCCATACAATATAACCTATCTTTTCACCTTGTTCATTTAATATTACTTCATTAATATACCTTTGATCGCTAAGCTTTAAAGTCATAGGATCTCTCTGCCAATTAGGATCTCTCTTCAGTCTAAGTTTAGCAATTTGTGCTAGTTCATAAACACCATCTGAAGTGGTAGCTTCATATTTAAAATAAGGAACTTTCAGTGTCCTATCATTTTTTCTTTTGAGATAAGAATACAAATTCCTCTTAGATCTAAATCCATGTTTTTCATAAAATCTAACAGACCTCTTATCCAATTCTACAACTTCTAATATTATACTATCGATATCCTTCCATTTTAGATTTTCGACGACTCTAAAAAGCATTTGAGAAGCTAAACCCGTTCCTCTGTATTCTTCCAATACGCCTATAGAATCGATCCTACCTATTCTACTCCTAAGAGAAATAATGCAAAATCCTACTGGTTTTTCATCAGAAAAAACCACGAAAGAATCTTCTAGAGAAATTGAATTTTCTTTAATGTCCATATTAAAACTCTCATATGTCCATTTTACAGGAACTACATAATCTTTGAAAACTTCGTTTACAAGGTCGACTAAAACAGACATAGAAACTTGACTCAAAGGCTTAAAAATAAACATATAGTTCCTCCTCTTCTTCAAGCATAAACCACTTTCAAAAAAATGGTCAGTTGTACATATATACTTCATACTCTCCAAAATTATTCTAACACATAAATCTTAAATAAATCTTTAAAAATAAAATCAACCGCATAGATGCGGTTGATTATATCTATTCGATAACTTGTCTCATAATTTCTGCTAATTCTATAAATTCTTCTGTCAAAGAAGCTCCTCCAACTAAACCACCATCAATATCAGGTTTTAAGAAAAGACCTAAAAAGTTATTAGCTTTAATACTCCCACCATAAAGTATCGTCATTCCTTCTGCCAAACTTTCACCAAATAAATCTTTAAGTAAATTCCTGATATATTCATGAACCTCTTGAGCTTGCTCAGGTGTTGCAACCTTTCCTGTACCAATAGCCCAAACTGGTTCATATGCAATAACAACACGAGAAACTTCTTCAGGAGTTAGACCAAAAAAAGCCTCTTTAATCTGTCTTTCGACAACGTTAAATGTAAGTCCTTTTTCGCGATCCTCTAATTTCTCACCTACACATAAGATAGGAGTTAGACTGGTTTTAACAATCTTTTTCAGTTTTTTATTAATCATTTCATCAGTTTCACCGAAAATATGTCTTCTTTCTGAATGACCAATTATCACATATCGAACATTTAAATTTGTTAACATTTCAGTAGAAATTTCACCTGTAAAAGCTCCTTTTTCTTCATAAAAAACATTTTGCGCTCCTACTTTAATTTTGGAACTGCTAACGATATCGGATACTCTTTCTAAGGCGGTGTAAGGTGGACATAGGATTATCTCGAATTTACTTTCGTTTCCTATCCTCCCAATCAATCCTGAAGTAAATTGTGCAGCTTGAGTATTTGTTTTATTCATTTTCCAATTACCAGCAAGAATAAATCTTCTGTTATTCAGTTTTTTTTTACAGAAATAGAAGCAATTCCGGGAAGTTCTTTACCTTCAAGAAACTCTAGAGAAGCTCCTCCTCCAGTTGAAACATGTGAAAATTCTTCTGCTAAGCCAAATTTTTCAGCTGCAGCCGCAGAATCTCCTCCACCTACTATACTTATGCAACCTTTTTTAGTAGCATTTACTATTGCTTCGGCAATCTTTTTTGTTCCTTCTGCAAAATCATCTATTTCAAAAACTCCCATAGGACCGTTCCAAAAGATTGTTTTAGCGTCTGACAACTTTTCAGTGAAAAGCTTAATAGTTTCAGGACCTATATCTAGTCCCATCCAACCTTCAGGTATTCCTTCATCTATTTTAAAAACCTTCTTTTCTACTCCTGCTTCCATCTTTTGTGCAGCAACTGTATCTACTGGTAATACTAATTCAACGTTTTTAGCCTTAGCGTTTTCCATAATTTCTCTTGCTACATCTAATTTATCTCCTTCTACCTTTGAAGATCCGACCTCTTTGCCTAAAGCTTTAAGAAAAGTGAACATCATTGCTCCACCAATTAAAATTCTATCGGCTTTTGTCAAAAGATTGTTTATTACACCTATTTTGTCAGAAACTTTAGCTCCACCTAACACTACAACATAAGGTTTTTGAGGATTTTCATTTGCAGCGCTTAAAAATTTAATCTCTTTCTCCATCAAAAAGCCAGCTACACTAGGTATATAATTTGCGATACCAACGTTTGAAGCATGAGCTCTGTGAGCCGTTCCAAAGGCGTCATTTACATGAATATCTGCAAGACTTGCCCAATATTTCGCCAGCTCAGGATCGTTTTTTGTTTCTCCTTTTTCAAAACGAGTATTTTCTAAAACAAGAACTTCTCCACTTTTTAGTTTTGAAACCGCTTCTTCAACTTTTTCACCTCGTGTTTCATCTACAAAATATACTGGCGCATCTATTAATTCTTTTAATCTTTCTGCCACAGGCTTTAATGAGTACTGTGGATCTCTTTCCCCATCTGGCCTACCTAAGTGAGAAAGTAAAATAACTTTGGCACCTTTATCTAATGCATATTGAATTGTAGGTAAGGCTGCCCTAATCCTTGTATCATCTGTTATTTTTCCATCTTTTATCGGAACGTTAAAATCTACTCTCATTATAACCTTTTTATCTTTTAAATCTACATCTCTTAACGTAAGCTTCTTCATCAATTTACACCCCCTAGTGTATATTTTGCTAGCCAAAAGTCTCAAATCTAAACAAAAAGGGGAAGAAACTCCCCTTTTTTATCTTATTTTATAACATATTCACTAATTTTTCAGCTAATTTAACAACCATTGCTGAATATCCATTTTCGTTATCATACCATGAACACACTTTGACAAAGTTTCCGTCGATTACGTTAGTTAATGTTGCATCAAATATACCTGCATAAACTGAACCAATAATGTCTGTTGAAACGATTGGTTCTTCATTATATCCAAGAATTCCTTTTAATTCATTCTCTGTAGCTTCTTTCATTATTCTGTTTATTTCTTCAACAGTGGTTGATTTCTCAACTTCTACAGTTAAATCTGAGATAGATCCATCTGGTGTAGGAACTCTTAATGCAATTCCGTCTAACTTTCCTTTCAATTCAGGTATTACCACTCCTACGGCTTTAGCAGCTCCTGTTGTTGTAGGAATTATATTGAGTGCAGCAGCTCTTGCTCTCCTTAGATCTTTATGTGGTAAATCTAAAACTCTTTGATCATTTGTATATGAATGAACGGTAGTTAACAAACCTCTTTTAATTTTGAGGTGATCGTTTAAAACTTTAATAACAGGTGCTATTGAATTTGTCGTGCATGAAGCATTTGAAATAACTTCCATTTCAGGTGTTAAGATATCTTCGTTAACCCCCATAACAATCGTGGCATCAACTTCTCCTTTTGCAGGAGCTGTAATTATAACTTTTTTTGCTCCAGCTTTCAAATGAGCAGAAGCCTTTTCTTTATTTAAAAAAACCCCAGTAGCCTCAATAACTATCTCTACTCCCAAATCTTTCCAGGGAAGATTAACAGGATCTTTTTCTGAAAAAACCTTGATTTCTTTGCCATTCACTTTGAATCCATTTTCAACCACTTCAACACTACCTTTGAATCTTCCATGAACTGAATCATACTTGAGAAGTGTGGCTAAAGTTTCCGCATCTGTCAAATCGTTGATTGCCACTACTTCAAACATTGGGTTTTCAACCATCTGTCTAAATACTAACCTACCTATTCTTCCAAAACCGTTTATTCCTACTTTAACTGCCATAATTAATACACCTCCTAGAAATATTAGTGCTTGTTATTTTTTTCTCTAAGTATATTATACAATTTTATTTATACTTTTTTGAAAATAAAAAGTTAAAATTTTTTAGAAACCAAAATCAGGTAATTGGCCTAAATACTTTTCTGATATTTCATTTGTCTTTTCTTCTTTTAGTTGAATAGCTTTTTGAATCACTTCATTTGTAGCAGCAATTATTAAGTCTTTCAAGGTGTCAAAATCTTCATCTTCAACTTCCTCGGAAAGAATTATGTCTTTAATTCTTAAATCGCAAGTTGCAATAACTTTTACAACTCCTCCACCAGCTGTAGCTTCAACTTCTACATCTGCCAATGAGTTTTCCATTTCTTCTATTTCATTTTGCATTTCCAATTGGGCTTTTTGTGCTTCTTGAAGCAACAAGTTCATATTATTCACATTAGGAGATTTTTTTGAAGAGGTAGATAATGACCTTCCACCTAAACTTTTCATTTTTTTTGCCATGAGTATCCTCCTTTAAATTTTATGTAAAGTGCTTACTTTAAATATTCTTATATACTCTAAGAATATAGATTTATTAAAACAAATAATGACAACTAGATTCGAAAACCTACTCAAATTAAAATATCTAGAGCAACAACCAATTTTATACAAGAAAAAATGTTCTCAATTTAAATATTCATGGATTAATTTTCTTTAATAAGGCTTTTTTATAATTTATCTAAACTTAATTATATCACACTGTTTTTTCAAATAAAAAATATTAAGATCTATTATCTACACATCAAAAATGTAAATAATAAATTCTTTTTTAAATATTAATCGAATTAAAAAATATGTTATAATTAAATGTAAAAAACATAGATTAAAATTGTTTTCAAATAAAATTAGCATCTTTATTTCAAAGAAGGTTAATTAAAGCGTGGTTTATCTTAACTATTTTGGTTTACAATGTTTTTTCATCAAGGAAAGGGAGGGATTAGAATGTTTAAAAAGTTTTTTTTGCTTTCCTTTATCGTTCTTATGCCCATACTTTTTGTTTTCTCAGTTACTTATAAAGTTGGAACTGAAGCATCTTTTCCACCTTTTGAATATGTAGAGGATGGGCAATTTGTTGGCTTTGATATCGATCTTATAAGAGAAATTGGAAAATTGAAGGGTTTTGACGTAGAAGTTATCGATATTAGTTTCGATTCACTAATACCTTCATTGACAACAGGAAACATCGATATAATTGCGGCTGGCATGACTATTACTGAAGAAAGGCAAAAGGTAGTTGATTTTACTATCCCATATTACAGCGGCGATCAAAGCATTATTGTAAGAAGAGATTCTGATTTTGACATTACCGTTCTTTTTGGAAATCACAAAATAGGAGTACAAACAGGTACTACCGGAGATCTGTGGGTCACTGAACATCTCGTTGATAAAAATATTTTGCCAAAGAAAAATATCGTCAGATACGATACTTTTAACTTTGCTGTTAGAGATTTGATAAACAAAAATATAGATGCTATAGTTTTAGATAGCCCTGTTGCAGAACGATTTACTAAAACAGATCCTGTTAAAATAGTAGGAATTATAAAAACTGAAGAAAGCTATGGAATGGCTGTTAAAAAGGGAAACAAAGAATTATTAAATCTTTTGAATGAAGGCATACTGGAATTACAAAAATCAGGTAAATTTGATGAATTGATTGAAAAGTATTTTAAGTAGATAAGACTAAGACTTTTACTTGTTTTAATACTATTTTATGTCTTTTTTTTTGCTTGACAAAACTATAAGTTAATCTAAATATTAATGAGGGGGCAATGCCCCCTCTAATGTAGTATGTAAAAGATATGCATTATAAAACACAAGAAGGGGATGTAAATTGGAAAGCCTTCAAATTGTTATAAACTCAATACCATATCTTTTAAAAGGAACTGTAGTCACTCTCGAATTAGCATTTTTCAGTATAGTTCTAGGATTTATGGTGGCTATTTTTGTATCTATTGGACAATTATATGGAAGCAAATTTGTGCAAACATTTTTTCTACTTTATGAAAGAATACTGAGAAGTCTTCCGGAACTAGTAATTTTATTCTTAATTTTCTATGGTCTCCCTATAATAGGGATAAGACTAAACCCATTAGTAGCATCTATTATTGGTCTAGGACTAAGAAGTTCTGCTTATCAATCTCAAATATTCAGAGGAGCTATTTCTTCGTTACCAAAAGGACAAGTGGATGCAGCTTATTCCTTAGGAATGACTAAATTTCAAACATTTTTTAATGTGATTTTTCCTCAGGCTATGCGAATATCTTTGTCTGGGTGGACTAATGAGGCCGCAGTTGTGCTAAAAGACACATCTTTAGCCTATTCTCTAGGGGTTATTGAATTGTTAAGGCAAGGCACTTACATAATAGCTGTAACAAATAAACCTTTACTCATATACGTAATTTGCGGCTTGATTTATTTTGCACTAACCTTCTCTTTAAGTAAAGGTCTTGGTTATGTTGAGAAAAAACTCGCTATTCCTGGATACGAAGTAAGGAGGGGGTAAAATGAACAAAAATAATGACAGCAATAGCTCAAATCACGTAATTTTAAGAGTACAGAACGTACATAAAAGTTATAATGGAGTTGAAGTCCTAAAAGGTATATCCTTTATTATGAACAAAGGAGAAACAAAAGTAATAATTGGTCCAAGTGGTACGGGTAAAAGTACTTTGTTAATGTGCATAAATAGATTAGTAGAAGTAGATTCTGGAAAAATATTCTTAGAAGATGATGAAATAACTTCCGCAAAAAATGTACATAAAATAAGACAAGAAATAGGTTTTGTGTTTCAACATTTTAATTTATTTGAGCATCTTAATGTCCTTGATAATGTACGACTAGGCTTAATAAAAGTAAAAAAAATGAATAAAGAAGAAGCTACTAATATTGCTTTAAAAGAACTTGAACGCGTTGGTTTAAAAAATAAAATTGATCTTTATCCTGCACAACTTTCTGGAGGCCAAAAGCAAAGAGTGGCAATAGCCAGAGCATTAGCTATGAATCCAAAATTAATGCTGTTTGATGAACCTACTTCTGCTTTGGATCCTGAGTTAATTGGTGAAGTTTTAGGAGTAATGATAGAATTAGCCAAAAGTGGGATGACAATGCTCTGTGTAACCCATGAATTGGGATTTGCTAGAGCTGTTGCTGACGAAATAATTTTCATGGAAGGTGGAGTGATTGTTGAACAAGACCCTCCTCAAGTGATATTCAATAATCCTAAGAAAGAAAGAACCAAAGAATTTTTGAACAAATTAACCAAATTATATGGAAAGGAAGAGAATCAATGACTTTTTTCCAAATAGTTCAAAGTTCTTGGAGATACATGTTAGATGGATTATGGATTACATTATTTTTAACTTTAACATCTGTGGTAATTGGCTTTTTTATAGCCATACTTCTTGCTTTATCAAAAATGTACGGGAATAAGGCTTTGTACGCTATAAGCAATTTTTATATCGAAATAATTAGAGGTACACCTTTACTTGTGCAACTTTTTATTCTTTATTATAGTTTGCCTGTCATAGGTATAAGGTTATCACCTTTAACAGCTTCGATAATCGCTTTTTTCTTAAATTCATCTGCGTATCAAGCGGAATATTTAAGAGGAGCTATACAATCTATTAGTTCAGGCCAAATGCATGCTGCTCTTTCAATCGGAATGACAAAATGGCAAGCAATTAGGTTTGTTATTTTACCTCAAGCCATTCGAAGATTCATTCCTTCCTGGACAAATGAATTTATTTATTTATTGAAATATTCTTCACTATCTTATATTGTGGGAGCACCTGAAATCATGGCTCAAGCAAAATTTGTTGCAAGTCGTAACTTTGAATTTTTTAAAGTTTACCTTTTCGCTGCTATAATTTATTTTCTGTTGGTTACCGGTTTTAGCGAAGTTTTTAAATATATAGAAAATAGATTAAAAATACCAGGAACTCTATCACAAGCTAGGGAATAAAACTCAATTAGGAGGAATAATTAATGGAGATAATATCTTTAATAAAAGAACAGATTGATGATGCGCTTAAAAATATTGGGATTACTAATTTGTCTGAAGAATATGTTGTTGAAATCCCCCCACAGGATGAATTGGGTGATTTTTCTTCCAATATTTCTTTCATTTTAGCTAAAAAACTCAAAAAAAATCCTAAAATAATATCCCAAGAGCTTTCAAAAGAGCTTACGAAAAGTAGTTTCTTCGAAAAAGTGGAAAACGTTAATGGCTTTTTAAATTTTTTCTTATCTCCAAACGTTTATCAAAGAATTTGTTCTCATATAGTAAGCCACCCTAGAAACTACGGCAAAATTGATATAGGTAAAGGTAAAATTATTCAATTTGAATTTGCCAGTGTCAATCCTACAGGGCCTTTAACCGTTGCTCATGGTAGACAAGCTGTTATGGGAGACGTAATTGGAAACATTTATGAACAAACAGGACATATAGTACAAAAAGAAATGTATTTAAACGATGCTGGAAGACAAATTAAACTGTTAGCGAGATCATTGTGGGTTAGATACAATGAACTGTTAGGTTCGCATTATGAAATACCAGAAGATGGATATGTAGGAGAATATTTAATTGAAACTGCAAAAATTGTTTTAAACAAGTATGGTAATTCGTTTAAGGATAAATGGAACGAAGAGATTGAAAATATTTTCATGGAAGAAGCAGTTGAAGACATGCTTAATAAAATGCTTCACACACTAAAACGACTCGATATAAATTTTGACGTTGTTTTCAGTGAAAAGCTGTTATTTAAAAATAATATTGTAGATATCACTTTAGGCCAATTAAAATCAAAAGGTTATATTTACGAAAAAGACGGTGCAATATGGTTTAAAGTTTCTGATCTTATAGATGAAAATGATAAGGTTTTGATAAGATCTAACGATAAAATACCTACGTACTTTTGCGATGACATTGCCTATCATTACTATAAATATCTAAGAGGGTTTGATCAGGTGATCGATATATTTGGTTCAGATCATCATGGACATATTCCCAGAATGATGGCATCTATTAAAGCCTTAGGGCTACCAGATGATTTTTTAAAAATAGTCCTTCATCAATTTGTCAACATCAAAAAAGATGGAGAACTTGTTAGAATGTCAACAAGGAAAGGAGAATTTTATACACTTGATGAATTGATTGACAACGTGGGAAAAGATGCAGTAAGATATTTTTTTGCAATGGTTGATCCGGATACTACATTGAACTTCGATGTAGATTTAGCTATCAAGAAATCAAATGAAAATCCAGTATATTACGTACAATATGCTCACGCTAGAATTTGTAGTATCTTCAAGGAAGCTGAAAAAAGAGGTATAAAATATGAAAGGTTTTTAGGATTAAATGACCTCAACAAGAATGAAGAAAAAATGTTATTAAGAGAATTAGCTTTATTTCCAAACTCATTAAAAAATGCCTGTCTACAATTTAAACCAAATTTACTAACACAGTATCTAGAAAAAGTCTCTTCAAGATTTCACCATTTTTATAATTCACTTTCTGTGCTTAACGCAGAAAGTTATGAATTGATGCAGGCTAGACTTAATCTTTGTGAGGCGACAAAAATAGTTTTAAGTAGAGGTCTTTCTATTTTAGGTGTAAATGCACCTGAAAGCATGTGATTATAGATTTTTTAGTTAATGTCGAGGTGTAAAGATGCAAAATAAGAATTTTACCAGTCAAGATGAAATAAATCTAGTCGTAGAAAAACTTGTCTATGGTGGGTACGGGTTGGCTAAATATGAGGGAAAGGTTTATTTAATAGAAAATTCATATCCAGGCGATTTCTTAAAAGTTACCCCTACCAAAATAACAAAAAATTTAGTATTCGCCAAACCCATTGAGATCATCGTCCCCTCTAACTATCGCACTTCTTCGAAGTGTAAACATTTTCCGCAATGTGGAGGATGTCAGTGGCTTGATTGCAAGTATGAATATCAAATGGATGCAAAAACTAATATTGTCAAAGAACAATTATCAAGAATAGGTAAAATAGATGATTCTTTCGTCAAAAATATCATAAAAAGTGATATAATTTGGGAGTATAGAAATAGAATGGAGTTTACTTTTCAAAATGATCAAGAGCCAAAACTTGGTCTAAAAGAGAAAAATTCTAATAATGTTGTGGATATTTACTCTTGTCCTATTTCTCCTAAAGAGTTCGATAGTATCAAAAATAATTTCAGAGATCTGGTACAAAAACTTAATATAAAGATTTATGATAAAAAAAATAAAACTGGTATATTAAAACATTTAGTACTACGGAAAACTTTCTATTCTAATCAACTTATGGTAATAATTGTTACACATACAGAATACTTACCTTTTGAAAAAGAAATAAAAGATCATTTTAGAAAAAATCACTTGATAAACTCATTAATTCACGTGATGAATAGTTCTGATAAAATAGTCTTAAGAGGACCTTATAGAACCTTGTTAGGAGAAGGAGTAATTGAAGAAGAGTTCGATGGCTTTAGGTTTCAAATTCCTCCCACCTCTTTTTTCCAGAATAACTACAATGTAACAAAAAAAATGTTGAGACACATCTTAGACTATTTCAAAAACAATTCTAAAAGAACAGATACTCTTTTAGATCTTTATAGTGGAGTAGGACTTTTTTCTGTTTACTTTGCACCTATCTTTAAATTTGTAGAATCAGTTGAAAGTTCTAAAGTTTCTGCAAAAGCCTCAATTTCAAATGCTAATATAAATTCAATAAAAAATATAAAAGTTACACAAGAGTTGGTGAAAAACTTTCTATCCAACAATAAGACAAAAAAATTCGATTATGTAATAATTGACCCTCCACGAGCCGGTTTAAATGAGGAAGAAATTGAAATGATTTCAAATATCACAGAAAAAGCTGCAATTTATGTTTCTTGTGATCCTTCTACACTTGCTAGAGATCTAAATATTTTTATAACAAAAAACTTTAATTTAGTTTCCGTTCAACCATTTGATATGTTCCCTAATACTTACCACATAGAAAATGTAGTTATTTTGGAGAAAAAACATTGAGAGAGGTGGAGAAAAGTTGTTTCTTTCCGGGAGAATTGCTTCTTTGGAATTATCAAAGACGATGGAGTTAAATTCAAGAGCTTTAGAGTTACAAAATACGGGAAAAAGAGTCGTAAGACTAACTGCAGGAGAACCAGACATCAGAACACCGGATCCAATAATAGAAGCTGCCTACTTAGCGATGAAAAGTGGCAAAACTAAGTACACTGATAATAGGGGTATCTTAGAATTAAGAAAGAAGATCTCAAAATACGTAAACGAGAAATACCAGGCAAATTACAACGAAAACAATGTAATAGTAACCAATGGCGGTAAGCAAGCAATTTTCAATGCCTTATTTTCTATTATTAATCCAGGAGACGAAATAATCATTTTTGATCCTTCTTGGGTTAGCTACGATTCTCAAATCAGAATGCTCGAAGGAGTTCCTGTTCATGTTAAAAGTTATGAAGAAAATGGATTCTTACCTCTTGAGGAAGACTTAGAAAAGGCAATAACTAATAAAACCAAAGCGATAATAATAAATTCACCAAACAATCCTACTGGAATCGTCTATCCAAAAGAATTTTTAGATGTAGTAACTTCTTTATCTATCAAAAATAATCTTTTGATTATTAGTGATGAAGTTTATGATTGCTTACTATATGACAATACTTATACTTCAATGTGCACCTTTCAAGAAATTAAAAATAGATTAATTGTAGTTAATAGTTTTTCTAAGGCATGGTCAATGACAGGCTGGAGAGTGGGATATGCTCTAGCTCCTGAAGAAATTATTGATCAAATGGCCAAAATTCAATCTCATTCTACTTCAAATGTTAATACACCTTCACAATATGCTGCACTAAAGGCCTTAGAGGTGGATAATTCTTTTATGGTAGAGGAATTTAAAAAAAGAAGAGATTTTCTCTTTGAAGAATTTAAAAAATTAAACTTAAAATTTGTAAAACCTCAGGGTGCATTTTACTATTTTATAAACATCTCTGAATTCGGTTTAAGTGACATAGAATTCTGCGACAGGTTATTAGAGTATGGATTAGCTGTTGTTCCCGGATCGGCTTTCTATACAGACGGATATATAAGACTATCTTTTGCAGCTTCTTTTAATGAATTAGTCGAAGCAACAAAAATATTAAAAAGCTTTCTAAAAGATAGGAGACATGTCTTCAATGAAAATTGATTTACTCGTTGCTGAGATTGGTAGTACTACCACTGCATTAACTGCTTTTCAATTCAAAGGAAATGATGTAACAATATTGGCTCAAAGTGAATGCGAAACCACAATCTCTGAAGGAGATGTAACAATTGGTATAGAAAAGGCGTTGAGTGGTTTAGCTGATAAACTAGGAGAAAAAATTCAATGGGAAAAGTTTTTAGCAACTTCTTCAGCAGCAGGAGGTCTTACCGTTACAGTTCACGGACTAGTTTATGACATGACAGTAAAAGCTGCTCAAGAAGCCTCTTTGGGTGCCGGAGCTATTATAAAGTATGTAACTGCGGGAAGATTACGTGAAAGTCAGTTAACACAAATTAAAAAAATAAATCCAAAATTAATCATATTATCAGGAGGAGTGGATTACGGGGAAGAAGAAATAGTAATGGAAAACGCAAAACTTCTGGCTAGTTTACCCCTTAACGCTCCAGTTATTTATGCAGGAAACTGTGCAATACAAGAAGAAATAAAAGAGATATTTGAAAATCAAAACAAAAAAATAATAATAACAGAAAATGTTTATCCTAAGGTTGATCAATTAAATGTAGAACCTGCTAGGAAAGTCATACAAGAAGTATTCTCTAAACATATAACTAACGCACCTGGTATGGAAAAGATCTACGATATAGTTGATGAAGAAATAATCCCAACCCCTGCTGCCGTTGTACGTACTACCGAACTTTTAAGCATATTATATGAAGACGTAATGACGATCGATATTGGTGGAGCCACTACAGATATTGTTTCAGTAACTGACGGATCACCTGAAATACAAAAAATTTTAGTTTCGCCAGAACCAAGAACAAAGAGAACAGTAGATGGAGATCTAGGTATCTATATAAATGCAGCCCATGTTATTGAATTGATGGATAAAGAAGACATTGAACAATATTTTAGAAATTATGATGAATTATTAAAAAATCTTTCACCATTTCCAAGTAATGATATTGAAGAAAAGTTTTTTGCTTTTTTATCAAAACATTGTCTCTTAACATCTATCAAAAGACACGCAGGAAAAATCAATTATATTTACACACCTTTGGGAAGGCAAAAAATAGCTCAAGGAAAAGATTTAACTGCTGTAAAAGTACTATTTGGAACTGGTGGTATATTATCCCGCTCAAAATATCGAAAACATATCATGGAGAGTTTTTTATATCATAAATTTTCAGAAGACCTACTACTGCCATCCAAAGAAGTAAGAATTGCATACGATAAAAACTATATATTTGCAAACATTGGTATAATTGGAAAATACTACAAAGATATAGCTTTTTCCTTATTAAACAACGATGTGGAATTTCTATAAATGGGAGTGATAACGTGATTAAACTTGGTGCTCATATGAAGATATCCAAAGGATTTAAAAAAGTTCCAGAAGATACAGTTAATATAGGTGGAAACACGTTTCAAATATTCACCCATTCGCCTCGAACATGGAATATGAAGCAACCTAGCGAAAGAGAAGTAGACGAATTCAAACTAAACATGAACAAATTTAACATAGATTTTGAAGATGTTTTAGTACATTCTAGTTATTTGATTAATTTGGCATCTCCTAAAGATGATATATGGGAAAAATCTATCAATACAATGGTTGAAGAAATAAAAGCAACTGACAAGTTAGGTATTTTTTACTACAATTTTCACCCAGGGAGTCATTTAGGAATGGGTGAAGAGTTTGGAATTGAGAAAATCATTGAAGCATTAGACATCATTTTTAAGGAATTAGTACACACAAAAGTGACAGTTCTGCTTGAAAATGTTGCAAAAAAAGGTGGCAATATAGGATACAGCATGGAACAGTTAGGAGCGATTATAAATGCTTCTGAATTCAAGAATAGATTAGGTATAACCTTTGATACTTGTCACGGTTTTGATTCAAATTATGACATAAGAAACAAAGAAGGAGTTTTAAAGTTATTCGACGATATCGAAAAAAATGTTGGACTTGAAAAACTGAAAATGATTCACTTAAATGATTCAAAATATGATTTGGGAGCGGGTAAAGATCGTCATGAATTCATTGGAAAAGGTTATATAGGAACAAAGGGATTTGCAAATTTTCTTTCCTTTGATGAAGTTTGTAAACTCCCCTTATTGTTAGAAACTCCTGGAGACGATGAAGAGCATGCGGAGGATATTAAAGTAGTCAAAGAAATTCTAAAAAATATTGGAAAACTCTAACAGAAGTGGTGGGCGCTGTAGGATTCGAACCTACGACCTTCTGCGCGTGAAGCAGACGCTCTCCCACTGAGCTAAGCGCCCTATTAAAATCATCTTTTAAAGATTATATAATTTTATTTTTTAATTGTCAAGTAGACCATACCTATTTAAAGCATTTTTAATAATCAATTTGACTAGTTCTTTATGTTTCCTTTTGTATTTTCAGTAGTTCCTACATTTTTTAATTTTCTCTATTTAGAAAATATTTGTCTCTTGATTTCTCTTTAACAATAGCTATTTAAAAATCCTATTCAATTTAAACCTTCTTAATGTATAACAAATACATTAACTAAGACTTTTTATATTTCCATAACTTTTTGCTATTATTTCCCTAGCTCTGTCTTCGTCTCTTATCATTGCATTAACAAGTTCTTTCTCATTTTCAAATTTTTTCTCTTCCCGTAAGAAATCTAAAACCTCTAAAATAATATATTCATCATATAAATTACCAAAAAAATCGAGAAAATATACTTCAACTTTTGGTTCTTTGTTAGGTTCATGAATAGTCGGCCTGACCCCTACATTCATTAAACCCCACAAACTTCCTTTTTCCCCAAGGATCTTACCCCTTACTAAATAAACTCCGAACTTTGGGAAAATAATCTGTTCTCTGTATAAGGTATTAATATTTGCAGTAGGGAAACCTAATTTAAAACCCATACGCTTATCTTGATATACAGGACCTTCCAAAGTCCAAAACCTATTTAGCATATCATTGGCACTTTTCACATTCCCGTTTTTTAGCTCTTTTTTTATTGCCGAAGAACTAATCCTGGTACCATCTTTCGTATAATCTTTCAATACCTTTACATTTAAACCTTTAGCTTTACCAACTGATTGTAAATAACCTACATTGCCCAAAGCGCTTTTGCCAAAAGTAAAATCCTCACCACAAACTATGGCTCCCACACCCATATTAATCAATTTATTCAAATACTCCTCATGCGAAATTCCCCAAACTTCTTCCATATCTTTTACAATAACTTCAAATCCCATGCTTTCGCAGATTTCTTTTCTTCTCCAACTGGGTAAAATTAACCCTTCGAAGGAGCTTCCTAGAATTTTTTCCGCTGGATATCTAAACATCAAAACTAACGGAATGAAGTTCATTTTTTTTGCTACTTCTAAAGTATTATCTAGAATGTATTGATGGCCTTTGTGCACCCCATCAAATACCCCAATTGTTAAAGCATACAATTTTAAGTCACCTCGTATAAATTTTTGTAAATCTTTACTATACGATCATTCCTCTCAGGCATCTTAAGAAGAGTGGTCAAAAATTTAGATCTTCTTTCTGCTATTCCTATACTTATGAATTCTCTCTCTTCATTGTATATTTTAACATAATCTCCTTTTTCAAAATCAGAGTACTCAATGATATTTGATTTATAAATTTGTTGACCTTTTAAAACTTTATCTCCATTGTTTACCACTACATATGGGAAATCAATACTATCGTCTAGAGATATCAATTTATCATATGATACCTCTTCCAAGCTTATTGCCTCATCTAAGGTAAATTTTCCACTCTTTAATCTGCAAAGCTCAACTGTGACAGCACCACATCCTAATTTATAGCCAATATCCATTATCAAAGATCTTATATAAGTTCCAGGACCAACTTCAACTACAAAACTGAATTCTGTGCCCTCCTGTTTGAAATTTGAAATACTATAAATTTGAACTTTCCTAGGTGGCAAATTGATTATTTTACCCTCTCTTGCATACTCATATAAACGTTTTCCCTTATATTTTTTTGCAGAATAAGCAGGGGGAACTTGAAGATACTCCTCTATAAAGGAAAACACAACTTCTTTGAGTGCATCAATATGCTCTTTGGTAACTTCATTTACCTCTCTTATTTCACTCTCAAGATCAAAAGTTTCAGTAATAATCCCTAGTTTCGCCTTTACATAATAAATTTTTCTATCATTGAAAAAAAACTCAAGTAACTTGGTCCCTTTATTTACCCCTAAAACAAGAACACCTGTTGCAAACGGATCAAGTGTTCCCGCATGACCTACCTTTTTTGTCTGTAATATATATCTCACCTTTTCAACTACTCCATGAGATGTTATTCCCTTAGGTTTATTAATTACTATTATCCCGCTTTTCATTAATCATCCTCGTTTGATTCATCGTCTTCAGGTTGATTTTCTTGCAATTCTTCTAATAACTTATTAATTCTAATACTAGCTTCAATACCCTCATCCTTGTGAAACCGAACTTCAGGCGCTTTATATATATGCATATTCTTTGCAATTAACGTTCTAAACATACCTTTTGCATTATTTAAAATTTCTACAATTGTATCAATATCTTCATCCAAAGAAGATACATAGACATCTAAATATGATTTATCTCCCGACAATTTTACAAAGTTTATATTTATCATTTTATCCTTGATTCGAGGATCTTTCAATTCAGAAAAACCTTTCATGATAATCTTCTTCATTTCTGATTCAAGCATTTCTTTTTTATAATGAGCCATTTTAGTTGCCTCCTAACAATTATTTTGAAAATCATATAACTCTCTGTTGAATCTATTATAGAATTCTTTTTTGTTAAAGGATTCGATGTATTAATACTTTATCAAACCGCTATTTATTGTATTTATCATTTAACTTAAATAAATCTTACGAGGCGTGGCCCGCAGGCCTTGAACCCAATTAAATTTAAGAACTTCGACTCTAAAACATTAACTTAAATATCTTTCATGTAAATAAATTCCTGAGATTTTTCTATAGTCCTTTTTAGGTCCTCTAAATAACTGTCATATTTATAATAATTCATTCCTAAATAGTTCCAGACTTCTGGCTCAGCAACAGGTATATTATAACACCCTGAAAAACCATAAAAAAGTAAATTAATCGTTACGTTTGCTAAATTCACAATGTATAAAATCTTTCTATTATTTTCATTCTTTAAATTAACTGGATCATTATGAAAAGCAACGGTATCAATTACAATCTCTGACATATTCCAGCTTTCGAACAATATTTTACCAAGTTGTTGATGACTGATAACTGATAAAAGCTGTTCCGCCTCAAAGAAAGATATCTTTTCATGCTGAGCAACCTTAACAACCATCTCAAAAATTTCTGGCATAATATGAGCCGTAACTATTTTTCCCAAATCATGTAAAATACCACACATAAAAGCCTCTTCTTTATCAGGAAAATTAATATATTTTGCCAAAAGCTCTGAAGCAATTCCAGTAGTTATTAAATGTTGCCAAAAATTATAAGTGTTAAAAAAAGGAAATTCCTTGTCGAAGTAATTTTCAACAGTAAAAATACTTAAAGCCAAATTCCTAACTGTTTTTAGTCCAAGTAAGTTAACAGCCTGACTTAATTTTGTAATTCTTTTAGGTAAAGAATAATAAGCAGAGTTAGCAAGTTTTAAAATCTTTGCTGTTAAGGTAGGAGATTGAGATATCGAAGTTATTAGCTCTTTCATATCTGCCTCAGAATCCAAAGATATAGAAATAATGTTTTGTACTAAAAACTCAGGCGTAGGTAACTCTTTAATCTTATTGGTAATTTCTTTTACATTATTTACTTCCATAATGATTCCTCATCAACTAAAATTTCTTTATCATGATTGATAAAATTATAACAAATTATATTAAAATTACATAAAAAGTTTCTATTAAATAACAATAAAATAGTAAGGGTATTAAACCCTTATTTTATGTTATTATTTATTCTTCAACAGCTAGCTTTTATCTTTTTATGATTCTAAATTTGCATTCTCATTATTTCTTTGTAAGCTTCGACTATTCTATTTGTTACCTCTGCTGTTAACTTTAAAGAAAGTGAAGCTTTTTCTGCAGATATCATTACCTGGTGTATATCGGTTATTTTTCCTGAGGCATAGTCAGCAGCTACTTTATCTGCATTTTTTTGCAAAGAATTCACTTCTTCAATCGCTTCTTTTAGCATTTCAGAAAAATCTAATTTTTTAGTCTCTTGTTTCTGTTTCTCAACACTAATATTCTCTGTACCAATACCTGGTATTTTATTAATTCCATCAACCACGATTTTCTACCTCCTATCTTCCAATATTAAGCGCAGCATTGTACATACTTTTAGCAGCGCTTACGACAGCTGCATTCATTTCGTAAGCCCTTTGGGCAGAAATCATATCTACCATTTCCCTCAAAACATTAACATTAGGATAACTAACATACCCTTCTTCATTTGCATCTGGATGATTAGGATCGTAAACCATCCTGAAAGGGGAGGGATCATCTTCTATAGATACAACCTTGACCCCCGCTAAATCGGGTTCGTTTTTTAAACTCTTATTTACTGCCTCTTGAAATACTACAGCCTTCCTTCTGTATGGTCCACCTTCTTCTGTTCTTGTTGCATCTGAGTTTGCTAAATTTTGTGATATGACATTCAACCTGAATCTTTCGGCAGACATACCACTTGAGGCAATATTAAAAACCTTAAACAAACCCTCCATCATTTTCCACCCCTTATAACCGTATCATAGCGTTGAATTGCATAAGTCATTAATCTAGATAAAGTATTATACTTTAATGTATTTTCTATCAAATATACAAATTCCTTGTCTGGATCAACATTGTTACCGTCATCTCTTAGAGATTTAGAATCATCTTCTTTTATATCAGCTTGAATTATTTCTAAAGATGAGGTATTATTAATATGTCTATCATTATTTGTTTTCAAACTTAAAATGTCATTTTCGTTCAAACATTTCTGTAATTCACTTTCAAAGTTTACATACTTTCTTTTGTAACCGGGAGTGTTATAATTAGATATATTTTGCGATATTACTGTTTGTCTTAAAGATAGAGCATCTAAAGTTTTTGGGATTAATCCAAAATTTATTTCATCAAACATATTAAAACTTCCTTCCTTAAATTGTGTGTAACTTATTTATCTATTTTGTCTCTGGTATATTATTCTATATAAATATGTTATTTTCCTAAAAATTCCCTTGCAAGGAGTTAAATTTATGAAAAAAATTTTATTAGTAGGTTATTATGGATACAAAAATTATGGCGATGATCTTCT
Source organism: Thermotogota bacterium (assembly GCA_029780115.1). Taxonomy (GTDB): domain Bacteria; phylum Thermotogota; class Thermotogae; order Petrotogales; family Petrotogaceae; genus Defluviitoga. The sequence continues at coordinate 57,012 of JAKOZG010000013.1, forward strand.
ATTAAATAGTTTCTTAAAGATTTTTGACGAAATGAAGTTTGATGGAGTGATTCTACTACCATTAGAAAATAAATTAGAATTCAGTAGTAATTATACATTTGATATACAAATCGTTCCGAGGTTCAATTTATACGAAATAAAAAAAGCTATTAAAGAGTCTGACTTAGTTGTTTTTGGAGGAGGTAATTTATTTCAAACAGAGACATCTTATAGGAGTTTCCTTTACTATTACTGCATAGCAAATGTTGCTGCAAAAGAAAACAAAACAATTCTACTACTATCTCAAGGATTCGGATCATTTAAAAAAAACAAGGGTGTTAAAAAACTGAAAAAAATTCTTTGTTATCCCAAACTTTATGGCATCCTTAGAGATAAAACTTCATATGAATTTGCAACAAAAATCAATAAAAACCTTTCTCTAGGTGTGGATATTGGACCATATGTTTTTTTTGATTACGAGTTCAAAAAAACAGACAAAATTGCGATTTGCTTAAAAGAAGACCATGATTTAGAACTTCTTATTAGTTTTCTTTCAACGTTTAGTAATTTCACTATATCAACTCTTGCTATAAATGCAAACCAAGATATCATGAAAAATTATGATTTCGTGGAAAAAATAAGAAAGAAAACTAACATGAAAGCTGATTTACCTATACACGACTTTCAAAAAATTACAGAAGAAATTGCTCAATCTAAAATTGTAATTTCTGACAGATTACATAGCTCTTTAGCAGGTATCTTTTTTGAAGCTAAAACACTTACTTACAATAACATAAAAAATCGTAGAGTTATAAAAAATATTAAGGAAGATTACTCTTTTTTTTACAAAAACACTTTTGAGATACCTTTTTGTTACTACGATTTGATTGATTCTAAGTATGATTTTAAAAATCTTTCAGCAATTTATAAAGATAAAATAGAAAAAACTGTTTTTGATATCAAAAAACTCATTCAAAGCGTCTTATGACCATTAGTTCTTCTGAATCTGTACATAGTACCAACACAATGTTATTATCAGGAGCTTCAACTGCAATAGGATATTTCTCTGTATCTAAATCTTGATAAATATCCTTATTTTTTATTATGTATAACTTATTTTCAATGTGTGAAATGGCGTACAAATATTCTCCATTTGGCGATACAGCAATATCGCTTATCGGAACTTCCTCTAATATTACTGAAGTCTGACCAGAAGACAGATCATAATAATAAATTCCTCCCATCAAAGAATTACCCACTATGTTCGCTTTGTAAAGTTCCAGTTTAGTTGTGTATTTCCCAAATTGAGCAACTTTAGGTTGGTTTTTAAACTCACTTTTATACAAAATTCCGTCATAATATGTGACAAAATAAATAACTCCTTGGTATCCTGCCACATCAACAGGATAAGAAATATTGTTGTAATTAATTATGTAGCTATTTTGATTTGGAATCAAAAAAAGGAGGTCAGTTAATCGAATATTGTTTTTATAATTTTCAAATAATGGAATGAAGACTTGAGTTCCTATATTTCTTATTAAAGGACTATGAACAGGTAATTCTACGGATTTTTTTATAAACATGTTTCTATCTATTAAATAGAATCGATAAGGATCTGTTGTTACAACATATAAATCATTGTTTATCAGTTTGATGTTAACTGGTTTTGCCTCTAAAAGCAATTTCCTTTCTACTTTATTATTTTTAATCTTTAATACTTCCCTTTTGTAATTATCAATAACATAAAAAAATTCTCCATCGTAAGCGCCCCCCATGGGGATAGTCGCTTCGGAAAATTCCGACTTTGCTAAAGTAAATATATCTATAAAACTTACTTTCCCTTCATAATCTGCTACAATTGCATAATTCCTTCCCAAATCAATATGAAAAGCTCTTTTACCTATTTCAAATTTAGCCACTTCTAAAAAAATATCATCGGACATCACAATTGATGCAAAAAATACCAAGCTAAAAAATAGAAAAAGTCGTTTTTTAGAAATTTTAGTCCTCTCCTTTAACAATATTTTAAATCGAAGAATAACGCTTTGGAAAATCTAAGAATCTAATTTCATACTTTTCACGCTTTTTATTAGATTCTCTTAGATTACCAGGGAAGGTTTCGCCATGTATCTTTTTCTACCAACCTGAAATCAAAAAAAGGAAACGAGGAAATACCGTTTATGCGACCGCTTTAATTCAAATTTTTATTTTTTAAAATTAAAATTTTTGCTATTATTTCTATTATTAAAATATTATCAACTCTCTTTTAAAGCACAAGAATCTTGTTTCTTTTATTAATAGACTTTAATATTTTATCATAAAAAAGGAAAAACTCAACTAAATAAAAACATCTTTGGTTAATCAAACTTCATACCTCTTAATGAGTTATCTAACTAACTTGAATAAACTATTAAAAAATGATATAATAAAAAATGATAGGCAATTTGTTGCTAAAATGACAGAGTTAAAATGTTTACTGGCTTAACCCTGGCTTAAAAATGCAGAGTGGAGGAAAAGTATGAAAAAATTAGTCGTAACTATTTTGATGGTAGCGCTATCTTTTACTGTTTTTAGCATTGAAATTGAGACTGTCAAGGATATCTATGTTTCTCTGATAAGAACTTACAACGGAGAAGAAGGAGAGGTGATAGAGGAGGAATTTCAGGATTTCATGAACGAACTGTATAATCTAGGCTTGTATAGATTTTATAGAACTCAAATGATAGGAAGTGCTGAATATATTGACAGACCTACTAATATTCAAACCTATCTTTCTCAAATTTATTCAAATCTCGAACCAAAATTTGAAACTATTGAGGAAAAGCTAGCCTTTATAGGATTTCTCGCTTATTTACAATCTGATCTTTCAGGCGATGCAATCACTCAAGAAACAATTAGATCCCTTCCTGCATATTTTACCACCGTCCAAAACTATAAGAAAGAATTAGAAAATGATGCTTTAACTTATTTTGGGAATGTGATAATTTTTTCTCTAGGGATTGTTAATGAAGCGCCTTACACCGCTATTCAGAGATTCCCATCAAACGCTAAGATAGACGATTTGAGTTTTTATATTTACCTTGGAGAACCTGACGAAACAATAGATCAAATAATATCTGAAAATAAAGAAAGCATAGAAAACGGCATAAGGCAACTCGCAGAATCAGGTCTCAGTGGAAGACAACTACAGATTGCTATAGACCAACTGTCATATAATTATGTTTCTCCTCTACTTAAAGAAGTGGATGATCAAATAAAACAACTCACTCAAATTTTTGTAACTCTTGGAAAAGGAGAAACACACTTAGAATTCATACGATTCTTTGTTTATGGTGGAGTAATTTTAATTTCATTTATTTTCTTCAAAAAATATTTGTGGGTTTCTGTTTTAGGCGTTTATTTATGTGAGTTTTTCTATGTTTTATTCTTTTACAACCCGATTAAAGATATTGTTTCTTCCTTTGCATACGGTAGTTTTATTATCCCGTTTGTGTTTATTTTCTGGTTTGTGATGTTATGTAGAAGCTTTGGGAAGAAAGTAAAACCTATTATGAAAGCTTTGAATGTTTCAATATTTTTTCTCGCGCTTTTTTTATTTGTATTACCCATGTACAACTCTCAAGATCTTCTGATGCAAGAAAATCAAGATTTCCATGACTCTATATTCGAAACACAGTTGTTAAATGATGTCGCTTTGTATTCACATTCACCTCTTAATAGAGCCAGTGAACAGTTAGTTTCTCTCTTGGGAAACGAATATACTAAAATAAACACATTTTATAGATCTTCTTTTGCCGACTTTTTAAAAGGCTTAACAAATTCCAATATTGTAAGCCAAATTCAAGCTGATAAACAAAGTGTTAAGGTACAAACCAACCGAGAAGGATTAAAAATTAATAATGTAGAAAGGTACAGAGGGTTACCAGCTAATTTTTCGAAAGAAATTAATAAAATGGTGACTTATTCTAAGACCTTACAAAAACGTATCAAAAAAGAACTCAATCATTTGGAAAACAGAATACAAAACGTTATTAAATATTCAGATTCGAAATTTGAAGAGGATGTCAGAAAAACGGTTACATCCGCACTCAAAAAGACAGACTTAACTGATCCTCTGATGTCTCAAATAGCTTCATTTTATACATTAGAAAAGGCTGACAAAATTAAATTAAAACCGTTCAATTCGTCATTCGGGACAAAAATTGTAACCCTGTTTTTTCTAGCTTTTTCTATGTTTCTTATCTTTGAAATAAATATCATGAAATACACTTCAGTTGCTCTAATGTATATTTCTAGTTTTTTAAGCTTTGTGAAACCACACAAACTCGAAGTAATAAGCCAAAGCGGTTATCCAACTTTAATATCTAAAAATTTTTCTATCAATTATATTTTCGGTGTTTTAATGTTAATTATAACAACTATAGCCCTTTTCACTCACTTACTTCACAAAAAAGAAAACCACTCACAACTAGAAGAACATACACAAATCACAAATCTAAGTCAATAATTACAACATAAATATTGCTTTAAACGTTCAAAATGTTTTACAAACACAGAAATCCCTTAAAAGGAGGTATTAAAAGTATGAAAAAACTTTTATCTTTTGTTTTAATAACTTTATTCGTAGTTAGTAGTTTTGCGTTTAAAGTTATCATGGTTACGGACGTTGGTGGGCTTGGAGACAAATCATTTAACGATGGTGCTTGGGCTGGCGTATTGATGGCTGAAAGATTACTACCCAATGTAGAAAAAAAGATCATAGTGTCTAACGAACAAACTGATTATATACCAAACTTAGCTCAAGCTGCTAAAGAAGGTGATGTTGTAATAGGGGTAGGTTTCATGATGGCAGATGCGATATACAACATAGCAACACAATATCCTGATGTTTTTTTCATCGGTATAGATATAGATCCTTCCCCTGATCAAGTCATTCCAAAAAACTTAGCTCTTTATTCTTTCAGTGAGCATGAAGCTGGATTTTTGGGAGGATACGTAGCTGCTTCTGTAACCAACTCAGGCATACTCGGCTTTGTAGGAGGGCAAGATCTACCGCCTGTTAAAAGATATGAAATAGGCTATAGAGCTGGAGTGGAGGCATACAATCAATTACATGACGCAAACGTTAAAGTAATAGTTGGATACACTGGAACCTTTGAAGAGCCTGCAAAAGGCAAACAAATGACACTTTCACAATATGGCAGTGGTGCAGATATAGTTTTTGCATGTGCTGGCGCAACAGGAAATGGTGTAATTGACGCTGCAAAAGAAACAGGGATGTCTTTCTATAATTTACCTGCTAATGCACCTTTAGAACAAGTTATAGACAAATATTTTGAAGAAGGAAAAGGTTATTTTGCAATAGGTGTTGACGTTGATCAAGATTATATGGCCCCAGGATACGTTTTATTGAGTATAACAAAAAAGATCGATATTGCAACCTATGAAGGAATAAGTAACGCACAATCACCAAGATATTTTCAATCTGGACATAAACTAATGGGTATAGCAGATGATGGTGTCGGTATTTCTCCAATGAAATATACAAAGGGATTAGTTTCAAACGAGATATTAGCCGAACTAGCCTATTTACAAAAACTTGCTAAAGAAGGTAGGATCGATATTCCTTCAACAGAAGCAGAATTAGCCACCCTTGATGTAAGCTATATCGAATTTCCGTTTTAATTTCATTTAATTAATTTTTAATCGAAGAAAGCGGGGCCTCCCGCTTTCTTCCTATAGTTTTATATGTTACTTGTAAAGTATGACAATTTAAGTCATATCTTTTTCATTCTTAAACCTTGAAAAATAATAAAAGACGATGTAGGAATCAAAACTATACTCAGAAAGGAGGTCGTACTTGTGTCAGAAGAAAATATCCAAGAAACACTCAAAGATTATGCCGTATATATGAAAAATATCACAAAAGTTTTTCCAAAGGTAGTAGCAAATGACAACGTAAATTTTGCGGTTAAAAAAGGCGAAATACACGCTTTGATAGGAGAAAACGGTGCGGGAAAGACTACTTTAATGAATCAATTATATGGGTTATATAAGCCAACGAGCGGCGAAATATACGTATTTGATAAAAAGGTTGATTTTAAAGGCCCCTCAGACGCTATAAAAGCTGGAATCGGAATGGTTCACCAACATTTTATGCTTGTTGATAATTTAACAGTCGCCGAAAACGTGGTTTTAGGATCAGAACCCAAAAAAGGTATCTTGTTTGACCTGAAATTTGCGAAAAAAGAAGTTAAGGAATTGTCCGAAAGATATGGTTTGAAGGTAGATGTGGACGCCAAAATTGAAGATATTCCTGTTGGAATGCAACAGAGAGTAGAAATTATAAAGACACTCTATAGAGGAGCCGATATCTTAATACTCGATGAACCTACTGCTGTATTAACTCCACAAGAAACTAATGAGCTATTTGAAATATTGAGGGCTTTAAAAAATGACGGAAAAACAATAATTTTTATTAGTCACAAGTTAAAAGAAGTTTTAGAGATAAGCGATACTATTACTGTTATGAGGCTCGGTAAAGTCACAGGAACTGTAAAAACTTCAGAAACAAATGAAAAAGAGCTAGCAAACATGATGGTGGGAAGAAATGTCGTTTTAAGTATAGAGAGACCTCCAACTACTCTTGGAAAATCTATAGTAAAAGTTGAAAACATTTGGGTAAAAGATAACAGAAAATTAGATGCAGTAAAAGATTTATCCTTTGAAATAAAAGAAGGAGAGATATTAGGAATAGCAGGGGTCGCTGGCAATGGTCAAACAGAACTTGCAGAAGCATTGTCAGGCCTTAGAAAAATTGAAAGTGGTAGTTATATGTTCAATGGAAAAGAAATAACAAATCTATCTGTAAGAGAGATTAGAGAACTAGGAATAAGTCATATTCCAGAAGACAGACAAAGAAGAGGTTTAATTCCAGAATTTCCTGTTTATTTCAATCTTATATTAAGTCAACATTATAAAGAACCGTTTGCAAATCGTGGATTTCTAAATTTCGATGAAATAAAAAAATATTCTCATAGTTTAGTTAAAAAGTTTGACGTGAGACCACCTGATATTTACAATTTAGCTGGTAACTTGTCTGGAGGAAATCAACAAAAAGTTATACTAGCAAGAGAGATAGGTTCTTCTCCCAAATTTATTATTGTATCTCAACCTACAAGAGGGCTAGATGTTGGAGCTATAGAGTATGTTCATAAAGAATTAATTAATTTACGACTAAACAAAGGGGCAGTTTTGCTAATTTCAATGGAATTAGAAGAAATTTTGTCTCTATCAGATAGAATTTTGGTCATGTATGAAGGAAGATCAATGGGAGAATTTGAAAATGGTGAATTAACAATTGAAGAAATTGGTTTAATGATGGCTGGTAAACGAATAGAAGAGATAAAAGTATTAGAGAAAGTATGATTATTAAAAAAATAAGGTAGGAAAGCGTAATATACCAAGAATAGGAGGCGTTAATAAGTGGCTTCAAAGTCAGAAGTTACAAATATGAGAAGTAAATGGATGTCTTTCTTAGTTCCTGCCTTAGCAGTCTTAGTTTCCTTATTAATTGGTGCAATAATTATTTTAGCTATTGGCCAAAATCCTATAAAAGCTTATGGTGTTATGTTAAAAGGTGCTTTTGGAAGTCGTGTTGCCTGGGCAGACAACATAACAAAAATGACAAGTTTGTTGTTAACAGGTTTAGCTGTGGGATTTGGTTTTAGGGCAGGAGTTTTTAATATTGGAGCCGAAGGTCAGATGGCAATGGGTGGAATATTTGCTATGATAATCGGTTTAAATTTGGGAAATGTACCTCCTGTTATAGCCATACCCTTAACAATTCTTGCTGGTATGTTGGGAGGAGCTTTTTGGGCTTCGATTGCTGGTTGGCTGAAGGCACAGACTGGCGCACATGAAGTTATTACAACAATTATGTTAAACTGGATAGCATATCATTTAACAAACTATTTAGTATCAGGCCCTTTTACAGTTGGTATAGGAATACCTAAATCACCCGAGATCGCAAAAAGTGCTCAGTTACCTCCACTACTGACAGCTCAAGCTTCAACTGTTCCATCAGGAATTATCATTGCTATTGCAGCTGCTATTGTAATTTATATCTTACTTGAGAAAACTACTCTCGGTTATGAAGCTAAAGCTGTAGGCTTCAACCCATATGCGGCAGAATATGGAGGCATTTCAATAAGTAAGAATATAGTTTTGACAATGGCTATTTCAGGAGCTTTAGCTGGTTTAGCTGGTGCTTTAGAAGTTATGTGTGTACACCATAGAATATTTGGAGCTTTTACAAGCGATAGAGGATTTGACGGAATTACGATCGCTTTAATTGGGCAAAATAATCCTATTGGAATAATTTTCTCTGCCTTCCTCATCTCTTCGCTAAGAGCTGGTTCTAACTCAATGCAAACAGTTGGAGTCCCTGATGATATTATAGTAATTGTTCAAGGAATTATTATATTCTTTGTTGCTGCTGATAGAATAATAAAAACTTGGATCATTAAAGCTTCTAAGCTTGGAAAAAACAAATCTTCTCAAACAATCAAAGGCGGTGAAGAAGCGTGACGTGGATTCAAGCTATATTTACTGCATTAGCTTCTCCCTTATTTTATAAATTGACTATTCTTTCTGCTCTTCCTTTAGTTTTCGCTGGAATTGGAGGAGTATTCAGTGAAATAACCGGAGTTACAAACATAGCATTAGAAGGGATTATGAAACTCGGTGGTTTTGTAGCCGCTGTTTTTATTTTTTATACTGGAAATCCTTGGATTGGGTTACTTATGGGAATGATCGGTGGTTTAGTTTTAGCCTTTTTACATGCTTACGTTTCTATTGAATGGTCTGCAAACCAGATAGTCTCTGCAACTGCTCTTATTCTAATTGCGCAAGGTACTGTAGGATTCTTAATGAAACCAATATTTGGTCAAGAAGGTCAAACAGATTTTCTCACAAAAATTCCTATGATAAAAATAGAGCCTTTGAAAAAAGTTCCGTTTATAGGTGAAATATTTGGAGAATTGAGCGCCTTCTTTTACATTGCGATAGGTGTAATTATATTTTCATGGTTTTTGCTATATAAAACACCTTTAGGTTTGAGGATGAGAGCTGTTGGAGAGAATCCTCAAGCCGCTGATACACTTGGTGTGAATGTAAAGGGGATCAGATACTTTGGAGTATTAATGAGTGGCGTACTTGCAGCATTGGGAGGAATGTACATAGCAATTGGAGATATAGGACAATTTCAAGAATTAATGCCTGCAGGCAAAGGTTTTATAGCTCTAGCTGCAATGATTCTGGGAAATTGGAATCCTGTAGGTACTATGTGGGCGGCTTTACTTTTTGGTGCAGCCGATGCTATGAATATTCAGCTACAAACCTTAATGGAACTTCCTTCAGAAACAAAAGCACTACTTAACTTGCTGCCTTTTGTTCTAACAATTGTAGTTGTTGGCGGTTTTATAGGAAAAACTAGAGCTCCAGCCGCAAGTGGAGTTCCATATGAAAAAGAATGATAAATTCTTCGATCATCATGTTTCAATTAACATGACTTTGAATAAAGCTTGGTAGGTTTGATCTAAAATGAACGATTATTTAGAACATTCATACTTCACAAATTATGATTTTTTGATAGGAATAGATGAAGCAGGTAGGGGTCCTCTTGCAGGACCTGTTTTTGTTGGTGCAGTAATTATTGATTCTCCGTCTGATCTCAAATTGTTGAGTACCTTGGGAAAAGATTCCAAATCATTAACTCCTAAAGAAAGAGAAAAAAGATATTTTCAATTAAAGCGTAATTTTAAATGTTATAGTTATTTTTCTTCATCAAAGACAATTGATCAAACAAATATTTTAAAAGCTACACAAATTGCCATGTCAGAGTTATTAAAAAATATAATTAATGGAGGGACTTATAAATATTTTACCCTCGTCGACGGAAAATTTTTTAATTTGCCATTTCAATATGAATGCATTGTAAAAGGTGATCAGAAATCTCATCTAATTGGAGCGGCCTCAATCATTGCAAAGTATGAGAGAGATCTCTACATGAACGACTTACATAATATATATCCTCAATATGATTTTGAAACAAACAAAGGTTATCCTACAAAGTACCACATAGAGAGTATAATGAAATATGGTATAATATCTGAGCATAGAAAAACTTTCAATCCTATAAAAAAATTTTTAAAAGAAGGAATTTTAAAAGTTTATTCAGAAAACAAAGATGAAAACATGTAAAATTACTAAGTTATAAAAGTTTTATATTTTCTAGTTATTACATCATAGTATAGGAGGAACTTTCATGAAAAAGAAAATAATTTTGTACTTGTTAGTCATTCTGTTTATTCCAACCTTATTTTTAGGTGAAATATTATACGAACCTCTAGATCAAGATGCTTTTGCACTTGTGAACAGCGAAAAGCTCAGTACTGAGTTGCTCAATTCTAGATCTCAAATCCTATACATTTTATTAGACTTAAAAACCTCTTATCCTGACTTTTATAATGAATTAACTAATACTGCAACAGGTGTTGAGTTCTTGAATACCTATTTATTTGATCAAGCCATGAAGATTGTTAATGAAGTTCTTTTTGTACAATTTGTTGAACAAAAAGGTGTTGATCTCAACAGGAATGATATTAAAAAAACTATTGAATCCAAATTTTCAGAAACTTTTAAAGAACTAGAAATTGAAGACGAAGAGATTGAAACATATCTTCTGTTTTTAGGGTACACTTCAAGAGTTAATTATATAGATGATGCTTTTTATTCAACCTTATACATTAATTCAATATCAGCTCTGTATAATAAAATTATTGACGAAATAGAAATCTCTGAAGAAGAAATTAAAGCTGAATACGAAAAAAATAAATCTAACTACATGTCTCCTCCTACTGCAGATATAAAAGTTTTAGTTTTTTCAAGTGAAGAAGAAGCTTCTTTTACTTATAGTAGAATAATTGATGGTTACTATACTTTTGATGAAGTTTATCGACAGTCAGAAAATCCTTTGTTAACAATCAGAATAGACGACGACACTAATCCTTTGGTGAAAATTATAAAAAGTAATCCATCTGGATATGTTTTCGGGCCAGTTTTATATGACAGCTTCGAAGGTACCTATGCTTTGGTTAAAATCGAAAAAAAGAATCCAGCTCGTGTTTTGACATATGAAGAAGCAAAGCTTCAAATCATTTTTAACCTAAAAGACAAAAAGGCTCAAGAATATTTTGATAAAATTTTGCCAGAAGAATTTCAAGAATTTCAGAATAAATCAACTATAATTATTAATTCATCATTGTTTTGAGGTGATTCAATATGCAAAAAATTGACAAAGAAACAGTATTTAATTCTCTAAAAGAAGTATACGATATAGAAATTGGTTTTGACATAGTCTCTTTAGGATTAGTATACAATGTCGAAGTTGATGATAACAACAATGTACATATATTATTGACCATGACTACTCCAATGTGTCCTTTAATTGGTTTAATTATAGAAAATGTTAAGGAAAAAGTTAAGGGACTTGAAAATGTAAATGATGTAGAAGTCGAACTTACTTTTGATCCTCCTTGGGATCCTTCAATGGCTAGTGATGAAGTGAGAATGTTGTTAGGATTGTGATAAAATGAAGCTAATTGAATTAATCTCTAGATTGAAAGAGGAGGCAAAAGTCTCCTCTTTTGACATTTTAAAAGTTCTTTCTCAAATAGAAGAAAAAGATATTTCTTTTTACTTAAAAGATAATGATATTGAAATAATCACAAAAACAGTTGAAAAAATGGAAAAATATTATCTAGAAGAATATCCTCTTGAATATTTAACAAACAAAGTAAGCTTTTTAGGATTGGATTTTTATGTTGACGAAAATGTTCTAATTCCAAGAATAGAAACAGAGGATCTCGTACTTCTGGCCATTGAATTAATAAAATCAAAAAAAATTAACAATGTATTAGATGTAGGAACAGGATCTGGCGTTATTGCTATTACAATAAAAAAGAACCTCCCACACGTAAACGTATGGGCAACTGACATCTCTCCAAGTGCGTTGGAAATAGCCAAAAAAAACGCCAAAAAAATAGGGGTTTTTATTAATTTTAAGCAGGGAGCCTTTATCGAACCTATAATTGAAGATTTATCAAAAATAGAGCTAATAATATCAAATCCACCATACGTCGAAACTACATACATAAATAAGTCCAAACAGTTAAAATACGAACCAAGAATCGCTCTAGATGGTGGAGTCGATGGTTTAGAATTTTTTAGAAAGTTAACACTTTATTCAGATAACCTAAAAGATAAAACATTGCTTTTTGAAACAAATGAATTTAATTCCACTCAAGCATCCAAAATCTTATCACAAATTGGTAAAACAAAAATTTTACAAGACTCATTCGGTAAGGAACGTTTTATTTTAGTTTCTAATCTTGATTGAACAAACTTAAAACCAACATTATTTCTCCTACCCCTATTTTAAGTTCTTTTCCTATCTCCTGAGGTGAAAGACCTTGTTCATATAATTCAATAATTTTTTCTTTCTTCTCAGAGCTTCTATTGGCATTAAATCTGTTTACATTAACAATAGATCCTTCTACATTTTCATTAAAAACACTTTCTTGCTTCTCTTCTTTTTTTTCTTCTATTACTTTTCTTTCTGATAATTTGTTTTTGATTGTTAGTTCTTCTTCAGGGGTCAATTTTTGCAAATGACTATAAATCTGCAACTCTGTTTCTCTATTAATAAAATTTATCAAATCTTTTGTTTCTACTTTGATTTCTCGAGACAACTCATAAACTCGCTTTCCCTTTCCAAAATTTTTTACATTCTTTTCAGCTCGCTTTTGAACGTTTATATTAGCAGGAGAATCTATATTCCGTTGTTTTTCTAACCTTTCTTCTCTTTTTTGCTCACTCAATTTGCTTTCAAGGTCGGAAAGCAAAGAATAAGTTTTCATGTAAGCTTCGTCAAGATCTTGAAGTAACTGGTCAACTATCTCTATTTTATTATCCAAAGCCCTTAATCTTGTCGAAGTAATCTTTTGAAATCGAGCTAAAAAGATATTACCATCTTCGGTAACATCTTGTTGATTTTTAATTTGATTTTCTTGAACTGTTTTAACAAACTTAAACAAAAAAAATATATTTATTAAAGATAAAGCTATTGAAACAATAACCAAGATATATAATATTACCAAAAGACTCTCTCCTTTGGCTATTTAATACTTTATTCAACAACAAACTTTACAGTAGGATATGAACGTGCTCCAAAATATGAATAAGCAATGGTGTTTTGTTCAATGTAATTTGGAGTGGGCTCTACACTCACAACTTCCCATTCTTCTGGAAAATGTATTGTCACAATAACATTCTCATTTTCACCACTTAAAAGTTGATTTGGCAATGAAAACTCAATCATTCCATCATCGTTTTTCACTACGAAACCTTTCAATCTTACTGTCTCATCTACATAAATAAATGGATAGTTTGAGTGAACACTAGAATCATATGATAGTACTTCAAAATCTCTTGGTATCTGCTTTTCCAAATTCTGTAAAGTTTCTTGAAACATTTTTAGTTTCTCTTCATCTGGTGTATTAAAACTTGAAACCAGAGTGTTAAAATCTTTTTCGCGTTCTACTTGTATATCGACTTTGGTATTAAAATCTAAACTGAGATCATCATAAATGTTAAAATCAATCACTCTTGATACGACATTAAATTTAGGTCTCATATTCCTGTACATAAAAAATTGAAAAATAGACAACCCTAAAAAAAATATTATAGTAATAACTATGAAATTGAAATTCTTGTTTTTTTGCTTCTTCTCAGTTTCTGCCATAAATTACCTCCTAATTATCTCACTTTATACTATATTAAAATTCCATGATTTTCTAAATATGCTAAAACTTTGTTAACTGATTGCTCTACACTCTCTTTATCAGTTTCTAAGATGAGTTCGGGATTGTCGGGTTCTTCGTATGGAGCTGAAATACCTGTAAAATCTTTTACTTCACCTCTCAGAGCCTTTTCGTACATTCCTTTTGGATCTCTTTGCTTTAGTACCGATATAGGGCATTTAACGTAAACTTCTATAAATTCACCCTTTTTTACTAAATTTCTAACCTTGTCTCTATCTTTCTTGTAAGGAGAGATAAAGGCTGTTAAGGCAATTAATCCTGCATCTGAAAATAATTTGGCAACTTCTCCAATTCTTCTAATATTTTCCTCCCTGTCTTCTGGTGAAAAGCCTAAATCTTTATTTAAGCCGTGCCTGATATTATCCCCATCTAAAACATACGCAAGTTTCCCTTTTTCAAAAAGCCTTCTTTCAACTTCACAAGCTATCGTTGACTTTCCTGAAGCTGATAATCCTGTGAACCAAACAATTACACCTTTTTGTCCTAAAAGTCTTTCTCTATCTTCTTTTTTTACTTTGCCTTCATGCCAAAATACATTTTTTGGTTTACTTTGATCCAATGTAATACCTCCATCAGTAAATTTAATTTTTCTTAAAAGCTTGATTTTTAGAAATTTTTTGACTTAAAAGCGAGTTGAGAGGGCTTCGCCCTGTAACCCTTTCAAATTATCTTAGATTTTAATTTAAATCAATTTTTAGAAATTTCTTGACTTAATAGAGAGTTGAGAGGGCTTCGCCCTGTAACCCTTTCAAATTATCTTAGATTTTAATTTAAATCAATTTTTAGAAATTTCTTGACTTAATAGAGAGTTGAAAGGGCTTCGCCCTGTAACTTGCTAAGAATTCCAGATTTTTATATTTCTATATATTATACCAAATATTTTAATTTTATTCAGTTTTCATTAACGTTTTTACTATTTTGAAATTCCTTGATTTTTTCTTACTTTTTGTGCTATACTTTTTTCGAAAGAAGGTATCTTGTCTTGCCTTCTAAAAAACCACCTACCATCTAACTTTCAAAAAGGATGTTGATGCCATTGTCTGATCTACGAATATGGTTATACGGAACACTCGCAAGTCTTATTGCAGGATTAGCAACAGTAATTGGTGCCATTCCAGTTTTATTCATGAAAAAAGAATTGAGCCAAAAAAATATGGACCTTCTTTTAGGATTTGCAGCGGGGGTTATGCTTGCTGCCACTATGTTTTCACTCATACTTCCTTCGCTAGATTTAGGTGGAATAGTTATAACAATCATAGGAATTCTAGCAGGAGCAATTGTTATAGATTTGTTTGATAGATTTTCGCCGCATGAACATTTTTTAAAAGGTCATGAGGGACCTGACGCAGTAAAACTTAAAAAAATTTGGCTTTTTGTTATTGCGATAACTCTTCATAATTTTCCTGAAGGAATGGCTGTAGGAGTCAGTTTTGGTGGGGGTATGATCTCTAATGGAATTTCAATTGCAATTGCTATAGGTTTACAAAACATACCTGAGGGAACAGCAACTGCATTTTCATTCCTTCAAGCAAATTATAGTAAAAAGCAAAGCTTTTTTTGGACACTTTTAACAGGACTTGTGGAACCTCTTGGAGGTTTGTTGGGAGCTTCTCTAGTAGTTCTTATGGAACCTCTTCTACCTTTTTTCCTTTCATTTGCAGCAGGCGCTATGCTTTATGTCATAAGTGATGAAATAATTCCTGAAACACATTCACACGGGAATGAAGAAATTGCGACATTTTCTTTAATCTTTGGCTTTTTGTTAATGTTGGCACTTGATGTGGCTTTTGGATAATTTGTGTACATTAGAAAACTAAATCACTTTTTCCTCTTTGTTTCGCTGCATACAACTTTTTATCAGCTTCATCAAAAAGTTCATTAATATTATTACTATCTCCATAACTAACACCAGCAGAAAATGTGCAATTAGTTTCTGAATAAAATTGGTCCAGTAATCGCTTTACAATATCGACAACATTTTCACGAGAAACATCATGCAATATTACAACAAACTCATCTCCACCATATCTAAATATTCTATCAGTTTTCCTTAAACTTTTTTTGGCTATATTTGCAAAAATTTTCAAAATTTCATCACCTTTTTGATGCCCATATTTGTCATTAATTTCTTTGAAATTATCCAAATCAATGATTACTACAGCAATTTTCTGATTCTTTTGATAACTCAAAGAAGAAATGTATTTTTCATAACCCCTTCTATTTCCAATTTTGGTAAGCATGTCTAATTCTGCTTCTTCTTTTAACAAATTTAAAGAAATTTTATTTTGCCATATTATGGCACTTTGTTTTGCAAAGTAATCTAAAATTTCTAACTGCTCCTCTGTTATGGATTTCCCATCGTATCTGTTATCACACAAATAAAAAGCAAAGTTTTCTTGTGAAATCTTTAAAGGAGAAAACGCAACTTCTCCTCGCAAATCTAAAGCTGTGACTAATGTCTGATCGAGATTGCTGACAGGTAGTTTAATTGTAACATTATTTTCAAATGCTTTTCTTAAAAGTTGGTTTTTCATTATTAATCTTTTCTTTATAGAAACTGATTTTATCTTTTTTTCTAAATTCGAAAAGTATTCTTTATTATTTGTATATTCCTGTAAATAAGGCAAAATATCTATCTCTAAAGTTTCAAAGGCTTCATATGTGTTATTTGCTTCAATCTCGTCAACAGGACCTAAAGCTCTATGTACTTTAAAATTAGTGCCATCTTCTTTAAATAATACTGCCCTGTTAAAAGCTCCAGCAAATCCACCAGTTATACCTGTCATCGAGGCATAAATCATCTCATCTACTGAGGTCTCTATATCGTAACTTTTTTCAAGGATGATTTTTGAAGTTTTGAAAACGCTTCCTAATTTTGAAGCGTTTAAAAATAAATCAGTTAAAATAACTGATATTATTGGTTTTGATCGTTTGATAATTTCATATATTAAATAGACTTCATCTTTTATTAAAACTTCGAAGGGTAAAACCACCTTTCCTTTTTCTCCTGAAATTTCTAAAATAATTCTTTGTTTATGAATATCTACCATTTCTTCGATATTTTTAATTTCAAATATTCGAAAAGAACCACAAATTTTTAAAAATTTGTACAAATTACAAGGAACCATTTTAGGATCTTCGTGAATTTTTATGCTAACTTCAATGACATAGAGAAAAATGTCGCAAAACCTGGTCAACACATATGTAAGACCAGGATTTATATATGCTCTTCTTATATTTTTCATGTATTTTTCAGGAAGTTCTCTTTTCATTTTCCTACATCTCCGAAATTTGAATCCACATTTTAACGATAACGTCTAAAATTTCATCTGCTGTTATTAATTTTCCTGTTGTTTTGGTAAGAGATTCTACATGCCTGTTAGCCTTATTTAAGCGAGAAATTTCTCTCACATATTGACCTTTATTCATTTCTGGAACTATAATTATCTGCGCATTCTTAAAGATCATTTTCAATCTTGAAGTAGGTATTGGCCATATGGTGATAGGTTTAAAGAGTCCAACAGGAATTTTGTCTGATCTGGCTTGTTTAACGGCTCTTAAAGCGCTTCTTGCAACGCTTCCAAAGGCGATTACTACGATTTGAGCATCTTGAATCATGTATTCATTATATATGGCAATCTCTTCTGCATACAATCTAATCTTAGAATCAAGATGATCCGTTACTTTCGCAACACGATTTGGATCGCTGGTTGGAAATCCACTTTCATCATGAAACAAACCTGATACATGAAATCTAGTTTTGCCCATTTCTACCAAAGGATTGACTGTCCGCGAATAATCTAAATCATAGGGTAAAAAAAGCTCTTCTTCATCTAATTCTCTTTCTTTTAACCTTTCAACAATTTTTGGATTTTCTTTATCGTAGTCAAAGTAAACATTCTCTCTCATATGTGCCAATGTTTCATCTAAAGCTAAAATGACGGGTGTTCTATAAATTTCTGCATAATTAAATG
The DNA here is from genome assembly GCA_029780115.1 of Thermotogota bacterium. GTDB lineage: Bacteria > Thermotogota > Thermotogae > Petrotogales > Petrotogaceae > Defluviitoga. The sequence goes on from JAKOZG010000013.1 coordinate 74,908, forward strand.
CCTCAATTGTATAAGTGTAAACTTCTTCAACTGTTGAAGGATACAAAGCAATAATTTGGTGATCTCCGTGCGTTCCCCAACGCATTTGCATAATATCTCCCTGAGATGGATCTGTTGGCGAACCGGTACTTGGACCAGCCCTCATTACATCAACAAAAACACAAGGAACCTCTGCCATTATTGCATAACCAATTGCTTCCTGCATCAACGAAAAACCTGGGCCACTTGTGGCAGTCATTGATTTAGTACCTGCAAGTGAAGCACCCATTATTGCGCAAGCACTTGACAATTCATCCTCCATTTGAATAAAGGTACCACCAACTTTTGGCAATTCTCTAGCCATATATTCGGCTATCTCAGTTGAAGGTGTAATAGGGTATCCAGCAAAAAAACGGCAACCGGCTTTTATTGCTGCCATACCAACAGCCTCGTTGCCTTGCAAAAACAGCATTTTACCCACCGAATCACCTCTTTTTAATATAAATGTTAATCAACCAGTTTTACATCAATTGCAAAATCCGGACACATTCGTTCACATTGTAAACAACCGGTACATTTAAATGGATCAGGAACTTGAGGAATATCAAATTCCCCCTCAACTATAGCATCAACAGGACAAATCCAAGAACAAATCCCACATCTTTTGCAATAATTGTAATTTATTACTACCTCGAATACTTTCTTGGTTGATTGCACTTTATTTATCCTCCTTTAAAGAATACTTAAGAAAAATCCAGCAACAACCGCCGAACCAATAACTCCAGCAACGTTGGGACCCATTGCATGCATCAAAATAAAATTCCCCGGATCTGCTTCCTGAGCTAGTCGTTGAGCCACTCTGGCCGAATCAGGAACAGCAGAAACTCCTGCAGCCCCGATCAACGGATTTATTTTATCTTTAGAAAACAAATTCATAAATTTTACAAATAAAATACCACTAGCCAAAGAGCTAACAAAAGCAACAGCACCTAAAAGAATTATTTTTAACGTTCCAAGAGATAAAAAAATGTCCGCAGTTGCAGAAGCACCTACTGAAAGCATGAGTAAAATAGTAACGGTATCACAAATATATCTAGAAGCTGCTTCTGCCAATCTACCTGTTAATCCAGATTCTTTAAAAAGGTTCCCGAGCATAAGCATTCCAATTAAAGGCAAAGTTTGAGGAACAATTAAAGCCACTAAAATAGTTGTTAAAATTGGAAATAAAATCCTCTCTTTTTTTGAAACATTTCTAAGTTTTTTCATTCTGATTTTTCTTTCTCGTTCAGTAGTTAACAGTTTTGAAACAGGGGGCTGTAAAATCGGGATAAGCGATATATAAGAATAAGCAGCAATAGCAATTACAGATAATAACTCTGGAGAGAATTTTGATGCCAAATATATCGCAGTTGGTCCATCGGCTCCACCAATTATAGAAATAGATGCAGCAGCATGAAGGTCAAAACCTAATAGGCTTGCTAAAATAAAAGTAATAAAAATACCTACTTGGGCTGCTGCACCTAAAAGAATTAATCTAGGGTCAGCAATTAAATAAGAAAAATCGGTTAATGCTCCTATACCAAGGAATATAAGGGGAGGATATATTCCTAGTTCCATACCTTGTTTTATGTACCATAATAATCCACCTGGTTGACCATTTTGAGGTGGCAAAAGAATTCCGGTCAATTCAGGAGGTATATTAGCCATTATCATTCCAAATCCTAGAGGAATTAATAGAAGAGGTTCTGCATGCTTTACTATAGCAATATAGATAATACCAAGACCGATGGCTATCATCACTATTTGCGACCAGTTTATGCTTGCAAAACCACTAGTAGAGAAAAAACTAAAAATCTCATTTAGAGACATTAGTCTACCTCCTGAAAAAGATGTTTTTTAAGACTATCTTTCACCCTTTAATTTTTGATCGATTCTATCATGCTCTTTCCTTTTTTATCAATAACGTCTTTATACCATTTTTTATAATCGTTTAGAAATTTATCCTCAGAAATTTCATAAACTTCTTTCAAATCTTTTTCCATATCAATTTCATCAAATATCTCAGAAAATAAATTTTTCTTAAGCTTAATCTGATCTATTCCATATGCATTAATTAAATCTAATAAAATGTCTTTCTCAAACTCTTTCTTGCTCTTCAAATCATTAAATAAAACCGATATTTCATTTATTAGATTTTTTACTCCTTTTAAATATTTCCTTTTAGCATCTTCACTCAAAGTATCATCAAACATAATTCGATCCATAAAATTCATGAATTCTTCCTCTAATTGTAAGAAGACCTCAAAATAATCATCGGAGTTGGAGTCATCTTCAGAGTAAAATTCATTAGAATAAAATTCAATAGATTCATTTATGTTTTCTCTTATTTCATCTTCAAGATCTTCAATATTCTTTACAGTAAAATCTAAACTAAAATCAAATTCATCTGAAAAATAAAAATCATCTTCATGTAAAAAGGTGTAACAATAACTTGCATAAATTTCTAAATCTTCCAAAGCAGGTATACTCGGAACGATTTCGTTTAGAGAAATATCATACAGTGAAAAAAAATCATCAGTGATTCCTAAAATGTCCTCGTAATTAACTATTTCAAGTTTTTCAAGAATTTTGTGATAATAAGGAGATGAACTTTGCGTAATAGAAGGAAGTATAGCAACACGAAAATTATTTGTTTCATTCAATAAATTTCTATAAAAGTTTCTTATCCCTTTTTCATCAGTGTGTATGCTTAAATCAAAAAAATTCCCATAAGTACCTGTAGAGAAAACCAAATGATGATCAATGATTCCTTTTTCTAATTTCTTTAAATAAACAAAAACGACTTTATTGTATTCATTTAAAGTTTGTACTAAAAATTCCTCAGTAATTATTTCTACGGTTCTATTTTCTTGTTCAGTCGATAATAAAGATACTATGCTTTTTTTGTCAGACTCAAAAAAGGCATTAATTCTTAAAATTGTCAAAATAAGCGGAATATATTCTATATCAATTTTTAATGCTTGCAACTTCGTATCTTCATTTTCATCCTCATCATCAAGATTAAATTCATTGTTAAACCATCTATAATTTCCAAATCTTCCATCAACCTCATATATATATTTTTCAAACAGTTCCGGACCTTTTTCGTTTTTTATTGAATTATCATCAACATATATTTTTTTTATCCAAGAAGGTCTCAATTTCATAAAATCTCCATAAATCCCTTTTAATATAATCATGCTAACACCTCTTTTATATCAGACATTACAAATTATTTTGCGAACCTTTAAATTTCATACTTATACAACTTAAAATGGTAACCAATAAATAAGAATAATACTATTACTATTATAACACCTACAACTTGAAAATCCCAAGCAATTAAGCCTATAATTCCAAAAATAAACGAAATTATATATGTAACAAAAGAAACCAATATGGGAGATATGTTATACTTTCTACGAATTTTATTATAGATATGTTCTTTATCGCCCAAAAAAGGTGATGTTTTGTTTAACAGTCTTCTCAACACTGCATAAAACAAATCTACAAAGTAAAAGCCGGTAATAATAAAGGATATAAAATAGCCATCTCTACCAAACTTTCCAGAAAGAAATAAGAATGAGTAAAATAGCATGAATCCCAAAAAATAAGAACCAGCATCACCAAGAAAAATCTTTGCAGGATAAAAATTATACAACAAAAAACCTATTATTGCAGCTACAAAAATTAATAGATCATAGTTTTTTAAGATTACAGCAAAAAAAATCAAACTAATTATTACAGTACCAGCACAGACTCCATCCATTCCATCAACCATGTTTACCCCATTGATCAAAGCCGTTCCTGTTATAACAAGGAGGATAAAATGGAATGGATTTTTTATTTCACCTACCATATACACAGACATAGAAACAACTATAAATTCAGCAAGCAAACGCAAAAGAGGGGATATGTCTTTTATATCGTCATATAAACCAATAAAGGTTAAAATAGAAGCAGGTAAAATAAAGCTTAAATCAAAAATATAAAAAGGCAATATGGATAAAAATATTGCGATTCCGCCCAAATACGGTGTCGGATCTTTATGTGATTTTAATTTATTATCTGGTTGATCAACTATATTATATTTTTTAGCTATTCTTATCATCACCGGCGTGAAGATGACTGATAACAAAAAAGCTGACAGAATTTTAACAAAACTCATAAATCTTCCTCTCTAAAAATTAGAATTAGAATTTAAGCTATTTTTTCTCTTAACAAATACAACGCAAACTAGAACTCTTCATTACATTTTCTCAAAATAATTTAGCTACCATAAGAATTATCATTACCAACTAATCAATATTATATAACAGTATTTCATTAAATTTATTTACAAATTTATTTACAAAATAAAAAACCCCTTATTAAGAGGGGTATTTTTCGTGTTTTTTATTTCAATAACGATGATATCTTCTAGAAGTAGTTATAATTTCAACATTATTGTTTTTCAATTCGTTTAAAAACTTTCCATAAGCTGGTAAATGTGGAGGTATTATAACTTTTTCAATTTTCCATTCTTGAAGCATATTTACTATCTCTTCAGAATTTATTGAAGAATCAAAGATTATTGTTCCGCGAGAAGGTTCCTCTTCAAATTGCTTCAAAATATTATTAAGTATGTTTAATGCGATCTTTCTATCAACACAAGCTTGATTACCAGAATATATTTTATTATCTTTTATATAAACTACGGTGTCTGATCTATGAATTTTTGCAACTTCAAAGGCGATTTTTTCAACATCGGTAAAAGCTTCTGTATCTACGGTTAGATTTATTGATTTTTGCTTAACCACCAAATCATCCTCTATGACATATTCTTCATCTCTTCCCAAACTCTTTTTATATATCTTCAAAACCATGGGTTTGTATGATAAAAAACGCTCTTTTTCATTAAAACTACGAGAGGTTAATAAACAATCATGTCTTGAATCTTTTAATTCTTCTAAAAGATTTTCATCATCAGAGTAGATTACTCCGCCATTCCAATCTTTAACGAGTTTAACAAATTGTTTTTTTTCATTTTCATCAGGATCAACTAACCCATGAACAAAAATACCTTTTTTAGAAAAACCAATAAAATTTGATTCTGTAAGGCTTACCAAAGAGAAAAGTAGTTTTATATCTTTCAATATTCTTAAAGTAGGTTTTTTGTACGGAGTAATATTTTCTAAATGATCTATAAAACTGTCTTCACCAAGAAATTTAAGTAACATTGCCTCTTGTAAAGGATTGGCTCCAAATCTTAACTCTCCTAATATTTCAAAAAATTCATGGTCAAATTTTTCAGACGCAAATAATTCAGAAAAAACCTTATGAATAGTGGCGTCATATTTAGAAGTTGAAAAAAATACTTTCAAAGCTAATTTTCTTCTCAATTGCAAAGGAACATCTCCACATTCTTCTAAATTCTCTAGGACAGTGTCATAATCTTTAGGGTCAACTAAAGGAACAACATCTCTATAATTTTTTGCTGCAGCTCTAACTAAAGTGAACCCACCAATATCAACAAAATTTAGAAGAGTTTCTTCGTTTCTAGTTGATTGAACAATTTCTTCGAAAGAAGGAAAGTTAACGATTACCATATCAATTTTTTTTATGTTATACTCCATCAAATCTTTTATATGGTTCTTATCTGTGGATTTGGCAAGAATTCCTCCTAATAACTTGGGATCTATACTTTTTATCCTTCCTCCTAATATTTCAGGAAACCCTATAAAATCAGACATTTTAATTGTTTTAATACCTTTTTGTTCTAAAAAGGATGAAGTCCCTTGTGTACATATAATTTCAACATCATTATCAAACAAAAATCTTGCTATGTTTTCTATTTTACTCTTATCATAAACAGAAATTATGGCCCTTTCTATGTTCATTTAATAATTCCTCCATAAATATATATTAAATACTCACTTTAGAAATTCTAAAACTTAAGTATTATCAATATTTTAGTTTTAAATTTTTTATAAAATACCTCCATAACTCTAATCCTTACTAACTATGAATTATTTTAATCCGCTCAGTGTAGCGAAGGAGAGGGAAGAGGGCTCCGCCCTGTACCCGTTATAAATTCAAAAGCTTATTTTTAAAAATCTCCATTTCTAAAGTCTCTATATAAATTAATACTTATTTAATTTCATATAATTCTTAAATTGAAAATTTCCCCGGTATCTTTGCAAACAGTCTGGTTTTTTCAATATGTTCCAATCCCAATATATAGCGCGTAAATCTTTCTATGCCAATTCCACAACCAGCTGAGGGTTGTAAATAACCTTTTTTCGCTATTTTTAAGTAATCGTCATAATTCTCTAAATTGTTTCCTTTTAATTTAATTCTTTTCACAATCTGCTCATACTCGTATTCGCGCTCACCACCAGATATACTTTCGCCAAATCCTTCAGGATATATTAAATCAAAATCCAAAAGTGTGTCTGGTTCAAAAGGATTTTGCTTATCGTAAAATTCTCTTTCTTCGATAGGCATATCAATCAGCCATACAGGCTCTGTTGCCTTTTCAGATAGTATTCTTTCGTAATCATCACCATAAATCTTTTTCGCTTCCTTAACGGAAATCTTAGAAAATGGTTTATTAGGAATTTTAAGTGTAGGATGATATTTTCTTATCAAATTTGGATAGGTCTGAATTATATTTTTAATCACGTAGATTATTAAATCTTCCATTAAATCCATTATATCATTTCTTTTTGCATTTTTTACTTCTAAATCCAGCTGCACAAAATCAATTAAATGCCTACCAGATTGCGCCTTTTCTTCTCTTTCTAATCTCAAATTAGGAGAAAATGAAAATATCTTGTCATGGACTAAAATACCTACTTGTTTTTGGACTATCATCGACTTAGTAATATAATATTTGTACCCATAGTAATCAATTTGTGCTTCAAAAACATCTTTATTCAAAGGATCGGTTATAGTAGATACAATTACAGGTAGATACTCAATGAACCCTTTGTCATGAAGAAAGTTCCTAGATAAGCCAAGAATATCAGATTGAATAATAAGAGCGTCTCTGTAAGATTCATCTTTCAAATATTTCTCAACTAATTCAACTGAATCAACTTTTCTTTCTTCTTTTTTTACTATCTCCATAATGTTTTCCCTCCATTAGTTTTTGATAATGAGATATTATGGAACAATTAAATATTCTGATTTAACACCTAGGATGTGAATAGAACTCTCACCTTTAACATGTTTAAATTCAAAATCCGTTCCCTATAGAACTCAATTTTCAACCACAAAAGAAAAGCCGGCGCTGATTTTTTGGTTTCAGCGCCGGCAATTTTTATATAACAATACTACAGCGTTAATTGCCGACGCTGTGCATTGTTATTATTATTATTTAATACTGCTACAAGCTGATTATACAGGGAAATCTCAAATAAAAAAGTCTTTAACATTCTAATCACCTTTTTATTAAACTAAAAAAATTCTATCACAAAGAAATTAAAAAGTCAAGCTATGTTTTCACAAAAGAAAAATTATTAATCTATAAATTAATATCGCCGCTAAAAGGATTAGAGTAATAGGCAAAGCAATTGTAACAAAGCCAAAAAAGATTAAAAATGCAAGAACGATCCCAATAATTATCACTATAACTCTCCAAATAACTGGGAAAAAGAGAAAAGATAATATAACTATAAAAACTATTCCTAACAAAGCTAGTATATTTTTTAACATCTTAATTCCTCCATTTATAAAAATTTATATTGTTTATTATAACATAATTTTTATTAAAAAATACTTAAATTCAAACAAAAAATACCGCGTTGTAAAAACGCGGTATTTCACTTAAAGGGGTGGGACATATGGGGAAATATGGTATGAAAAAAGCAATGTTTAATCTAATATATAAAATTTAAAGGGGGGCAATACCTACTCTCGCACGTTTCACCGTACTACCATCGGCACGATACGGCTTAACCGTCAGGTTCGGAATGGAGCTGGGTGTTTCC